>NZ_JACYTU010000008.1:0-121067 GCF_014841225.1 Plantibacter sp. CFBP 8804
TGCGGCTTCAGCCATGTCGAGTCGACTCAGACGGTCTCGGACGAAGATGTCTCGGCGTCCAACACACTTGAACATCAGGACCCGGTGGTCCCGCACCCGAACGTGACCACCCGGATCGAAGACTCGGTCCTCCGCGTCACGCTCCCCCCCGTGTCCTGGACTGCCATCAAGTTGGTGTGAGGCGAGGCCCGGTACCGAGCGAACGCAGACGAACGTCGTGCCACTGTTGCGACAGACCGAGTCGGCCTATGCGGCGAAGCGGTTTCTTGTCGACCGTGCTTCCAAGGTCACCATCGCACGCGAACTGGGGATGTCCCGGTTCCGCGTCGCCAGGCTCATCGACGAGGCCTACGAGAACGGGCTCGTCGACGTGAAGATCAGCATGCCGGGCGACGTTGATTGGGAACTCTCCAGTGCGATTCAGGAACAATTCGGCCTGGCCTCGGCCTCGGTCGTGCAAGTGACGGCTCAGGACGCAAAGACGGTCCGGAGAGCCCTCGGGCCAGTGGCTGCGCAAGTTCTGCGGGACGAACTCCGAGACGGCGACCTTCTCGGCGTGTCCGTGGGGAGATCGATGCTCGACGTCGCTCTGTCCGCCCGCGGCCTTCCTCATTGCGATGTGGTCCAGCTCACGGGCATCGCCGCCCCCAATCTTGCGTCGGGTCAAGCGATACCGGACATTATGGCGCGAGCCTCCGGAGGCTCTGCCCATCTGCTGCACTCACCGCTGACCCTCCCGGACCCGACAATCGCGGCCGCGATGCGCAACCGCCCGATCAACCGCCGGAGCCTCGCGAAGTTGGATCATCTCGATATCGCCATCGTCACCATCGGCAGCTGGGATCCTCCCCAATCCCAGCTGTTCGAGACTCTGGCCGATGAGGAGTTGCGCCGACGCATCTTGCAAACCGGAGTGCTCGGGGAGGTGGGCGCGACGCTTTTTCTTGGCGATGGCCGACTCTCGGAGGACCTGGCGCCGGTCGCGATCGCCGTGTCCGTTGCACAGCTCGCTCGCGCGCGCTCGGTCATCGCGGTCGCGGGCGGGCCGGGGAAGGCGCGCGCCATCAGGGCGGCCTTGCTGTCGGACATGGTGTCCTCGCTTGTGACCGACGGCCCGACGGCCCGCGAACTTCTCCGACAGCCGCTCACCTGAGCGGTGACAAACCCCGGTCCGGCGAACCGCCCTACCGTGTGGAACGCACACTCGACGAAATGGAAACCACATGACCGACCAGGTAGGTACGAAGGAGCACGAAGTAAGGCGGATGCGCGCAAGCGTGCTGACTGGACCGCGACAGCTGGAGGTTCACGAAGTCCGTGTCCCAGACGTCGGCTCCCGGGACGTACTCGTGCGAGTGGAAGCAGTCGGAGTTTGCGGGTCCGATACTCACTTCTATCAGGCCGGACGGATCGGTGATCTGGTTGTCGAGGGACCGATCATTCTCGGTCACGAGACTGCGGGGGTGATCGTCGACGTCGGTGTTGAGGTTGATCGAGCCAGGATCGGGGAACGGGTGTCCATCGAGCCGCAGCGACCGTGTCGTCGTTGCGATCATTGCCGGAACGGCGATTACAACCAATGCTCGGACATCGAGTTCTACGGCGCCTACCCGATCCACGGCTCGTTCGCCGAGTTCGCTGTCATTCCCGATGATTTCGCATACCGCCTCCCCGATGCCATGACGCTCGAAGAGGGCGCCTTGCTCGAGCCGCTCTCGGTGGCGATCTATGCATGCCGCACTGGACGAATCACGGCTGGCTCGAGGGTACTCATCGCTGGCGCTGGACCGATCGGGTTGCTCATCGCGCAGGTCGCTTTCGCATTCGGAGCAGCCGAGGTGTCGGTGACAGACCCCCAGCGGAGCCGCCGAGATTTCGCGGAGGAGTACGCCGAGGTCCGCGGTATGGTCCCCGCCGCGCTCGAGGGAGTGCCGCCCTTCGCAGATGTCTTCATTGATGCATCCGGAGCTCCATCGGCGATCGTCAGCGGGGTGCTAGCGGTGCACCCGCGCGGAAGGGTGGTCCTCGTTGGGATGGGGATGGACGATGTCACGCTCCCGGTGTCGGTGATCCAGCATCGAGAGCTCATGGTGACCGGAACGTTCCGCTATGCACACACCTGGCCGCTCGCTATAGAACTCGCTTCGACCGGGAAGGTGCGACTTGCGCCGCTGGTGACGAGCAGGCATTCGCTCGACGACGTCGAGAGCGCTCTTCTAGCGGCCTCGACAGATCCATCCAGCATCAAGTCGGTCGTCGTCCCCACTGCGATGAAGGAGTGACTCACGGAACGGGCTCGGGCTCGGGCTCGGCATGTTCGCTGCTGAGCCCGGCCGTCAGAGCTTTCGGGTCGAACCCCGCACGATCAGGGAGCCGAGGAGCGCGGTGCGGGCAGGGCTGACGACTTCTCCGGCGCTGTCCTCAGAACGCTCGATGAGGAAGCGCATCGTCCGAGCGGCTGCTCGACCGAGGTCGAACGTCGGGATGTGATAAGTCGTGAGTGGGGGCGACATGAGCTGACTCTGGTGGACATCATCGGTCGCGACGATCGAGATGTCCTCTGGAATGCGCAGTCCTGCTTCTGCGATCGCCTGATACGCACCAAAGGCGCTCTTGTCGCTCACGGCATAGATGGCAGTCGGCGGTTCAGACAACGCCAAGAGCTGCACGGTCTGGCGATAGCCCTTGAGGACGTCACCCGGTTCTTGACGAGGCATGAGCCCAGGGTCGGGAGTCAAGCCGGCATCTGAAAGCGCCGCCTGATATCCGTACATCCGGTCTCGGAGGCTCACATATCGTCTGGATCCGAGGAGCATTCCGATACGGCGATGGCCGAGATCCAGCAGGTGGGACGTGCTCAGGTGACCCGCCGTGAAGTTGTCGGCCGTCACGGCATGCGTGCTGGCGTCGTCCTCGAGGTAGTTCTCCAGAAGTACGACGGGTATCGAACTCCGAACGACGCGCCTGACCACATCGCCGTCGACATCACCTCCGTTGGCCAGGATGACGCCGTCGAGGCCGCCTCCGGACATCGAAGCGAGGTCGCGGATCGGATCGTCGCCGACGCGACAGAGTTGAAGCAACATCCGCATGCCGTGCTCTCTGAGTCCCTGCTCGACGCCTGAGACGACCTGCGCCATGAAGCCGTCCTTCGCCGCCTCCGGAGAGATAGCTTCCATGACGAGGCCGACCGTGAGCTTCCGCGCCGCCTCACGCGGCCGCTGCACGTGGACGTATCCGATCTCCTCTATGGCTTGCAGGATCGCCGAACGACGTCGATCGGAGACGCCGCCCTTGCCATTGAGGACCAGAGACACCGCTGAAACGCTCGTGCCGGCCCGCGCTGCCACATCACGCATCGTCGCAACGCTCGCGGCGCCAGCAGTTTTGGCCGGATTCAGGTTCGACATGTGGCTCTTCTCGGTCGAAAGGTGTCCCTCATCTAAACACGCCGTCCAAAAAAAACAAACAAGAACAGGACGCTTTGTTGCGGCATGTTCCATCACGCCCATAGAGTGCTGCCATCAGTCCCGTCGATGCGGACGGGCTCACAGAATCAGGAGAACTTCATCGATGACCACTTCAGCGCGAGCCGACATCAGCCTGGCGTCAACTCCGACGACGTACTCCCGGGACATCTTCGGGCACTTCATCGAACACTTCCACCGGCAGGTCTACGGAGGGATCTTCGAACCGGGCTCGCAGCTGACCGACGAGCGCGGATTCCGCCTCGATGTCATCGAGGCGATGCGCGAGTTGCGGCCCTCGGTCGTTCGCTGGCCCGGAGGCTGCTTCGTGTCCGGATACCACTGGGTCGACGGAGTGGGACCGGACCGCGTGCCCTTCTACGATAAGGCGTGGCGCGTCACCGACCCCAACACCTTCGGAACGAAGGAGTTCATCGCGTGGTGCGAGGCCATCGGTGCTGCACCCTACATCTGCACCAACGCTGGAACCGGCACGGCCGAGCAGATGAGCGACTGGGTCGAATACACGAACCTCCCGGCCGGGTCCGGGAAGTGGTCAGATCTCCGAGCAGCACATGGCGACCAGCGCCCCTTCGATGTGCGCTACTGGAGTATCGGCAACGAAAACTACGGTGACTGGGAGATCGGGGCCAAGGACGCTCACGAGTGGTCGCGGCTGGTTGCGGAGTCAGCAAAGATGATGCGCCACGTGGACGAGGACCTCATTCTCCTCACCGCCGCTCGAGCCGACCTGGACTGGATGCTTCCGCTACTCAACGAAGCGGGTCAGTTCCTCGACACTCTGTCGATCCACGGCTACTGGGACAAGTTGTCCCAGGTCGACGAGCCCTCCGACTACCTGACCTCGATCGCACAGTCTGTCGCTCCGCAGGACGACATTCAGCGCACTCGCGAGATCATCGGGGCCGCCGGCCTCACGGGGAAGATCTCAATCGCGTTCGACGAGTGGAACCTTCGAGGATGGCATCACCCGAACGGCAACTCACCCGAGAAGCTCGCAGCACGAGACCGCAACGACCTGAACTCGACCTACACGGTTGCCGACGCCCTCTTCTCGGCAAGCTTCTTCAACACGTGTCTTCGTAACGCGGACATCGTGTCAATGGCGAACATCGCGCCCAGTGTGAACACTCGAGGTCCCCTGTACGTCCATGCCGATGGCGTCGTGCGCCGCACGACATTCCATGTGATGGCCATGTATGCCACTCTCCTCGGCGATCGCGCTCTGACCAGTAGCGCTCAGTCCCGAGAGCTCCCGGGAACCGACATCCCGGTCTTCGATCACCTTGCAACGATCGACGAAGCGACCGGTCAGCTGTCGATCGTGCTCATCAACCGTGAGCCTGTCGAAGACCTGCAGGTCACCCTTTCGATCGGGGGAGTCCCCGTGGACGGCACCTTCCCATCCACCGTCCTGTCGGGTCCCGACGTCGACGCCTTCAATGATGTCGACCGGCCGGACGCGGTCGTCCCTATCGAGCGCCAGCTTGGCTTCCACCAGGGCGTCGTCACCCTCGAACCCCACTCCGTGACGATCTGCCAGATCGCACTGCCACTCGCCCATGGAGCAGGCGCCGTCGAAACGCCGGCGCCTGGGCTCGCTTGGGAGCTCGACGGTCGACTCTGGCACCGCAACGCAACCGCTTGACCCGTCATTCGAACCACCATCGATCAAAGGAGATTTCATGGACATCATCACTGGCGGCCCGGTTATCAGCCGGGCGACGCTGCTCCGGGGGATGGGCGCCGCGGCGCTCCTCTCCGTCACCGGCGTTTCCTTGGCAGCATGTGCCCCAGGAGCCGGCCCGAGCGGCCCAACCTCGGGCAAGCTGGTCTTCGTCGTCTACGGAGACGCGGAGGCTCAGAAGACGTACAACCGTCTTTTCGCGGCGTTCTCGAAGCAATATCCGGGCATTCAACTTCAAGCGCTGGCGATCGCGGCCGACACGTGGGCGGACTTCCTCAACACCGTCTCGACACGGATTGCCGGCGGGCAGCAGATCGATGTCATCCAGGTCGCAACCGAGGGGCAGCGGCTGTTCGCATCACGAGATGTCCTCGAGCCACTCGACTCGTTCATCCGCAAGGACCAGTCGCTGGTCGACGAGTACTACGCCGACACGCCGCCGCAGCTTCGTGAATGGTTGAACACCTACGGCTCGCCCGACGGTCGCACCTACTACATGCCGACCGGCTACAACACGATGGCGCTGCAGGTGAGTACGAAGGTGCTCGCGCAGGCCGGAATCGAACTTCCGGACGCCGGCTGGACGTGGGACGAGTTCCGCGCCGCCGGGCAGACGCTGAAGAGTAAAAACGGTGCGTTCATCGGCACTGCCGGAAGCGGATACTTCATCGATGTCATGCCCTGGCTCGTCAACAACGGTGCCAGCACCATGGACGCGGACTGGACGAAGCCGACCTTCTACACCCCGCAGGCTGTGGAGGCGCTCGAGTTCGTCCGGTCTCTGGTCGTCGACCAACTCGTGCCGAAGCCCGGCGGCACCTTCGACGCCGCATCGCAGATGCAGAAGGGCAAGCTGGCCACGTTTGGTGGCGGACGCTGGCCGACTGCCGCCTTCCAGGACTTGAAGATGTCAGACCAGGTCACCCTGCGTCCCTGGCCTCGGAACCAGGCTGAAGGGACAGTCGTCGGCTGGGAGGGTTGGCCGATCCTGAAGGGGTCGAAGAACAAGGAGGCGGCGTGGACCTTGATCAAGTTCCTCATGTCGAAGGAGTACGGGGAGGCGATCACGACAGGAGGTGCTTCCTTCGTCCCTGCCCGCGTCTCGATCACCACGGGCCCGCTTTTCACGAAGGACGCACCTTCCAACTCCACGCTGCTGTACGAACAGCTGCCCACCGCGGTGCCGCTCCCCGCGCCGGATCGCTCCACCGAGTTTGCTCGCATCGTCGAGGAGGCTTGGTCACAGGGGGTGACCGGCGCGAAGTCGGCTGACACAGCTCTCCGTGACGCTCAGAAGAAGCTGGAGGGGCTGGTGTCGTGAGCGCTTCTCCAGCTGCCGTACGGGTGGGGACTCCCTCATCTCCACCCGTACGGCGTCACCGCCGACGCAACGGCTGGACCGCGGCCGCCTTCATCGGGCCCGCGATGCTGCTGTTCCTGGTGTTCATCCTCGGGCCACTCATCGCGGCGTTCATCCTGAGCTTCTTCCACTACGACCTCCTGACTCCGCCCGAATACGCGGGTCTGGAGAACTTTCAGGCCCTCGCCACAGATCCGCTCCTCCTCCGCGCGTTAGGGAACACCTTCCTCTTCAGCCTCGGTTCGATGGTGACCCACCTCGTCGGCGGCCTGCTCCTCGCACTCGCCGTGAACTCCGGCATCAACAAAGTGCTCGGATACCTTGTGCGCTCTGCAGTCTTCTTCCCGTTCCTCATCTCCTGGGCAGCAGTCGCGCTCATCTGGCAGTTCGTCCTGGACCCGGCCTTCGGACTCCTCAACCACTACCTCGGAACGATCGGGATCTCAGCACCGAACTGGTTCGCGGATCCTGCCTGGGCGTTGCCCGCGATCATCGGAATCGACTTCTGGCATACCATCGGATACACGTTCCTGATCATGCTCGCTGGCCTTCAGACCATCCCTCGTGAGATCAATGAAGCCGCAACCGTCGATGGGGCCTCTGCCGTCCAGCGGTTCTTCCACATCACGCTGCCACTCATGTCACCGACGCTGTTCTTCGCGACCATCGTGACGTTCATCGGCGCTTTCCAGATCTTCGATCCCATTCAGATCATCACCAAGGGCGGCCCGGACGATGCGACTTTGTCCGCCGTCATGTATCTCTACCGAACCGGCTTCCAAGCGTTCGAAATTGGCTACGCCTCGTCAGTCGCGTTGGTGATCTTCGTGGTCATCATGCTCGTCACACTGGTGCAGTTCATCGGACTTCGCAGATGGGTTGACCAAACATGACATCCTCCACAGATCAGACCGGTATCCCGCGGGGCGCCGACGCCCGTGCGACCCGACCCTCTCGGACACGTCGGCGAACGCCCGGTCAACGCGCAGTACGGTGGCTGCTCAACCTGGGTCTCTGCCTCATCATCGTGCTCATGGCAGCACCTCTCGTCTGGCTTGTGTCGTCGAGCCTGACCGCTCCTGAAGCAGCCTTCCAGCTGCCGCCCAACTGGATTCCGATCCCGTTCACCCTGGACAACTTCGTGGCGGTCTTCACCGTCGTTCCTCTCGGACGCATGGCGCTGAACAGCCTCATCGTCGCGGTCATCAGTGTCGGCGGATCGCTGATCATCGCGTCTCTAGCAGCGTATGCGTTCTCACGCCTGCAATTCCGTGGCAAGGAAGCGGTCTTCGTCGTCCTCCTCTCGGCTCTGATGATCCCCGGCCAGCTCACGCTCATTCCCGTGTTCATCCTGATGCGCAACATCGGCCTCATCGACTCGCTGGCCGCCCTCTGGCTCCCTGCCCTCATCAACGTCTTCGCGATCTTCTTCCTCCGTCAGTACTTCAATTCCATTCCCCGCGACCTGGACGAAGCCGCTCGGATCGATGGTGCCGGACACGTGCGTATCCTGTTCCAGATCATGCTGCCGTTGGCCACACCGGCGCTCTCTGCGCTCGCCATCCTCGGCTTCGAAGCATCGTGGAACAGCTACTTCGGACCACTGGTCTTCTTGAACACGCCTGAGAACATGACGCTCCCGATCGGCCTGGTGTCCCTCTCCTCGGGGCTGGGCTCGGCACAACCGACGGTCGTCTTCGCCGGAATCACCCTGGTGGTCCTGCCGATGCTCGTGCTCTTCCTTCTGCTGCAACGGACCTTTGTAGAAAGCGTGGCGGCGGTGGGGGTGCGCGGGTGACGTACAACGCCCTCGCTTCGGTGCCCCGCAACCCCCTCACGAGAGCGGCGGCGGCGATCTGGACGGACCTCCCTGTCCAACTGCTCCTCGGCACCGCTGCCGCCGCTGCGTGGTCCCTTGCGCGCTACTCTGTTCTGTTCACCTTCATTGCACTGCTCATCGTGGTTCCCATTCTCGGACTGCAACTCGCCGTATTCACCGCGTCCTACGACGGTCGGGCAGTCCGGCTGTCTGCGACGTTGGCGCTACTCCCCCGCGCAGCCCTGTCTGCCTGGCTGTTGAGCGGTCCGGGAGTCGCTGCGTTCGCGCTCACCGTCGCGGCGTTCCAGATCTTCGCCGTGAGCGGCCACTCCTGGATGCTCCTGAGCGGGGGTGCCGGCCTCGCCGTCACGGTCGTCCTGACTGCCATCGGTCTCATGGCGGTACCACCGACGTTGGCCGGAAAGCAACCGCGTAGGTCGGCTTGGGCCGATGCATTCATCCAGTTCGTTTCGAGGCCAGCGTCAGGACTTGCTACCGTCTCGGTGTTCGGTCTCGCCGGTTGGGCCAGTTCCGTGTTGGCTTTCCCTCTCCTCATTCTGTTGTCCCTGCCGCTCGTCGCCCTGTGGCACGCCACCACTCGGCCGCTCACGAACTGACGTTCAGGAGCGAGAGGAGAAGTGGGATGGTCACACAAGCGAGGACCGTCTGGACACCGGTGATGGACGCCATCAGCCGCGCGTCTCCGCCCATGCGGGACGCGAGTACATAGGCCGACGGCGCCGTAGGGACGGCCGTGATGAGTAGGATGCTCGTCAGGGTCGGTCCGGTGATCCCGAAGGTGAAGGCGATGGCGACTGCGCCGAGCGGGAGCGCGATGAGCTTCACGATGGCCGTGATGCCGATATCGAGAATGTCTCGTCGGGAGAATGACCAGCGAAGCGCCGCACCGGAGATGAGCGTGCCGCAGACGAGGGCCGGAGCTGCGAGAAGCATGATCGTCGAGGAGACCGGGCCAGGCAGTGATACCCCGGAGAGATTGACGATGAGGCCGAGGGCGACGCCCTGGATGAGTGGGTTCACGAGCATCTCTTTCCACAGTGGCGGTTTGCGGCTGTCTCCTAAGCGGTCACCGAACCTGGACAGCGCACTGACGGAGATCACGTTGACGAGGGGCACGACGACCGCGCTGGCCAGAGCAAAGGTCGCCGTCCCCTCTGCCCCGTGGAGCGACGAGGCGAAGACGAGCCCGATATAGGTATTGATCCGGATCGAGCCTTGCACGAGTGACGTCAGCTGTGGACCGCCCGCGCGCAGCGGCCGCCGGAGAACGACGATCACTCCTGTTGCGACGAGGATGGGCGCAGCGACGCTCACAGCAAGCGGTCCGAGGGGGACCGATCCGAGGTCCGTCGACGCCACAGAGGTGACGAACAGGGCAGGGGTGAAGACCCGGTAACTCATCCACTCGAGGCCGCGCCAGAAGCTCGGGTCGCTGACGAAACAACGTCGGATGGCCGCCCCACCTCCCAAGAGCAGGAGTATCGGGACGATCGCCGTTGCCACACCAGTCATGAGAACCGACTGTGGTGCAATGGGTCAGTGCAGTTCAACCATGACAATATGACCGGCGCCTTCCTCGCCGCGGACCTCGTGAACTTGGCCCATCGACACTGGTCGCGATCAGCCCTCCTCGACGTGCTCACCACGCACGAGATACGTCGTCGCGAGGTCACCGAATCAGGTTCGATGTCTCTTCGGGACTGGACCGGTCGCCTGCGACGAGTGTTCGACAGCGGCGAGGCCGACACACGGTGCACGGCAATCAATGATGTTCTCGATGCGGCGGTCTCCCGTGTCTACGTCACCACCCACAACGAGTTGCGCCCGCACCTGCACTTCGTCTCGGACGAGCTAGATGTCGTCGCGCGTGTCAGAGCCGTCACCGCCGGCGGCCTCGCCATGTTCCTGGTCGAAGCGGGAGGCGAACGCCTCGGTCGCTGCGGCCGTGACGGCTGCGGTCTGGTTTTTGTGGACACCAGCAGAAACGGCCGGAGAGCCTACTGCTCGGCGCGCTGCGGGAATGCAGTCGCAGTCGCTCGTCATCGTGGCCGGGTCGTGCCGAAGGCTGAGACCGAGTCGGAACGACAAACACGCGCGAATCCGGGTTGGCCCTCGAGTCCGGTGAGTGATGACTGCACGCGACGGTAGGCAATGTGGACGGAGCTCTTGACGTGCGAACCCACACTCGGGCACTCTCCAACTGCGCGTTGTTAACGCTCACATTTTCTCAATGACGAGGAGTGCCCCAGATGGCGATACACAGAATCAAGCGCAGGACGAGCCCCGTGGATGGAAGTCATGCGGACCGCGGAGCCGACCCCCGGTCCGATCGAACACGGTCTTCGACGCGTGCGCGGCGTCGCGTCTACAGCATCCTGTGCATGATCGTCGCTCTCGTGGCGTCGCTGGTCGGACCACTCGCCGTCTCGTCCTCTCCGGCCGAGGCCGTCGGAGAGCCGACGTTCAGGAACCCGCTGGTGAGTGGCGCGGATCCCACGATCGAATACGCCGACGGCAACTACTACATGGCCACCACGACCTACGTCAACCGCGTCACCATCCGCAAGGCTCCTACGCTCGCAGCGCTTGCAACGGCGGTGCCTGCGACGGTCTACTCGGACACCGTGCCGGGACGGAACGGGACCATGTGGGCGCCGGAACTCATGCGGCTGCAGGGCCCGAACGGTTGGCGCTGGTACATCATGTACACGATCGGGGCGACGAACACGTTCGCCCAGCAGCACCTCCACGTGTTGGAGAGCGCTGGCGACGACCCGATGGGGCCGTACACCTACCGAGGCCGGCCGGTCCCCACCGACGAGTTCAACATCGACGGTTCGTACCTGGAGCTGGGCGGGCAGCTGTACATGATGTGGTCGGAGGTCAAGCCTGGCTCGCAGAACAACTACATCGCACGCATGTCGAATCCTTGGACCCTGTCGACGGCGCCGGCGATCTTGTCGCAGCCGACCGAGGATTGGGAGCGCGTCGGCTCGCCCGTCAACGAGGGTCCGGTGGCTCTCCAACGGAACGGGCAGACCTACGTGGTCTACTCGGCGAGCTTCTGCGGGACAGAGGACTACAAGTTGGGCATGCTGACCTACGGCGGCGGAGATCCTCTGGTCGCCGCGTCCTGGACCAAGAGTGGACCGGTCTTCTCGAAGGCGAATGGCGTGTTCGGGCCAGGCCACAACGACTTCTTCACCTCTCCCGACGGGACCGAGGTGTGGAACATGTACCACGGGAACGCGGGGCCGAACGACGGCTGCGGCACCGGTCGCACGAGTCGCGCCCAGCCCGTGTCGTTCGCTGCCTCCGGCGTACCGGCGTTCGGACAGCCCGTGTCCACAACCACCGATGTGGCTGTCCCGAGCGGTGAGCGCAGTGGCCGCACGCAGGCCGTCAGAGGTGCGTCGATGGAGCTCGTGAATCGCAACAGTGGACTCTGCGCAGTCATCACCGGTGGGAGTCCCGCTGATGGGGCACTCCTCCAACAGGGTCCGTGCACCGGAGAAGCATCCACGCGGTGGACATGGGATTCGACCGGCGACGGCTTCTTCCGACTGGTGAATGCCTCCTCCGGAAAGTCACTCGACTCTGCCAACTGCGGAACCGCCAATGGCACCGCCGCCCGACAGTGGTCATGGCTCGCCAATGCCTGCCAGCAATGGAGCGCCTCGCCCTCCAACGGAGGCTATTCGGTCATCACGAACCGCGCCAACGGTCGCGTCCTCGACGCCGCGAACTGCAGCACGGCGCCCGGATCGGCAGTCCGTCAGTGGGCGGCGCTCGGAAACGCCTGCCAGGACTGGACGCTCCGACCCGTCGGAGACGTCGCGGTGACCTCGACGGCGAGCGGCAAGTCGGTCGATCTCCCGAACTGCTCGACGGCGGTCGGTGCGGTTCTGCAGCAGTTCGACTGGCAGGCGAGCCCATGTCAGCGCTGGTCGTTCACTGCGGCGCCGGGTGGCGGTGTGCAGATCCATGCCGCTTCAGCACCCGAACTCTGCCTCGCAGTCGCAGGAGGAAGCACGTCCGACGGAGCGGATGTCGCCCAAACCACTTGTGGATCGCCGGGGAGCTCCTGGAGGGTGGATCCTGCATCGGACGGCGCGGTTCGCTTCGTCGCGCTCCACAGCGGGAAAGCCCTCGACCTCGGGAACTGCCGGCTGGACAATGGCGCTCGCATCGGCCAGTGGACAGATCTCGGGAATCAGTGCCAGCGATTCCGTCTGGCTAGCTGACCACCGGTGTGCTGACGGCGGGGTCGTCCGATCGCACTCGGACGGCCTCGCCTTGCGCCATTCCCCGCACGGCGGTGACAGACGGCTTGAGCGGCGAGCACCCGTCCAGACTCCCTACCGGGAGGATCTCAACGGGCAGCGCGGAGCTACCTCAGGTGCAAGGCATCGCGTGAAACCAAGCGATGGGTCGATTCCGTGCCGACGGCGGCACAACGCAGCCTTGGGTGCGGTCCGCAAGACCGCACCCAAGGCTGCGTGCAAAGCCCTACTGGACCGTCGGAACGGTGAACTCATTCACTCCGAAGCGCGAAGGATCGTGGGAGGTCGAGAAGACCCCCGCATCTGGCGCCGTCGCCAGCCCAGGCAGCGTGATGGCACCGCCCACAGCCGCAAAGTTGGATCCATCCGTCGAGTAGTAGCCGGTGACCTGGTTTCCCGACCGAGTCAGCTTCAGCCAGATGGGTCGGCTGGTCGTCAAAGCGACTTTGGACTCGGAGTCGATGTATCCGTCTCCGTCTGAGTCCCACTCGAGGACGACGCCGTTCGACGGGGTGACCGCCAGGACCGCGTAGCCGGGAGAATACCCAGGACTGGAGATCGAATTCTTCACCATGAGGCCCGACTTGGCCCATGCGCTGCTCTCGGCTTGCGAGACCACCTTGGTCGTCACAGACTTCCCGGTCGTCAGCCCGCCAGGAACGTAGACAGCGCCGTAGCCATCGTCGAACTGGGCGCCTCCCTTGAACACATCGTTTCCGTTCGCACCCAGCAGGAGCTGGGTTCCGCTCTGTGCGGCTTCACCTCCGCCGGTCATGAACGAAGACAGTGGAGCGGCAACGCCTGTACTGACCTGCAGGTCGCTGATGAAGTTGGTGGAAGCCCGTGTCGCATCGTGGGATGTGCTGAAGATGCCGCCGTCTGCCGCTCCCGCGATACCCGTCAACGTGACCGCGGAACCGATCTGGCGGTACGAGCTCCCGTCGATGGAGTAGAAGGCTGTGACCTGAGTGCCTGACCGCACCAGGCGGAGCGAGATCGGACGCTGTGTCTCCACAGCAACCTTGGACTCCTTGTCCAGATAGCCGTCTGCGTTCGAGTCCCATTCCAGTACGACACCGTTGGCTGGCGTGACCGCGAGGATCGCGTAACCGGGCGAGGAGCTGGCCTTCGTCATGTCGTTGCGGATCATGAGCCCGGTCTTCGCCCAGGGGTTCGTGTCGTTCTGCGCATCGACCCGAGCCGACAGCGTGGTGCCCGATCGGACGACCCCGTCCTGATAGACAGCGCCGAAGGCATCGTCGGTCTGCGCCCCACCGCGCCACACATCGGCACCCGCCGCGGAGATCGAGAACTGATCGCCGCCCTCCTGCGCGAAGTAGGACGACGTCGCCGAGGTGCCAGTCGTTTGGTAGGGGGCGGCTACATGCGACCCTCCGGCGCCGCAGGAGGGGTAGCTGGTAGCCGAGTAGTTGGCGTTCGCGGGTGTCCGCAGACCGGGTGCAACGCCCGCTTCGCACATGATGACCCGAGCGGTCGTTGGCCACGGCCCGGAAACAGCCTGGTCGTTGGTCACCGTGTTGTTCGTGGTGGAGTTGAAGAGGCCCCAGACCTCACCCCTGTTGTGATAGTTGTTATCGGCGTTGTTGTCTTTCGTTTCGTTCGGTCCTTGATTGCCATTGGTGTTGGCGAAGATCCACTGGCCGGCGTCCTGGATGACGTTGTACCGCGCCGACATGTAGCGCGAGCCCTCGTCGAGATACAGGCCGATTGTTGACTGCAGGTCATAGATGTAGTTGTTGCGGTAGACCGTGCCCGGACTCGCGGAGAGGTTGTAGATCGAGCCCCCGTCGCTGAAGCCCTTCTTGGTCCCGTGCACCAGGTTGTATGCCACGACGTTGTTGGCCAGGGTCGTCTTGGTCGAATACTGCGGGTTGAAGGCGTAGTAGCCGCGGTTGCGGTAGTCCGGCGATCCTCCTGGGTCGTTCACTCCCCAGCCCCAACCAGTGTCGATCCCGTCGTAGGGCACGTCCGCGACCTCGTTCTGCACGATGCGGGCATTGGTCACGTAGGTGGTGAGAATCCCGGAGTTGTCCTTATAGTCCTGGCCGATCTTCGTGACGGTGTTGTTCTGGATCAGAATGTCGCGAACGATCATCTTCGGATCCGACGGGTGGTGGGCGTCTTCACGAATGCCTCCGACAACGACGCCACTTCCGGCGAGCTGGGTGAAGGTGTTGGCCGACACTGTGATGTTGGAGGTGCCGAGGCCGACGCCGGTCGCGTGGGCATTGGCGTCCATGCCGATTCCGAGGCCCGTCTGACCCAGAGCCGTGAACGTGTTCTTCACGAACGCGACCTGGCTCGCCGCCGAAACTTGCACTGCTGCGGGCTCCTGGAACCAGGTGTTGCGAGATCGCTCGAAAGCAGCACAACCCCGATTGCAGGCGGTGAACGCATCGGCCGGTCGGTAGTCGTAGGCGCCCTTGGAGAAGGTGCCGTTCTGCTGGTTCGTGTAGCCGTCAGCGCTGGACGGGCCGAGCCACGATGTTCCCGAGAACTGGATGCCCTGGAAGGTCAGGTTCGACACAGGTGCGTCATAGGTGCCACCGATGTGCACAAGAGACTGCAGCCGCGGGAGCTCAACGGCCAGTGATCCCGGGTCGACTCCGTCAGCCGGCTTGTAGTAGAGCTTTCCTGCCACAGGGTCGATGTACCACTGGCCTGCGGTCCGCACAAAGTTGAGCGAGTTGTTCAGTGTGAGGGTCGGTCCGTGGAAACCGTTCTGGAGCGTGTCCCAGCCCCAGGTGTTGTTGTCCCACCCCGGCTGAGCCATAACCACCGATGTGCCGGAGATCGAGGCGACTCGGCTGTAACGATCGGTCCATGCTCCGGTACCGTTCAGCTCGATGCGATCCTGCTGCGGAAGGGAACTCAAATAGTTGAGGGCCGGGTTGTTGATCGTGAGTCCCGTGGCCGTGAGGGTGACGTCGGTCTTGCTGATCGGGATCGAGGCACGCGGAGCACGCACGCCGTCGACGTACAGCTGTCGTGTATCAAGCCCGATCGGTGTATCGGCAACGTAGATGTTGTTCGCACCGTCGAACTTCGTCCAACCGCTCACAGGCGTCGCGCCGGTGATGACAGGTGTGGTGCTCGTCTGGTTCTGCCAGACCACATGGCGACCCGGTGAACCGCCGTCCGATGCGCCGAAGTTCAGCGGCGCGGAGACACGGTATGTGCCGCCCCCCAACAGCACGGTGACGTCTTCCGAAGATGATGCCAGCGCCGATCTGGCCGCGACCTGGGCGTCCGTGATCGAACACGGTGCAGCGGCAGAACACGCCGTGCCAGTTCCAGTAGGCGACGTATAGATCGTCGTGGATGCAGCGCTGGCCGACGGAGCGGGTCCGGCGACGACGGCAAGCGCGACGAGGACTGTGGCCGATAGCGCGGCTAGAGGTCCCAGCTTCATTGTTGGTCCTTTGTTCGTGCGATCCCCGCGAGGATCTGCCCTCCCATGGCGACAACGCCGTCGCACGGATCGAGCTTCCGACAAAGATTATACATATGATGAAATGCTGTCAACGCGGTCGATGCGCGCTTCGCACGGTCAAACTCATCCGACCTGGCCCGTCGGGATACCGCGCCAGCCCGATAGCAGGAACGGTGAGCACGAGTCAGTCGATACCTGGGTTTCGAGAGTTGGGCGCCGAACGCCTCAGCTTGCGACAAGGATCGAAGCTGGTCAGCTCCAGCGCCCCCGTCGATTCTGGACCGGACCGCCCATGCCTGTTGAGAAGCTCATACTCACTGCCGAAGAGGCTGCAGCGTCCCTCGGGTGGGCCGTTCCACGGGCTACGACCTCAAGAGGCTCGCTGCGCCGTCCGCTGACGGCACTGAGACTCTGGGCGGAGCGACATATCGACGAGGACCTGGAAGCCAGAGACGCCTTCGACGAGCGAGGGCTCGAGGAGGCGACTTCGGCGCTCTGACGCGAGGCGGCTTCGTGCCGCCCCAGGGAGTCTCAGCTATTCGCGCCGCGCGTCGCCGAGCTCGGGAGGTTGTCCTTCGGAAGGCTCGCACCCGCTGCCAAGGCCTCGGTCCAGGCTTCCGTGGTCGAGACCGCCGCGAAGTTGGAGTTGAGCAACGCCATGAGCGTGCCGTGCACGGTCCGGGCGTCCGCAGATCCGGCGTCGTTGGTGATGTTGATGGCCCCGGTCGCGTCGGAGAGGACTTCGGCCTCAAGGCCGAGTGTCTCGGACTGGGCCGCCGACGCGAGGATGCAGTTGTTCGTCATGTAGCCGACGAGTGTGACGGTATTCACATCGTGCTCCTGGAGCCAGTCGAGCAGATCCGTTCCCGCGAAGACCGACCCGTACTGCTTGGTGATCGACTTCCATTCGGGCCGCTGCCGGCGCGCGATCTCGGGGTGCACGTCGAACCCGGTGGTGGCGGGGTTGAAGACCGGGGCGCCCTCGCCCGCCGTGTGCTGGACGACCGCGACGGGCACGCCGGCCGCGACGGCAGCGTCGATCGCCGCGGTGATCCGAGGGAGGGACTCGGCGTGAGGCGGGAATTGGATCTCCAGTGGACCGGAGAAGTACTCCTGCTGGACGTCAACGAGGATCAGCGCGCGTCGTGCGGTACTCATGGTTCATTCCTTACGGTCAGATGGCGCCGTTCTGGCGACCTTCCTAGCCTTCGTTGTCGTCGCATGATCAACAAGTGGCCCAGATACGCAATACTGATGAGATCAGGCCAAGATTGGAGCGCTCGTGAACATCGCTGTCTACGCTTTCGACGGCATTACGCTGTTCCACCTCTCGGTGCCGCAGATGGTCTTCGACGAGGTACGACGACTGGGACTCGGAGACTGGCGGCCAGTCCTGTTCGGCGAGTCCCTTGGCCCGATTCGCACGGCAGAGGGCTACACGATCGAGGGGACTCAGGGGCTGGACGCTGTCGACGCCGCCGACATCGTCGTCATTCCGTCCTGGACGGACGACGCCCGACCCGTTCCGCCGAGCGTGCACGACTCCGTCGTCGGCGCACACCGAAGCGGTGCGATGGTCGTGGGTCTCTGCCTCGGAGCCATCGCTGTCTCCGATATGGGCCTCCTCTCCGGTCGCAGCGCTGCTACCCATTGGCACGCCGTGGAGAGCCTCCGAGCCCGCCACCCCGAGATCTCAGTCGATGCCGACAAGCTCTACGTGGATCACGGCGATGTCCTGACCTCGGCCGGAACGGCGTCGGGTATCGATGCCTGTCTCCACATCGTGCGGACCAGACTCGGCGCGGAGGCTGCCAACCGCGTCGCCCGCAGCCTGGTCGTCGCCCCGCACCGCGAAGGTGGGCAGGCCCAGTACATCGAGCGGCCGATCCCGAGTGACACCGGCGAGGACCCCATCGCCCGGGCGTCCGGATGGGCTCTCGACCATCTCGACGAGGATCTGTCTATCGATCGTCTCGCTGCGGCTGCTCGGATGAGTCGTCGATCATTCGTGCGACTCTTTCGAATGGCGACCGGCGCGACGCCCGCCGCCTGGATCCGCGCGCGACGCCTGGACGAGGCCCGCCGGCTCCTCGAGATGACCGATCTCCCCATCGATCGCATCGCCGCGTCATGCGGATTCACACCGGTCACCTTCCGGCAGAACTTCGCAGCGACCTTCGGCAGCACACCGTCCCGGTACCGTGCCCGGTTCGACGCGCGGCAGGCGGCGGCAGGATAGCCGGCCGGACCCGAACGCCGCGCATCCGGTGACCGTTCACCCACCGCGACCCCAAGCCGCCGAAGTGCTCAGCCGGACCGATCCTCATCGCCTACCGATGAGGATCGGCGAGCCCGTCCGGCTGCCGTAGGCCGTCGCTGAACTCGACTCATCTGATCTCGATCTCGTTCCCACCCTTGACGCGCAATCGGCGCAGGCTTAGTCTCATCTCAAGTACAGACCGTGCGCTCGGTCGGTTCACATTTTGTTCGATAGAGTCATCCATCCGCCCCGCGGAGGGAACTTCAATGAGGAGGTTTCATGTCCATGTCCAACCCGGGCGGTCCGCCGCTCACTGCGGTTGATGCCGTCACCCCAGCACACGAGCGCGTTCCACTGATCGCGCCACCGACCGAGAAGGCGGCGCCGCGCGTGATCGCGGCGATGGTCGGAGCACGCCTAGGACTGATGGTCGCATTGTCGACGCCGCTGACCGCGGGCCTCGTCCTCAAGCTCCAGACCCTGGTCGACCCGGATGCCATCGTCGGCACCCTCGGCCTCGTCACGTCACTCGGGGCGCTGTCCGCCCTCCTGTTCGATCCCATCTTCGGCCGACTGAGCGACCGGACGACCAGCCGGTTCGGTCGACGCCGCCCGTGGATGCTGATCGGCGCGGCGGGTCTCATCGTCGCTCTCGCGATCATCGCGCTCGCGCCGAACGCCGGAGTGGTCGCACTCGGATGGGTGCTCGGCCAGATGCTCGCTAATGCAGCGGTCAGCGCACACACCGCCACACTCGCCGATCAACTCCCTTCTCGCCAGCGCGGCAAGGTCAGCGGCATGATCGGCATCGCGCAGCAGGCGGCAGCGCTCGGCGCCGCCTACGCCGCCCAGTTCCTGGGGACCCAGCTCCTTCTGCTGTTCCTGGTGCCCGGCGTGATCGGCTTCATCCTTGTGGCCGTGTACGCCTTGGTGCTGCCCGATCAGCAGCTGCCGAAGCGGCCGCGCAGCGAGGGCGGGTTCCTCACGGTCCTGAAGACGTTCTGGGTCAACCCGCTCAAACACCCCGACTTTGCACTCGCGTGGGGCTCGCGGTTCCTGCTCGTCCTCGCGAACTTCATGTTCATCACCTTCCGCCTGCTCTGGATCCAGAACGAATTCGGCCTGACACCCGCCAAGGCTGCCGAGGTGATGGCCACCGGTGTGCTCTGCTACACGATCTCGCTCATCGTGGCCGGCCAGATCGCCGGCTGGTTGTCAGACAAGATCGGCCGTCGCAAGCCGTTCATCGTGGGTTCCGCGCTGATCTTCGCCGTCGGGACGTACATGCTCACCCATGTCGAGAGCAACCAAGGGTTCTTCCTTGCCGAGGTCGTCCTCGGCATCGGTTTCGGCATCTACGTGGCCGTGGATCTGGCTCTCGTGCTCGACGTGCTGCCGAGCGCGAACGACGCCGCGAAAGACCTCGGCGTGTTCAACATCGCGATGGCGGGGCCGCAGGTGCTCGCCCCTGGCGCGTCGGCGATCCTGATCGGTCTTGGCGCCGGGCAGAACTTCGACCTGATGCTCGTCGTCGCCGCCGTCATCGCGATCCTCGGGGCCGTGATGATCCTGCCCGTCAAAACCGTCAAGTAGATCGAAAGAGCTCACAACATGTCACGAACAGCTGAGGACCTCCGCTCGATGGTCTCAACGATGACCCTTGACGAGAAGGTGCGCCTCCTTTCCGGAGACGGGATGTTCATCCTCGCCGCGGACGAGCGCCTCGGCCTCGAAGCGATCGTCCTGTCGGACGGCCCGACGGGTGTTCGTGGCGAGATCGTCGTCGGGGGCAGGCAGGCGTGCCTGCTCCCCAACGCCAGCTCGATCGCGCAGAGCTGGAATCGGGAAGTCCTGGAGGAGGTCGGCGGCATCCTCGCCGAGGAAGCGCTGCTGCAGCGGATTCACGTCGTCCTCGGCCCGACGATCAACTTGCACCGCTCCCCCCTCGGCGGACGCCTCTTCGAGGCGTTCAGTGAGGACCCGCTCCTGACCGGCCACCTCGCGTCGGCCTACATCCGCGGCCTGCAGCGCCACGGTGTCGGGGCGAGCGTGAAGCATTTCCTCGCCAATGAATCGGAGACGGAACGCACGACCGTCGACTCCGTCATCGACGAGGCAACCCTCCGCGAGGTGTACCTCGCTCCGTTCGAGATCGCCGTTCAGGATGCCCAGCCATGGACACTCATGGCCGCCTACAACCGGGTGAACGGCGTGCCCTCCACGGAGCAGCAGGAGCTGCTGGCCGACATTCTGAAGGACGAGTGGGGCTACGACGGTGTGGTCATGTCCGACTGGTACGCGACCTCGCGGACCGCAGAGAGCGTGACCGCGGGCCTCGACCTCGTGATGCCGGGGCCGAGCACACCCTGGGCGGATTCCCTGGTCACCGAGGTGCGCGGCGGCAACGTTCCCGAATCCGTCGTCGACGACCATGTCGTGCGCATTCTCCGTCTCGGTGACCGGGTGGGCGCGCTCGGCGAGCAGCGCAGCTGGCCCGCGCACCTCCCCTCCCCGGACGCGCCCGAGCGGCGGGAACAGCTCCGCCGGATCGCCGCATCGGGAATGGTGATCCTGAAGAACAACGATCACATCCTCCCTCTGTCCAGTGACGCTGCGGAGACGCTGTTCGTGACTGGCCGTCACGCCCATGACACGGTCGCTCAAGGCGGCGGGTCCGCTCAGGTGCGTCCTCCGCACGTCGTGTCCATTGAGGCCGGGCTCCGAACCATGTTCGGGTCGCAGCGGGTAACGGTCCTCGACGGCGTGGAGACGCGCGCTACGCTCCCTGCCATTGACGGGAGGTTGATCAGCGATCCTGTCACCGGAGCCCAGGGCATGCGGATCCGTGTCTTCGACGATGCCGGGGCCGTGCTCCACGACCGAGTGGTCGATGTCGCAGAGGTCGAGGACAACAAGACCGGGTGGCTCGAGCACGCTGCGGCCATCGAGCTCAGCGCAAGACTGAACGTGCCGTCCGGCGACTACCAGATCGGGGTGCGAGGACCAGGCGTCTGGGAGGTCCACGCGCCAGGCCACCGGGAGGAGTTCGAGATCCCGTTCCACCCGGGCCCGGGAGGCGGCTTCTTCCGACCCCGCAGTCACTCGTCGGCCATCCGGTTGGAGACCGGCTCGATCGTCACCGCCACCGTGCAGCGAGCAGGCATGGCGAGGATCCTCGGGCTCGTCCTGAGCGATGCCGCTCGTCCGGCTGCCCAAGCGATCGCCGCGGCCGCGGCAGGCGCTCAGCGCGCCGATGTGGCGATCGTCGTCGTCGGCCTGACCCCGGACGAAGAGACAGAGGGACAGGACAAGCGCACCTTGGCGCTCCCCGGCCACCAGGATGCGCTGGTGACCGCGGTGGCTGCAGCGGCCCACCGAACGATCGTCGTCGTCAACGCTGCGACTCCGGTGCTCATGCCATGGATCAATGACGTCGACGCCGTCCTCGTCGCCGGGCTTCCCGGACAGGAGGCGGGCGACGCTGTCGCGGCCGCGATTTCGGGCCTGGTCCCGCCGGAAGGCCGACTCGTGACGACGTACCCGGCGGCGAACGGCCAGGGTCCTGCCTGGAGCACCACGCCGCAGCACGGCCGTCTCGAATACCGGGAAGGTGCGTTCGTCGGGTACCGCGGGTGGTTGAGGACGGAGGACGAACCGGCTTTCTGGTTCGGAGCCGGCCTGGGATATACCGAATGGGCCTATGGCTCGATCGAGGTGTCGAGCGCCGGCCCGGCCGGAGTCCAGGAGGTGTCGGTCTCTGTCACGAATGTCGGCGAACACGTCGGCCGCGAGACCGTCCAGGTGTATCTCGAACCCGCTTCGGCCGAGCTCCCCACACGTCTGATCGGTTGGTCCTCGGTCGAGCTGGTCCCCGGTGAGAGTGCATCCGTGTCGGTCGAGTGCGACGTGCGCTTCCAGCGCCGGTGGCAACCGTCGCACCAGGCATGGACGCCACTCGTGGACGGCCGGCTCATCGTCGCCCGGGGTCTCGGAGACGTTCGCGCTAGTCTTCCAATCGGACCCGCCGCAGCAGGCGGTTCACTGAACATGTCGAGAACCAGCGTCACAGCAGAGGTGTGAATCCATGTCGTTTCCCGCGAACTACCTGATCGAAGCCCAGACCGACAAGCTTAAGCGCGACGGTGATCTGACCCGGATCACAGCGCTCCAGGCGGCGGCCGCTCAGATCTCGGAAGTCGGATTCCACAAGACGACCATTTCAAACGTCGCGGCACGGGCGGGCATCTCCCAGTCCGGACTGTTGCACCACTTCCCCTCCAAATCGGCACTCCTGGCAGCGGTCCTCGACCAGCGAGAACAGGACGACAGCGACTTCCTCTTCGGCGAGGGTGTCACACCCATGGGCTGGGCAGCGTTCGACTCGCTCGTCGCGCTCACCGCTCGGAACGCCACGCGACCTGAGTGGGTGAGGCTGTTCGTCCTCGTCGCCGCCGAGGGCACAGCGCCGAGCCATCCCGCGCACGATTGGGTGACCAGGCACTATCGCAGCATGCGGTCCTGGCTCGCCGACGCCATCCGTGACGGTGTCGCGAACGGCGAGATCAGTGAAGCGGCGCCCATCGACGCCCTCGCTGCGGGAACCATTGCTTTGCTCGACGGCGTGCAACAGCAATGGGTGCTCGACCCGCAGGCGGTGCCACTCGTGCAGACCGTCCGCGTGCACGTCGAGGGGCTCAAACGCCTCTGGACCCCGGGCAGCTAGGACACCGTTCGCCTGCAGGGGAGCCGCATGGCTTCATAACAGACCGAGCGCTCGGCCTGCCTCCACGATTCGATCCATAACTCAGAGGACCCCGCATGATCTTCGGCTTGATCGCCTTTGGCCTCCTCGTTGGAGGTCTGACCGGGATACTCGGCGCCGGCGGCGGCATCATCGCCGTCCCCGCGCTGGTCTACATCGTCGGGATCCCCCTGGAGACGGCTATCTCGACATCACTTCTGATGGGCGCGGTCGGACCGATCGCCGCCCTGATCCCACGTATCCGGACTGCCGTCGACTGGCGCATGGTCGGCGCCGTGGCCATCGCGGGAATCCCGATGGCGTTCATTGGAACCGCGGTCGGTTCCCTGCTTCCCGAGCAGGTGATCTTGGTGGTGTTCGCGGCGCTCATGTTCGCGTCGGCCGTCCAGATGCTCCGACGCCGACCCACCGAAGCCGTCGACGACTCCCGGCCGCCGCTCTGGATACTCCGTGGCTTCGCGGTCGGACTACTAGTCGGATTCCTGACCGGCCTGCTCGGTGTCGGAGGAGGCTTCATCACGGTACCGGCCCTCGTGCTCGCGCTGCGTCTCCCCATCAAGAAGGCCATCGGAACGTCACTCGCAATCGCCGTCCTGAACTCCGTCGCGGGGATCGTGGCACACGTCGGGATCACCCGCCCGGACTGGGGGGTCGCCCTGGCCTTCGGACTACCCGCGATCGCCGCATCCTTCGTCACGGCGCGATTCGCCCACCGGATCAGTGGTCGAGTACTGCAGACGGGGTTCGCGGTCCTCTTGTTCGTCGTCGCAGGCCTGACGATCCTCCAAGTCCTGACGCGATAGAACCGCACCGGTAGTCACCCCGGGGCGACCCGTCCGGCCCCGGGGCACCAGGTCAGACGCCGAGCGCGCGGAGCCACGAGTTCGAGCGCCGCGAGCACTCCTGGCACGTAAGAGCACTCCGGACGCGCACGCCCTCCACACCGCTCGGCGGCCGACCTGGATGCCGCAGCCCACCCATGACGCCGCCTCAGGCGCCGACCGGGAGGGCGAAGCGATCGGCGACGAGTTCCACCGTCCTGGTCTGGATTTCACGGGAGTGGCCGCCAGTAACAAGCATGATCTCGTCGGCGGACGTCTGCTCGTGCAGGCGTTCCAGCGCCAGTCCGACCTCGGAACCGGTTCCGTGCAGGGTGTTCGCCATGTACATGTCGAGCACTTGACGCTCATCGAGTGTGGCCGGATACGCTGCGACCTCGTCCGGGGAGAGCAGAGCGTAGGGCTTGCGCTGGAACATCCGCAGCATTGCCATCGCCGTCGAACTCGTCTGTCGACGCGCCTCTTCCGGATCATCGTGAGCCGCAACCGAGACACTGACCATGACGCGTGGTTCGGCTAGCGCCGGAGAGGGCCGGAAGGCGTCACGGTAGATCCGCAGGGCGCTGGTGACATCAGCCCGACCGAACTGCAGGGCGAACGCGTAGGGGCGCCCGAGCCGGGCAGCCAGATGAGCGGAATACGTGGAGGACCCCAAAGTCCAGAGCTCAGGGAGCCCCTCGGTGTGCGGAACCCGGTTCTGTTCAGCCTGCCAAGGCCCTGGCACGGCATGCACAGCCCGGTACGGGTGCCCCTCCGGGAAATCATCCTCGAGGAAGCCGACGAGTTCCCCGATCTGCTCCGGAAAGCGGTCGTCGTGATCGTGCCGTCGGCGCAGCGCGGCAGCCGTTGCTTGATCGGTACCGGGAGCGCGCCCCACGCCGAGATCGATACGACCGGGCGCGAGCGCGCTCAGCATGCCGAACTGCTCCGCGATCAGGAGAGGTGAGTGATTGGGGAGCATGATTCCACCGGCTCCGAGCCGGATGCGTTGCGTCTCGCCCGTCAGCCGAGCCAGCATCATCTGGGGAGAGGAGGTGGAGGCGCCAGGCATCGCGTGATGCTCCGACATCCAGTAGCGCTGAAAACCGCGTCGATCAGCCAGCTGCGCCAGGGCGATCACCTCACGGTACGCCTCACTGGCCGAGGTACCGATACCGGTCAGCGCGTTGTCCAACACGGACAGGCCGAACGGTGCGGTTCCAGAAGAGCTAGCAGCAGTCATCATTTCATCTCACTTCTCATGGCAAAAGGCCGTGAATAACGTGATGATGAGCCTAACACGTTCTCACGGCATCCCTTCTTTGCTACCGTGAGAACATGACGAGGATCACCCTTCCGCCTGCCCCAGGCGAATCTGAGCACCCCAGCCTCGTACTTGCGAACAGCAGGGTGCTGCTCCCCGGCGGTCGCCGAGTCGATGAGCTCGAGAGTCCTGATACAGCCACCGCCTGGCTCATCGAAAATGGTCTTGTGCCCTCGGACACCACGCTCCTCCCGTACTGCCAGAACCAGCTGGCCGGATTCCGAGAGGCGCTCCGAGACCTGTTCCGAGCACAGGTGGAAGGGCAGGCTCCTCCAGCTGTCGCGCTACAACACCTGAACTCGGGGTTGATTGCAGCACCAGCGGTCCCGATCCTCAAGTATGCGCCGAACACGGGCTTCTCCCGCGTGGCGGAGCACCCGACGACGTTGCTGGTTGAGCACGCAATCGCCCAGCTCGCGGAGGATGCAGCGGCGATGTTGAGCGACCAGCAAGTGTCGCGGTTGGCGCAATGCGCCGCAGCGCCATGCGACCGGTTCCTCCTCCGCACGCACGCTCGGCGCCATTGGTGCTCGACCCGGTGCGGCGACAGGGTTCGCGCAGCGCGCGCCTACGAGCGTCGGCAGCGCGCAACCGCGCCGGCGTGAGCGGGTCGACGTCTCGACGGCGAGTGCGCACTGGCTCGAGAGCGCGGACTAGCCGCGTTGACGACGTCTCTCTCAACCGTCGAAGTTTAGAATCCAACCTGCGGTGCGCGCGTCTGGCCGCGACTTTGGGACTGGTCGTCGCGTTCACACACGAACACTGCCGGGACGCCCTCAGTCACGCCACGCACCCCGCGGCAGGGCCTGGGCCTTGGTCATCCATCGGACGCCGGACCGTCAATTGATACCCGGCCTGCTCCTGCCTACCCCGACGTCGGACGCCCTCGTTTTGGTGCTGAGGGATGAATGATGGTCGACTGGCTTCTGTGAACGACACCCATCGCAGATCCGGCCGCCCTGCCCTGACGGCTCCTCGATCCCGGGGATGGCGAATGCTCGCCTTCGCGGTCGCGGGGGCGATCGCCTGCGGTGCCGCACCGGCCGCCGGATCGGCACTGGCGGTAGAACCCGCGGAGTTGACGCCTCAGAGCGAGACGGCCGCCTTGACCTCGCAGGACACGACCGACTGGCTCGACGGGCTGCTGCCCGCCGCGCTCGAACGTGAGGGGATCGCCGGCGCCGTCGTGTCGGTGGTGAGCGGCGGCGAGATCGTGGCTGAGCGCGGCTACGGCGTGTCGAAGGCCGCCACCGGGACGGCCGAGCCCGCGACGGTCGACGTCGACCGGACGCTGTTCAGGATCGGCTCCGTGTCGAAGCTGATCACGGCGACCGCGGTCATGCAGCAGGTCGAAGCGGGTGCCGTCGATCTGGACGAACCCGTCCAGTCCTACCTCGACTTCACCCTGCCGGTGACGTTCGACACCCCCGTCACCCTCCGTCACCTCCTGACGCACACTGCCGGCTTCGAGGATCAGCTGGGCGGCCTCATCGCCTCCGCGCCCGCCGAGCCGAAGCCCCTCCGCGACACGGTGTCCATCGATCCACCCGTGCAGCTGTTCGAGCCGGGCACCACACCGTCCTACTCCAACTACTCCAACGGGCTCGCCGCCTACGTGGTCGAACGCGTCACCGGACGACCGTTCGAGGAGTACGCCACCGAGCACATCCTCGACGCAGCCGACATGGACGGCGCGACGTACGAACAGCCACTCTCACCCGAACGGCAGCAGGACATGTCGGCCGGGTACCGGTTCGCCGGATCACCGGAGGTGCCCTTCGAAGTGGTCAGTCCGTCGCCGGCGGGTGCCGTCAGCGGAACCGCTGGAGATCTGGCGAACTTCATGAACGCACAGCTCGGTCACCCCGCCGCCGACGGGCACACTCTCCTCTCCCCTGAGACGCTCGACGAGATGCATGCCCCGGCGCTCGGCGAGGAACAGTTGGGGAACCTGGTGAACGGTCCGCAGATGACCCTCGGTTTCTTCGAGCGAGACCGGAACGGACACCGCGTCCTCAGCCACGCCGGCGACCTGACCGCCTTCCACGCTCAGCTCGAGATCTACCCCGACGACGACGCCGGGATCTTCATCTCCCTCAACAGCACCGGCATCAACGGTGACTCGACGACGGCGATCCGCGATGCGATCACAACCGGGTTCGCCGATCGGTACTTCCCCGAGGAGCGGCCGGCCCCCGCGGCCCTCGAGACGGCGGCGGATCACGGCGCCGCGCTGGCCGGTACGTATCAACTGTCCCGACGAGGCGAGTCGACGTTCGTGCGCCTGTTCTACATCCTCTCGAGCGTGGAGGTCACCGCCGAGCAGGACGGGGTGGTCACGATCTCCGCGATCACCGACAGCGCCGGGACACCGCTCCGCTTCACGGAGGTCGAACCGTGGGTCTGGCAGGAGATCGGCGGTCAGCGCCGGGTCGCCGCTACAACGGACGGGGACGTCGTCACGGCCGTCGGGTTCGATCCGGCGTTCACGATGCAGCCCATGCCGACCGAGCGTGCGCTGGTCCCGACCGTCGCCGCCCTGTCGCTGATCATCCTCGTCCTCGCCCTGATCGCGTGGCCGCTCGGAGCCCTGCATCGCGCGGGCCGCGATCAGCCCATAGCCTCCGATCGACGTGGACGCGTGCTCACCTGGTGGACGCGGGGATCGATCCTCGCTCTGATCGCCGCGGCACCGTTCTGGGCCGTCGTCGCGCAGGCGCTCATCTCTGACGGACCGGCGCCGTCGGCGATCGTCATCCGGATCGCGCAGATCCTGACCGCCGTCGCGGTGCTCGGGTGTGTTCCGAGCGCTTGGCGGGCGATCCGGGCGGCGCGCGGCGTCGGGTCGCTCGAGGACCGTCGTCACCGTCGGACGTCGACACTGCTCCGCGTCACCGGCGCGACGCTCGTCTCGCTCGCCTTCATCGGCCTCGGCATCGTCGCGATCGTCGGAGGGCTCCTCCTCCCCGACCTCAGCTACTGACCACGGCACTCACCAACGAGGTTGGCCTGCCACTCGATGATCCTGAACCATCGGACGTCTGGACAACCGCCGCTGGTCACCGCTCCGACCCAGTGATGTGAGGCTTCGTCGACAGCTGAATGAAACCCGTTGCGCGACGGTTGGGAGCGAGTCACCCGGAACGACCGTGCGCGGGGTCGACTGGAGCCTGCGCGCGCTCGACGGGCCAGGGTCTCTTGAACCTCTACGAAACGGCGCTCGGGACACCGGCCGGGTCTCTCGTTCATCCGAATGCGTCAGCCGAGATGGATGGACCCTCGAAGCACTCGGGGTCCATCAGGGTGTCGTGGGCCTCCTGTCCGTCACAGCACTCCCGGCGAACCTGGGGCTGTGCCATGAAGGACCTGGAGATCCCCCGGCATCACCCTCGCTCTCAGATTGTTGGGATCGACTCAGCCATACGATCGTCTAGCTCAGACGATCGACTAAGCAAGCCGTATGAGATCAGGAGCATCCGCTCCTGGCCATCCGACGATTCATTGCATATCGAACGGAGCCTCATGAGCACCACGCCAATCCGCTGGGCCGGCGGCACCCCAACCGAAGCGGTCGAGCTTCTGTCGGGAGCAGGCGGTATCGCGGTCGTCCCAACGAAAGTCGGGTACATCATCATGACGAGCGATCGTCGAGGGCTCGACCGCAAGTTCGACGCCAAGGAGCGCCACCGGAACAAGCCGGGCGTCGTCCTGGTGAGCTCACTCGACATGCTTCGCGAACTCGCCCAGCTCACCCCGGAGATCGACTCCCTCTACGAGCGGTGCTGGAACGAGGACGTGCTGCTCGGCTGCATTCTCCCGTGGAGCGACGCCGGGAAGAAGGCCATTCCGTCCGATGGGTCCCACCAGCTCATGATGGACGCCCGCGGCACGTCCTGCTTCGTCATCAAGTTCGGTGTTCCCGCCGAGAACGTGGCCCGCCAACTCTACGAAGACCACGGCAAGATCGCATTCGCCAGCTCCGCGAACCCGTCTGGCCAAGGGAACCGCGGGCTCGTCGAAGGAATCGGTGATCGCATCACGGAAGCTGCCGACGTGATCATCGAAGCCGACGACTACGTCGCCTCGATCCAACCGGACACGAGCGTGGACACTCGCTATGAGCAAGGCGTCATGGTGTCCATGGTCGACCCGTCGGGCGCCCTTGTACCCGAACAGAACGGCCAGCGATCGATCGCTCCCTGCCCGACGCTCATTCGCAAAGGACTCGCCGTCGACCGCATCATGATGCTTCTGGCCGACACCTTCACCAGCTGGGACTATCGCCAAGGCGAGTACTACTAGGCCTGGAACAACGCGGGCCCTTCCGCTCCAGACGACTCACCCATGCGCAGCACATCCGACCATCCTGAGGAGTTCCATGCGACGCTGCAGCCTGCGATCACGAACCGCCGGGATCACCCCGTTCCGGTGGATGGCATGACCGAACCTCAGGTGCCCTCGGGGCCGAGGCTGTCTCGGGAGGACGCCTCCAGCCGGATCACGGCCTACGTCTACGGCAACATCGTGATCCTCGCCACGATCGCACCCCTCACGGCGGTGAACGCCGAGAACGGCGGCAGCTTCTGGTACGTGCTCGCCACGGCGTTCACCACCTTCCTGGCGCACACGTTCGCCGAATCGATCGGGCGACGCGCCAGGAGCGACGAACGGTTGACGCCTGCGATCATCCGCGCTGAGCTGCGCGACTCCCTCCCGGTGCTGACGTCGGCCTTCTTCCCGGCGGCGGTGTTGGGCCTGGCCTGGGTGAGCAACGTCTCCGGCTTCGTGGCGGAGGTCACCGCCCTGGCTTACCTGATCGTCCGGCTTGCGCTGATCGGCCCGGTCGTCGCTCGGATCCGGCAGGAGCGCCCGTCGTTCCGCACCTTCGCTGCCGGGATCCTGCTCGCCATGGTCGGTGCCGCGGTGGCGCTCGTCAAGGTCGTTCTCGGGTCCTGACCATCGGCTCCCCGATCACGAGCAAGGTTGGATGCCTCGGTATCGCATGTGGTCATGGACCGGCATCGCCGAAAGGGGGTCGCTGTGAGCCTCGGTGACCATCTGAGACGAACGCCGCGGCGCCCCCAGGGCATACTGACCCGTTCGGACTGAGAACGCACCTCGGCGGGTCAGTGTCCTGACTTTGCGGCACTCGCGCTGCAGTCAGCGCTCGGATCGGCGCGGACGGAGGCAGCGGGCCCAGTCCGCTTTGTGATCCGCCCGGCCAGGAATCGGAACTGCTGCCGGCGATGCCGTCGGTGCATGAGGTTCCGGCAACCTGCCGGAACCGCTGGCGCGCAGCCGCGCGAAGGGCCGGGCGGAACGGCATTCGGTCGAGCAGTCGACTCGATTTGGGCAGCTTCCCCGGAGAAATCGTCTTCGAAGTGGAAGTGGCGTCTGAACGCTCACTAGCTGACGCAATCCGCTGAAGTCCGCCGCTTCGTTCGCTAGGCAGCAAGAGCAGCCAAAGGGCATCCACTCGGCAGCCCAATGACTGATCGGATCATGATGCCAATCGACAAGCTCTTGCTCACCGCCGAAGAAGCAGCGGAATCGCTCGGGGTGGGACGATCCACCGTCTACGACCTCATGAGGTTGGGTCACCTTTCCAGCGTCAAGATCGGTCGCGCCAGACGCATCCCCGTCGCAGCGCTGCACCGCTTTGCCCAGCACCTCGCAGGTGAAGACCAGGCGTGAGTCAGCGGGCAAACGGCGAGGGGTCGATCTACAAGCGCACCGATGGGAGATGGACAGGTGCCACCTATGTGTTGGCGCCGGACGGATCACAGAAGCGCCGACAGGTCTACGGTCGCACCAAGGCAGAGGTCGCGGCCAAGGTCCGTGACCTCATCACGCAGACAGACAGCGGTGTGCCGACGGCAGTGTCGGGCTGGACGATGCAGACGTACGCGGCGCACTGGATGCAGCACGTCGCTCCGACCGCGCTCCGCCCGACGACACGCGCCAACTACGAATGGATCCTTGGGAAGCACATACTGCCCGCGCTCGGGACAAAGAAGCTCGAGCAGATCACGCCAGCGCACGTGCGCGAGATGCACACCGCCATCGCCCGCACCGGCGTATCAGCGCACACCGTGCGACTCGCCCACGCAGTGCTGAGAAGCATCCTCGCCGAGGCAGCCAGAGAACAACACATTGCTCGGAACGTCGCCTCGCTTGTCCGAGCACCGAAACTCGATGACTCAGAGGTTGAGCCCTGGACTGCCGAGGATGCCTCGACCTTCCTCGAGTCCAGTCGTGAGTCGCAGTTCGCCGAGATCTATACCCTGGCGCTCACCCTCGGTCTGAGGCGAGGCGAGCTCTTGGGCCTGCGCTGGATTGACATCAACGCCGAACGAACAGAGCTCCGGGTTCGTCAGACGGCACATCGCGCCGGCGTCGGCCAGGGCATGAGCATCGGCCCCACCAAGACCAAGCGCTCCCGACGAACACTCCCCCTGCCCGAACGTGCCGCCGATGCATTGAGACGGCGGCACGCGATCCAAGATGGCGACCGCCGATCTGCAGGACCAGCGTGGGACGACACTGGGCTGGTCTTCACGACGAAGATCGGCACACCGATCGAGCCCAGCAACCTGCGTCGAACCTTCGACAAGGACATCGCGGCCGCGGGCGTCCGCCGCATCCGTTTTCACGACATGCGCCACACCTGCGCATCCCTGCTCCTCTCGCAGGGCGTGCAGATGCGAGTCGTCATGGAGATCCTTGGACACTCGAACATGGCGATCACCTCCGACATCTACTCGCATGTTGCCCCGGCGACGCTGAAGAGCGCTTCTGCGGCGATGAACTCCGCGCTCACCGATCGAGGCCCGAGCCTCGACTGACCACTGTCGTGCGCCGCGGTTCGTCGGCGTCCGTGGGCGTTGCTGTCAGCCGTTGCTGTCAGCGTTGCTGTCAATCGGGCCCAAAACCACACCTGCCCGCCAGAATTGCGAGGCGATCGTGGATAGATCGAGGCAAGAAAAAAGCCGCTGACCTGGGTTTTCCAGGACAACGGCCGGGTGATGCTGGTGGAGCCGCCCAAGGGAATCGAACCCTTGACCTTCTCATTACGAGTGAGATGCTCTGCCGACTGAGCTAGGGCGGCGCGTGCGCTGGTCGCCCGGCGCACGAGTATCCATGTTAGCGCAGCTTTTGGACCGTCGTGTACAGCTCGGCGAAAGAACGACGGATCCGCTCGGCGAGGGACCCGGGGGTCGGCGCATCGGCCCAGCAGCGCCAGGCGTGACGCAGGCCGGCGAAACCCACCATCGTCACCATCCAGCAGCGGTCGAACAGCGCCTCCGCGTCCTCCACGAGCGTCGGGTCGTCGTTCAGCACCCGGCGCTCGACGACCTTGTAGAGGCCCTCCTCGAAGCCGCGCATGCTCGCGATCCGCGCACCGAGCAGGTGCGGGTGGTCGCGCAGGACGTCCTTGCGGAGATGGTGGATCTCGATGTCCTCGTCGGCGTCACCCACGGTCCGGGCCAGGAGCTCCCCCAGATCGGTGAGTACATCGGTGGCGGGCCCCGCGGTGAGGAAGGCGTGCAGGGCGTCTCCATCTGGGATCAGCGGGATGTCGCCGATCAGCGCCTCCTCCTTCGTCCCGAAGTAGTTGAAGAAGGTCCGCGGCGAGACCTCCGCCCGACGGCTCACCTCCTCGACCGTCACGTTCTCGAGCCCCTGCTCACTCGCGAGCGTCAGCACCGCGTGCTGGATCGCCCGACGCGTCGCGAGCCGCTTCCGCTCGCGGAGCCCGAGTTCAGCCGGCGCCGTCATGGTCATCAGGATCCCGCCGTCAACTGCACATCGGGTCCTTCGACGGCACCGTGCCGTCGATGAGGTACTGATCGACCGCCTGGTTCACGCAGTCGCTGCCCTTGTTGTAGCCCGTGTGACCCTCACCCTTGTAGGTGATCAGCTGACCCTTGACGAGCTGCTCCGCGAGGTTCTGCGCCCAGACGTACGGCGTGGCCGGGTCGTTCGTCGTCCCGACGACGAGGATCGGCGCAGCACCCTTCGCGTGGATCTCCCCACGCTCGGTCCGCGTCTGGTACGGCCAGTTGGCGCAGAACGTGTCGCCGTAGGCCATGTACTCGCCGATCACGGGAGCCGCCTCCTCCAGCTGCTTCGCCTCGTCGGCCATCTTCGTCTTGTCGTCGTCGTAGCTGTAATCGAGGCAGTTGATCGCGTTGAAGGCCTCGGTCTGGTTGTCGGCGTACTTGCCGGACTCGTTGCGACCGTTGTAACCGTCGGCGAACTGGAACGCGATGTCGGTCCCGCCCTGCATGACCTCGTCGAACATCTGGCTGAGGTAGGGCCAGGCATCGGCCTGGTACAGCGGGTAGATGATCGCCGTGAGCAGGGTGTTGCCGCCCAGCTCACGTCCGTCGTCGCCGGGGATCGGGTTCGCGTCGACCTCGTCGAGGAGCGTCTTGATCTCGGTCATCGCGCTGTCGACGGAGCCCTTGAACGGGCAGTCCTTGCCCGTCATGCAGTCCTCGAGGTAGGCGCGCAGAGCACTCTCGAAGCCCTTGGCCTGCTCCTTGACGACCTCGAAGTTCGACGTCGACGGGTCGATCGCACCGTCGAGCACGAGGCGCCCGACGTTCTTCGGGAAGAGCTCCGCGTACGTCGCGCCGAGGAAGGTGCCGTACGAGTAGCCGAGGTAGTAGAGCTGCTTGTCGCCGACGGCGGCGCGCAGCATGTCGAGGTCCTTCGCGGCGCTCTGCGTGTCGACGAATTCGAGCATCTTGCCCGTCTCCTCCGCACACGCGTCTCCGAAGTCCTTCGCGGCCTTCTCGTTCGCGGCGATCCACTCGTCGGAGCCGCGCTTCCCTGGCGTCACGTCGTACAGGTACGCGTCCATCTCGGAGTCGGTCAGGCAGGTCACCGGCGTCGACTTGCCGACACCGCGCGGGTCGAAACCGACGACGTCGAAGTTCTCCTGGAGGTCCTTGTCGACGGCGAAGTCGAGGCTGTCGGCGACGAGGCTGTAACCGGAACCACCCGGTCCGCCGGGGTTCATGAAAAGCGAGCCGATCGGCTTGCCGTTCGTCGCCTGGTGACGCACGAGCGCCAGGGAGAGTTCGCCGTCCGAGGGGTTGTCCCAGTCGATGGGCGCCTTCGCCGTGGCGCACTCGAAGCCGTCGGCACAGCCGCTGGTCTTCCAGTCGAGCTGCTGCTCGTAGAAGGGCTTCAGCTCGGCGTCGACGTCGCTCGTCGCCGGCGAGGAGGACGACGTCGTCGGCTCGGCGGCCTTCGGCGGCAGGAAGGCCGTCACGCACCCGCTCAGGGTGAGTGCCGCGACCGCGAGACCGGCCACCAGGGCGACCCGCGCCGTACGGCGCGCACCGGGACCCCTGCGACGGGGTGCACCGGTCGATCCCGTCGAGTCAGACGGCTGCTGCCTGGGCGAAGTCACAGAGGCTCCCTACCGGACCGCCGACACGAGCATGGCCTCCAAGGCCAGCGCCGGGGCGACGTTCCCTTCGATTCGTGTGCGGGCGACGGAGATCGCCTCCAAGGTTTCGATCGTAACCGCAGGCGTCGTCCGGCGAGCGGCTTCCTCGAGTTCCGGACGCAATTCACGGTTGATGATCGTGGCGTCGTGCCCCAGCTGCAGGAGCACGATGTCGCGGTACAGCGAGAGCAGGTCGACCATGATCCGGTCGAGCCCGTCGCGCAGGCTGCGGGTGGCGCGCCGCTTCTGGTCCTCCTCCATCGCCCGGACCTGCGAGCGGAGGGCCGGCGGGACCGACTGACCGGGCTCGACGCCGAGTGAGCGCAGTGTGCTCTCCCGCTCGGCCTCGTCGCGGAGCGAGGTGTACGCCTTCGCGTCGTCGCCCGCCAGCTCCAGGAGGCGACCAGCGGTGACGACCGCCTGGCCGGCACTCCGGATGTCGAGCACGGCACGGAGCGTGGACTCGCGGCGCTGCCGTGCGCCGGGGTCGGTCGCGAGGCGGTGGGCCATGCCGACGTGGCTCTGCGCCTCGCGGGCGGCGCGTTCGGCGAGTTCGGGCGCCACGCCGTCGCGCCGTTCCAGCAGCTCGGCGACGTCGTCGATGGTGGGGACGCCGAGGCGGACCGAGCGGACGCGCGACCGGATGGTGGGCAACAGGTCGGCCTCGCTCGGCGCGCACAGCACCCAGATCGTGCTGCTCGGCGGTTCCTCGAGCGACTTCAAGAGCAGATTGGAGGTGCGCTCGGTCATGCGGTCGGCGTCCTCGACGACCATGACGCGGAAGCGACCGACGGATGGCGCGCGGTAGGCGTTCCGGACGAGGTCGCGGACCTCGTCGATCGTGATGATGACGCGATCGGTACTCAGCGCGGAGAGGTCGGGGTGGGTGCGCGCCTCCACCTGACGACGGGTGACGTCGTCGCCCCCGGGCTCGCGGCTGAGGAGCGCGGCGGCGAACGCGTAGGCGAGGGTCGACCGCCCCGAACCGGGCGGCCCGGTGATGAGCCAGGCGTGGGTGAGGCCCTTGGGCGTGACCGGGTCCGACGCCGACTGGAGGAGCTCGATCGCGTCGCGTTGACCCGTCAAGTCGGTCCAGGAAGCCATGCGTCTACGATACCGGGCGGTACCGACCTGAGCAGGCGGGGCCCTTCGACAAGCTCAGGGACCGGGGAGATGTGCGCTCAGGGACCGGAACGGTGTTGGCTCAGGGACCCGGGAGGGTGTGCCCTTCGACAGGCTCAGGAACCGGAGTGGGGTGCGCTCAGGGACCGGGAGGGGGTGTGCTCAGAGGAGCGGTGCGATGCGGGCCTGGATGTCGGCGGCGAGTTGCTCGGGTGGGAGCGACGCGTCGACGATGAGGAACCGCTCGGGCTCCGCTGCCGCGAGGGCGAGGAACGACTCCCGCACCCGGGTGTGGAAGTCCTGCGCCTCGGCCTCGAGCCGGTCGAACCGCTTGTTGGCGTTGTCGAGACGACCACGGGCGACCGCGACGTCCAGGTCGAGGAGCACGGTCACGTCGGGCAGGAGGTCCTCGGCGGCCCAGAGCGAGATGCTGCGGATCTGCTCGGCGTCGAGCACGCGTCCGCTGCCCTGATAGGCGACCGACGAGTCGAGGTACCGGTCCTGCAGGACGACCTCGCCCCTCGCGAGGGCCGGGCGCACCACGGTGGCGATGTGGTGAGCACGGTCCGCTGCGTAGAGCAGGGCCTCGGCACGCGGGCTGATGTCGCCTCGGTGATGCAACACGATCTCGCGGATCTCGACACCGAGCTCACTGCCGCCCGGCTCACGGGTTCGGACGACCGTCCGCCCCTGCTGCTCGAACCAGTCGCTCAGGAGTCGAGCCTGCGTCGACTTCCCGACACCGTCGCCGCCCTCGAGGGTGATGAACAGGCCCCGAGGGCGTTCTCCCTCGCTCACGTGACGGCGTCGGCCTTCGCCGCAGCCGCCTTGTTCGCGGCGCGGGTCGCGGCAGCCTTCTTCGCCGCTTCCGAACGGGCGGTCGACGTGGCCGTCGCGGACTTCGTGGCCGCCGTCTTGGCGGTCCCCGTCTTCGCCGCGGCAGTCTTCTTGGCCGGAGCCTTCTTCGCAGGGGCCTTCTTCGCGGGAGCCTTACGACCGGCCTTCGGCTTCGCCGGGCCCTTCGCGCGCTTGTCCGCGAGGAGCTGGACCGCTCGCTCGAAGTCGACGTCGTCGACCTCCTCGCCACGCGGGATCGTCGCGTTGGTCACGCCGTCGGTCACGTAGGCGCCGAAGCGGCCGTCCTTGATCTTGATCGGCTTCCCGCTCTCGGGGTCGGCCTCGAACTCCTTGAGGGCGCTCGACGCCTTCCGGGCTCCGTACTTGGGCTGTGCGAACAGCTCGACGGCACCGGCGAGGTCGACCGCGAAGATGTCGTCCTCGGAGGTGAGCGACCGGGTGTCGGTGCCCTTCTTCAGGTACGGACCGTAGCGACCGTTCTGCGCGAGGATCTCCTCGCCCGACTCGGGGTCGGCGCCGACGACGCGAGGCAGGTCGAGGAGCTTGAGCGCGGTCTCGAGGTCGATGGTCGCGAGGTCCATCGACTTGAAGAGCGACGCGGTGCGGGGCTTCTCGGCCGCCGCCTTCTTCTTGGCGGGGGCCTTCTTCTTGGCACCCGCAGCAGGCTCGGTCACCTCGCCGGTCGCCGTGTCGACGGAGAGCTCCGCCTCGGGCTCCGGGTCGACCTCGGTGATGTACGGGCCGAAGCGTCCGTCCTTCGCGACGATCTCCTTGCCGGTCGTCGGGTTCACGCCGATGACGCGATCGCCGACGACGGGTGCGTCGATGAGCTCGTGCGCCTTCGCTGGTGTCAGTTCGTCGGGCGCGAGATCCTCGGGCAGGTTGACCCGACGCGGCGTCGGGGCTTCCTCACCCTCGGCCGGCGGCGGACCGTCGGGCGTGACCTCGAGGTACGGGCCGTACTTGCCGATGCGGAGCGTGACCCCGTCGTCGATGACGATCGAGTTGATGCGGCGGGCGTCGATGTCGCCCAGGTTGTCGATGACCTGACGCAGGCCGCGACCCGAGTCGTCACCGAAGTAGAAGCCCTTGAGCCAGTCGACGCGGTCGACCGAGCCGCCGGCGATCCGGTCGAGGTCGTTCTCCATCTCCGCGGTGAAGTCGTACTCGACGAGCTCCTCGAAGTACTCCTCCAGGAGACGGACGACGCTGAACGCCACCCAGCTGGGGATGAGCGCCTGGCCGCGCTGCGTCACGTAGCCGCGGTCGATGATCGTGGAGATGATCGATGCGAACGTGGATGGTCGCCCGATGCCGAGCTCCTCGAGTCGCTTCACCAGGCTGGCCTCGGTGTACCGCGGGGGCGGCGAGGTCTCGTGCCCCTTCGCCTCCGGGTCCTCGATGCCGAGCTGCTGGCCTTCGGTGAGGGGCGGCAACTTCGCCTCGGACGCGTCGTCCTGCGAGTTGCGGTCCTCGTCCTGGCCCTCTTCGTAAGCGGCGAGGAAGCCGCGGAAGGTGATGACGGTGCCGGAGGCGGTGAACTCGGCGCGGCCCACGTCGGTCTTCGACTCGAGCGTGATCGTCGCGGTGGAACCCTTCGCGTCGGCCATCTGGCTGGCGACGGTGCGCTTCCAGATCAGGTCGTACAGCTTGAAGTCGTTGCCGCGGAGGGTCGACGCGAGCGAGGACGGCGTACGGAACGTGTCGCCCGAGGGACGGATCGCCTCGTGCGCCTCCTGCGCGTTCTTGCTCTTGCCGCTGTAGAGGCGCGGCTTGTCGGGCACCGTCTCGGCACCGTAGAGCGCAGCAGCCTGCTTCCGGGCCGCGTCGATCGCCTGCTTGCTCAGCGAGGGCGAGTCGGTACGCATGTAGGTGATGTAGCCGTTCTCGTACAGCGACTGCGCGACGCTCATCGTCTGGCGTGCGGAGAAGCGGAGCTTGCGACCGGCCTCCTGCTGGAGCGTGGAGGTCGTGAAGGGAGCCGCCGGACGGCGGGAGTACGGCTTGGACTCGACGGAGAGGACGGTCGCCTTCGACTGCTCGAGTGCTGCGGCGAGCGCCGTGGCCCGCTGTTCGTCGAGCGGGACCGCACTGCCCTTGAGCTGTCCGAGGTCGTCGAAGTCGCGGCCGGTGGCGACGCGGTCGCCGTCGAGCCGGACGAGGCGCGCGGTGAACGGCGCTCCGGTGGCGTCTGCCTCCGGGAGGAAGCGGGCGACGACGTCCCAGTAGGAGGCGGCGCGGAAGGCGAGGCGTTCGCGCTCCCGGTCGACGACGAGTCGGGTGGCGGCGGACTGCACGCGTCCGGCGCTCAGTCCGGGGCCGACCTTGCGCCAGAGCACGGGCGAGATCTCGTACCCGTACAGGCGGTCGAGGATCCGGCGGGTCTCCTGGGCGTCGACGAGGTCGGTGTCGAGGGGTCGCGTCTTGTCCTTCGCGGCGAGGATGGCGTCCTTGGTGATCTCGTGGAAGACCATGCGGCTGACGGGGACCTTGGGCTGCAGGACCTGCAGGAGGTGCCACGCGATGGCTTCGCCTTCGCGGTCCTCATCAGTCGCGAGGAGGAGTTCGTCGGCGTTCTTGAGTGCGCGCTTGAGGTCCGCGACGGTCTTCTTCTTCGCGTCGGAGACGACGTAGTACGGCTCGAAGCCGTTGTCGACGTCGACCGAGAACTTGCCGAGCGAGCCCTTCTTGAGCTCGGCGGGAAGGTTCTTCGGCTCGATGAGGTCGCGGATGTGACCGACCGAGGACAGCACCTCGTAGTCGTCACCGAGATATCCGGCGATCGACTTCATCTTGGTCGGTGACTCTACGATCACGAGTTTCTTGCCTGCCACGAGGCTCCTTCCATCAGGCACACCATACACACGTGCACAGCAGGCTTGTCCAATCGTGGGGCGGCCACGCGCGTGTCCATCCCCTTGCGTTCTGCGGCGTTCGGAGCAGAATGTCTGCCATGAGTACCCAGACGAGTTACACCGTGAAGTTGACCGACGGTCCACTGGAGGGCAAGACGATCAGCGCCCGACTCAGCGACCACGGATCACCGACGCCCACCGTCGACGTGCCGAGCGGCACCGCCGGCAAGGTCTACCGGTACGCCCGGACGACCGGCGAGGAGTACGACGACTCCGGTGCCCCGAGCGCCGTCGACTACCGCTTCCTGGAGGCGGTCTTCACGACCGACTCCGGTCAGGGCTGACCGTTCTCACCGCTACCTCTTAATAGGTGGCGGTCACGGGCACCCCGACGACGGTGCCGGATGCCTCCGGAGGAGGTCCGGCTCTCGCGGCGACGGTGATGGCGCCGAAGGCCGTGTCGACAGTGGCGTCGACGAGGACGGTGACGCCCTCCACACTGCAGGTGCCGAGCGACGCCGCATTGCGCGCCGCGACCATGCGAGCAGTTTCGCAGGGGAAGCCTGGGAGGCGGCCGGACGCGGTGTCGGCTGCCGCCAACGCGGCTGCGTCGGCTGCATTCGCCGCTCGCTGATGAGCGGCGAACAGCGTCACCGCGGGCAGCGTCGCCAGGAGGACGGCGACCAGGGCGCCGAGGATGCCTGCCGCCAGAACCGACCCGGCTCCGCTCTCCTCCTGGATCCCGTCCTTCGTGCGGAGGACCAGGAGGCGCCACCTCACGCTCATCGGCCGCCGCCCATGGCACACGAGGACGCCGACACCGGGACGACGGCGGCCAGGCCGGATCCGCCCACCGCGTCGACCCGCACGCAGACGAGGTCGCCTTCCGCCCCACTCGTCATGGTGGCCCCCGGGAGGACGCGCGCGACCCGGCCCGCCGCAGTCCCGGCATCGTCGCCTCGCCCCAGACTCCGGGCGGCGTCCGCCGCCGCGTCGGTCGCACGGAGCTGGGTCAGCCCGACCTGCACCGCGGAGAGCCCCATCGCCAGCACGAGGACGACGGCCGGGACGACGACCGCGAACTCCGCCGTCACCGCGCCGTCCTCCGAACGCCATGCCGGCACCTTCAGCCGCACGACTCAACCGTTCGCCGTCAGGGCTCGTCGGATGAGGTCGGTGAGGATGCCCCGCACCTCGTCTCCGCGGAGGATGGCGACGAGGAGCCCGGCGAACCCGACGGCCGCCATCGTGGCCACCGCGTACTCCGCCGTGGCGGACCCCCGTTCGTCCTGCAGGACGCGCCGCACCTCGCGCGTGACACGCTGCTCGACTCGACGACCGATCGTGATCATGATGTTCCTTCCCCGCACCGGAGTGCTGCGCTCGTGGCACGAACACCTCCATGTTCGGCGACCGCGTCCAGCGACGCGCGGGCGGAGCCGATGTCGGCGACGGGCCGCGTCGACCGGCCGGTTGTGGAGCGAACTCGCCTTGCACCCAGTGGCTATTCATGCTTGAGTAATAGTCATGGATGAACAGTTGGCGGCGCGCGACTCGCAACTCCTCCGAGGCGTGTTGCCGATGCTCATCCTGTCCACCGTGCACCGCGGCGAGACCTACGGATACGAGCTCGTCGAACGGCTCCGAGCCCTCGGTCTGGCCGACCTGGCGACCGGCGTCGTGTATCCGGTCCTCAGCCGGTTCGAACGCGACGGACTGGTGACCGCGCGTCGGGTCGCCTCCTCGGGCGGCCCAGCACGGAAGTACTACGCGATCACCGAACGAGGAGACACGGCGAGGCTCGACGCCATCGCCCGCTGGAGGGCGATGACCGACATCGCCGAACGAGGAATCGACCCTGAAGGAGCATCAGCATGATCGATCAGAAGCGCCCCACAGCGGACGACCTGCTCGCCGAGCGCGCTGCACGCGGACTGAGCGTCGCGGACCGCTGGCGACGAGACTCGTACCTGCAGCGCCTCGACTGGCACCTCGAGGCCGTGGTCACGGGGCGGGAACGCCGTTCGATCATCCGTTCACTCCGGGACGAGCTCTCGGTCGATCAGCGACCGATGACGATCGCCGTGGCCGACCTCGGCTCACCACGCGCTCTGGCCGCCCGCTACGCCGACGACCCGGCCCGCTTGCGACCGACCTGGTCGATCGGGGTCATCTGGGGCGGTGTCGCGATCCTCGCCTACTGGTTCTCGTTCGCCCTGTTCACCCTCGGGATGCTCTCGGTGGTCGAGCAGTCGACACTCGATGAAGCGCACGCACGGTTCTTCTTCGTCGACGTGCTCGCCTTCGCCAACGGAGACGGCATTGGCGTCGGCTGGTCCGGCGACGTCGCGTGGATCCTCGTGCCGATCGTGATCATCGCCGTCGCCGTGCTCGTCGGAGCACGCTGCTGGCGCGCACTGCCACGCTCCCGCGGCTGAAGGAGACCCGCGACTGCAGCAGGGCGGGTCGGCGGCGGCCAGGGCCTCAGAAGCCGAGCGTCGTCGACGTGACGACGCTGAGGAGGAGCGGAGCAACACCGACGAGGAGGAAGGCCGGCAGGATGCAGACCCCGAGCGGGATCATGAGGCGGGTCGCGAGGATCGCGGCTGCCCGCTCACCGTCGGACCGCGCCTGATCACGCTGCTGCTCCGCCTCGCTGCGCAGCAGCTCACCGGCGGGGATGCCCGCCCTGGCCGACAGGGCGAGGACGCTCGTGATCGTGGCACCGTCGTAGGGGACGGCGAACCGCTCGCACGCCTCCTCGACGATCGACCGGGCCGCCGGCGCCGCTCCCCCACCCGCCATCGCCACCGCGACGAGGTCGAGCGACAACCCCGGTGCCGGGTCGCGCCTGGCCGCCCGTGCACTGAGCGCCGAACTCCAGCGCGCACCGAGGATGAGGAACACCACGCCCGCCGCGAGACAGCAGAGCCCAGGAGGCGTCGCGAAGAGCGTCCGCAGTGTGTCGAAGCCGAGGGCCATCCCGAGGAGGACGGCGACGAGCGGCAACCAGAGCACCAGCCTCGCCGTCGCGGACGGTCCGGCGAGCGCTGTGCCGACGTCGCGACCGATGCGGTCCAACTCGCGCAGCGACCCGGCGAGGTCGCGCAGACAGACGCCGAGTGGTGCGCCGCTGATCGCAGCGACCTGCCAAGCGGCTGCCAGGCCCGCCCAGGCTGTGCGCGCGCCAGCACCCGTCTCCTGATCAGCGATGGCGGCGATCGCCGCCGGCAGGTCGCCGCCGTGCGTTGCAGCATCGGCCACCGCTGACAGCACCGCCGCGTCGGCCCGATGATCGCTCGTCGGGCCGGCTTCGTCGTCCGGTTCATCCGTCGCGAGCCCGACGGACCCCGCTGCTGATCGCGTCCGCGCATCGGCGTCCGCTTCCAGGGCCAGATGCCTCCAAGCGCTGCCGGGTGCGACGCCGGCACCCAGCAGCACGGCCAGACGACGGGTGGTGCGCGCCACGCGTGCCGGGCCGTCGTCATCGGGTTGGGCCGCACCGGGAAGCGCGGCGAGCACTCGCCGCAGGACCCGTAGCCGGGTCACGGTAGCTCCTCGACGGAGAGGCGATCGTGTTCGTCGATCAGGAGGCGGCCGACCGCGACCACCTGTCGGCCGACCGGGAGCCGTGCCAGGTGCACGATGAGTCCGATCGCGCTCGTCGCCTGACGGGCGACGGCCTCCTGACTCATGCCGGCGAGCGCACCGAGCGCCTCCAAACGGGCGGGCACGTCGGTCACGGAGTTCGCATGGAGAGTGCCGGCACCACCGTCGTGCCCGGTGTTGAGCGCCGACAGCAGCTCGCGCACCTCGGGCCCCCGGCACTCGCCGAGGACGAGCCGGTCGGGACGCATGCGGAGGGCCTCGCGCAGGAGGCGTTCGAGGTCGATGCCGCCGGCCCCCTCCAGGTTGGCCTGGCGCGACTGGAGTGCGACGACATGCGGGTGGAGGACCCTCAGCTCCGCGACGTCCTCGATCACGACGAGCCGCTCGGCGGGTGAGGCGAGGCCGAGCAGGGCGCCGAGGAGCGTCGTCTTGCCGGAGCCACCCGCGCCGGTGATGAGGATGTTCGTCCGGGCCGCGACCGCGTCGCGCAGCAGCTCGGCGACCGCCGCCGGGAACATCCCGGCGGCCTGCAGCGCATCGAACCCCAGCGCCTCGTCCCGCGGCACCCGGATGGACAGCAACGTCCCCCGGGTCGACACCGGCGGGAGGACCACGTGCACCCGCACCCCGTCCTGCAGACGCACGTCGACGCACGGGGTCGCCTCGTCGACGTGCCGCCCGCCCCTCGCCACCAGGCGCACCGCGAGCGCTCGGATGGTCGCCTCATCGGAGCGCCACCCCGCCTCCCGGACGAGCCCGGCACCGTGGTCGAGCCAGAGGCCGGACGAACCGTTCACGAAGAGATCGGTGACCCCCGGATCGGCGAGGTAGGGAGCAAGAGCCCCGAAGTCGGCGAGCGCCGTGACCCCGCGCGACTCGGCCGCACGCGCGGGCTCGGTGTCGGCCGCCGCCCCCGGCGGGTCGGGCGGAGCGGCATCGGGCGGGACGGAGACGACGAAGCGATCGGACATGCGGCGAGCGTAGGCGCGCCCGTACGAGCACCGCAGTGTGGAGGCGCGGACCACACGACGTCACGCGAACGGTCGCGGTTGTGGAGCGGGGTCAGGCGGACGTCGCCCCGCCTCAGCGACCGATCGTCGAGGCGCGGATGACGAGGTCCGCAGCGATCACCGGGGCGGGTTCCACCGTCCGGCCCTCGATCCGGGCGAGGAGTTGCTCGGCGCCCGCGCGACCGAGCGCCTCACCGGGCAACCGCACACTCGTCAACGGCGGATCGCTCACCACCGACGACGCCAGGTCGTCGAACCCGACCACCGCGAGCTCCCCCGGCACCGGCATGCCCATCGCCCGCGCCGACTGCAGCACCCCGTACGCGTGCGTGTCGGTTGCGCAGACCAGCGCGGTCACCCCGGAGTCGCGCCACCGCGGCCAGCTGTCGACGAATGCCGCGGCCGCCGCTTCGAGATCGATGATGCTCTCCGCGCGATCGTCGGCGTGCACCCGCATACCGCGCACGGCAGCCTCGCGCTCGAGCAGCAATCGACGCAGGAGGAACGTGTCCGTCGCCGTGCGGCCGCCGAGGTACCCGAGCTGCCGGTGACCCAGGACGTGGAGGTGGTCGAGGAGCGCTCGGACACCGCCGAGGAGGTCGAAGTCGACGGAGACGGCACGTCGGTCGGCGGCGACTGCACCGGACGCGGCCTCCGCCGTGGTCGTCGGAAGGCGGGGTGCGTCGAGCAACACGAGCGCGGTGTCGAGCCGGAGCTCCTCGAGGAAGGCCTCGCTCGGCGCGTCGACCACGACCCCGGCCGGCCGGAGGGCCGCCAAGCGGCCGAGCACCGCTGCCGTGGGCACGTCGCCCTCCCCGGTCACCGACACGAGCAGCTGGTACGCGTCGCCGAGGCCGGCCCTGAGCCCCCGGATCACCGCACCGAAGTAGGGGTTCGACGCGTCCGGGGTCACGAAGACGACCAGGTTGCTGGACCCGCTCGCGAGCGCCCGCGCGGCGTGGTCGGCGACGTAGCCGAGCTCCGCGATCGCCTGGCGCACCCGTTCGGCGTTCTGTGCCGACACATGCCCGGCATCCTTGCCGTTGGCGACGAGTGACACGGTCGCGACCGACGTCCCGGCCCGCTCTGCCACCATCGCCGCCGTGACGCGACGGGCGGCACGGGGCTGGGGATCGTTCGGTTCGAGGGGCACCCGTCGATCGTATCGGGACGGCTGAACCCTGGGCCGAACGACCCGGTTTGGCGAACCTAAAGCGCTTGACGTAGGCTGCTCCCGGCGGACCTGAAGCGCTTTACGCGCGTCGACGCCGGACTCCCCCAGCACCCCAACGATGTGGAGAACCATGCCCCGCAAGATCATCCTCGACTGCGACCCAGGCCACGACGACGCGATCGCCATCCTTCTGGCACACGGCAACCCCGAGATCGAACTGCTCGCCGTCACGACCGTCGTCGGCAACCAGACGCTCCCGAAGGTCACCCGGAACGCCCTCGCCGTCGCCCGCATCGCCGGGATCACCGACGTGCCGTTCGCCGCCGGCGCCGACCGCCCGCTCGTACGCCCGCTCGAGAACGCGCCGGACATCCACGGTGAATCGGGCATGGACGGCCCCGTCCTCCCCGAACCGGCGATCGCCCTCGACGACCGGCACGCCATCGACCTCATCATCGACCTCGTCATGTCGCACGAGCCGGGCGAGATCACCCTCGTCCCGACCGGCGGCCTGACGAACATCGCCCTCGCAGCCCGCAAGGAGCCGCGCATCGTGGAGCGTGTCAAGGAGGTCGTCCTCATGGGCGGCGGCTACCACGTCGGCAACTGGTCGGCGGTGGCCGAGTTCAACATCAAGATCGACCCCGAGGCCGCGCACATCGTCTTCAACGAGAGCTGGCCCGTCGTCATGGTCGGCCTCGACCTCACGCACCAGGCCCTCGCCACCCCGGAGGTCGTCGAGCGGATCGCTGCGATCGGCACCGGCCCGGCACGCTTCGTCGAGGAACTGCTCGAGTTCTTCGGCACCACCTACAAGGACGCACAGGGCTTCGACAGCCCGCCCGTGCACGACCCGTGCGCGGTCGCCTACGTGATCGACCCGACGATCGTGCGGACCGTCAAGGTGCCGATCGACATCGAACTCACGGGCACGCTCACCCTCGGCATGACGGTCGCCGACTTCCGCAGCCCGGCGCCGGACGACTGCAGCACCTGGGCCGCGACCGAGCTCGACCACGCACGCTTCTGGGGCCTCGTCACCGACGCCCTCGAGAACATCGGGGAGATCGAGCTGTGAGCGACCTCCTGAACTCCACGAAGCCCGCCGTCCGCATCGGCGCCCTCATGACGGCGTTGCTCGCCGCGTGCGTCGCGTTCCAGCTGAACGCCAGCATGCTGAGCCCCGCACTCGTCAGCATGGCGCGCGAACTGCAGACCGACGACGCCACCATCGGCCTGTCGCAGACCATGTTCTTCACCACGGCGGCGCTGTTCTCCGTCTTCCTCCCCCGTCTCAGCGACATCATCGGCCGAAAGCGTGTCCTGACCGGCATGCTCATCATCATGCTCGTCGGCACCGTCGTCGCGGCCCTCGCCGTGAACGTCGAGATGCTGTTCGTCGGCCGCATCATCCAGGGCGTGTCCGGGCCGGTCGTGCCCATCACCCTGCTCATGCTGCGCGCCGAGGTCACCGACCCGAAGCGGTACGGCGCCATGATGGGCCTCATCACCGCGGTCAACGGCGGCATCGCCGGGATCGACGCCCTCGCCGGCGGATGGCTCGTCACGAACCACGGCTTCCGGTCCGTCTTCTGGACCATGGCTGTCGTCGCAGCCGTCGCGATCGTGTTCGTCGTCCTGTGGGCCGCGAACTCGCAGCCCTCGAAGGGCACGAGGATGGACTGGTGGGGCGTGCTTCCGCTCGTCGTCTCGATCGCCGCCTTGCTCACCGCGTTCAACGAGGCCGGGAAGCTCGCCGCGGCGAACTGGCTGCTCGTCGGCGGGTTCATCGTCGTCGCCCTCGTCGCGTTCGCGATCTTCTGGACCGTCGAGAACCGGGTCGCCGAACCGCTGGTCGCCACGAAGTACCTCCGCCAGCGCAGCACCTGGGCGCTCCTGCTCACGACGCTGCTCACGATGACCGGTGTCTTCGCCGTCGCCAACGGCCTCGTCACCTCGATCGCCCAGAACACCGACGCGGGGTTCAGCATGGAGGCCGACCTCGCCTCCCTCGCATTCCTGACGCCGTACGCCCTCGTCGGCTGGCTCGTCGGCCCGTTCGCCGGTCGCCTCGCGCCCACGCTCGGCTACCTGAACGTGCTCCGCATCGGCCTCATCGGCAGCATCGTCTCGATCGTCATCATGGCGCTCGTCGGCGTGCACTCGCTCCCCGTCCTCATCGCGACGACCGTCCTCATCGGTGCGACCTACGCGGGCATCGGCAACATCATGCTCAACGGGCTGGGCATCGTCCTGTCGCCGAAGGAGAACCCGGGCTTCCTGCCCGGACTGAACGCGGGCGCCTTCAACCTGGGCGCAGGCCTCAGCTTCGTCGTCCTCCCCGCCGTGCAGATCGCCGTCGCACCCGCCGGAGGGACGTCGACGGCCGGGTACACGAGTGCCATGCTGGTCGGCGCGGGCATCACCGCTGTCGCCCTGCTGGTGTCGTTCCTCATCCCGAAGCCCGCGGGCGCCGAGGTCCGTCCGGCCGAGACCGCCTCGGCAGCCTAGGAGGGTCACCATGCAGAGTCCACGCATCGTCGTCGTCGGGTCCTTGAACGCGGACCTCGTCGTCCGCACGGCACGCTTCCCGCAGCCCGGGGAGACGCTCACGGGATCCGAACTCGCCGTCATCCCCGGCGGCAAGGGCGCCAACCAGGCGGTCGCCGCGGGCAGACTCGGCGGCGACGTCACCATGGTCGGCGCGGTCGGCGACGACGCGCACGGGTCCCTCCTGCTCGAGTCGCTCTCGACCTCCGGGGTCGACGTCACCCGGATCGCCCGACGTGACGACGTCGCGACGGGCACCGCGGTCATCACCGTCGACGACGCCGGGGAGAACACGATCATCGTGTCGCCCGGGGCGAACGGCACCCTCACGCCGGATCGGATCGGCGGGGCGTGGACGGCGCTCGACGGTGCCGGCGTCGTCTGCCTGTGCCTCGAGGTGCCGATCGACACCGTGCTCGAGACGGCCCGGCGGGGCGCTGCGGCCGGCGCGCTCGTACTCCTCAACCTCTCCCCCTACGGTCCGGTGCCGGAGGAGCTGCTCCATGCGACCGGTGTCCTCCTCGTGAACGAGCACGAGGCGGCCGACCTCGCAGGGGTCGACCCGGAGGAGGCCGGGTGGGAGGCGACCGCCACGGCATTGCGCAGCCACGGCATCCGCCGAGCCGTCGTCACGACCGGGGCCGCGGGCAGTGTCGTGATCGACGGCGAGGCCGCCCCGACGCCGGTTCCGTCGCCGACGGTGGACGCCGTCGACACCACCGGCTGCGGCGACGCGTTCATGGGCGCCCTCGCGCTGCGACTCGCTGCCGGCGACGAGCTCGTCGACGCGGCTCGATTCGCCTCGACCGTCGGCAGCTACGCGGCGACCGGGGCCGGCGCCCAGGCGTCATACCCCGATCAGGAGCAGCTCGCGTCGTTCCTCGAGCAGCGATGAGACCCGGGGTCCCGCGTGAACCAACGCGGGACCCCGTGGCGCCTCACCCGGCGGCGATCACCCAGAGGTAGAGCACCGCAGCAGCGGCGATCGCCCAGCTCGTGAAGCTGCCGACGAGGAATTCCTCCGCCTTGCCGCCGACCCCACGGTCTTCGGAGATCTCCGGGAAGCGCACGATGCCCTTGGCCGCGACGAGGGCGGCGATCACCATACCGGTGCCACTCAGCGCGAGGACGACGATGAAGACCCGTTCGAGCGGGCCGATGAGTCGGCCACCGAGCAGCTGCGTCGTCGGACGCAGCGGCGTGCCGCCCTGCTCGACGCTCCCCCACTCGCGGCCGCGGATCTTGACCGTCCAGGCGGAGGCGGGCGTCGCAGTCGGCTGCGGCTCATCGTCCTCACGAGCGCGACGCAGCGATGCCCGCACGATGAGGTTGCTGCTCCGCGTGAGGAAGACGAGGGTCGACCCGGCTGCGACGGCGAGGGCCAGAGGCACCTCCTGCAGCACGCCGAGGTCGAAGCCCGCGTAGACCTGCGCTGCGGCGCTGTCGGCCGTCCCGCCCGCCCCGAACACGAGCGTGGAGGCGACGACGAAGAGACCGAGCAGCAGCACGGGCCAGAGTCCGCGTGGTCGCGAGGTGTCCGAGGACGGCATGGCCACGATCCATCCGAGGGCGACGAGGCCGGCCAGCGTCGGCCACCACCAGTCGAGCCCGAGGCTCAACACGGCGAACAACCAGACCACCACCAGCCCGAACGCCGGGGACCAGCGCGGGCCGCGGACCACACCACGACAGATGTCGGCGACCCCGATCATGAGCAGCAGGACGGCCGTGATCATCGAGTCGGCGCTCCGGCGAGCAGGTCGAGGGCCGAGACGAGCGCGGCACCACCCGATCGTTGCAGGTTCTGCGACACCGCGGACTGCGAGATGCCGGCTTCGGCAGCCATCGACTCCTGCGATCGGCCGAGGAGCGCGCCCGCGGCGAGCTGTCGCTGTCGGGGGTTCCGCATCTGATCGATCGTGTGGTCGCGCAAGGTGAGGAGTGCGTTCACGATGGCGTCTCCGTCCTGGGGCGCTTCGCCCTCGAACCACGATCGCAGGTACGGCTGACGTTTGTCCTCCCGACGATGCGCCTCGTCGATGGCGGCTCGGGCCCGCCACCAGGCGGAGCCGTCCTGGATGATGGCGTCCTGCCCGGCGTCGATGTCCGTGACCTCGCCCCAGCCGAGGCCGAACCGGCAGTCGACCCCCTCGGGGAACAGGAGCCGCGCGAGGGTGGTGGCCCGCAGCGCGGTCGCGACGTCCGCGTACACGACCTGGAACTCGTCGCCGACCGTGGGACGCAGTGGCTGCTCGGCAGGCCACGTGGCCTCCACCTGGAGGAAGACGTCCTGGATCGCGCGTTGAGCGCGGTTGCGATCGTCGAGACGGCGGGAACCGACGATGTCGACGACGACGGCTAGCAGGAGATCGGTCATGTCAGAAGCATAGAGCTGATAGTGGCAGAACTATAAGCAATATTCCGATGATCGACCTCGGTCGCTTGCAGCCGGCGCCGGAGACAGAAGAAGGCGGCACCCATTGGGGGGAATGGGTGCCGCCTCTACAGTGCCGGATTGGGGGGAATCGCTGGCACTGCATGCACGAATGTGTATTCGGCCGGGTCCAAGTGTACGCCAGTGAACGGTGAACACAAGCACTCAGACGACCCCAGATCGAGTGGTTTCCCTACCATGCCCAGATCATTCACAGACTGGGCCCACGAGTTTGTTCGGATGAGTGACAAATCCGCAACCGAGAACGCGCTACGCTCGTGCATGGCACGGACTCGACCCGCCTCGGCAGGTCGGGTCAGGAACGCGGATTCGCAAGGGAGCGAGACACACACGATGAGCACTCAGATCGACAGCCTGCTGCACGAAGACCGACGATTCCCACCGTCGGAGGAGTTCGCCGCGCAGGCGATCGCCAGCGCCGAGCTCTACGAGCGGGCGTCGAGTGACCGGCTCGCCTTCTGGTCCGATCAGTCCCGCGAGCTCCTCACGTGGAGCAAGCCGTTCACGAAGACCCTCGACTGGTCGAACCCTCCCTTCGCGACCTGGTTCGACGACGGCGAGCTGAACGTCGCCTACAACTGCCTCGACCGGCACGTCGAGGCCGGCAACGGCGACCGCGTCGCCCTCCACTGGGAGGGCGAGCCCGGCGACACCCGCACGATCACCTATGCCGAGCTCACGGCCGAGGTCAAGCGCGCGGCCAACCTGTTCACCAGCCTCGGCGTCGAAGCCGGCGACCGGGTCGCCATCTACCTGCCGATGATCCCGGAGGCGATCGTCTCGATGCTCGCCGTCGCGCGCATCGGCGCGGTCCACTCGGTCGTCTTCGGCGGGTTCAGCGCCGACAGCCTGCGCTCCCGCATCGACGACGCGGAGGCCAAGCTCGTCATCACCGCCGATGGCGGGTACCGCAAGGGCAAGGTCTCCGCGCTCAAACCCGCCGTCGACGCGGCACTCGCGAGCCGCGGCGAGCTGCCCGAGCAGGCGACCGTGGACCACGTGCTCGTCGTCCGTCGCGGCGAGAACGAGGTCGACTGGACGGCCGGACGCGACCTCTGGTGGCACGAGGCCATCGCCGACGCCGAACCCGAGCACGAGGCGCAGCCCTTCCCCGCCGAGCAGCCGCTCTTCATCCTCTACACCTCCGGCACCACCGGGAAGCCGAAGGGCATCCTGCACACCTCGGGCGGCTACCTGACGCAGACGGCGTTCACCCACAAGAACGTCTTCGACCTGCACCCCGAGACCGACGTGTACTGGTGCACGGCCGACATCGGTTGGATCACCGGTCACAGCTACGTCACCTACGGACCCCTCGCGAACGGCGCGACGCAGGTGCTCTACGAGGGAACGCCGGACGCCCCACACCCGGGACGCTGGTGGGAGATCATCGAGAAGTACGGCGTGAGCATCTTCTACACCGCTCCGACGGCGATCCGCTCCTTCATGAAGCTCGGTCGCAAGATCCCGAAGCAGTTCGACCTGTCGTCGCTCCGCCTGCTCGGCTCGGTGGGTGAGCCCATCAATCCCGAGGCGTGGATGTGGTACCGCAAGATCATCGGCAACAAGGTCGCGCCGATCGTCGACACCTGGTGGCAGACGGAGACCGGGGCGATCATGGTGTCGGCCCTCCCCGGTGTGACGTCGACCAAGCCCGGCAGCGCGCAGGTCCCGATCCCGGGCATCGCCATCGACGTCGTCGACGACGCCGGTGACGCGGTCGGTGCCGGCGGCGGCGGACTCCTGGTCGTGACCGAGCCCTGGCCGTCGATGCTGCGCGGCATCTGGGGCGACCCCGAGCGGTTCAAGGAGACCTACTGGGAGAAGTTCTGGGACGTCGAGGGCGGTCCGTTCTACTTCGCCGGCGACGGCGCCCGGCTCGACTCGGACCGCGACGTCTGGCTGCTCGGCCGCGTCGACGACGTCATGAACGTCTCCGGGCACCGACTCTCCACCGCTGAGATCGAGTCGGCGCTCGTCGCCAACGAGATGGTGGCCGAGTCCGCCGTGGTCGGTGCGGCCGACGAGACCACCGGGCAGGCGGTCGTCGCCTTCGTCATCATCAAGGAGTCCCACCTCGAGCAGGCGTCCGGACTCGCGGACATCACCGGGGCACTCCGCAGCTGGGTCGGCGAACAGATCGGTCCGATCGCCCGCCCACGCGAGGTCTACCTCGTGAACGAACTGCCGAAGACGCGCTCGGGCAAGATCATGCGTCGTCTCCTGCGCGACGTGGCCGAGGGCCGCGAGGTGGGCGACACCACGACGCTCGCCGACACCACGGTCATGCAGATCATCACCGACAAGATGGTCAAGAGCACGTAAGTCCTCGCAGCGTCGCAGCAGGAGATCCGCTCCGCAGCAGGAGAACGTAGTCACGTTGGTCCTGCTGCGGGGCGGATCTCCTGTGCTCCACAGGGCAGACTCGCGGGCACCTCATCCCCAGCACTCCTGAGTGGGGCATGTGGCCGCCCCCGGCCCGCGAAGCTGAGGTGATGGACCTCACCCCGTGGATCGACCGGCGCGACGGGATCGTGCATCGTCTCGACGCGCTCGATGCCGGAGCGACCAAGCACGGTATCGAACAAGCAAAGCAATCAGGCTCGGTCCGAGTCGTGAGACGTAACTGGCTCGTGACCGAGGCGTGTGATCCTCAACTCCTCTTCGCGGCGACGCGCGGAGGACGATTGACGTGTCTGACGATCGCCGGTCGTCGCGGCTGGTGGAACCTGGCTGACGGGTTCGTCCACCTCTCCGTCCCTTCGACGTCTGCAGCGACGACTGAAGCAGGGCTGCGGCTCCATTGGAGCGCGACACCGGCGCCGGTGTCCACCCGCACACTGGTGCAGCCACCGGTGAATGCGCTCGTCCACATCGCCGAGTGCCAACCGTTCGAACGCGCGCTCGCGGTCTTCGAATCGGCTGTCCGCGTCGGCGACGCCGACCTCGACCGACTCAGACTCATACCGATCCGTTCCCGACGGTTCAGCAGAGTGATCGACCGCGTCAGCCACCTCTCCGACTCGGGCATCGAGTCGATACCGCGCATCCGTCTCGCGCGGATCGGCATCCACATGAGCCAGCAGGTCGTGGTCGACGGTCACCGGGTCGACGGACTCATCGGCGAACGCCTCATCCTGCAGTTCGATGGACACGCTCCTCATCAGGATGCGTCACAACGGAGCCGCGATCTCGCGCAGGATCGCCGTCTCGCGCTGTCCGGCCACACCGTCCTGCGGTTCAGTTACCGGCAGGTCATGCACGAGTGGACACTCGTCGAGCGCGAGATCTCAGACGCGATCGCGCAAGGCAGGCATGAGTGGTGAACGCAGGAGATCCGCTCCGCAGCAGGATGAACGTGGTTACGTTCTCCTGCTGCAGAGCGGATCTCCTGTTGTGACGCCGCGCGCTACGCGAACTCGACGATGAGCTCCACCTCGACGGGCGAGTCGAGCGGCAGGACGGCGACGCCGACGGCGGAGCGGGCGTGCACGCCGAGGTCGCCGAAGATCTCGCCGAGGACCTCTGACGCACCGTTGATGACGCCGGGCTGGCCGGTGAACGCCGGGTCGGAGGCGACGAAGCCGACGACCTTCACGATGCGGGTGACGCGGTCGAGCGAACCGATCTGGCTCTCCACCGCGGCGAGCGCGTTGAGGGCGCACGTCCGGGCGTAGGTCTTGGCGTCCGCAGGCGAGACGAGCCCGTCGCCCTCACCCACCTTGCCGGTGGCGGGGAGCTTGCCGTCGGTCATGGGCAGCTGGCCCGAGGTGAAGACGTGCTCGCCGGAGACCACCGCTGGGATGTAGGCGGCGACGGGCGGGACGACGGTGGGCAGGGTGATACCGAGCTCGGCGAGTCGGTCGGCGATCTGGGACATGGGGGTTCCTCCGGGACGTCGGGTCAGTCGGCGATGGGGCGCTTGAGGTAGGCGACGAGCCCACCCTCCGGACCGGTGACGACCTGGACGAGCTCCCAACCCTCCCCGCCCCAGTTGTTCAGGATGGCAGCCGTGTTGTGGATCATCAACGGCGTGGTGAGGTACTCCCAGCGGGTCATGTCTCTCCTCGATCGGGCGCTCCGCACGGAGAGGCGGAGGCGCAGGGGATGTTCATGGCGAGCCCCAAGTGAAGCTCGCTCACAGTTTCCCCGCTTACCTTCGATCCTATGCCTGAACCACGTACCCCCGCGAAGACGGTCGCGCAGAGCGTCCTCGGCTTCGTCGGCTTGAGCGTCGCCGCCGGTGTGCTCGCCACCGCCGCGGTCACCCCTGCCATCGCGATGACCGGTCTCGCCACCTCCACGGGCATCTCCGTCTTCGACGGCCTCCCCGACTACCTCCAGCTCGACTCGCTCGCCCAGAAGTCGAGCATCTACGCCAAGGACTCCGCCGGCAACCCGGTGCTCCTCGCCTCCTTCTACGACCAGAACCGGATCGAGGACAGCTGGGACCAGATCTCCCAGTTCGCGAAGGACGCCGCGGTCTCGGCTGAGGACCCCCGCTTCTTCGAGCACGGTGGCATCGACCTCGCGGGCACCGTCCGCGCGGTCGTCAACAACGCCGCCGGTGGATCGACGCAGGGTGGCTCCTCGATCACACAGCAGTACGTGAAGAACGTCCTGGTGCAGAAGGCCGAGGCGATCCCCGACAAGAAGGAGAGCGACGCGGCCTACGAGGAGGCGACCGCGACGACCCCGGAGCGCAAGCTCAAGGAGATGCGACTCGCGATCGGCCTCGAGAAGACGTACGGCAAGGAGGACATCCTCCGCGGGTACCTCAACATCTCCGGTTTCGGCGGACGCGTCTACGGGATCGAGGCGGCGTCCAACTACTACTTCAACACCACGGCCGCGAACCTCACGCTGGAGCAGGCGGCGACGCTGCTCGCGATCGTCAACAACCCCGAGAACCTCAGGATCGACAAGCCCGACAGCGCTGACAACGGCGCGGCGAACGGCTACGCCCTGACGAAGACGCGACGGGACTACGTCCTCGACCAGATGCTCAAGGAGCAGAAGATCTCGCAGGAGCAGCATGATGCGGCGGTGGCGATCCCGATCACCCCGACGATCGTGCCTCCCGTCACCGGCTGTTCCGCGGCCGGGTCGTCCGCCTACTTCTGCGACTACGTGACCCAGGTGCTGCAGAACAACGAGATCTTCGGCGCCACCCAGGACGAACGGTGGACGAACTTCAAGCGCGGCGGGTACAGCGTCTTCACGACCCTCGACCTCGACCTCCAGAACGCATCGCAGGCGGCCATCGACGAGTACGTCCCGAAGACGACCACGGAACTCGACCTCGGCGCCGTCTCGGTGAGCGTGCAGCCCGGGAGCGGGCGGATCCTCGCCATGGCCCAGAACAAGGACTACTCGCAGGATCCCGATGTCCTCGCGACAGGCTCCAACTACAGCGCGATCAACTACAACACCGATCAGGCCTACGGTGGATCGGCGGGCTTCCAGCCCGGGTCGACGTACAAGATCTTCACCCTGACGGACTGGCTGAAGTCAGGCAAGGGCGTCAACGAGTCGATCAACGCGAACCGCAGATCCGACTGGGGCACCTTCACCAACAGTTGCGTCCCGGGTGGGACGGAGCAGGCGGAGGCCGGGTGGAGTCCGCGGAACGACGAGGGCGAGTCGGGGTCGTACACCGTGAGACGCGCCACGCAGCAGTCGATCAACACCGCGTTCATCGCGATGGCGCAGGAGCTCGACCTCTGCGACATCAGCAAGACCGCCGAGTCGATGGGCGTGCACCGTGCCGACGGCGCGCCACTGAACAACTCCCCCGCCACCGTGCTCGGCACCAACGAGGTCGCTCCGCTGAGCATGGCGACCGCCTTCGCGACGCTCGCCGCCGGCGGCAAGACGTGCGACCCGATCGCGATCGACTCGATCACGAAGCCCGACGGGTCGACTGCCGAGGTCCCCTCCGCGAACTGCCGCCAGTCGGTCGATGCGAAGGTGGCGGCCGCGGCCGACGACGTCCTCCAGGGCGTCGTGTCGAGTGGTACCGCGTCCGCCTCGGGCGCCCGCACCGACGGCGTCGGTGAGTTGATCGGCAAGACCGGCACCACCGACAACGCCGAGGCGACCTGGATGAGCGGTGCGAGCACGACCGTCGCGACGGTCGTCGGCACCTTCAACGTCAGCGGACACGTCAACCTCCGCGACACCTACATCGACGGCACCCAGGTCGCGTCCATGCGGCACTACATCTGGCCGGAGGTCATGTCGGCCGCGCTCGCCAAGTACCCGGGTGGCGACTTCCCCGCGGCCGATCGCGCCACGCTGCAGGGCGACGGTTCCGGCAGCAGCGGCGAGGACTCGACCCCCGCTCCGACGCCGACGAGCGACCCGACGCAGGCACCGAGCGAGGCGCCGACACCAGCGCCGGGCGACGGCGGGGACACCGACGGTACTGGCGAGAACGGCGGCCCAGCAGCCCCGGGGAACGGTAATGGGAATGGCGGCGGTGGCGGGAACGGCAACGGGAACGGCTCACCCGGGTGATCGAATGCGGCTGCCGGTCTGACGCCGACCGGCAGCCACCCCGCGCCGTCCGGCGGCAACGATCGGGTTTCAACGCGGCGCTGAGCGGGCCTTTTTCAGGATTGTCGCTTAGCATCGATCCATGCCTCAACAACATCGCACGGCCACCGGTGTGCTCGGCGGCTTCCTCGGCTTTCTCGGCCTGAGCGTCGCAGCGGGTGTCCTCGTCACCGCCACGGTCACCCCGGCCCTCGCCGTCACGGGGATGGCGACCAACAGCACGATCAACGTGTTCGACGGTCTGCCCGACTACCTGGCGCTCGACGAGCTCGCGCAGAAGTCCAGCATCTACGCGACCGACAGCGCCGGCAACCCGCAGCTGCTCGCGTCCTTCTACCAGCAGAACCGCATCGAGGTCGGCTGGGACCAGATCAACCAGTTCGTCAAGGACGCGGCGGTCTCGGCTGAGGACCCGCGCTTCTACGAGCACGGCGGTGTCGACCTCACGGGTACGATCCGAGCCGTCGCGATCAGCGCGACGGGCCGCGACCTGCAGGGTGGTTCGTCCATCACGCAGCAGTACGTGAAGAACGTGCTCGTCCAGAAGGCCGAGGCCATCACCGACGAGGCCAAGATGAAGGCCGCGTACGAAGAGGCGACGAAGGCGACCCCTGAGCGCAAGCTCAAGGAGATGCGCATGGCCATCGGCCTCGAAAAGCGCTACGGCAAGCAGGACATCCTGCGCGGCTACCTCAACATCGCCGGCTTCGGCGGCCGCACCTACGGCATCGAGGCTGCGGCCAACTACTACTTCGCAACCTCCGCCGCCAATCTCAACCTCGAGCAGGCCGCGGCGCTCATGGCGATCGTCAACAACCCGGAGACCCTGCGTCTCGACCGTCCCGAGAGTGAGACCAACGGCGCAGCGAACGGGTACGCGCTCACCCTCGACCGGCGGAACTACGTCCTCGATCAGATGATCAAAGAGGGCAAGATCACGCAGGAGCAGTACGACGTCGCCATCGCGACGGCCATCACGCCCACCATCAACCCGGCGAGCACGGGTTGCCAGACGGCCGTCAACGTCGTCGCGGGCGCCGGGTTCTTCTGCGACTACGTCACCCGCGTGTTCCAGAACAACCCGATCTTCGGAGCGACCGAAGACGAGCGCTGGGCCGCGTTCAACCGTGGCGGTTACAGCGTGTTCACGACGCTCGACATCGAGGTCCAGAGCGCTGCACAGGCGGCGATCGACGAGCTCATCCCGCGGGTGAGCGACCAGCTCGACATCGGCGCGGTCGCCGTGACGGTCGCGCCCGGCTCGGGTCGCATCCTCGCGATGGCGCAGAACAAGGACTATTCCAACGACCCCGACGTCCTGGCGACCGGAGCGAACTACTCCGCGGTCAACTACAACACCGACGTCGATTACGGCGGTTCCACCGGCTTCCAACCCGGATCGACGTACAAGACCTTCACCCTCGCCGAGTGGCTCAAGGAAGGCCACGGGCTGAACGAAGGTGTCGACGGCCGGAAGCGCTCGCCTTGGGGAACCTTCAAGGACTCCTGTGCCGACGGTGGCACCGTGTACGCCGGTTCCGACTGGAACCCCGGTAACGACGAGGGCGGCAACGGTGGCCAGTACACCGCACTGCAATCGACGAAGCAATCCATCAACACCGGGTTCATCGCGATGGCGAAGCAGCTCGACCTCTGCGGCATCCGCAAGACCGCAGAGTCCATGGGCGTGCACCGCGCCGATGGCGGTCCCCTCCTGCAGTCTCCTGCGACGGTCCTCGGTACGAACGAGGTCGCGCCGCTCAGCATGGCGACGGCCTTCGCGACCTTCGCCTCGGGCGGCACCACGTGCGACCCGATCGCGATCGACCGGGTCGTAAAGCCCGACGGCACCGACATCCCAGTTCCCTCGGCGAACTGCCGGGTCGGACTCGAGGCCAATGTCGCCGCCACGGCGAACGTCGCACTTCAGGCGACCTTCAACGGCGGTACGACGAGCTCGTCCCGCATCGGCGACGGCATCCCGCTCATCGGCAAGACGGGTACCACCGACAACAACGAGGCCACCTGGATGAGCGGCGCGAGCACGAAGGCGGCGACCGTCGTCGGCGTGTTCAACGCGACCGGCCACGTCAACCTCCGCCGCACCTACTTCGACGCCGGTCAAGCCGCGACGATCCGACACAAGATCTGGCCGCGGGTGATGGAAGTCGCCAACGCCAAGTTCGGTGGCGAAGCGTTCGGCGACCCCGACCCGTCGCTCATCAACGGTCAGTCGATCCAGGTGCCCGATGTGGCAGGGAAGACGATCGAGGAAGCGCAGAAACTCCTCGAGGACGCGGGCTTCGGCTTCGCGAACGGTGGCGCGGCCGACTCGGTGCTGCCCGCGGGGCAGGCGGCGAGCACCAACCCGGCCGGCACTGTCCCGAAGGGTTCGATCATCACCGTCTACACGAGCAATGGGCTGCTTGCTGCCGTGCCTGACGTGAGTGCTGCTGCGAGCTATGAGGACGCGAGGGCGGCGATACAAGGCGCCGGGTTCGCGAACGTCGGACAGAAGTGTGTGGTCGACCCTGCGGCGGCGACGCCGAAGGTCACCGGGGTCGACCCCCCGGCAGGGACGGCGGCTCGCAAGGACGGCAAGATCACGGTGACGGTCTCCAAGACCAGCTGTTAGCGTCCTGACGCCAGCACGGAGGGCCCGATCGGATTCGATCGGGCCCTCCGTCGTCTGCGCGGGGCCCGCTCCGGGCGTCTTCGGAGGGGCCAGCGGGTACGCTCGTGGGACGGTCGGCACCACTCGGCGACCGAGAAGGAGACGAGCGATGGCGGCACCCATGAGCACCGGCGGCAGACTCGGAACGGCAGCGGCCGTCGTGGCAGGCCTCGGGGCCCTCACCTTCGGGTACGCGTCGGTGATCGAGCGCAACGCCTTCGCGCTGCGCAGGGTGACCGCTCCGGTCCTCCCGCCCGATGCTGAGCCGATCACCATGCTGCACCTCTCCGACCTCCACATGGCGCCCTGGCAGCGCCGGAAGCAGGCCTGGCTGCGGTCACTGGCTGATCTCCGGCCGGACGTCGTGATCAACACGGGCGACAACCTGGGACATGAGCAGGGCATCGACGGGATCCGGGCTGCGCTCTCGGTGTTCGCCGGGGTTCCGGGGGCGTTCGTGCACGGCTCGAACGACTACTACGGCCCGACCGCGAAGAACCCGTTCAAGTACTTCACGCAGACCTCCTCCAAGCACGTCTCCCCGACGACGCTCGACACGGGCGCGCTCGAGCGGTTCTTCATGGACGAACTCGGCTGGATCGACCTCAACAACGCGGTCGGTGAGATCTCGGTCCGCGGGACCCGCCTCGACCTGTTCGGAGTCGACGACCCACACAAGCACTTCGACCGCCTGGACACCTTGACGGCGCTCATCGACGAACGGCTGGACGCTGAGACGCTGGAGACCGACGACCCGTCGCTGGCGCACACGGTGACGGTGGGCGTGATGCACGCTCCGTATCGTCGGGTGCTCGACGCGTTCGTGACGCAGGGTGCGCAGTTCATCTTCGCGGGGCACACCCACGGCGGTCAGGTCTGCGTGCCGGGCTACGGTGCGCTCGTGACGAACTGCGACATCCCTCGCAAACAGGTGAAGGGGCTCAGCGTCTGGCGCCACGCCCTCCGCTCGGCGTACCTGAACGTGTCGGCTGGGATCGGGACCTCCATCTACGCGCCAGTGCGATTCGCCTGCCGGCCGGAAGCGTCGCTCGTGACGCTCCTTCCCCGTCGCACGGTGGTCTGACCGGGCCCGACTGCCCTTCGACAGGCTCAGGGACCAGGACTCTCTGGACCAAGCACCCTCCGCCGGTCGCTGAGTGCCATCCGCCGGTCACTGAGCTTGTCGAAGTGCGCCCTTCGACAGGCTCAGGGACCAGGACCCTCTGGACCGAGCACCCTCCGCCGGTACCGAGCACCGTCCGCTGGTCCCGAGCGCCCTCCGCCGGTCACTGAGCTTGTCGAAGTGCTGCCCTTCGACAGGCTCAGGGACCGGGAATCTCCGGGCTTTGCTGTCGGGGTAGCGGGATGTGCAAACCGCCAGCCCGGGGAAACAGAGAAGCCCGGCCAGACGATTTCTCGTCTGACCGGGCTTTGCTGTCGGGGTAGCGGGATGTGCAACCCGCCAGCCCAGCAGACCGCCAGCCCGGGGAAACAGAGAAGCCCGGCCAGACGATTTCTCGTCTGACCGGGCTTGTACTGTCGGGGTAGCGGGATTTGAACCCACGACCTCTTCGTCCCGAACGAAGCGCGCTACCAAACTGCGCCACACCCCGATGGCCCGAAGGCCTTGTCTAGGATAGCCGATTTTTCAGCGGCTGTTCGCCACTTCCTGGAATCGGTTGATCCCGGACCGGATCAGCCGGGCGCCGCCATCGCCGCCCGGCCGATCCGTGATCTCACGCCTGCTGGCGGCGACGCACGACCACGGTACCGAGCGCGGCAGCACCGACGGCGAGGAGCCCTCCGGCCACCCACGGGAGGGCGGTTCCGGCGAACCCGGTGTCGGCGAGGGCGTTGCCCCCGGCAGACGGGTCGGATGCCGATGCGGCGGCCGCAGCGGCGTCCGCGGGGTCCAGGACGGTGAAGTCGGACGAGTCGGTCACGGCACCCTGGGTCGCGGTCAGCGTGTAGGTGCCCGCGGGGTCAGCAGCCGTGTCGATGGAGACCTGGATGTCGCCGGTCTCGCCCGCGACGGTCGACAGCGTGCGAGCGGAGACACCGGCTGCGGAGGACTCGATGGTGATCGACACCGTCTGGTTCGCCGCCCAGAAGTCCGAGCACGAGTACGAGACGGCCGCGCCGCGCGCGACGCTCGCCGGCGTGATCGAGTTGCAGCTGCCAGGACCGTAGCTGTCGCCCTCGAGCGCGTTGGCTGCGGTGGGCAGCGCGACGACGGCGAGGAGGACGAGTGCGGCGGCGGAGAGAGTTCGTTTCATGTGCGGGCCCCTAGGTGTGCGGATGGCGCATGCGCTGCGTGATGCGACATGCGGACACGGCCTGGAGCCGAGCGCTGATCACTCGTGGCCTCCATGGCCGTCATCATGCTAGGGCAGCCGCCATCTCGCCAGGGCTGGAAAACCGCGGAATTCCGCGGATGTGACCACCTTTGGGGGTACGACCTGTCCGCCTGACGCCAAGCCGGGCGAGGACCGTGCCACGCCGAAGCCCAGGAGGGTGAGATGCCCTCCGGTCAGGCCGTGGTCCGAGCGGACGACCGCTCGGACCACGGATCCCGACTGACGGATCAGGCCGTCTTGCGGCGACGGATCGCCATCGCACCGATGACGCCGACACCCACGACGAGGAGGCCTCCGCCGATCCACGGCAGGGCTCCACCGTCGAAGCCGGTCGAGGCGAACTCGCGCTCCGAGACCTGGAACGAGGCGCTCTCGGTGGTCGCGCCCTGGGTCGCCGTGACCATGCAGGTGCCGGAGGCGGTCTTGCTGGTCTCGATCGTCACCGCGAATGCACGGGCGGCGTCGGTGTTGAACGTGCCGGACGTCGGCACGGCGCTCTGCTCGGCGGCCTGCTCGGTCGCGCCGGCGGTGTTGGGCTTCGCTGCGGGAATGCTGCAGCCGGGCCCGGCGACGGTGACCGTCACCGGAGTGCCGGGATCGAAGGTGCCGTCGCAGCGGAAGACGGTCGACTCCCCCTGGGTCACCGACACCGGTGTGAGGGTCGCACAGCCGGCAGGGCCGTAAGTGGACGAGTCGGTCGCTGCACTCGCGGCGGTCGGGGCCGCGAAGACTGCCAGGAGGCAGAGCGATGCTAGGGCAAGGGTGCGCTTCATGTTGATATCCCCAAGGAACGTCGAATACCCCCTGCGTCCGCCGATTTCGGGTGGGCGTCCGCGCGAGGTTCCCCAGGGTCACGAATTCGGGTGCGTGGCTTCCTGCGGTGTTGTCATGCTATGTCAGGAGCCGCACCGAGGGAAGGCTGAAATGGTCGTTTTGCCCGTGATTCCGGGGGTTGTGACCAGGTTTGGGGGTACGTCGGAGGCCTTCGGAGCGAGCACCGTGAAGACGAGTTCCGTTGTCGCCCCCGGAGTGAGGGTCACGTCGGTCTGGGCGTAGAGACGACCGTTCGGGTCGGTCACGGCCTTGACCGGCAGGTCCTCGCCGTCGCTCGCACCGAGCAGGGTTGCGCCCAGCGGACCGTGGATCACGACGCGCGTCGCGATGTCTCCCGCGGGGGTGCCGAAACGCCCGCCCGCGGTCACGTAGTCCGGCAGGGAGGTCGCGGCATCCGCCGGCGCAGTGGACGTCAGGGTGACGGCGACGACGTATTCGGCGCCGTGCTTCGTGCACCGGGCGTCGCGGATGTCGACGTTCGTCTCCAGGTAGTAGTCCATCTTCGCGCGGGTCAGGTCCTCGAGGTAGACCCCGGTGTAGACGGCCGCGTCGTCGGTCGTCGGCGGGATCCCGGCGAGGCTCGTCTGGGCGATCAACGCCTGTTCGGCGGGGACCGCACTCCAGACGTGGAGACGGTTCTCCGCGCCGGACTCGGACAGGGCCTGGACGAGCGCGGCGGGGTCGGGCGAGCGGGAGATCATGCCCTCGAACACCGCACCCGAGACCGCGGCGAAGAACGCGTCCTGCACGAGCCGGTCCGGGAACCGGGCGTAGACGTCGCTCAGCAGCGTCTTCGCCGCGTTGTCGGCGGTGAGCTCGGTGCCGTCCGGGAGGGCGACGGGCCCGGTCGCCTCCAGCAGGTGCGCGAGGACGTAGGGATCGACGGCGACCACGGTGTCGATGGGCACGCCGAACACCTGGGTCCCCATGGCTGCGGCGAGTTCCCCGGTGCGACTGAAGTCGACCGTGAGGTTGGTGTCCTGGATGTACCGGCCGAGGTTGTCGGTGTAGACGTTCTGCTCGAACGGGGTGAGCGGCAGCACGGGGGCCGGGAAGCCGGAGAAGTCGTCGCTCCCCCGGGTACCGACGAAGGAGATGACGCCCTTCTCCGCGTGGATGAGGGCCACCGCCCCGGCGATGCCGCCACTCGAGCGCAACTCCGCGTTGTTCTGGATCATCACCATGATGTTCCGAGGCCCGGCCCCGCCCGCCATGTCCGGCAGGAGCGCCGTGGCCCGCGCGGCGGTGTCGAGCATCGTGGACGCACCGGTGATCGTCCGGGTGAGCTTCTCGACGGCGTCGGCGACCACCGGCAGCGCACCGTCCGTGCCGATCGTGTCCACACGCCCGGCGATGGCGTCAGCCGCTACAGCCGCCTCGGCCACGGTCGGCGCGACGGCGCGGAGCGGCTCCGTCGCGATCGAGCCGTCCCCGGGGAGCAGGGACGACAGGTTGACGTGATCCGCGATCTCGACGACCTTCGGCACGACATCGACCGCGACGTCATCGGTCGCAGCGGCAGCCTGTCGCACCGCGGAGAAGTTCACGCCGAGGAACGGGACCGCCTCGGCCGCCCGCCAGATGGGATCACTCGTCAGCGACACCGCCTCGCCGGTGTGCTTCGTGAGGGCACGCTGCGTTGCCTCGGTGCCGCTCGCGTCACCCTTGAGTACGGCCGACTGGAGCGACTTCGCCTCCGACTGGGCGGCTTCGAGCGCGTTCTTCGCCAGGGATGCCCGGATGCCGAGCCAGGCTCCGAGCGCGAGGACGACGAGGAGGACGGCGAGTGCGATCCACCACAGACGCGAACGCCGATGGCCGGGCAGGCGGATGCCGGCCGTCGCCGGGCGTGGGTCAGCCAAGAGTGCTCCTTGTTCGGGTAGGCACAGCCTAACCGCCGGATGACGGCCTCCGAGGGTCGGTGCACGCCCCCTTTCAGGGGTGGACGGCGCATGCGCCGACCGGGCTCCCGGCCACTCATGGCCTACGATTGCGGGATGCCGTCAGCACGCTCGTCGACCGATCTGGAGCCGCACCGCAGATGACCCGCACGCCGCGCATCGTGATCGGGATCCTGCTGCTGCTCTGCCTGTGCGTCATGCTCGGCATCGCGTTCTGGCCGACACCCGTCGACGCCGACGGCCGGACGACACTGCTGGCGATCCTCGATCGCTTGCAGGCCGCTGGCGCGCCGCCCTGGTTCGACTACCGCTTCGTCGAGTCGGCCGCGAACGTCGTGCTGTTCATCCCGCTCGGCACCTTGCTCGCTCTGGAGCTGCCGTTGCGGCTCTGGTGGATCGCACCGCTGACGACGACCCTGTTCTCGGTCGCGATCGAGCTCGGACAGACCCTGCTCCCCGAACGCGTCGCGACGATCGCCGACGTCTACGCCAATGCGGCCGGAGGGCTGCTCGGCGCGACGATCGTGCTCGTCGTCCGGCTACTCGTCACCGGTCACGGACGACCGAGACCGACGTAACGCCACCCGGCGCCCCGCCAGGCGTCCACGTCGAGGCAGTTGCGTCCGTCCACGATCGTCTTGCCCGCGGTCAGCTCGGCGACGGCCGAGGGGTCCAGGGCGCGGAACGCCTTCCACTCGGTCACGACCACGACGATGTCCGCGTCCGTCACGGCCTCTTCCGCCGAGTCAGCGAACGTCAGCTGCGGGTGGAGCCGACGCGCGTTGGGGACGGCTTCCGGATCGAAGGCGAGCACCTTCGCACCCAGTCCGTTGAGGCCGACGGCGACGTCGAGGGCCGGCGAGTCTCGGACGTCGTCGCTGTCGGGCTTGAACGCGAGCCCGAGCACCGCGACCCGCTTCTGGTAGGCGCTCCCGCCGAGCTCCTCGACGACGAGGTCGATGACGCGCTGACGACGACGCAGGTTGATCGCGTCGACCTCCTTGAGGAAGGCCACCGACTCCCCACGACCGAGCTCCTCGGCGCGAGCGGTGAAGGCGCGGATGTCCTTCGGCAGGCAGCCGCCGCCGAACCCGACACCGGCGTTGAGGAAGCGGCGACCGATCCGGGCGTCGTAACCGATCGCGTCGGCGAGCTCCGTGACGTCGGCGTCGGTGACCTCGGCGATCTCCGCCATCGCGTTGATGAAGGAGATCTTCGTGGCGAGGAACGCGTTCGCGGCGACCTTCACGAGCTCCGCGGTCGAGTACCCGGTGGCGACGAGCGGCGTGCCGGTCGAGAGTGCCTGGGCGTAGACCTCGTCGAAGGCGGCTCGCGCGACGGCGGCGTCCTCGGGAGCCGGCGGCAGCCCGTACACGAGTCGGTCGGGCGCGATGGTGTCCTGCACGGCGAAGCCCTCCCGCAGGAACTCGGGGTTCCAGGCGAGCACGGCGCCGGTCGGGGCGACGAGTTCCGCCAGGCGCGCAGCGGTGCCGACGGGGACGGTCGACTTGCCGACGACGACGTCGCCTGCCGACAGGTGCGGCAGGAGGGCCGTCACCGCGGCGTCCACATAGCGCAGGTCGGCCGCGTTGGAACCGGCCTTCTGCGGCGTGCCGACCGCGACGAAGTGCATGGTCGCCCCGGCCGCGTCGGCCATGTCCGTGCTGAACCGCAGGCGGCCCGACTCGACGCCAGCCAGCAGCAGCTCCGGCAGGCCGGGCTCGAAGATCGGCGAGCGTCCGGCGGCGAGCGCCTCGATCTTGGCCGGATCGACGTCGATGCCGACGACCTCGTGCCCGATCGATGCCATGGCGGCCGCGTGCACGGCCCCCAGGTAGCCGCAGCCGATGACGGAGAGCTTCATGCGTGTGATCCTTCGCTGATGGGAGGTGCGGTTGGCGTGCTGGACAGGCGACCGCCGGACTCCTGCAGGTAGCAGACGCCGCAGAGCGATTCATAGGTGACGGTGGTGCCGTCGATGGCGACCTGGTCGCCGTCGAACACGAAGGTGTCGCCGAACCGACGGCCGTTGAAGATCGCCTTCCGACCGCACCGACAGATCGTCTTGAGCTCCTCGAGGCTGTGGGCCACCTCGAGGAGGCGGCGGCTCCCGGGGAACGCGACGGTCTGGAAGTCGGTCCGGATGCCGTAGGCGAGCACCGGGATGCCCTCGAGCAGCGCGATGCGGAGGAGGTCGTCGACCTGTTCCCCGTGGAGGAACTGGGCTTCGTCGACGAGGAGGCAGCTGACGTCCTCGCCGGTCTCCTGCACGACGCGGCGACGGTGCTCCGCGAACACCCGGACGGCGTCGTCGTCAGGACCGAGCAGGAAGTCGGCGTCGCGGGTCACACCGAGGCGACTGACGATGGCGGCGTCGCCCTTCGTGTCGAGCGAGGGCTTGGCGAGGAGGACGCGGTGGCCGCGCTCCTCGTAGTTGAACGCCGCCTGGAGCAAGGCGGTGCTCTTGCCGGAGTTCATCGCCCCGTATCGGAAGTACAGTTTCGCCACCAGGCAAGCTTAGGGTTCCAGGGCTGCACCTGTCGCATCCGACGAGGGGCCGGGCGAGCACCCGTGCGGCGGCTACAGCGAGATGTCGAGGGCCTCGGCGGTGCTCTCGAGGACCTTCGCGGCCGTCTCGGGGACGTCGTTCAGCGTCGAGCCGTAGGTCGGGATCATCTCGCGGAGCCTCGGTTCCCACGCGGCCATCCGGTCGGGGAAGCACTTGCGCAGGACGTCGAGCATGATCGGCACGGCCGTCGACGCGCCGGGGGAAGCGCCCAGCAGTCCCGCGATTGTGCCGTCCGCACCCGTGATGACCTCGGTGCCGAACTGCAGGACCCCGCCCTTTGCCTTGTCCTTCTTCATCACTTGGGCGCGCTGCCCGGCCTCGATGAGGTACCAGTCCTCGTCCTTCGCCGTCGGCAGGAACTCGCGGAGGCTGTCCATCTTCTGCTTGCGGGACTGCAGGAGCTGCCCAACGAGGTACGTGATGAGGCTCGGGTTGTCCTTCGCGACCGCCAGCATCGGGAGGAGGTTGTGCGGGCGCACCTGGGTGACGAGGTCGAGCATCGATCCGCGCTTGAGGAACTTCGGGCTGAACGTCGCGTACGGGCCGAAGAGGAGGCTCGCCTGGCCGTCGACGACGCGGGTGTCGAGGTGCGGGACCGACATCGGCGGGGCACCGACCGAGGCCTGGCTGTAGACCTTGGCCTGGTGCTTCGAGACCACCGCGGGGTTGTCGGTGCGGAGGAACTGCCCGCCGATGGGGAAGACGCCGTAGCCCTTGATCTCGGGGATCCCGGACTTCTGCAGCAGCTTGAGCGCCCATCCGCCGGCGCCGACGAAGACGAAGCGGGCGTTGATCTCCATCGGTGATCGTCCGAGCGTCTGGCGGCCTCGGATGCGCCAGGTGCCGTCCTTCAGCCGCTTGAGCGACCGGACCTCGTGATTGGTGCGGACGTGCGTGTTCGGAGCTGCGCCGAAGAGCTTGTGCGTCAGCGAACCGAAGTCGACGTCGGTGCCTGCGGTGATCCGGGTGGCCGCGATGCGTTCGCCGACGGCACGACGGTTGATGAGCAGTGGAGCCCACTCGGCGATGACGGCCGGGTCCTCCGAGAACTCGATGCCGGCGAAGAGCGGCTGATCCTTCAGCGCCTCGTAGCGCTTCCGCAGGTATTCGACGTCCTTGTCGCCGCGCACGAACGTCATGTGCGGAGTCGGGTTGATGAAGGTGTCGGGTGCGCCGAGCAGGCCCTCCTCGACGAGGTGCGACCAGAACTGACGGCTGAGCTGGAACTGCTCGTTGATGCCGATGGCCTTCGCCGGGTCGACGTGGCCGTGGGCGTCCTGCGGCATGTAGTTGAGCTCACACAGCGCGGCGTGGCCCGTCCCGGCGTTGTTCCAGGGGTTGGAGCTCTCGAGTGCGACGTCGCTCAGGCGCTCGTACACCTCGACCTTCCAGTCAGGCTGCACCTGGTGGATGAGGGCGGCGAGCGTGGCGCTCATGATGCCACCACCAATGAGGGCTACGTCGATGGTTTCGGTCACCAGAGCAGTCTAGTCGCGGCGAGGCCCGAGCTCTCCACCCGCGTGCTGTCGCTGATCGCGTGCTGTGAGATCGCTCGATGTCGAGACACTTCGCCCCGACTGTCTGCCCGCCGGCTCAGCGTCCGGGGAGCGCGGGGGTGAGGGCGTCGAGCTCCTCGAGCATGCGCTGCGCGAGGTGCGCGTACCCGGCGTCGCTCGGGTGGAGGCCGTCGGCGGAGATCCACGTCGCCGGGTCCTCGTCCAGCCAGTGCGACGCCCCGGAGATGTAGTCGGCCCCGATGGTGTCGGCGGCGTCGTGCACCCAGCCGATGATCTGTTCGACGGACGCCGGTCGCTCAGCGGTGTACCACCAGGGCTCCACCACGATGATGCGGGTGCCGGGCAGCCCGTCGCGCAGCCGCTGGAACTCCGGCAGGATCGCGTCCTGGATCGCCTGCTCGTTGCCGGTCCACTCGAAGTTGTCGTTGATGCCGAGCGCGACGATGAGGACCTCGGGGTGCTGCGCGATGACGTCGGCCGTGACATCGCCGACCTTGTCGCGCTTGCGGACGAAGCCGAGACCCGGGTAGCCGGCGTTGTACTCCGTCCAGCCCTCGGCCTTCGCGACGAGCGAGGACCAGCGGGCGGCCGGCGACGATGCGGCCGAACCCTTCGTGTACGAGTCGCCGTAGAACGCGACGAGTGGTCCGACCGCGACCTCGGAGCCGGCCGTGTCGGCGCGGGCGACCGTCGTCTGCTGGACGTCGGCACGCAGGCCACTCACGGTGATCACCGCGGTGACGGCGATGGCCGCCGCGATGAACGCGGCCAACCACCGTCGGCGCAGGCGTGGTCGCTGGCGGGCCATGTCGTCGTCCCCGATCGGGTGGAGGGAGGGCCGGTCAGACCGCTGCGGGCTGTGCGAGCAGCTCGGCGGCGACGATCTCGGCGATCTGCACCGCGTTGAGGGCGGCACCCTTGCGGAGGTTGTCGTTCGAGATGAACAGCGCGAGGCCCTTGCCGGCCGGGGCGCTCTGATCCGGACGGATGCGCCCGACGAACGACGGGTCTGCACCGGCGGCCTCGAGCGGCGTCGGCACGTCCGACAACTGGACGCCCGGTGCGTCGCTGAGCAGCTCGATCGCGCGTTCCGGCGACAGGTCGCGCGAGAACTCGGCGTTGATGGAGAGCGAGTGGCCGGTGAAGACGGGCACGCGTACGCAGGTGCCCGACACGAGCAGCTCGGGGAGTTCGAGGATCTTCCGGCTCTCGTTGCGGAGCTTCTTCTCCTCGTCGGTCTCGCCCAGACCGTCGTCGACGATCGAGCCGGCGAGCGGGATGACGTCGAAGGCGATCGGGGCGACGTACTTCTCGGGAGCCGGGAAGTCGATCGCCGAACCGTCGTGGACGAGTCGGGTGAGGTCGCCCTGGGCGACCGCGGCCTCGATCTGGCCGGCGAGTTCAGCCGCACCGGCGAGCCCGGACCCGGAGACCGCCTGGTAGGTGTTGACGATGAGGCGCGTGAGCCCGGCCTCGGCGTCGAGGACCTTGAGGACCGGCATGGCCGCCATGGTCGTGCAGTTGGGGTTCGCGACGATGCCCTTGACCGCGTCCTTGATGGCGTGCGGGTTCACCTCGCTGACGACGAGCGGGACCTCGGGGTCCATCCGCCACGCGCTCGAGTTGTCGATGACGAGCGCACCCGCAGCGGCGAACCGCGGAGCCTGCGTGCGGGAGCCGGTCGCGCCGGCCGAGAACAGGGCGATGTCGATGCCGCTCGGGTCGGCCGTCTCGACGTCCTCGACCACGATGTCCTGGCCACGGAACGGGAGCGTCGTGCCCGCCGAGCGAGCCGTCGCGAAGAAGCGGATCTCGCTGATCGGGAACTCGCGTTCCTCCAGCAGGCGGCGCATGACCTTGCCGACCTGACCGGTCGCTCCGACGACACCGACACGTACACCGTTGCTCATGGGGATTCCTCTGGTTTCAGGGGGGGTTGTTGTGAACCATCTTGCATCAGGATCGGCGGGGCTGCGCCCGTCGGTCCTTGGTCGGCTTGGTCCCGGAGCCTGTGGACGAGTCGGCTCAGCGGCCGGTGCCGCCGTGGACGACGGCTTCGTCCTCGCCGTCGAGACCGAACGCGGAGTGGACCACGTTGGCGGCCTTGTTGAGGGTGTCGGCACGCGTCACGACCGAGATGCGGATCTCGCTGGTCGAGATCATCTCGATGTTGATGCCCGCTGCGCTGAGCGCCTCGAAGAGCTTCGCCGAGACGCCGGTGTTCGTGCGCATGCCGGCCCCGACGAGGGCGAGCTTGCCGATCTGGTCGTCGTGCTGGATGGCCGAGAAGCCCACCCGCTCCTGCTCGGCTGCGAGCGCGCGGAGGACCTGCTGCGCCTCGGGCTTCGGCAGGGTGAACGAGATGTCGGTGACGCCGGAGACGGCGGTCGACACGTTCTGGACGATCATGTCGACGTTGCCGCCCGACTTCGCGACGATCGTGAAGATCTCCGCCGCCTTGCCCGGCAGGTCGGGGACACCGACGACGGTGATCTTCGCTTCGCTGAGGTCGGTCGCGACTCCGGCGACGATGGGCTGCTCCATGGGTGCCTCACCTGCTCCTGGGTTGTTGCGGCTCGCGTCGTTGAGGACGAGCGTGCCTTCGTTGTTGTTGAAGGACGACCGGACGTGGAGCGTCACGCCGTGGCGGCGTGCGTACTCGACGGCGCGGATGTAGAGGACCTTGGCGCCCGAGGCCGCGAGCTCCAGCATCTCCTCGCTGGAGATGCGGTCGATCTTTCTGGCTTTCGGGACGACGCGGGGGTCGGAGGTGAAGATGCCGTCGACGTCGGTGTAGATCTCGCAGACGTCGGCGTCGAGGGCGGCGGCGAGCGCGACGGCCGTGGTGTCGGAGCCGCCGCGACCGAGCGTGGTGATGTCGCGGGTGTCGCGGTTGAAGCCTTGGAAGCCGGCGACGATGACGATCGCGCCGTCGTCGAGGGCCTCGCGCAGGCGCACGGGGGTGACGTCGACGATGCGCGCGGCGCCGTGCTGGGCGTCGGTGATCATGCCGGCCTGGCTGCCGGTGAAGGATCGCGCGACGTAGCCCATGCTGCTGATCGCCATCGCGAGGAGCGCCATCGAGATGCGCTCGCCGCTGGACAGCAGCATGTCGAGTTCGCGGGGCGCCGGGATGGGCGTCACCTCGTGGGCGAGGTCGAGCAGTTCGTCGGTCGTGTCGCCCATCGCCGAGACGGCGACGACGACCTCGTTGCCCGCTTTGCGGGTCTCCACGATGCGCTTCGCCACGCGCTTGATGCTCTCGGCGTCCGCGACGGAGGACCCGCCGAACTTCTGCACGATCAATGCCATCGGATCTCCTGGGGAAGTCGGTGCGGGCACGAGCGGCCCAGCGATCATCCTACCCATCCGGGCATTCCGCGCCGTTCATGTGACGAAGGGCACCCTCACCCGCTCCGGGGCAGGAGATCCGCCCCGCAACAGGACGCTTCGGCCCGTTCGGTCCTGCTGTCGCGCCGATCTCCTGCGGTGGGGAGGCGAGTGGGCCTCGGTAGGGTTGGCCTATGCAGCAGGAAGACGCGCGGGTGCTCGCGACGGTGCGACGCCTCTGGCAGGGGCTCGCCTCGCCGACCGCGCGATTCTCCGCCGGCCGCGTCGCCGTCGTCGTGAACGCCGGCTCGATGGCGTGCCCGCCCGGATGGATCGGCGTCGTCGAGATCGACGGGAGCGCCCTCGCGATCGTGCCCGACGAGGACACCGCCAGGCGACTCGCCATCGAGGACGAATCACCGAGGAGCGTCGGGACGGTCGGGTTCCTCCGCTCGCGCGTGCAGGTCGCCGAGGTCCTCGGGCCGGCGACGCTCGACTACCTGCTGCCCGGGCGGTTCCGACCGGCCGAGGAGATCGACGTGGTGGCGAGTAAGGCGAGTGACCCCGCCATCGAGTCGCTGCTGTCGAAGGTGGGCGACGACGAGGCCTCGGAGAGCGGGATCTTCGGCATCACCTCGCCGCTGTTCTCGGTGCGCGAGCACGGTCGGGTCCTCGCCGTCGCCGGCTACCGGTCGTGGCCGTTGGGCGTCGCGCACGTGACAGCGTTGACCGCCCCGGAGGCTCGCGGGACCGGTCTCGCGACCCGACTGGCCTCGACCGCGGTCGAGCATGCCCTCGCGGCCGGACTCCTCCCCCAGTGGCGGGCCGCCGACACGAACCCCGGCTCTCGCGCCGTCGCCCGCAAGCTCGGCTTCTCCGCGATCGGCCGGCAGCTGTCGGCCCGCCCGGTGGTCGCCGAGTGGCCGGCGCCCTCCGCCGACGCCTGAGGCGCGCCCGGCTGCCCCAACTCAGGAGTCCCTCGGCACGGCGGAACCCACCAGCCCCGACACACCGGACGACTCCTGAGAAAGGACCGATCGGGAGCAGACCCCTCGCCCGGCAAACAGACCCGCGCCTGACCCCGGCCGTGCTGCCCCAACTCAGGAGTCCGTCGGCGCGGCGGAACCCACCAGCCCCGACACACCGGACGACTCCTGAGAAAGGGCCGATGGCAAAAGGGGTGGGGGGCGGGCGACGAGGCGGGGTGGTCAGCCGCTGACGACGGTGCGACCCTCGAAGGCACGACCGAGGGTGACCTCGTCGGCGTACTCGAGGTCGCCGCCGACGGGGAGACCGGAGGCGAGGCGCGTGATGCGGATGCCCATCGGCAGGAGCAGCCGGCTGAGGTAGGTCGCGGTCGCCTCCCCCTCGAGGTTCGGGTCGGTCGCGATGATGACCTCGGTGACGGTGCCGTCGGCGAGGCGCTGCATGAGGCGACGGATGTTCAGGTCGTCGGGGCCGACGCCGTCGATCGGACTGATCGCGCCGCCGAGCACATGGTAGAAGCCGCGGAACTCACGCGTGCGCTCGATGGCGACGACGTCCTTCGGCTCCTCGACGACGCAGATCAGAGCCGGGTTACGGCGCGGGTCGCGGCACACACTGCAGAGGTTCTGCTCGGAGATGTTGCCGCAGATCTCGCAGAACTTGACCTTCTCGCGGACGACGGTGAGCAACTCGGCGAGCTTCGACACGTCGAACGACTCCGTCTGGAGGATGTGGAACGCGATGCGCTGCGCCGACTTCGGACCGATACCGGGCAGCCGCCCGAACTCGTCGATCAGATCTTGGACGATTCCCTCGTACATGGCCTACCGCCCTCCGGAGCGCGGCTCGTGCGGCTGCTCCTCGATGAATGTGGCACCGAGGAGCTCGCGGACGACGCTCTCGCCGTACCGGTTGTCGCCCGCGGGGTGGGTGGTCGGCACCGGAGGCGCCTGGCGCATCCGGACCGGGGGCTGCGGGCGCTGCTCGGCGACGGGCGCCGCAGGCGGTGCGGCCTGCGGGGAGCCGGCCGGAGCTGCTGATGGCGCGCCGGCAGCAGGGGATGGAGCAGGGGCCGACGACTCGAACGGGTCGGGGTAGGGCGGCTCGTCGTCCGGCGGCGGTGCGTCGTCGTCGGACGGGATCGAGACGACGTCCCAGGTGACGGTGCGCGAGCCGAGCGCGTCACCGTTGGACGGGCCTCGGGCGGGTGCCTGCTGGCGCGGCGGGGTCGACGGCTGGCGCTGCGCGGGTGAGCCGGCCGGCGTCCCGGGGGCTCCGGATCCGGCGGGTCGCCCGGGCTGCCCTTCGACAGGCTCAGGGACCGGAGACGGCCGGGTCGACGAGGCAGGCGCAGAAGACGGGGTGGGCCCTTCGACAGGCTCAGGGACCGAGGAGGGCTGCGTCGACGAGGCAGGCGTGGGAGACGACGTGGGCCCTTCGACGGGCTCAGGGGCCGGAGACGGCCGGGTCGACAAGGCAGGCTCGGGCGATGACGTAGGCCCCTCGACAGGCTCAGGGACGGGAGACGGCTGCGTCGACGAGGCAGGCTCGGGCGATGACGCGGGCCCTTCGACAGGCTCAGGGACCGAGGACGGGCGGGTCGCCGAGGCAGGCTCCGGCCCTTCGACAGGCTCAGGGACCGAGGACGGCTCGGGCTCGTCGGCCGGCGGCGCGACCGTCGCCCACGAGGAAGCGGACACGGAGGTCTGCTTCTCGACCGGGGCGGTGACCGACGACGCAGCAGCCGACGGATCGGCGTTCGTCGGCTCGGCCGCTGGGGACTCGCCGCCGGCTGGTGCGACGGTGGGCCACGAGGAGCGGGATGCCGACCCGCCGCTGATGTCTGCCGACGACGGGGCTGCAGGGGCGGGGACGGTCTGCGGCAGGCTCGGGGTCGACCAAGCGGACGACTCCGATGACGGAGCACTGGTGGCGGGCGCAGAGGCCCGCGGTGCCGGCGGCTCGTCGGCACCGGCGACCTTGGCGAGGTACTTCACCCGCACGCCGAGGACGTCGAGGACCGCCGTGCGCAAGACCTCCGCGACACCGGTGCCGGGCGCGTGCCGTGCCTTGAAGTCGTTGAGGTCGCTGTTGTTCGCGAAGACGAGCGTGAGGACGTCGTCGTCCGAGTACCCGCCGACCTGGGTGTTGACGACGATCATCCAGGCCTTGCGGTCGGCCTTCTCGACCCGCGCCACGATCTCAGGCCAGGCGTCGCGGATGTGCTGCAGGGTGACCGGGCCGACGCGGGGGGCGGCGGGGGTCGGTGCGGTGGTCTGCGCCGGGTCGGACTCCTGCGCCGGTCGACGGTCGGGGGCCGCGGACGGGCCGGAAGCTGCGGACGGGGCGGCAGCCGGGGCGGAGCTCGCCGCCGTGCTCGCGGGGGCCGCGCTGGCGGGGACCACGGTGGCGGGGGCCGGAGCGCGGTCGGCGACCACGGGCTGCGCCGAGACCGCGGCCTGACCGCCCTCGGCGGCAGCACCGTCGACACCGATGCGACGCTCGAGCCGCTCCACCCGGGCCAATGCACCACGAGCGGAGTCGTCGGCTGCGGGCACGAGGATGCGCGCCATCATGAGCTCGAGGTGGAGCCTGGGCGACGTCGCGCCCGTCATCTGGGTGAGCGCCTCGTTCACGACGTCGGCCGTGCGCGACAGCTCGGCGATGCCGAACGCCCGCGCCTGGGCGAGCATCTTGTCGAGTTCGTCCTGCGGGAGCCCACGGAGGACCGCCGCCGCGTTCTCGCCCGTGGCGGCCACGACGATGAGGTCGCGGAGTCGCTCGAGCAGGTCGTCGACGAAGCGGCGTGGGTCTTGGCCGGTCTGGATGACGCGGTCGACGGTACTGAAGGCTGCACCGGAGTCGCGGGCGGCCAGGGCGTCGACCACTTCGTCGAGCAGGGCCGTGTGGGTGTAGCCGAGCAGGGCGACCGCGCGCTCGTAGTCGACGGAGTCGCCCTCGGACCCGGCCATCAGTTGGTCGAGCAGGGACAGCGTGTCGCGGGCGGAACCGCCACCGGCCCGGACGACGAGCGGCAGCACGCCGGCCTCGACACCCACGTGCTCGCTCTCGCACAGCTGCTGGACGTAGTCGAGCATCTGCGCAGGCGGAATGAGCCGGAACGGGTAGTGGTGGGTGCGGGAGCGGATCGTGCCGATCACCTTGTCGGGCTCGGTCGTCGCGAAGATGAACTTCACGTGCTCCGGCGGCTCCTCGACGATCTTCAGCAGGGCGTTGAAGCCCTGCGGGGTGACCATGTGCGCCTCGTCGAGGATGAAGATCTTGTAGCGGTCGCGCGCGGGCGCGAAGATCGCGCGCTCGCGGAGGTCGCGGGCGTCGTCGACACCGTTGTGGCTGGCCGCGTCGATCTCGACGACGTCGAGCGAGCCGGAGCCGTCGCGGGAGAGGTCGACGCAGCTCGCGCAGACGCCACACGGGGTGTCGGTCGGGCCCTCGGCGCAGTTGAGGCAGCGGGCGAGGATGCGCGCGGACGTCGTCTTGCCGCAACCGCGTGGACCACTGAACAAATACGCGTGGTTGACGCGGTTGGTGCGCAGGGCCGTCATGAGGGGATCGGTCACCTGCGCCTGACCGATCAAGTCGGCGAACGTCTCGGGCCGATACCGGCGATACAGAGCTGTGACCACCCACCAATGGTAGCCGTCGCCCCCGACATCGGAGTCGGGGATCGGACTCCCCCGTTCGTTCGCCCATTCCTGGGCGAACGAAGGTTCCCTCGCCCAGGAATGGGCGAGGGAACGTGTGCCTCAGGCGGAAGCCGTCAGCGTCGGACGATCATGATCCAGGAGAGCTGCACGTCCGTGCCACCGCCCGAACCGACCGGATCGAGGGTGATCGACAGACGGCCGTCCGCATCCGGCTGCACCGACGACAGCGTCGCCACGGTCGGGGTGCCGGTGATCGGTTGCGCACTGAGCAGCGTCGCCCCGTTCGCCCCGATGTCCGCGCGCCGGTTGTCCGCCCACTGCGACCACGGGTCGTACAGCCCGACGTACACGTCGTAGCTCCCTGCGTCGAGGGAGTCGAACGCGTACTCCAGCGTGCGGTCGGTCGCGGAACTCGCGACGTAGCGGAGCGACTCCGAGAACGGCCCGTCGGTCGTTCCCGTCTCCGCGCCGACGACGCCCCAGTTCGCGCCGGTGGCCGCGTCGGCCCCGAGCGTCCGGTCGAACGTCGAGTTGAGCAGGGTGCCGTCGGCCTCCGCCACCGAGCGGATCGCGTCGTACTCAGGCGACGCCGATCCCCCCGCGTCGACGAGGTAGACGAGGTCCTTCGGGACGACCGTGACCTGACGGGTCACCGGCCGGGAGACGCCCTCGACGGTGCCGGTGAGCGAGACCGGACCGGGGACGGCGAGTGCCGCGGTGTCCCACGTGATCGTCCGGGTGGTCGTCGTGCCACCCTCCGTGACCTGCGCCTCGCTCGGCAGGGTGCTCGCGTCGCCGAGCCGGACGGTGGCCGGCACGTCGACGTCGACCGCGACCTTGCCCTTCCCCTCGAGGTCCGCGAGCGTCCACTCGTCGTACCACTTCAGGGACAGGGATCCGTCGTCGCCGAACTCGAGCGGGAGCCAGACGGCCGGCGCGTTGCGGAGGTCGGACGGCGTCCAGCGATCACCCATGTAGATGAACTTGCCGGCGGCCGCGTCGATGGGGATCACGGACGTGCTCTGGCTGCCGTGGGTCGTCGACGCACCGGAGCGGCTCACCGGGTTGCCGTGGTCGGTCCACTCCCCCAGCATCGAGTCGGCGGTGGCGTACTTGGCCGGATTGGGGTTCCAGCCGGTCGCGCCCGAGGTGATGAGGTAGTACGTGCCGTCGCAGACGAACACGGCCGGAGCTTCCCGCTGCCCACCGATGTAGGTGCGGGTGAAGTCCTCGCCCTTCACGGCGCGGTCGACGGGTGCCGACAGGAACATGAAGTTCGACGACAGCTTGGAGATGAAGAGGGTCAGGTTCTCCTCGCTCGCGTAGATGATGTAGCCGGTGCCGTCGACGTCGGTGAAGAGGTTCATGTCGCGCGCCATACCGGGGCTGTCGGGCTGGTAGTTCGGCTCGCCCTCAGGCGCGACGTTCAGGCGGTAGCTGTCCACGTAGCGGAACGGGCCGGTCGGCGAGTCGGAGACCGCGACCCCGGCGGTCGCCTTCGCGTACTGCGCGTCGGAGGTCGCACTCGGGCCGTCGGTGTGGATCCACATGACCCACTGTTCCGTTGCGGCGTTGTACATGACCTTCGGCCGCTCGAGGATCGCCGCGGGGACGACCGGATCGCTCGGGACCGTCAGGAGGTCGCGGACGACCACCGCGCGTTGCTGCGCCGTGTAGTCGGCGTACAGCTCGGCTGCGACCGGATCGGTCGTGAGCTGGTCGGCGGTCGACAGGGCCTGCAGCGCGAGGCCCTCGTCGGTCCAGTTGTACAGGTCGCGCGAGGAGTACACGTGCACCCCGCGGCTGCTCGCGTAGCCGTTCCACCGGTCTTCGCCGTACCAGTAGTAGATCGGCTGGCCGTCGGCGTCGGTCGACGGCACGACCTGCCCGCCGTGCGCCTGGATCGGGTTGCCCTGGTCGTCGACCCAGGCCTGGCCCGGGCGGAAGGAGTCGTAGGTGACGATCGGCCGGAGTGCGGTGAGTGCGGCCCCGAGCGCGTCGTAGGCGGCCGTGAGTGCCGCGGTGTCGGCCGACCCGGCGTCCACGAGCGCCTGGGCGTCGGCGATCGCGGCGTCGAGGACGGCGAGCGAGTCGGCGACGTACCCGGCGCGCTGCCCCTCGTCGAGCGTGACAGCTCGGATCTTCGCCGCGAGCACCTCGGTGGACGCCGTGTGCGGCGCTCGGATGACGAGGTAGTTGACCGCGGGATCGGTGTAGGTGTTGGTCCGGCCCGCCGGGCTGTGGACCTCGAGGTCGAGGGTGCCGTCGTCGACGCTCACCGTGAGCTGCTGCTCGAGGAGCGCACCGGCCGGCGCGGTGACCTGGGCGAGCGTCTCGCCCTCGGCCCTGAGGTCGAGCGGTCGTGCCGCCCAACCGCTCGGCAGGTTGAACCCGAGGGTGACCTCGTACTCGCCGGCCGGGAGGTCGAAGGCGTAGTCGACCGACCGCGTCGGGAGGGAGCTGCCCGCGGGCGGTGCGTCGTACCGGAGGGAGGCGGTCTTCTCCGTCCCGGAGGAGCTGTTGGCCGTCGGGTTGCTGTTCGCGTCGGCGACGAATCCCCAGGACGCGCCGGTTGCGGCGTCGACCCCGTAGGACTGGTCGGTGCGTGACTGGTACAGCCCGATGTGGTCGCCGGCGGAGACCGCGTCGGTCACCGTGCTGCCGGCGTTCGCGAAGTAGAGGACGAAGTCGTTGGCGACGAGCTCGTCGACCGTCGGGCTCGGGTAGCTCGGTGCGGCCTCGGCGCGTGGTGCGTCCGCCGTGACGAGGGCGCCGGAGAGACCGAGGACGAGCACGACGGCGCCCGCGACGCCACTGCGTCCGACACCGCCGCTGGAGGAGGCGTCTTCGGCGGCGTTCGAGGCGGCGACCCGACGACGGCGGAGGATGAGCAGTGCACCCGCGAGCAGGAGCACCGCAGCCACGATCACCGCTGCGGTGATCGAAACACCCGACACGGCGAGCCCACCGTCACCGCCCGCATTCGTGCCCGAGCCCGGCTGACCGCCCCCTGGGTCCGCCCCGGGCTCGCCGCCCGGCCCGGTTCCGGGATCGGTGCCGCCGGGCAGGGAATCGACGGTGTTGCCAGGGCCGCCGTTCGTGCCACCGGCGACGGGGACCGCACCGGCCGCGGCGACGGCACCCGTCTCGCCGAGCGCGACGCCGGCGGCCAGGAGACCGTCGGGCAGCGCCGAACGGGCGTCGTCGGCACCCCAGACGGTGACCGATCCGTCGGCGGCGATCGCCCCGGACAGGTACGGACCCGCGAAGACACGGACGACGTCGACCCCGTCGAGGGACGCCGGCACCTCGGTCTGGCCGGAGCCGTCCGCACCCCAGGCGAGGACGGTGCCGTCGTCGGCGAGGGCGAGCGCGTGGTCGGTGCCGGCGGCGAGCTGCACGACGTCCTCGTCGGCGAGCGCCGTCGGGAGCTCGAGCTGTCCGGCGTCGCTCCGGCCCCAGGGGACGACGTCACCGTCGTCGGTGAGGGCGACGGTGAAGCCGGAACCGATGGCGACGTCGGTCACGCGTGCACCGTCGAGCGCGGTCGGGAGGTCGTTCTGTCCGAACGCGTCGTCACCCCAGAGCGCGAGCGTGCCGTCGGCGCGGACGGCGGCCGAGTTCGGTCCGCCGGCGGCGATGCGGAGGACCCGGTCGAGTCCTGCCGGGACCGTGGCCTGGCCGTCGGCGTCGCGGCCCCAGGCGGTGACGGTGCCGTCGGCGGCGAGCGCGAGCGAGTGGTTCGTGCCGGCCGCGACCTGGGTGATCGTCCCGGTGACGCTCGGGACGGTCGCCTGGCCGAAGCCGTCGGCGCCCCACGCGAGCTCGGTGCCGTCCGCGCCGAGCGCGACGGCGTGGCCCAGACCGGCGGCGACACCGGTCACCGGGGTGCCGACGAGCTCCGCGGGAGCCGCCGGGTCGCCCCAGCTGAGCAGGGTCGCCGCGGGCGCCTCGGCAGCGGTCGCGCTCCCGGCCGTCAGGGCGGTGGCTCCGACGATCGCGACCGTCAGGAGGCCGGCGGCGAGACCGCCCCGCCGCAGGACGGCGGCACCTCCATCCGGTGTCGGTCGGTCGGGTCGTCTCGTCGCTCGTCGCATGCTGCGGCGTCCTTTCACGTCATCGTGGGGTGCTGCGGAGGTGGTACTCAGGTGCTGCGGCCCTTCGACAAGCTCAGGGACCGGGGTTGAGGTCAGGGACCGGGGTTGAGGTCAGGGACCGGGACAGGGGTCAGGGACCGGGTGGTGCGGTCGGCGCCGCGTCTGTGCGGGCGACGCCGACCGGATCGTGGGCGGCTAGAACTCGGTCGGGCCGAGGGAGGGGCGGGCGAGGAAGGAGAGCGTCGGCGTCGTGAGCGCATGGAACTCGAACACCGTGAAGCGGTTCTCCCCGGCACGGAGCTGGCCGCCGGGGACGTACAGCGTGTGCTGCGGCCCCCGCGACCAGTAGCGGCCGAGCAGGAAGCCGTTCACCCAGACGAGCCCCTTGCCCCAGGCCGCGGTGTCGAGGAACAGGTCGGTGGGCGCGTCGAGCGTGACGGTGGCGGTGAGCAGGACCGGCCCGGCACCGCTGATCGTGGCGCCGGACGTCCGCGTGGCTGCGGCGTCCACGACGGCGTCGAGGCGGTCGAGGGCCACGGGCGCGATGCCCCACGACGTGAGTTCCACGTCGTCGAGCGACACGGGCCCGATGATCCCCTTCGGCTCCCCCAGGCGCTTGCCGTAGTTCACGCGGCCCTGGTTCTCGAGGAGGAGTTCGAGCGTCTCACCCGCCGGGATCACGATCGACCGCTCCTTGAACTCGCGGGTGAGCGCGCCGACCGGCACGCCGTCGACGGAGACGACCACGCGGTCGCGCACCTCGGCGAACCGGAGCACCCCGCCGCGTCCACCGAGCGACGCCCGGTAGCGCGCCAGACCGCTGAACGCTCCGAGTTCGTCCATCGTGGGGATCCGGTCGAACGCCTGGAGCGGCGCGATCCCGTCGGCCACGTCCGCGAACGGGACCTCCTGCTCGAAGGACGCGGTGAACGCCGGGGCGTCCGTCGCCGCCGGTGGGATCTCGGTCGGCACCTCGGCGTACTTCGCGATCACGTCGCGGAAGGCGAAGAACTTCTCCGTCGCGTGGCCCGCCTCGTCGAGGGGCGCGTCGTAGTCGTAGGAGGTGACGTGCGAGCGGTACTGCCCCTTGTCGTTCGCGCCCCCGGTGAACCCGAAGTTCGTGCCGCCGTGGAACATGTAGACGTTCACGGACGCGCCGGCCGCGAGGAGCGCGTCGAGGTCGGCAGCCGTCTCCGCGACGGGCGTCGTGTGGTGGTGCTCGCCCCAGTGGTCGAACCAGCCGTCCCAGAACTCCGAGCACATGAGCGGCCCGGTCGGCTGGTGTTCCCGCAGGGTCGCCAGGCGTTCGAGCGAGCGGCTGCCGAACGAGCCGGTCTTGTGGAGTTCGGGGATGCTGCCGTCCTCGAGCATCTGAGCCGTGGGCTGGTCGACGGTCGTCAGCGGCACCGTGATGCCGAGCTCGCGGGTCCACGCGGTGAGCGTGCGCAGGTAGTCGTGGTCGTCGCCGTAGGCGCCGTACTCGTTCTCGACCTGCACGAGGATGACGGGACCGCCGCGGTCGATCTGCAGCGGGGCGACGATCGGCAGCAGCGCCTCGAAGTACTCGCGGACGGCGGCCAGGTAGCGCGGTTCACTGCGACGGAGGCCGAGTTCGGGGTCGTGCAGCAGCCAGCCGGGCAAGCCGCCGTTGTCCCACTCGGCGCAGATGTAGGGGCCGGGACGCACGATCGCGTACATGCCGGCGTCGGCGATGAGGCCGAGGAAGCGTTCGAGGTCGTTCACGCCCGTGGTGTCGAACACGCCGCGCTCGGGGCTGTGCTGGTTCCACGCGACGTAGGTCTCGATGGTGTTGAGGCCCATGAGCTTCGCCTTCGCGATGCGGTCCGCCCACTGCTCGGGGTGCACCCGGAAGTAGTGGAGGGCTCCGGAGAGGATCCGGAACGGCTGACCGTCGAGCAGGAAGTCGTCGTCGCCGATGGAGAAGGTGGGCATGCTGGGGCTCCGTGATGAAGGGGTGCGGATGGAGCGACCACGGCCGGCCGGAGCGGATCCCGGAGGACCCTCCGACCGGCCGCGGTCGATGGTGCTGGTGCTGCAGGTGCCGTTCGGCTACTTCTCGGTGACCGTGAAGCCCTGCGTGTTGCCGTACTCGACGAGCTGCTTCTGCCAGTCGGCGAGGCCGTCGTTCAGGTCGGCCTTGTTCGCGTAGGACTGTCCGACGGTGTCGGCGAAGATGCTGTTCGCGTAGACCTGGTACGGCAGGTACTGCCACCCGGTCGACACGTCCTTCGCGCCCTGCACGAGGACCTCGTTGATCTTCTGGCCACCGAAGTACTCGGGAGCCGCGGAGAGGAACTCGTCGGAGTTCAGGTCGGCGGTCGTCGCCGGGAAGCCACCGTTGTCGAGGAAGACCTTGACGCTGTCCTCGTCATTGTTCAGCCACTTGAGGAAGCCCGCGGCGAGCGCCGGGTTCTTGCTCTGCTTCAGCACGACCTGGCCACCGCCACCGTTCTCGGCGTTGGCGGGCTTGCCGTCGTAGGTCGGGATCGGGGCGACGCGCCACTGGCCGGAGCCCTCGGCGACGGACGACTCGAGCACGCCGGGCATCCAGGCGCCCGCGATGAGCGTCGCGATGCTGCCGTTGCCGAGCGACTTGTACCAGTCGTCGCTCCACCCGGGGACGTCGGAGAGCAGGCCGCCTTCGACGAGCGGGTTCCAGGTGTCGGCCCACTTCTTGGCGCCCTCGTCGGCGAGGTTGACACTCACCTTGGTGCCGTCGGCGGTGAACGGACGTCCACCGGCCTGCCAGATCATGCTGGTCGCGAAGCCGGAGTCACCGGAGTCGTTGGTGATGTACTTCGACGGATCGGCCGTGTGCAGCTGTGCGGCTGCCGCGACGTACTCGTCCCACGTGGTCGGCACGGCGATGCCGTACTGGTCGAACACCGTCTTGTTGTAGAACATGGCCATGGGGCCGGAGTCCTGCGGGAGGGCGTAGAGGCCGTCGCCGATGTTGACGGAGCTCCACGGGCCGGGGCTGTAGTCGTCCTTCAGGTCGCCGAAGCCGTAGGCGTTGAGGTCGACGAGGGAGTCGCTGAGCGCGAACTGCGGAATGGCGTAGTACTCGACCTGCGCGACGTCGGGGGCACCCTTACCGGCCTTGATCGCGTTCTGCAGCTTCGTGTACTCGGTGGTGTTGGTGCCGGCGTTGACGAGGTTGACCTTGACCTTGGGGTAGGCCTTCTCGAACGCGGCGACCTGCGCCTCGGCCGAGGGCGTCCAGGACCAGTAGGTGATCTCGCCACCGGCTTCGAGGGCGGACTCGATGTCCTTGGCGTCGCCCGAGGCGGTGCTGCCGCCGCCGGACGAGCAGGCGACGAGCGAGGCTCCGATCATCGCGGACGCGACGGCCGCCGTGGCCGCGCGGCGCAGAACCGTGCGAGACGGTGAGATGCGCTTCATGGGTGTTTCCTTTCACTGCGTTGGGAGGAGGAGGTGATGCGGGTGGCCCTTCGACAAGCTCAGGGACCGGTGGGAAAGCGGGTTGGGTGCGGGTGGCCCTTCGACAAGCTCAGGAACCGAGACCGCAGGAAGGATCAGCCCTTGACGCTGCCGGCGCTGAGGCCCGACTGCCAGAAGCGCTGCAGGAAGAGGAACGCGATGACGATCGGGACGATGGTCAGGAGCGATCCGGTGATCACGAGGTTGAAGATCGGCTGCGCGGCGACACCGGTGGCCTGGGCGCTCCACTGGCTGAGACCGACGGTGAGCGGATACCAGGTGGGCTCCGACAGCATGATGAGCGGCAGGAAGTAGTTGTTCCAGGTCGCGACGATCGCGAAGAGGAGCACCGTGACGATGCCGGGGCCGAGGAGTCGCAACGAGATCGTGAAGAAGGTGCGGAACTCCCCCGCGCCGTCCATGCGGGCGGCCTCGAGCAGTTCGGTCGGGACCGCGTCCACCGCGTACGTCCAGATGAGGTACAGACCGAACGGGCTGACGAGCGAGGGCAGGATGACCGCCCACGGCGTGTTCGTGAGGCCGAGCTGGCTGAACATCAGGAAGGTCGGGACGGCGAGGGCCGTGCCCGGCACCGCGATGGAGCCGAGGATGATCGCGAACACGGCGCGCTTGCCGGGGAACCGGAACTTCGCGAGGCCGTAGCCGCCGATCGTCGCGAGGAGCGTCGCCCCGCCGGCGCCGACCACCACGTAGAGCAGCGTGTTGCCGAACCAGCCGACGAACTGCCCGTCGCGGTAGGTCAGGGTGTCGACGATGTTCTGCCAGAGGTTGAACCCGCCGTCGCCGAACCAGAGACCAAAGGAGGAGAAGAGGTCGGGCTGGGACTTCGTCGCGTTGATGACGAGCCACAGGATCGGGACGACCGAGTAGATGAGGAAGACGGCCATGACGATCGTGAGGACGATCGAGCGCTTGCGGCGCGGGTCGTGGCGCTTCCGGGTGGGCCGGTCGAAGGCACGCGGGTTGCGGGCGGTCCGGGTCGACACGGTCTGCGGGCGGACGGTCGGGTTCGAGACGGTGGCCATCAGCTGTTCTCCTGTCGGGAGCCGCGCACCTGCACGACGTAGGCGATGACGGCGGTGATGACGCCCATGATGATCGCGACCGTCGCCGCGAGGTTGAACTGCTGACCGGCGAAGGACAGGTTGTAGGCGTACATGTTCGGGGTGAAGTTGCTCGTGATCACGTTGGGCGCGAGGTTCTTCAGCAGGTTCGGCTCGTTGAAGAGCTGGAAGGACCCGATGACGGAGAAGATCGTCGCGATGACGAGCGCTCCGCGGAGGGCGGGGATCTTGATGCTGAAGACGGTGCGGAACTGTCCGGCCCCGTCGATCTCGGCCGCCTCGTAGATCTCACCGGGCACGACGCGGAGGGCGGCGTAGAAGATGAGCATGTTGTAGCCCATGAACTCCCACGTCACGATGTTGCCGATGGACGCGAGGACGGCCTGGGAGCTGAACGGCTCGAGGATCTGTGCACCGACGAGGTCGTTGAAGCTGCCGGCGAGACCGAACTGGTCGCCGTAGATGAAGCCCCAGATGAGCGCCGCGACGACGCCCGGGACGGCGTACGGCAGGAAGAGCGCGATACGGAAGAAGGCGGCGCCGTGGAGCCTGGCGCTGTCGAGCGCGAGTGCGGCGGTGAGCGACAGGGCGAGCATGATCGGCACCTGCACGACGAAGAACAGTGCGACGCGACCGAACGGCTCCCAGAACTTCGGGTCCTGGAGGACCTGGGCGTAGTTCTCGAAACCGACGAAGGCGTTGCCGCCGATGAGCTTCTCCTGGAAGAAGCTGAGGTACAGCGCGTAGACGAGCGGGGCGATGATCATCAGCGCGAAGACGATCATGAAGGGGGCGATGAACGCCCAGCCCTTCCAATCCCGGCGGTCGCGTCGGTGGACACGGACCGCTGGTGGCCGGCCGGTGCGAGCGGTCGTGGTGGTCATGGGCAGCTTCCTTGCTGTGATTCGGGCGGAACCGTCGTGCGGTGGAGCCGTGCGGGGGAGGGATCGCGGTGGATGTTTACGTCAACATCTGATCGGTACCATAGCATGTTCACGTCAACATGCAAGGATGGATGCGACGATAGGGAGACCATGACGGACACCACCCGGAGAGCGCCTGGCCGCGCCAGGCGAGCACCGTCGATGGCGGACGTCGCCGCGCACGCCGGCGTCTCCTCCCAGACCGTCTCCCGCGTCGCGAACGGGCTGACCAACGTGGACGACGGCACCCGCGACCGCGTGCTGGAGGCCATGACCGAGCTCGGCTACCGCCCGAACAAGGCCGCTCGGGCGTTGCGGTCGGGGCGCACCCGCAGCATCGGGATCACGATGTTCACGCTCTCCTCCTACGGCAACATGCGCACGCTCGACGCGATCACGGTCCAGGCCGCACGGGCCGGCTACTCGGTCACGGTCGTCCCCGTCGAGTACCCGACGCAACGCGATGTCGCGGTCGCGCTCGACAGCCTCCGCGAGCAGGACGTCGACGGCCTCATCATCGTCATCGAGTCGCACATCGTCGACGGCGCCGACGTCGAACTGCCCTCCGGCCTGCCCGTCGTGGTCATCGACTCCGCGGCACGCACCGACTACCCGGTCGTCGACAACGACCAGGCACAGGGTGCGGCACTCGCCACCCAGCACCTCCTCGACCTCGGACACCAGGGCGTCTGGCACATCGCCGGCCCCCGTACCTCCTACTCGGCGGCTCGTCGTGAGCAGAGCTGGGCCGACACCCTGCGAGAGGCCGGCATCACACCGCCGCCGGCGTTCCGTGGCGACTGGTCGACGACCTCGGGCTACGAGATCGGCCTCGAGATCGCCGAACGCCCGGAGATCACGGCCGTGTTCGCCTCGAACGACCAGATGGCGCTCGGACTCCTCCGCGCCCTGCACGAGCGCGGGCGCGCCGTGCCGGAGTCGATCAGCGTCGTCGGCTTCGACGACACCCCGGAGTCGGACTCGTTCTGGCCACCACTCACGACGGTGCATCAGGACTTCGACGAGATCGGACGTCGGGCGATCACCACGCTCCTCCGCGAGATCGAGGAGGGCCCGCAGCTCTCCACCGAGCCCCTCACGCCGACGTCCCTCGTCGTCCGCGCGAGCACGGCTCCCCCGCCCGCGCGCTGAGGCGAGCGAGACACTCCACGCGGTCATTGAGCCTGTCGAAATGCCCACGGCGACACCTCGACCAGCTCGGCGAACGAAGCCCCGGTCATTGAGCCTGTCGAAATGCCAGCTCCGCACTTCGACAGGCTCAGTGACCGGCGTAGGGGCCTCAGTGACCGGCGTAGGGGCCTCAGTGACCGGCGTAGGGGCCTCAGTGACCGGCGTAGGGGCCTCAGTGACCGGAACGGACCGGAACGGGGACCTCAGTGACCGGGCCAGCCTTGACACCCGAGCGAGGGGTCGCCCATACTCGTCGGAAATGTTGACGTGAACACGGTGGTTCGACGCCGCCGAATGTTCACGTGAACATCCCCTGCACCACGGCCTCCAACGAAGGAACCACCGATGACACTGCCGTCACCAGTCCGCCGACGAACGATCGGAGCGACCGTCGCCGTCGCCCTCGGCATCGCCGCGATCGCACCAGCACTCGCCACCGTGGACGCCGCACCTGCGGCCGCCGCGGAGAGCACTCCCCTCACCATCACCCCGAACCCGGCCTACCAGAACGAGGCGTTCGAAGGCTGGGGCACGAGCCTCGTCTGGTTCGCCAACGCGACCGGCGACTACCCGGCGGACGTCCGCCAGGACCTCTTCGACAAGGTGTTCGGTGAGGACGGTCTCAACCTCAACATCGCCCGCTACAACATCGGTGGCGGCAACGCCAGCGACGTCCCGCCCTACCTGCGGGCCGGCGGCGCGGTCGACGGCTGGTGGAACCCGGACCTCGGCGCGAGCGACGCCGACGGCCCCATCACCTCCGACTACGCCGACCGCGACCGATACGCCGCCGCCTGGGACGCCGACGACCCGGCCTCCTACGACTTCGACGCCGACGAGACCCAGCGCTGGTGGCTCACGGCCCTCAAGGACAAGATCACCAAGTGGGAGGCGTTCAGCAACTCCCCGCCGTACTTCATGACCGAGAGCGGCTACGCCTCGGGCAACTTCAACGCGGCCGACGAGCAGCTGAAGCCCGAGAGCGTCGACGACTTCGTCGCGTACCTCACCACCGTCGTCGACCACCTCGAGGCCGACACCGGTATCGACTTCGACACCATCGACCCCTTCAACGAGCCGAACACGAACTACTGGGGCACCCAGATCGACGAGGCCACCGGTTGGCCGAAGGGCGGACGCCAGGAGGGTGCGCACATCGGCCCGGCCATGCAGGACACCGTCATCAAGGCCCTCGCCGAGCGCCTCGCCGCCGAGGGCACCTCGACCGAAGCCGTCATCGCGGCCATGGACGAGACCAACCCGGGCATCTTCGCGACGAACTGGAACGGCTGGTCGCAGACCGCCAAGGACCTCGTCACGCAGCTCAACGTCCACAGCTACGGCCAGGGCGGCAGCGTCGTCGCGCGCGACATCGCGAAGACCGTCGGCAAGCCGCTGTGGATGAGCGAGGTCGAGGGCAACTGGGACTCCAGCGGCAAGCACAACCTCACGAACATCGACAACGGCATCGGTATGGCGACGCACCTCATCGACGACCTCCGCAACCTGGAGCCGACCGCGTGGGTGCTCTGGCAGCCCGTCGAGGACCTCTACAACATGGAGAAGGTCGAGAAGCTCAACTGGGGCAGCGTCCTCATCGACTTCGACTGCAACGCCGAGGGCGACTCCGAGCGACGCATCGCCGACGGCGACGCCGACCCGAGCTGCTCCGTGAAGACGAACGCGAAGTACAACACGCTCCGCAACTTCACCCACTACGTGCAGCCCGGTGACCACCTCATCCCGTCCACCGACGCGCAGACCACCACGGCGCTCCGTGCCGACGGCACCGGTGCGACCCTCGTGCACGCCAACCCGTCGACCTCAGCTCGGACGATCACCATCGACCTGTCGAAGTTCGCGGACATCGCTCCCGGCGCGACGGTCACGCCGATCGTGACGACGGAGTCCCCCGCGGACGACGTCACCGCCAACGCACTCGTGCAGGGCGACGCCGTGTCGATCGACCCGGTGACCAAGCAGGCGACGCTCACCGTCCCGGCGAAGTCGGTCACCACCTTCCTCGTCGACGGTGCGACCGGTGTCGCAGCGGACGCGGCACCGTTCCAGGACGGACACGCCTACCAGCTCGTCGGCAAGCAGAGCGCGAAGGCGTTCACCGCCGCAGCCACGACCGGGACCGTCCCGGCCGGCACGATCACCCCGCGTGCCTCCGACGCCACGACCGGTGCCGCACAGGTGTGGACCGCCGAGCTCCTCTCGGGTGGCGGCACGAACACCGACCGCTACGCCGTCCGCAGCTCGTCCGGAGCACTCCTCTCCGCGAACTCCGCCGGCACCTCGCTCGTCGCTGCGACGCGGGAACAGGCTGCGGCCGACCCCTCGCTGCAGTGGATCCCGACGACGACCAACGGCTCCGAGTGGAGCCTCGTGAACGTCGGCACCAGCCAGGCCCTCGAGGTCGGCGGGCAGTCCACCACCACGGGCGCCGCCGTCGGCGTCTACCAGTCGAACAACGGCGCGAACCAGACCTGGAACTTCGTCGACACCGCCCTCACGGGGGTGCAGCCGGTCACGGTGCAGACCGTCGCCGGTGTTCCGGCAGCACTGCCCGCGACCGTTGTCCCGCTGTACGGCGCGGTCCAGGGCGCGCCGGTTCCGGTCACCTGGGACACCTCGGCTGTGGACTGGAACACGCCGGGCACGATCATCGTGAACGGTTCCGGCACCGACGGGTGGGGTGCGGCGTTCACCGCGCAGGCCACCGTCGACATCGGCGGCTTCACCACCACCGAGCCGGTCTCCCTGACAGTCGCGGCAGGGTCTCCGGCGAGCGCCGTCATCGCTGCGGCGCCGACCACGGTCCCGGCACAGATCGGCGCGAGCACCAACCGCTTCGACACGCCCGTCACCTGGGACTTCAGCACCCTCGACGACGCCGACCTCGCCGACACCGGTGTGGTGCAGGTGCGCGGCGCGGCTGCGTCGAACGACCCGGCCGCGGCACCGATCGACGCCCTCCTGTCGATCATCGTCACGGCGCCCGGTGAGCGGAACATCGCGCCGGACGCCACGACCGTCGCGAGTGCGACGTCCACCGAGTCCGGCTACCCCGCGAGCAACACGAAGAACGGTGTGCGGAACGACAAGGGCTGGTCGAACTGGCGCTCGTCGAACAAGCCGGCGAGCGACACCCTGAGTTACGAGCTCGGCGGTGAGCACACGATCGAGCACGTCACCTTCTACGCCTACAAGGACGGGAGCACCAACAGCTGGCCGAGTGCACTGACCGTGCAGTTCCGCGACGCCGACGGCGCGTGGATCGACGCTCCGGGTGGGGCGGTCGCCGTGCCGGTCCCGACCGATGGGACGGCTCCGGTCGTCGACGTCGACCTCGGTGGCGTCACGACGAGTGCGGTGCGTGTCGTGATGACGGCGTACGCGAACACCCACATGGTCGTCTCGGAGGTCGAGATCTACGCGCTCGCACCGTCGGTCGCCACCGAGGCGAGCCTCGCCGCGCTGCGGGTGAACGGCACGCCGGTCGAGGGCTTCGACGCAGGCGTCCTCGAGTACGAGGTGCCGCTGGCCGGGTCCGCCGATCCGGTGGTCGACGCCATCCCGGCCGACCGCGACGCGACGGTGACGATCGAGGCGCTCGAAGCGGCACCGGCGGCTGCAGCCCGTGCTGCGGCTGACGCGAGCGACGGTGTCGTCATCACGGTGACGGCGGCCGACGGGGTGACCACGCAGTCGACGACCATCACCTTCGCCCGGACGGCGGTCGCGACCGCGACGCTGTCGAGCGTGGCCCGCGAGGGTGTCCCGACGACCGCGGCGGTCGTCGTGGACCCGGAGGACGCGGCGGGGGTCTACGCCTGGCTGCTCGACGACGAGGTCGTGGACGGTGCCGAGACGGCGACGTTCACGCCACCCACCGGCAGTGCTGGTGCCGCGCTCGCGGTGCGAGTCACGGTCTCGGCCGAGGGCTTCGCGCCGGTGGAGAAGACGTCCACGCCGGTGACGGTGCTCGCCGCCGCGGTGGACCCGGGCACCGATCCCGGCACCGATCCGGGGACGAACCCCGGTACCGGTCCTGGCGGGGGCTCCGGCGGTGGCGCGGTCGGCGGTGGTGACGGCACGAGCTCGCCCTCGGGCGGTTCGGCTGCCGGAACCGACTCGCTGTCGCGCACGGGTGTGGACGTGTCGAGCATCGGGCTCGTCGCGTTGCTCCTCGGCCTCGTCGGCTTCGCCTCGGTGCTGCTCGCGCGTCGTCGTCGCACAGCGAGCTAGCCCTCCGTTCGCCCATCTTCGGGCGACGCAACGCCCGTTCGCCCAAACGTGGGCGAACGGGCGTTCGCGTTCTGCCGAGCCGACCGTCAGCTCGCCGCATCCTCCGCCAGCACCGCAGCGCCCGCCGCCGCACAACCCTCGTCGACCATGCCGTCCGGGGCCCCACCGACGCCGATACCCGCGATCGTCGCCGTACCGACCTTGATCGGCGCCCCGCCTGCCAGGAACAGGGTCCCCTCGAGGTCGCGGAGGGTCGCCCCGCCACCCTCCGGCAGGCGCTCCGTCAGCTCGGAGGTGTTCGCTCCGAACGCCGCCGCCGTGTACCCCTTCTCGGCCGACGCCGAGAGGGTGTGCTCCGCAGCGCCGTCACCGCGGACCACTGCCTGCACCTGCCCGAAGCGGTCGACGACGGAGACGGTGACGAACCCGACCCCGCTCGCTCGACACGACTCGAGTGCCGCGGTCGCAGCTTGCATCGCTGCGTCGGCGGACAGTCGCGGAAGCTCGACGGTCCGGGATTCCGCGGCCTCGGCCACCGGCGATGCCGAGGTCGCGGTCGTCGACGAGGCGGGGCCGGTGCAGGCGGTCAGGGTCCCAAGGACGGCGAGCCCGGCGACGATGGTGCCGAGGCGTGCGGTGCGTGACTGTTTCATGGTGTTCCTCTGGGTTGTTCGTGCTTCAGCATCGGACGATGCGCTCCGACAACTCTCGTCCGGCGGCGCTTCCTCCACCTCGTCCGCGCCGCCCGGATCCGGTCGGGCCAACGGCCGACCGGCCCTCATCCCTTCGGATGAGGCCGGCCCTCGGAGGCTCGCCTAGCATGGAGGGATCGCCGGAAGGGTCCCATGTCAGACGATCGAACATCAGTCCACGCGACCCCGCTCTCTCGCCCGTACCGCCGAGCCGCAGCCCTCGGCGCGACGCCCCTCGACGTCGTGCTCAACCTCACCTTCTTCGCACTGCTCGTGACCTCGGCCGTGCGATACGTCATGAGCCACGGGGTCGAGGCGGTGAACTGGACCGTCGGGGCGCTGACCGTCGCGACCGCGTCCGCCTACCTCCTCGCCACGCGGAAGACGGGCGTCCGACACCGGATCCTCGTCGTGATCCTCCTCGCACTGTGGACGCTGCTCGTACTCATCGCCCCGAGCTTCTGGTGGACGGCGTTCTCGGTCTACTTCCTCGCACGCCGCGCCTTCCCGACCGCGTGGGTCGCCGTCGGTCTCGCCGCGGTCTGCGCTCGCTCGCTCCTCGTCCTCACCGGCGGCTTCGACTGGACGATCGTGGTGGGTACAGCGGTGGTGGCTGCGCTCGTGAGCGTCGTCACCTCACGGATCGAGTCCGACAACCGGACGCAGGCGGCGCTCATCCGTCGACTGACGGAAGCCCAGGCGCGACTCGCCGCGACCGAACGACAAGCCGGGATCGCTCAGGAGCGAGCGCGGGTGTCGAGCGAACTCCACGACTCCGTGACCCAAGGACTCGCGAGTTCGCTCCTCATCATGGAGGCCACCGCGCAGACGATCGACACGTCTCCGGCCACCGGCCGCGCCCGTCTGCGCGAGGCGGTCGAGCTGATCCGCTCGACGCTCGGCGAAGCACGGAACCTCGTCCACGACCTCGGTTCACCCCGGCTCGACGGCATCAGTCTCGCCTCCGCGCTCGAACATCTGGTGGCGGAGACCCCCGCCGCCCAGCTGCGCATCGACGGCGAGCCGAGCCCCTATCCGCCTGAGATCGCCCACGCGATCCTGCGCGTCTGCCAGAGTGCCGTGCAGAACGCCGATCTCCATGCCGGCGCATCGGCGATCCATGTCACCCTCACGTGTCTGACCGACCAGGTCGTCGTCGACATCGCCGACGACGGCGTCGGATTCGATGCGTCGGCGGTCCCCGAACCGTCGAGCACCGGCGGCTACGGACTGCGCGCGATGCGGCAGCGGATCGAGCAGCTCGGCGGTCGGTTCACGGTGGAGAGCGCCCCCGGTGACGGCACCGTGATCGTCGCCCAGCTCCCGACCGATGCGGGGTCGACGTGCTGAGCCTCGTCCTGGTCGACGACCATGCCGTCGTGCGCGCGGGTCTGCGCCTGATCCTGCAGACCCAACCCGACCTCGAGATCGTGGGTGAGGCGTCGTCTGGCGAGAGCGCGGTTCCACTGGTCACCGAGGTGCAGCCGGACCTCGTGGTCGTCGATCTCGCCATGGGCGACGGGATCGGCGGGATCGAGACGACCAGGCGTCTCCGCGCGCTCAGCCCGGCACCGCAGGTGCTGATCTTCACAACCTACGACACGGATGCCGACATCGTCCGGGCCGTCGATGCGGGAGCCGTCGGGTATGTGCTCAAGACGTCCTCGCCCGAGGAGATCTTCCGCGCGGTGCGAACAGCCGCGATGGGACAGAGCGCGCTGAGCACACCGGTGGCATCACGGCTCATGCATCACCTGCAACATCGTCAGGAAGCGCTGACCCCGCGCGAGGCCGAGATCCTGGAGTTGCTCACGGACGGTCTCGGCAACCGCGAACTCGCACGTCGGCTGTTCATCAGCGAGACGACCGTCAAGACCCACCTCGCGCACATCTACACGAAACTCGGGGTGGACGGTCGCGGCGCCGCCATCGCCGCGGCTCGACAGCGCGGCATCGTCCGACCGCCCGAGCACCGCTGAACCTGGGTTTCCCGGGGCACTTCGACAAGCTCAGTGACCGGAACGGTTCCACGCTCCCTGAGCCTGTCGAATGGCCCACGAGCACCCACACCCGAGCGAGGCGGTTCCCCTGGGGCACTTCGACAAGCTCAGTGACCGGAACGGTTCCACGCTCCCTGAGCCTGTCGGAGGGCCCACGACGAAACCCCGCCGTCCGAGATGACTCGGGCGGCGGGGCTTCGTGGTGCGGGGTGACTACTCGGCGTCGAGGTCCGTCTCGAGGAGACCGGCGAGCTCGGCGAGCGCCTCGTCGGCACCCTCGCCCTCAGCGCGGAGGGTGACGACGTCGCCGTTGGTGGCGCCGAGGCTCATGATCGTGAGGATGCTCGAGGCGTCGAGCGGGCCCGAGTCTCCCAGCTCGATCGTGACGGGCACCGGCTGGCGCTTGACCGTCTCGATGAAGAGCTTGGCGGGGCGGGCGTGCAGCCCGACGCGGCTGGCGATGGTGGCTTGGCGTTCGGCCATGATGATGCTCCTTCTGCGGTTCGGTTGGTGCCGGCCGGACCAGTGGATCAGGTCAGGCTGTGGATCGGACGGGTACGGATCAGACGGTCGCGGGCTCGGTGGCGACCGCGGGGGCTGCCGAGTCGGCAGCCTCCACCGGCCGACGACGGGCGAACCGCTTGAGCAGGATGACGGCGACCGCGGTGATGACGGTGCCGACGGCGACCGACAGGATGAACATCCCGATGTTGCCGATGGCGAAGAACACGAAGATGCCACCGTGCGGTGCCTGCGAGGTGACGCCGGTCGCCATGATGAGCGCACCGGTGGCGGCACCACCGAGGATCGACGCCGGGATGACGCGGAACAGGTCGGCCGCGGCGAACGGGATCGCACCCTCGCTGATGAACGCGGCACCGAGCAGCCAGGCGGCCTTGCCGTTCTCCCGCTCGACCGCGGTGAACGAACGACGGCTGAGGACGGTCGAGGCGAGCGCCATCGCGAGCGGCGGCACCATGCCGGCGGCCATCACGGCGGCCATGATCTGCCACGGCGCCTGGTTGGCGAGCGTTCCCGCACCGAGACCGGCGACGGCGAACGAGTACGCGACCTTGTTGACGGGGCCACCGAGGTCGAACGCCATCATCGTGCCGAGGATCACGCCGAGCAGGATCGCGGAGACACCGGTGAGGCCGGAGAGCCAGGAGTTGAGCCCGCCCATGAGTGCGGCGATCGGGCCGCCGAGGACGAGGATCATGAGGCCGGACGCGACGATCGAGCCGATCAGCGGGATGATCACGACGGGCATCAGCCCACGCAGCCACCGCGGCACGTTCAGGCGACCGAGGCCGTAGGCGACACCACCGGCGAGCAGACCACCGACGAGTCCGCCGAGGAAGCCGGCGCTCATGAGGAGGGCGACCGCACCGGCGACGAACCCGGGCGCGATGCCCGGTCGGTCGGCGATGGCGTAGGCGATGTAGCCGGCGAGGGCCGGGACGAGGAACGCCATCGAGGCGTTGCCGATGGAGAACGCGACGGCACCGAGGTAGGCGCCGAGTCCGCCGGCCGGCAGGTTCACGAGGCTGTTCTCGACGATGATCTTGCCGGCGTTCTCGGTGATGTCGTAGCCGCCGAGGAGGAAGCCGAGGGCAATGAGCAGACCGCCACCGGCGACGAACGGGATCATGTAGCTGACGCCGGTGAGCAGCCAGCGCTTGATCGACTGACCGACGTTGGCATCCTTCTTGTCAGACGTCGACGCGGAGGCGTCGCCGGCCGCTGCGGCGACCCGCGGGGCGTTCGGGTTCGAGATCGCGGCGACCGCGTCGTTGATGAGCTGTTCCGGGGCGTCGATGCCGCGCTTCACGGGAGCCTTGATGACGGGCTTCCCGGCGAAGCGGGTGACGTCGCGGACGTCCACGTCGACGGCGAAGATGACGGCCTGCGCCTTCGCGACGACGTCGGCGGGCAGCGGGGTCGCACCGGAGGCGCCCTGCGTCTCGACGTGCAGCTCGACACCGAGGCGCTTCGCGGTGGCGGCGAGCGAGTCGGCCGCCATGTAGGTGTGGGCGATGCCCGTCGCACACGAGGTGACCGCGATGAGCACGGGCCGTGCGGCCTGGTCGCCGGCCTCGACGGGAGCCGTCGCGGCGCGCTCGGCTGCAGGAGCCGACGCCGGCTTGGGCGCGTCGCTGAGTGCACCATCGACGAGTGCGACCACCGCGGCGGCGTCGGGCGCCTCACGCAGTGAGGTCACGAACTCGGGCTTGATGAGCGAGCGGGCGAGCTTCGACAGGAGGGCGAGGTGCGCCTGGTCGGCGCCGTCCGGGGCCGCGATGAAGAAGAGGAGGTCGGCCGGGCCGTCGTCGGAACCGAAGTCGACGAGCGGCGAGACACGGGCCATCGCGAGCGTCGGCTCGGTGACGGCGGCTGAACGGCAGTGCGGGATCGCGATGCCGCCGGGGATGCCGGTGTCGGTCTTGCTCTCCCGCGCCCAGGCGTCGGCGAAGAGGGCCTCGGTGTCGGTGGCACGGCCGGCGCGGACGACGAGCTCGGCGAGCGCGCGGATGACACCCGCGCGATCGGTGCCGAGGTCGGCGTCGAGGGCGACGAGCCCTGGGGTGATGAGTGGGGTGGACATCTGGGTTCTCCTTCGAAACGGATGCTGGTGCTTCGGGTGGTCGGGGCGGCCCTTCGACAAGCTCAGGGACCGGGGTGGGCGGTCAGGGACCGGGGTGGGCGGTCAGGGACCGGGGTGGGCGGTCAGGGGGCGGAGGGGATCCGCTGCGGGAGCTGGACGACGTCGATGGCGGCGGCGTCCGTCCCGCTGAGCGCCGGTACGTCGCTGCCGGGGAGTGCCGCGGCTGCGGCTCCGTGGGCGACGGCCTGCGCGAGGCGTGCTGCAGGTGCGAGACCTGCGGTTCGGGCGATCAGGTAGCCGGCGAGGGAGGAGTCCCCCGCACCGACGGTGCTGCGCGCGACGATCTTCGGGGCCCGGGCCGACCAGGCGGTGTCACCCTCCACCAGCACGGCACCTCGGGAGCCGAGCGTGACGAGGACGGCGGCGACCGGACCGGGTCGGTCCGCGGAGCCGACGAGCGTGGCGGCGACGGACGCGGCGAGCGCCGGGTCCGCCTCGATCTCGTCGCCGGACGCCGTGCCGGTGAGTTCGGCGAGTTCGGCACCGTTCGGCTTGATGAGGTCGACGCGTTCCCCGGTGGCGGCGAAGGCGGCGAGGAGGGCGGCGAGCGGCTCCCCCGAGCTGTCGACGGCGACGAGCGGGCGGGTGCCGTCGGTGCGGGCGCGAGCGGCCCGGACGATCCGTGCGTAGAAGTCGGCCGGCAGCCCGGGTGGCAGCGAACCGGCGATGACGAGCCACTCGGCACTCGCGGCGGCACGCGCGGTCGCGTCGACGAGGCGTGCCGCGTCGTCCTCGGTGAGGAGCGGACCCGGCTCGTTGATCTTGGTCGTGGTGCCGTCGGGCTCGGTGAGCGTGATGTTGCGACGCACGGGCTGCCCGGTGGGGACGGCGAGGACGTCGATGCCCTGCGCGCGGAGCGACTCGATCATCGGGTCGGTCGATTCGCCGGGGAGGACGGCGATGGTCGCCAACTCGGCGGCGGCGATGGCCCGCGAGACGTTGACGCCCTTGCCGCCCGGCTGCTCCCGGCTGGCGAGGGCGCGGAGGACCTCGCCGCGCTCGACGACACCGGGGAGCTCCACCGTGTGGTCGAGCGAGGGGTTGGCGGTCAGGGTGATGATCATGCGACAACCACCTCGACACCCGCAGCCTCGAGGGCGTCCCCGAGCGTCGTCGGAACGACCTCGTCGGTGATGACGGTGTCGATCTCGTCGAGGGCGGCGAAGCGGATGAGCGCTTCCTCACCGAGCTTGGCGGCGTCGGCGAGGACGACGGCCCGGCGCGAACCGCGGACGATCGCCGACTTCACGGCACCCTCGAGTTCGTCGGGCGTGCTGAGGCCGAAGTCGGCGCTGACCCCGTTGGCGCCGACGAAGGCGATGTCGGGGCGGAAGCGGCCGAGCTCGTCGACGGTCGTGCTGCCGACCGCCGCGCTGGTGATGCCACGGACGCGGCCACCGAGCAGGTGCAGTTCGACATGGTCGCAGTGGTGGAGCGTCGCGGCGATCGGGACGGAGTTGGTGATGACCGTGAGCGCCTGGCCGGCGGTGGCCGGGCGCCAGGTCACGAGGAGGTCGGCGAGGTGGGCCGTGGTCGTCCCGGCGTCGATGACGATCGAGCCGCTGAACGTCGCCGGGATGAGCCGGAGGGCCGCACGGGCGATCGTCGCTTTCGCGTCGCTCCGCTGACCCTGGCGATCGGCGAGGCTGGCCTCGGCGACGGAAGCACGTGCTGCGGACACGGCGCCGCCGTGGACGCGGCGCAGGACACCGGAGGTTTCGAGCTGGTCGAGGTCGCGACGGATCGTCTCAGCGGTGACGCCCAGCTCACGGGAGACGTCCGCGACGGAGACCCGTCCGCTCGTCTTCACCCGGCTGGTGATGTGCTCGTGCCGCTCCGTCGCGTACATGCGTCGTCCTTGACCTTCGTTTCCGGTGTTGCAGGCTTGCAGTGCGAAGAAAGTATCACACAAACACAGAGAAACACAGATCCACTTCTACGCCGGACCCTGAGCTTGTCGCAGGGCAGCTACCATCCCCGGTCCCTGAGCCTGTCGAAGGGCAGCAACCACCCCCGGTCCCTGAGCCTGTCGAAGGGCAGCAACCACCCCCGGTCCCTGAGCCTGTCGAAGGGCGCACTTCGACAGGCTCAGTGGCCGATGAGGTGGGCGGCTCAGTGACCGATCAGCGAGGTCGGTCGGCAGCGGGTCAGGGCGCGAGGGCCGGGACCGGCAAAGGGGTGGCGGTCGGCGCAACCGTGGCGCCGACCGCCGGTTCGTCTCGCACCCGAACGCGCGAGACGGCTGGTGTCACGACGGCGAACCGGCCGACGTCGTGACAGGTCTCTCCGCTGCTTCGCGCTCCGGCAGCAGTTGGCGGAGCACTCCCCCGGCGTGCGACGCCCACCGACCGACGGCGACCCAGCTGCGGTCGCGGACGAACAGCAGGTCGAGCGCGATCATCGCGAGCGAGAACGGCCACAGTCCGAGGAACAGGCCGATGCCGAGGTGCATCAGGATCGTGAAGCCGAGCGCGAGGATCCGCGTCGGCCGCCACAGGATCAGCACCGGGAACAGCAACTGCACCCAGACGGACAGGAACGTCGCCACCCAGACGAACGGGCCGAGCTGCCAGGCGAGGTCGCTCAGCACCGGGAACGGGCGGAACACGTCGAGGACGAGCGAGTAGTAGAACGCCGTGCCCTCGCGCCACTCGGGACCCATGAGCTTGTAGATGCCGGAGTTCACGTAGACGAGCATGATCTGGTACGCGCAGAGGAGGACCGCGGTGTTGTTGGCGGCGTTCGCGAGCCACGACGGGATCGCGAACCGACCGCGCAGGATCGGCCGCAGCGCTCGACCCCGCCGCTTGGTGAGCCAGGCGTCGACCGACCAGTGACGCGACAGGTCCGCGAACACCAGGAACAGCAGCGTGATGCGGATGATCGTGTCGCCGCCGTTGGTCAGCACCGTGCTGTTGGTCGCGAGCCCCACCCAGAACACGAGCAGGACGGGCGTGACGAACCTGGTCTGCCAGCCGATGAGGAACAGCAGGCCGAGCACGATGAGCACCCCGTAGGCGAGGTCGAAGACGAAGGCGCTGTCCTTCGTGAAGACGAGCTCGAACAGCGGGAACCAGGCGCGGCGGTTCGCCTCCGGGTCGACCCACTTCGATGCGACGCCCCAGAGGTAGTGGCGGTCGGCGAGACTCGTGAGGAGGAAGCTGACGATCGCGACACCGTAGAGGATCCGCAGGGCGGAGAGGCTGTAGCCGGCGTGCTTGGCACCCGTGACCCAGCCGGCGAAACGGTCGAACCAGGCACGGACGGCGTTCATCGTGCACCCCCGTACCGGGTGATGACGTCCCGGTAGACGGCGAGGGTCTCCGCGTCGATGACGTCGTCGACGTGCCGCCAGCCGAAGGTGACGGCGGTGTCGTCGAACTGCTGCTCCTCGGAGAAGCGGTTGTCGAAGTCGTTCGGGCGGGTGCGGTCGATCCGCCACCGGACGCGCTCGACGTCCTGGTCGAAGTACGCCGTGGAGAACGCGGTCGCGTACTCCTTGAGCATGTAGTCGTAGCGGAGGAACCGGACGATGTCGCCCTGCCCTGAGCCCGGAGTCTTGCTGACGGCGTCGAGGTCGGCGATGAGCGACTCGGCCGACTGGGCGCGATACCCGCCACCATCGGCCCGCTGGATGAAGGTGTCGCGCACGATCTCGCGCTGCTGGGCGTCGAGCGCGAGGTACCGGGTGTTGTAGGCGAGCATCGCGTTCCACGAGGACTTCTGGATCCGCGAGGGCTCGGCGTGGCCGGGGACCGCCTGCTGCTCGAGCTTCGTGACGTTGACCCAGTCGGACTTCACGAGGGTCCCGTCGGCGTCACGCCACTGGGCTTGGACGGAGAATGTGATGTTCGTCTTCATGATGCTCGGCGCGAAGACGTTCCACTTCTGCGTGAAGTACGGGCCCGCCGCGGCGACGACGGCACCACGGACGGGTGTGGTCGGCGAGACGATGACGAGGGTGCCGGCGACGTAGACACCGACGAGGGCGATCGAGACCGCGGCCGCGATGCGCGCGGCCCGCTTCGGCGGGGCGGCTCCATCCCGAGGCGATCCCGCTCCCCGGTCCTGCCGAGCGGCCGCCGGTGCCTGATCGCCGTCCGGAACCTCGGCGCCGTCCGGTCCCTCAGCGCCTTCCGGTCCCTGAGCCCCTTCCGGTCCCTGAGCCCCTTCCGGTCCCTGAGCCTGTCGAAGGGCGTCAGGACGCCCCCCGACGGGTGTGCGTGTGATCGGAGTCACGGTTCCTCCTTGGTGCTGGGTGGTGATGAACCGCGGGGGCACCCGTTCGGTGGTGCCGTCCGCGGGGGAAGGAGTGGGCCGCGCCGACCCGAATACGGCGCGGCCCACTCGGCGGGGTCACTCCATACGCGCCCGTCGCGTAGCCACGAAGGCACCTCCGAGGAGGAGCATCGTGGCGCCGAGTCCCCCGAGCCACAGGCCGTCGAAGCCGGTGCTCGGCAGACCGGGGCGTGACCCCGGTGCGGCGGCGGCCACCGCGGTGACCGTGAAGGCGGTCGCCTCGCGGTCGAGCGGCAGGTCGCCGGTCACGGATCCGGAGAGCTCCACCCGGTGGGCACCCAGCTCGATCGACGAGTCGACCGGGAAGGTGAGGGTGGCGTTGCCGGAGGCGTCTGCGACGACGGGCATCAGTGCGAACGGCGTCGAGAAGACGGTCGCCGAGACGGTCTCGCCGGGCTCGAAGCCGGTGGCGTAGACCTCCTGGATCACGCCCGTGTCGCGGACGATCGTCGAGTACTTGACGGTCGCCTGACGCTCGTCGCCGGCGTCGGTGTCACCATCGGCGTCAGCTGCCGTGTCGGCGTCAGCTGCGGTGTCGGCGTCCGTCGCGGTGTCTGCGTCCACATCGGCGTCGGTCGCCGTGTCAGCGTCCACGTCAGCGTCGGCGTCGGTGGCCGTGTCTGCGTCCACGTCAGCGTCGGTCGCCGTGTCAGCGTCCGCGTCCACGTCAGCATCAGTGGCCGTGTCAGCGTCCACGTCAGCGTCGGTGGCCGTGTCAGCGTCCACGTCTGCATCGGTCGCGGTGTCAACGTCCACATCAGCGTCAGTCGCCGTGTCAACATCCGCGTCCACGTCAGCGTCGGTGGCCGTGTCAGCGTCCACATCAGCGTCAGTCGCCGTGTCAGCGTCAACGTCAGCGTCGGTCGCCGTGTCGGCATCCACATCGGCATCGGTCGCCGTGTCAGCGTCCACATCGGCGTCAGTCGCCGTGTCAGCGTCGACGTCGGCGTCGGTCGCCGTGTCAGCATCCACGTCAGCGTCAGTCGCCGTGTCAGCATCCACGTCAGCGTCGGTAGCGGTGTCGGCGTCCACATCTGCGTCGACGTCAGCGTCGGTGGCCGTGTCAGCGTCCACATCGGCGTCAGTCGCCGTGTCAGCATCCACATCTGCGTCGACGTCCGCATCGGTCGCGGTGTCAGCATCCACATCGGCATCAGTCGCCGTGTCAGCGTCAGCGTCCACATCGGCATCAGTCGCGGTGTCAGCGTCCACATCTGCGTCCACATCGGCGTCAGTCGCCGTGTCAGCATCCACATCTGCGTCGACGTCCGCATCGGTCGCGGTGTCAGCATCCACATCGGCATCAGTCGCCGTGTCAGCGTCAGCGTCCACATCGGCATCAGTCGCGGTGTCAGCGTCCACATCTGCGTCCACATCGGCGTCGGTCGCCGTGTCAGCGTCCACGTCAGCATCCGTCGCGGTGTCAGCGTCCACATCGGTGTCCACGTCCGTGTCGGTATCCACGTCGACGTCGACGTCGGCATCCGTGTCCACATCGACCGCAGCGGCGTCGGTGTCGACGTCGACCGCTCCGTCCTCGATGGTGACGTCGGCCTCGGCCGGCGTCTCGGAGACGTCGCCCTCGGCGGTCACCGTGACCGGTCCGGGCGTGTAGTCGTCCGGGATCGGCAGGTCCACGGTGAAGGAACCGTCAGGGTTCGTCACCACGGTGACGGACGGTGCGCCCGGGATGGACACCGTGACGGTCTCCCCTCCGGCGAAGCCCGTCCCGTCGACCCTGACCGTCTCACCCGGCAGCACCGAGGACGGGTCGACCGTGATGGCCGTGTCGTACGCGAGGATCTCGACGATCGTCGTCGCCGGCTCGTTGGATGCAGCACCGAGTGCCGTGACCGTGACGTCGCCGAGCGCGTAACCGTCGGGGACCGGCAGGGTCACCGTGAAGCCGCCGCCGGCGTTCGTCACCTGCGTGACGACCGGGGCGCCCGGGATGGACACCGTCACCGTCTCGTTGGCTGCGAAGCCCGATCCGGTGATGACCGTCGTGTTGCCGGCGATCAGCGCGTCCGGGGAGGCGGTGATGATGGGCGAGAACACGACGGCGGTGACCGTGACAGTGGTGGTGGCGGGTGTCTGCGACACCGCTCCCTCGGCCGTCACGACGAGCGGGCCGGCGGTGGCAGCCGCGGGGATCGTGATGCCGACCGAGAACTCACCGGCGCCGTTCGTCGTCGCCGGGACAGCGGTGCCGCCCGGGACCGAGACCGTGACGGACTCGTTCGCGGCGAAGCCGGTACCTGTGACGAGTGTCGCTCCGCCGGCCGTGACCGTGCTCGGGTCGGCGGTGATCGCCGTCTCGTAGGCCTCGACCGTGAGCTCCGCCTCGGCGGGCGTCGCCGAGGTCTCGCCGACCGCGGTCACCGTGACGGGCCCGGCGGGCATTCCGGGCGGCACCGGCAGGTTCGCGGTGAAGCCGCCGTCGCCGTCAGCCGTGACCACGACGGGGTCGCCGCCGGGGATCGAGACGCTGACCGACTCGTTCGGCTGGAAGCCGGTACCGGTGACCGTGGTGGTCTGGCCCGGGTTCACCGTGTCCGGTGTGAGGGTGATCGCCGTGTCGTAGACCGTGGCCTCGACCGTGACGGCGGTGGTCGCCTCGGTCGCCGAGACGACGCCGAGTGCGGTGACCGTGACCGGACCGGTCGCGAAGCCCTGCGGGACGGCGAACGTCGTGGTGATCTCACCGTCGGCGTTCGAGGTGACCGTCACCGGCGCGAGACCGGGGAAGGTGACCGTGACGCTCTCGGTCGGAGCGAAGCCGCTCCCCGAGATCTCCGTCGAGGTGCCGCCGGGGACCGTCGCCGGGTCGGCGGTGATCGTCGGCGTGTAGACCACGTCGACCGTGAGGTTCGTCGTCGCAGGGGTGTCGGACGTCGCACCGAGCGCGGTCACGACGACCGTGCCTTCGGCGTAGTCGGCCGGCACGGGCAGCGACACCGAGATGGTGCCGGTCGCCGTCGCCGTGGTGGTCACCGGGTCGGCGCCGGGGAACGAGACCGTGACGCTCTCGTTCGGTGCGAAGCCGGTGCCGGTGACGAGGGTGCTGGCACCCGCGACGACGGTGGTCGGGTCAGCCGTGATGGCCGTGACGTAGGTCGTGGCCTCGACGGTGAGCGTCGCCGTGGCGGGGGTCGCCGAGACGGCCCCCGTGGCGGTGACGGTCACGGGTCCGAGCGGGAAGTCCGCCGGGAGGTTGACGCTCACGGAGATCTCACCGTTGCCGTTCGACGTGGTGGGGATCGGCGTCGCGATGCCCGGGACGGTGACGCTCACCGCCTCGTTCGGCGCGAAGCCGTCACCGGTGACCGTGGTGCTGCCGCCAGGGGCGACCGTCGTCGGGTCGAGGGCGATCGTGGTCTCGTAGGCCTCGACGGTGACCGTCGCGGTCGCGTCCGTCGCCGAGACGGCGCCCGTTGCGGTGACGACCAGCGGTCCGGCCTCCGTGCCCGACGGGATCGGCAGGGCGGCGGTGAAGCCGCCGTCACCGTTCGCCGTCACGACGACCGGCGTGCCACCGGGGATGGAGACCGAGACGGACTCGTTCGGCGCGAAGCCGGTACCGGTGATCGTGGTCGACGTGCCGGGGAGCAGCGTGTCGGGGTCCGCGGTGATCGCGGTCTCGTACGGAACCACGGTCACGTCGGCGTCGGCGGGCGTGTTCGACGTGTCACCGGTCGCGGTGATCGTCAGTGGCCCAGCAGGCGTTCCGGCCGGGATCGTCACGGCCTGGGTGAAGTCGCCGTCACCGTTCGTCGTCACGGTGACGGGGTCGCCGCCCGGGATCGTGATGGTGACGGTCTCGTTCGGTGCGAAGCCGGTGCCCGTGACGGTGGTGGTGCCGCCCGGGTTGACCGTCGTCGGATCCACCGTGATCGCCGTGTCGTACACGACCGCTTCGACGAGGACCGAGGTCTGCGCCGGCGTGAGCGACAGGGCGCCCGTGGCCGTGAACGTCACGGTCGCGGGGACGAAGTCCGCGGGGAAGGCGACCACCTGGCTGATCTCACCGAGCCCGTTCGCCGTGGTCACGACGTCGTCGAAGCCGGGAGCCGAGATGGTCACCGACTCGTTCGCGACGTAGCCGGTGCCGGACAGGATCGTCGAGTCACCGGGGTTCAGTGTGGACGGCGTCGCGGCGAGGGTCGTGTCGAACGCCTCGACGGTGATCGTCGCAGTGGCGGGCGTGTTCGACACTGCTCCGACGGCCGTCACGACGACGGGGCCGGCGGGGGTGCCGGGCAGGATCGGCAGGATGGCGGTGATGTCACCGTCCGGGCCGGCCTCCACCACGACGGGCGTGCCGCCGGGGATGGAGACGGAGACGGACTCGCCGGGCAGGAAGCCCGTTCCGGTGACGGTGGTGCTGCCGCCGGGGAGGAGCGTGTCGGGGTCGGCGGTGATCGCCGTGTCGTAGACCGTCGCCTCGACCGTGACCGTGGTCGTCGCCTCGGTCGCGGAGACGACGCCGAGGGCTGTGACCGTGACCGGACCGACCGCGAAGTCCTGCGGGACGTCGATTGTGGTCGTGATCTCGCCCGCCGCGTTCGACGTGACCGTGATCGGGTCGAGGCCCGGGAAGGTGACCGTGACGCTCTCGCTCGGCGCGAAGCCGGTGCCCGAGATCTCGGTGCTGGTGCCGCCGGGGACCGTGGCCGGGTCGGCGGTGATCGTCGGGGTGTAGACGACGTCGACCGCGAGGTTCGTGGTGGCCGGGGTCTCGGAGACCTCACCGAGCGCGGTCACGACGACCGCGCCCTCCGCGTAGTCCGCCGGAACCGGGAGCGACACGGAGATGGTTCCGGTCGCCGACGCCTGCGTGGTGACCGCGGGCGCACCGGGGATGGAGACCGTGACGGTCTCGTCGGGCTCGAAGCCGGTACCGGTGACGAGCGTGCTCTCTCCCGCGACGACGGTCGTCGGGTCGACGGTGATGGCCGTGACGTAGGTGGTCGCCTCGACGGTGAGCGTCGCCGTGGCAGGGGTGGCCGAGACGGCGCCGGTGGCGGTGACGGTGACGTCGCCGAGCGGGAAGTCCGCGGGGAGCGTGACACTGACCGTGATCTCACCGTCGCCGTTCGCCGTGGTCGTCACGGGCGTGGCGAGGCCGGGGATGGTGATCGTGACGGTCTCCTGAGGAACGAAGCCCGAGCCGGTCACGACCGTGCTGCCGCCAGGGGCGACGGTCTGTGGGTCGACCGCGATCGCGGTGTCGTACGCCTCGACGGTGATGACCGTCTCGGCCGGCGTGGCGGAGATCGCGCCGGTGGCGGTGACCGTGAGCTGGCCGGCGGGCGTACCGGAGGGGATCGGCAGGACGGCCGTGAAGCCGCCATCGCCGTCAGCCGTCACGACGACGGGCGTGCCGTCCGGGTAGGAGACGGAGACCGACTCGTTCGCGGCGAAGCCGGTGCCGGTGATGGTGGTCGAGTTGCCGGGGAGGAGGGAGGCCGGGTCGGCGGTGATGGCCGTGTCGTACGGCAGCACCTCGAGGTCGGCGGTCGCCGGGGTTGCGGAGGTCTCGCCGGTCGCGGTGACGACGAGCGTGCCGGCCGGCGTGCCGTCGGGGACGGGCAGGTCGACGGTGAAGCCGCCGTCGCCGTCCGCCTCGACGGTCACTGGGGTGCCGCCCGGGTAACCGACGGTGACCGTCTCGCCGGGCAGGTAGCCGGTGCCGGTGACGGTCGTGGTGTTCCCAGGGATGAGCGACGTCGGGTCGAGCGTGATGGCGGTGTCGTAGACCGTCGCGGTGACGGTGACGACGGTGGTCGCTTCGGTCGCGGACACAGCGCCGAGGGCGGTGACCGTGACGTCACCGACCGCGAAGTTCTGCGGGACCGCGACGGGGGTGCCGATCGCGCCGAGTGCCGTGGCGGTGACGGTGATCGGCTCGAGGCCGGGGAACGTCACGACGACGTCCTCGCCGGGCGCGAAGCCGGCGCCGTTGATGATCGTGGTCGTGCCACCCGCGACCGTGGCCGGGACGGCGACGATCGAGGTCTCGTAGACCACGGTGAGGTTGGTCGTGGCCGGGGTGTCGGACGTCTCGCCGAGCGCGGTCACGACGACCGGGCCCGCGGCGAAGTCCGCCGGGACGTCGAGCTCGACCGAGATCGTGCCGGTTCCGGTGGCCGTCGTGGTGACCGGGTCGACGCCGGGGATCGAGACGGCGACGGTCTCGCCCGAGGCGAAGCCGGTGCCGGTGATCGTCGTGGTCCCACCAGCGACGACACTGGCCGGGTCGGCGGTGATGGCGGTGACAAACTGCGTCGCCTCGACGGTGACCGTCGTGGTCGCGGGGCTGGCCGATGAGGCACCGGTCGCCGTGACCGTCACGGGGCCGAGCGGGAAGTCCGCCGGGAGCGTGAGGCTCGTGGAGATCGTGCCGGTACCCGTCGCGGTGGTGATGATCGGGTCGGTGAGGCCGGGGACGGTGATCGACACCGACTCGCCGGGCAGGAACCCGGTGCCGGTGATCGTGGTGCTGCCGCCCGGAGCGATCGTCGCCGGGTCGGCGGTGATGGCGGTCACGAAGGGCGCGACGACGAGGTCGGTGGTGGCCGGGGTGGCGGAGGTCGCACCGGTGGCGGTGAACGTCAGGGTCGCCGGGGTGAAACCGGCGGGGATCGCGACGCTCTGGCTGATCACACCGGCGGCGTCCGACGTCGTGATGACCGGGTCGAGGCCAGGCGCGATGATGGTGACCTGCTCGTTCGCCGCGAAGCCGGTGCCGTCGATCACGGTGGACTGGCCTGGGTTGACGGTCGCCGGTGTGGCGGTGATCGCCGTGTCGTACACGACGAGCGTGCCGCGCACGGAGGACGACGCGAGGTTGACCGTCGCCAACGAGATCGCCGGGACGAGGGAGATCTGCACCGCGCGGACGGTGGCTGACCCGTCTCCGAGGTCGCCGGTGGCCGGCTGCACGTTCGCGGTCACGTCGGCGACGAGGGTGACGATGTTGAGGATCGGCCCGACGACGTTCGCGGCGAGGCCGCCGGTGATGCCGTCGACCGTCGATTCGGCTGTCTCGAGGACCGTGAACACTCCGCCGACGACCCCGAGCACCAGGTTGAGCAGGTTCGAGATGATCTGGTCGAGGCTGAGACCGAGGACGCCGAGCACCGTGTTCAGCACACCGGTGACGAGTCCGGAGGTGACGAAGGTCGCCGACCCGTCCTCGATGGCGGACAGCGGCGCGTTCAGCGTCAGGGTGACCGCGTTCTGGCCGAGTGCTCGGACCTGGACCACGGCGTTGACGTTGGTGGCCTCGACGGCAGTGCGCAGGCCGGTGACGACCGCCGTCACCTGATCGGTGATGGCCTGCGTGATGCCGTCAGCGATCGCAGCGGCGATCGGACCGGACAGCAGCGAGGTGTTGGGCGGCAGCTCGTTGAGATCCGGCAGGTCAGGGTCAGCTGCGAGCAGTGTCTCGATGTCGACCGTGACGGCACCCGTGGTGAGGTCGACCGTGACGCCGCTCGCGGAGCCGACCGGACCGGTGGGGAGCAGGGCGTTGAGGTTCGGAGGAGTGACGGCCACGGAGGTCGTCGAGGTCACGATGCCCAGGTTGATCGCTCCGGTGAGCGCCTGGTTGAGTGCGGTCTGCAGACCGTTGAGCGAGGTCTGGACACTCCCGACCGTGGTCTGGAGGTTCGTGTAGACGTTCTGCACGAGCGGGCTCTGGAGCGTGAGCGTCGCACCGGAGATCTGGTAGTCGGGAACGGCCGTGGCGCCGCCCGTCTGCGAGATCGTGGAGGCGAGGGCGCCGAGGCTGAGGGAGAGGTCGCTGAGGATGCCACCGGTCGGGGTCCCGACCCGGCCCAGCAGACCGGTCAGGTCGAGTTCGGCGTCCGCCGGCGGGGCGTCTGGCCCGCCGATCGAGACGCCGCCCTGGTCGGTGACCGCGCCTGAGCCGGCGATCGCGTCGCCGTTGGCGGCGGCGGACCCGTACTGGGCGACCGCGCCGAGCTCGATGACGCCATTGGCACCGAACAGTTGGAGCGAGCTGCCGAGATCGACGCCGAGGGTGTTGAGCACGTCGGCCGACAGCGGGTTCGCGGCGACGGGGTGGACACCACTCGGGTTCTCGGCGCGGGCACCGGCGACCGCGGCGAGGGCGTCGAGGTTGATCCCGGCCGCCTGTCCTCCGAGGAACCGGCCGAAGCCGTCGGAGACATCGGTCGGGGCCGCTGTGGCCGCCGTCGTCGATCCCATGGCGATGACCGTGCCGACCACGGCCATAGCCGCGACCTTCCACGCACGGCCTCGGCCGAGGATGCTTCGCTGCTGTTCCCCCACGGTGGAACCCTTTCTTCGGTGCACGGGCGAACCCGCGACTGGCGTCGATCCCGGCCAATCTATGGGCGGGCTTCCCTGTCCCCCAGAGGAGGGACCCCAACCTCCGTAGTGCCGGATCGAAAACCGGTACTGGTCTCGGCAGTGCGAGGCGGCGACGCGGGACGCCGGGTTTCGAACGGTCCCGGAGCGGCGTCGACACGTGTTCAGTGGCGGCGGTCCAGCGCAGTTGATTCCCAGCGCGTCATGTCATCGATGACGATTGAGGGATAACCCTCACCGGCCGGGGGTTTACCCCCGAGTGGGGTGCGTAGTTTCTACTGAGAACGCTCAGTTAGGGCTGCGGAAGCACTCAGGGATTACGGATAATGGGGCATCCGACGGAGTATTCGCAGCATCCCTAGTGATGCGGATCCCGTCGTCCTGACGGAGCTTGAGGGGGCTGCGATATGGAAGAACCGTTTGCGACGGCAGTGGGGCGAAATCCACATCCGGCTTCGACCGAGCAGGTCGTCCCATGAACCCGGGCGCGCATCGGTTCAGCGGCGGAGCGCGGTCCGCCGCATCGCCCACCCGTCGCTCCGGCGAGTTCCGCCAATCCGCCACCCGCGCTCCCGCCCAGCCGAGCGGCCGCTCGGCGGCGATCGCCCGGATGACGGCGCTCATCGCGAACCGGGTCAGCACGCTCCTCGTCGGACCACACGGCTACGGCAAGACCTTCACCGCGGACGCGATCGGGCGCCGGATGCAGGAGGACGGACGCCCGGTCATCCACGTGTCGGGTGCGTCACGGGAGGCCTCGCATGCGCTGAGCGACTGGCGCACGGCACCGAGCGGTGCCGTCTTCATCATCGACGACGGGGCGAACCTCCACCCGGCGAGCCTGGCCGACATCATCGAACTCTCGCGGTCGCGTGAGCAGGTCGCCCTGGTGACCTTGGAGCAGGAGCTTGCCGGACTGCAGGGGCGCGGCGACGATTCCGCCGATCGGCTCCTCGCCGTCTGGCGGACCGGGTCGCTCACGCGGATCGACCTCCCGGCGCTCGACGGGTTCGAAGCCTCGGCGATGGTGGATGAGGCCGCCGACGACGCGGTCCTCGACGACATGGCCAAGGCCGTCATCGTGCGACTGAGCAACGGCTCGCCACGGCTCGTGCATGAGCTCACCAAGGACGCCCTCGAGACGGGCGGGGAGTTCTACCTGCCGCGCAGCATCCTCTCGCTCGGGGTCGCAGGGGTCTCACCACGGGTGCACGATCTCACGGAACCCCAACTCTCCCGGCTCGAGGACGAGGGTCGATACGCGCTGGTCATGCTGGCGAAGCTCGGCCCGGTCCCCTACTCGCGCGCGATCCGCCTGCTCGGCGAGCACCAGTTGCACGCGCTCCTCCGGCTCGGGCTCGCGCGGAACGACGGCTCGGGCCAGGACCGCATCGTCGCCGACGAACTGCACGCGTGGTCGGCACTCGCGGAGTGGCGCCACAGCGGACGACTGCACCGTCACGACCGCGTCCAACGGACGCTCATCTCGGACCTCCGTGGCGGTGCCCGTCTCACGCCGAACGAGTCCTTCATCCTCGGCCGGTACTGGCTGACGGCCCCGCACACCGAGCTGGACGAGGGGTTCGAGTCACTCACGATGGCCCGCACCTTCCTCGAGGCGGCGCACGTCGCGAACGTCTCCGGCCTCGCCGAGGACGGTCGTCTGCTCGCCGAACGCGCGTACACCTGGCGCCCGTCCGTGGCAGCGGCGCTCCAGTGGTCACGCTCGCTCGCCATGCTGGGCGACGGTGAAGGGGCTCAGCGGGTCCTCGAGGTCGATCCCGCGGCCGATTCCGACGAGGACATGCAGGCGGAGGTCGTGAGTTGGCGGGCGACCCTCGACCGCTGGTCCGAACGCACCTGTGCGCAGAAGCTGACCGAGCAGGAGGAGCACAGCCGTGTGCTGTCCCAGCGCATCCTGATGGTCGAGACCTGGCGCGACCAGGATCGGCAGGAATCGACCGCGAGCGACGCCGTCTTTTGGAAGGTCCTGCGCGACACCGACGCCGCGCAATCCTCGCGACTCTATGCCGCCGCTGCGCTCGTGACCCGACTCGGCCTCCGTCTGCCACCGTCCGAGCTGCGGGAGCTGCTCCAGCTGGGTGACGCCGTCTACCGGTCGGTGCCCTACAGCGCGGCACGGCCACTGTCGCACGCCTTGCGGGATGCAAGCGCCATGTATGTGCTGTCGGCCGGCACCATCCGCCTGCTCACGGGCCTCTCCTGGGCCGGCTTCGCGCGCTACATCGACGAGTTCGCCGCTCGTGCCGAGCGCGGGACCGGGCGCCTGGCGACGACGGACCAGTGCATCGTCGGGATCCTCGGAGCCCAGTTGGCGTTCTTCGACGGCCGCCCGGACCGAACTGTGGCCGACCTCCGGGTCGTCGAGCGACTCCTCGACTCGACCGTCCCTCCCGAGGTGCACATGCAGACCGCGCTCCTCCTCGTCGGTGCTCTCGCTCAGACGGGCGAGCTCGAGGAGGCGAAGGAACGGCGAGCTGCCGAGGACGAACGCCTCATCGCCGCCTCCACGGTCCTCTCCTACCTGGCGGACATCGCCGACTTCGGTCTGCTGATGGCAGGCGGTCGCGTCATGGACGCCCGGGATCACCTCCGTCGGCTCGCGCAGGACGTCCGGAAGCCGCTGACCGAGCGGGTCTACTCCGCGAGCCTGGCCGCCGCGGCCGGTGCCGACCTGTCCGAGACCCTCTCCTGGGTCGTGGACGCCCGAACGCAGGAGCTCACGCCACTGCAGGCGTCGCTCATGCTGCTCCTCGAAGCCGGCGCCGCCGGCGACGCAAGCCGCGTCGAAGAGGCCGCCTGTTCGCTCGAGGAGGTCGGAGCACGGCACCGGGCGATCGGAGGCCATCTGCTCGCAGAACGACTCCACGAGGCCCAGGGTCGACTGCAGCACGCTCGCCGTTGCGGGGAGCGGGCCGCCGAACTCGTGGGTCTCACGCCAGGCGCCGCTGCGGACGCGGAGGCCCGACGGACCCCGCTCGCGCATCCGTCACCGGTGTTCTCCACCTACCGGGCGGAGACGACCGAGGAGACGGTGCCGATGGAGCGCACCGTCCCAGTGGAGCCGCCCTCGACACATGCTCCGCTGGCCTACCTCTCCCGCGGGCAGACGGACACCGGCCAGGAGACCGCCGGGGCCGACTTGAGCGCGCTCACCCGGCGGGAGCTGGAGGTCGCCCTGCTCATCGCGCAAGGACTGAGCAACCAGGAGATCGCGACGCGGCTCTTCCTCAGTGTCCGCACCGTCGAGTCGCACGTGCTCCAAGCGCGGACGAAGCTGGGTGCGGGGAGACGGCGCGACCTGGGCCGCCTCGTCGCGCAGTCCTCGCAGCGTCATGCCTGACCCCCGGATCGGGCGACGCAGCGCGGTTCAGCAGTTTTCTCGGTAGCGTCCGGCGATCCCAGTACCCCACTACTGGTTACAACCGTCAGCCTGCTGCCTATCGTCCTGAGAGTGTCGTGAGACGCGCGGAGATCGTCTCCGCACGCCCGACACCAGTGGTGACGCGAGCCGTCACCGGCGGACTCCAGGGGGCTTCCATGACCATCGACACCAGCACCGAGGCCCCAGCGGCCACCGCCACCGACGCGCCCGTCCGCGGCCAGCGCAGCAAGCGGGCGAAGGCGATCCTCGCCGGCGGCCTGGTGCTCGGCGTCGGTGCGGCGATCACCCTCGCGGCCTGGAACGACTCCGAGTTCGCGACCGGGATCTTCGCCGGTGGTGGGTTCGGCATCGAGGGCAGCACGGACGGCACCGCGTTCACCGAGCACCCGACCGAGGCTGCGGCCGCCCCGCTCACCTTCGCGGTGGAGGCGGACAACCTGGCACCCGAGGAGCCCGTCTACGCCGGCTTCGCCGTCCAGCTGACCGCCGCGTCGACGTACGCCGGCACGGTCGACATCACCGCCACGAGCGGTGCCGCCATCGCTTCCTCGCTCACGTACTCGGTCGTGGAGACCACCACCTTCGGCTGCGACGCCGCGAGCTTCGCCGCCGGCGACCCGCTCGTGACGGACGCCGCAACGACGTCGAGCACGGCAGCGGACATCTTCACGCTCGGTGCGGTCACCACGCCAGTGTTCCTCTGCTTCGAGGTCACCCCGGCCGCGACGCTGCCGCAGTCATCGCCGAGCGGCACCGTGGTCTGGGAGTTCGCGGCCGAGTCCACCACCCCGCTGCCGTAACCCGCGGCGGGACGGCGATCATGGGACGACACACACCGGCGGCGGGGAGGCACCACCGCCCCGCTGAACGACGGAGCACGTCGCGCTACACGAAGGCCAGAGCGGCCCTCGCGGCAGCGCTCGTGCTGGGCGTCGGGACCTCGCTCACCCTCGCGGCCTGGAGCGACGACGAGTTCGGAACGGCGACCTTCGCGGCGAGCACCTTCGCCGTGGAGTCGCAGACCTCGTCGTCGACCTGGGCGGCGCACGAGGCGGCGAACCCGGCCACGCTGGTGTTCAACGCCACCGCCATGTCGCCAGGACTCTCCCAGTTCGCCTACATCGACATCCGCACGACCGCTGCGACGAACATCGGCGGGACGGCGGCGCTGTCCGCAGTCTCGGCGGCGACGGGCACCCTCCTGCCGCAGCTCGAGTACCGCGTGGTCACGACGGCGGCGGGCACGGCGTGCAACGCCGCCGCGTTCACCTCGGCGACCGTGCCCGCGTACACCGCGTCGCTCTCGACGGGCACGGCTCCGCCGACCGCGACCGGCGCGCTCACCGCGGCGGGCAACTCCACCGTGCGCTTCTGCTTCGACGTGCGGGTGAAGGCCGGCACCGCCTCCAGCTTCCAGGGCGGCACGGCGGCGGCGACCTGGGTGTTCACCAGCACCTCCAGTTCCTGATCGGAGCACCGTGACCCGACCCTCCACGGAAGCGATCGACGCCACCGAGCGGCAGCAACCCCGCCGCTCGGTGGCGTCGATCGTCGGCAGCACCCTGCTGAACCTCGCCGCCGTCGGCGGTGTGGTCTGCATCGTGCTCGTCATCCTCGCGACCTGCTTCAACATCACCCTCATCATGTTCAAGACCGGTTCCATGAGCCCGACGATCCCCACCGGCTCACTCGCGCTCGTCCGCGAGATCCCCGCGTCCGACATCACGGTCGGCGATGTTGTGACGGTGGATCGCGCTGGTCAGCTGCCGGTCACCCACCGCGTCACCTCGGTGACCGCCGGTGTCGACACCGCAGGACCACAGCGGACGATCACCATGCAGGGCGATGCGAACCTGTCGGAAGACCCCGAGCCGTACACCGTCTCGACGGTCCGCCTCGTGCTCGCCTCGGTCCCCGGGCTCGCCTACCTCGTCGTGTGGCTGTCCAACCCGTGGGTCCTGGCCGGACTGACCCTCGGCTGTTCGGCCCTCGTCATGTGGGCGTTCTGGCCGCGCTCCGACCGCAAGCGCCCGCCGGGTGACTCGGGAGGGACCGGCGGCGACGGTCGTGCTGCTTCCCGACGCCGCTCCTCCATGGTCGGCGCCGACGGAACCGGACCACGACCGGCCCGCCACGCCGCGCTTCGATACTCACCGGTCGCCCTGCTCCTCGGTGCCGGCCTCGCGATCAGCGCTGCCGCTCCTGCCCACGCAGAACCGAAGGTCGACGTCATCGCCGGCGAGGCGGTCGTCCTCACCTCGATCGGTGACCCGTCGGCCATGCGGTCCCTCGCTCCGGGTCGATCGACGCCGTGGGAGGTGGGCATCACCACCAAGCCGGAGACCACCCCGGGATCCATCGACGTGTCCATGGTCGGTTCCGGCTCGCCCGAGCTCGGCCTCGTCATGGTGGTCGACGCCTGTTCCGTCCGGTGGACCGCGGCCGGCTGCGTGGGCACCGTCACCCACCTGTTCGACGAGATGGCGGTGCCCGTCGACGGCGTCGAGCGCGCAGTGCTCTCGATGCGCAGCTCGGAGGCGTGGTGGCTGAAGTTCGACGTCCGGATGCCGTCCGGTGCAGTGGTGGCGAACGCCTCGGTCGCTCTCACGGTCACGGCCGAGGGCATCGGCGACGACGTCTCGGTCTCGCCCGGCCCGATCACCACGCTCCCCCGCACCGGCGCGAGCATCGAGTTCGCCGTGTGGGCGGCAGCGGGGGCGATCCTGATCGGTCTCGTCGGTGCGTGGTTCGGCGCGCTGCGTCAGCACTCGCGTTCGGCGAGGGGCGTTTGATGAAACCAGGTCGGTCGAGACACGTCGCGGCGGTCGTCCTCGCGACCGCTGTCGCGCTCGTCGCGGCTCCTGCTCCGCAACCGGTGGAGGCCGCATGGCAGGACGCCGAGTCGGGTGCCGCGACGTTCGCGGCACTGAGCATCCCCAAGCCCGTCTACCTCGCCGGAGCAAGCGGATGCTCCATCTCGACGACGTCGGTGCTCGGCGTCGGTCTGGTCATCAACTCCTACACCCTGACGTTCACCATGCCGGAGGGGTACGGCGCGGCGGACATCCAGGTCGGCGGCGGGAACACGTCGGCCACGATCGCGCTCGCTTCCGCGGCGGTCACACCGGCCGCGACCTCGCCGACCCCGAACCCGACGAGGCAGTACTCCGTCACGTTCAACCGCGGTCTCCTCGACGGACTGCTCACCGGGCTACTCGGCGGAACCGGCTATCTCGGCGTCCGCGTAGCTCCATCGAGCCTGATCGTTCCGCCGCTCGCCCGAGACACGATCTGGACGTCACCGTGGGCCGTCGTGCAGGTGGGGACGGGCCTCCTCGGCACGAACCCGACGTGCGCCGTCATCGGGTGAGTCGCGCCGGACCGGACGACTCTCTGACGATCAGCTCGAACCCTGCGCGCACTCGCCGCCCCGGCCCGACGTGCCCGGCCACACGTTCGACCAGCATCGCGACGGCCTCGCGGGCGATGGCCTCCTTGTCGGGCGCGACCGTCGTCAGTGACCGCATCGCGTACCGGCCGTCCTCGATGTCGTCGAAGCCCACCACCGCCAGGTCGCGCGGGATGTCGACGCCGCGATCCCACGCGGCGCGCATCGCGCCCAGCGCCATGAGGTCGTTGAAACAGAACACGCCGTCGGGAGGATCGCCGGCGTCGAGCATCCGCCCCATGACCGCCGCTCCGCTCGCGCGATCGTATTCCCCTTCGGCCATATACCGGTTCGGGTCGAGTCCGGCCTCCTGCATCGCGCGGGTGAACCCGTCCACGCGCTGCTTCGCGGTGCCCGTGGAATGGGCCTGCCGACCGATGGCGCCGATGTGCGTGCATCCCTGTTCGATCAGGTGCCTGGTCGCCACGTAAGCCGCCTCGGTACCGTCGATGGCGACGTGGTCCGCGCTCGCGCCGTAGTCGCGCTCGCCGAGCAGGACGATGGGCTGGGTCGCGGCGGCTGCCTCGACGTCGGCGGCCGTGAGGTTGAGCGCGTTGAGCAGCACGCCGTCGAAGGTCGAGGACACCGCTCCCCCGGTGAGCACGGCACGCTCGCGTTCCGGGTCGCCGTTCGTCTGATCGACGACGAGGGTGAGCGAGCGCTTCGTGAGTTCAGGGATGAGGCAGCGGGCGAGGTCGGAGAAGTACGGAACGTCGAGCTCGGGGACGACGAGCGCGATGAGTCCACTGCGGTTGTTGCGGAGTCCTCTCGCGTGCGGATTGGGCCGATAGCCGAGTTCGTCGATGACCGCCTGCACGCGTTTGCGGGTCTCGGCACCGACCCGTCCCGGCAGGTTCACGACGTCCGACACCGTGCGCTGGGAGACGCCGGCCGCCTGCGCGACATCCCGTGCGGTCACTGCCATCCGTGCCTCCCCGTCGGTCGCGCTCGCTCCACCGTGCGTGGGTCCTGACGCAAGCGTACCGACTCCACGCCCGTCGGATACCGACGGCAATCGATTTCCAACTCCATCTTGTGCTACGTAGCACAAGCGGTTAGCGTGTCTCCCTGTCAGCACGGTCGCAGCGAGTCGAAGGAGATGCGCAGCATGTTCGAGAGCCCACCACCCATCACCCGAGCCGCCCCATGAGCGCGCTCAACGAGCTGCGCGCGCTGCGGACGCCGAAGGGGGCGGTCAAGCATCGCGACGCCTCCGAGTTCCGGGACAACCGCGCGGCGCTCCTCTTCCTCGGCCCCTGGATCATCGGCTTCCTCGTCATCACGCTCGGGCCGGTGCTCGTCTCGCTCTACCTGTCCTTCACCGATTACAACCTCCTCCAGAACCCGAACTTCACCGGGCTGGAGAACGCACAGCGGATGGTCGAGGACCCCCGCCTGCACCAGTCCCTCGGGGTGACCATCACCTACGTCCTGGTGTCGGTGCCGTTGCAGCTCATGGTCGCCCTCGCGATCGCGGTCCTCCTGGATCGCGGCCTGCGCGGGCTCTCGTTCTACCGGTCGGTGCTGTACCTGCCGTCGCTGCTCGGCGGCAGCGTCGCGATCGCCGTCCTGTGGCGCCTCGTCTTCGGTTCGAGCGGCCTCGTCAACGCGCTGCTCGCCGTCTTCGGCATTCAGGGGCCCGGTTGGATCTCGGAACCCGACACCGCGCTGTCGACGCTGATCATCCTGCACGTATGGACGTTCGGCGCGCCGATGGTGATCTTCCTCGCGGGCCTCCGGCAGATCCCGCGGCAGTACTACGAGGCGGCGTCGACGGACGGCGCCGGCCGGTGGACCCAGTTCCGGTCGATCACCCTCCCGCTGCTCAGCCCGATCATCTTCTTCAACCTCGTGCTCGGCATCATCGGTGCGTTCCAGTCGTTCACGCAGGCCTACGTGGTGTCGAACGGATCGGGCGGGCCGTCCGACTCGACGCTGTTCATCACGCTCTACCTGTACCAGAAGGGCTTCGGCAGCTTCCAGATGGGGTACGCGTCGGCGATCGCGTGGCTCCTGCTCATCATCATCGCCGCCGCCACGGCCATCAACTTCTGGGCCTCGAAGTATTGGGTGTTCTACGATGACTGACCTCAAGACCCGCACCTCGTCCGAAGACGGCCTCTCGCCCGATGCGGCCGCCCGACGCGAGCGTGGTGATGCTCAGCGCGCCAAGCTCCTGCGTCGGCAGCGGATCTCGAGCATCGGCAAGCACGCGCTGCTGATCCTGCTCGGGCTGCTGATGCTCTACCCCGTGCTGTGGATGGTGGTGTCGTCACTCCGCCCGAACGGGTACATCTTCGACAACCCGGGTCTCGTGCTCGACACCTTCGAGGCATCGAACTACACGAACGGCTGGAATGCCCTGGCGCAGCCGTTCGGCAGCTACCTGGCGAACTCGGCGATCGTCGTGGTCGGGTCGATCATCGGCAACCTGCTCACCTGCTCGCTCGCCGCGTACGGTTTCGCCCGGCTGCGGTTCCGGTTCAAGCGCTTCGCGTTCGCGGCCATGCTGCTCACGATGATGCTGCCGATCCACGTGCTGATCATCCCGCAGTACGTGATCTTCGCCCAGCTCGACTGGATCAACACCTACCTGCCGCTCATCGTGCCGAAGTTCCTCGCGACGGACGCGTTCTTCATCTTCCTCATGGTGCAGTTCATCCGCGGCATCCCTCGCGAGCTCGACGAGGCGGCGCGCATCGACGGCGCCGGGCACCTGCGGATCTTCGTGCAGATCATGCTCCCGCTCATGACGCCTGCACTCGCGACGACGGCGATCTTCACCTTCATCTGGACGTGGAACGACTTCTTCGGCCAGCTGATCTTCGTGACCGACCCCGACAAGTACACCTCGTCGGTCGCCCTCCGTTCGTTCGTCGACACGCAGTCGCAATCGGACTACGGCGCCCTCTTCGCCATGAGCGTCGTCACCCTGCTGCCGGTGTTCCTCGCCTTCCTGTTCGGTCAGCGCTTCCTCCTCCGAGGCATCGCGACCACCGGAGGCAAGTAGCCCTGAGTCCACAACCCGGTCCCTGAGCCTGTCGAAGGGCCAACCGATCCACCCCATGCAAAGGAGCATCATGCAACGCCAACCACGATCCCGGTCCCGCCTCCTCGGCTTCGCAGCCGCAACCGCCATCTCGGCGCTCGCCCTCAGCGGCTGCGCCGTCGGCGGCGGGAACGGCGACGCCGCGCTGAGCGACGAGGACGTCACCATCACCTTCAACTGGTGGGGCGCCACGGCCCGCGACGAGCGCACCCGCGCGGCCATCGACCTCTTCGAGAAGAAGTACCCCAACATCACCGTGAAGGGCCAGTCCACCGAGTGGGGCGGCTATTGGGACAAGCTCGCCACGACGGTCGCCGGCGGAGACGCCCCCGACGTCATGCAGTTCGACCAGCTCTACCTCGCCTCGTACGCCCAGCGCGGGGCACTCGCCGACCTCGGTGCACTCGACGAGTTCCTCGACACCTCCGACCTCAGCGCCGAGGTGCTCGATCAGGGCAAGGTGAAGGACGAGCTGTACGGCGTGCCGATCGGCGTCGGCACCGTCGGCCTCATGGTCAACCGGTCCATCTTCGAGCAGTACGGGATCCAGCTGCCCGACGCGACGACCTGGACGTGGGACGAGCTCAACGAGGTCGCCCTGCAGGTGACCGAGGCCTCGGGCGGTGCCGTCCACGGCATGTCCCCGTTCGGCGGCGACATGCCGACCCTCACGCTCTGGGCCCGGCAGCACGGCAACGACATCTACGACAAGGAGGGCAAGGTCATCCTGAAGCCCGAGGTCGTGGAGAGCTACTGGCAGTACGCGCTCGACCAGATCGAGAGCGGCGCGGCCCCGAGCGCTTCGCAGCTGGCCGAGGGCAACGGTGTGGCGATCGACCTCATGGACATGAGTACGGGCAAGGTCGCGATGACCTTCCAGCCGTCGTCGGTGCTCACCGCCTTCCAGGCCGCTGCACCCGACCACCAGCTCGACCTGCTGCCGTTCCCGGCGAGCGAGGATTCGTCCGAAGGGTTCCAGTACCTGAAGCCGTCGATGTACTGGTCGGTCTCGTCGAAGTCCGAGCACCCCGCTGAGGCGGCGTTGCTGGTGGACTTCCTCACGACGGACACCGAGGTCGCGAAGCTGTTCGGCACCGAGCGCGGCATGCCCGCGAACCCGGACTTCCAGCAGGCGATCGACCCCGACCTGACGCCGACGGACCGCATCGTGGCCGACGTGGTCGACGCCGCGCGCGAGGAGTCGGGCACCCCGCCGGCGATCACGCCCGTCGGTGGTGGCGACAGTGAGAAGATCCTCGGCCGCTACAACCAGGACGTCCAGTTCGGCAAGACGACGCCCAAGGAGGCAGCCGAGGCCTTCGTCGCCGAGCTGACGAAGGCCGTCGACGACGCCCGGTAGCAATTCCCCCC
>NZ_JACYTU010000008.1:121120-124913 GCF_014841225.1 Plantibacter sp. CFBP 8804
ACCCCCGGTCCCTGAGCTTGTCGAAGGGCCCGACGACACCTCCACCCACCACCACGCATCGGAACGACACCCATGACGCACCCTCTCCTCTTCCCCGCCCCGCTGCCGAGCGGCCGCGCCGACTCCACACCGCAGCCGCGCCCGGAGTACCCCCGGCCGCAGCTCGTCCGTGACGGCTGGGTCAACCTCAACGGCCTGTGGGAGTTCGAGATCGACGCCGGCGACAGCGGGCTCGAGCGCGGGCTCCTCGGCCGCGAACTGACCGACCGCATCCTCGTCCCGTTCGCGCCGGAGTCGGCCGTATCGGGCGTCGAGCACACGGATTTCATGGAGGCCGTCTGGTACCGCACGCGGTTCACGGTGCCCTCGGCGTGGCAGGGGAAGCACGGCGTGCTGCATCTCGGGGCCGTCGACCACGACACGACCGTGTGGGTCGACGGGGTCGAGGCGATGCGGCATCGGGGTGGCTTCACGCCGATCCGGGTGCCGCTCGGCGCGGTCGAGCCGGGCCAGGAAATCGAGATCGTGGTGCGCGCCCGTGACACCCGCCACGAGCCGAAGGCCGGTGGGAAGCAGGCGACCTGGTACGGCAACACCGACTGCTACTACACCCGCACGACGGGGATCTGGCAGACGGTCTGGGTGGAGGCCGTCGACGAGCTGCACCTGCGTCGGTTCACCGTGGTCCCCGATGCGGACGCCGGGCGGTTCGCCTGCACGCTCGTCCCCAGCCGCAACGCCGCGGGGGCGACTGCGACGGTGACCCTGTCCGCCGATGGTGTCGTCGTCGCGAGCGAGACCGCTCAGCTCGGCTCGACGATGGCACCGTCGGTGCGGCTCGAGGTCCCGGCGGACCAGCAGCGGCTCTGGAGTCCCGCCGACCCGTTCCTCTATACCCTCGACATCGAGATCCGCGATGGTGCAGGCGACGTCACCGACCGCGTCTCGAGCTACGCGGGGCTGCGCAGTGTCGCGATCGACGGCACCGCGGTGCTGATCAACGGCGAGCACGTCTTCCAGCGGCTCGTGCTCGACCAGGGGTACTGGCCGTCCTCGCTCATGACCGCGCCGGACGACGACGCGCTCGTGGCCGACATCACGCTCGGGATGGACGCCGGGTTCAACGGTGCGCGGCTCCACCAGAAGGTGTTCGAGGAGCGGTACCTCTATCACGCGGACCGGCTCGGGTATCTGGTGTGGGGCGAGTTCGGCGATTGGGGTGTGTCCGGCGCGGGCACGGTCGGTCACAACCAGGGCCCGACGGCGTCGTTCATCACGCAGTGGGTCGAAGCGTTGGAGCGCGACGTCAACCATCCGTCGATCATCGGCTGGTGCCCGCTGAATGAGACGCACCAGACGCTGCACGACCGGGTGACCGTCCTCGACGACGTCACGCGGGGCATGTTCCTCGCGACGAAGCTCATCGACCCGAGTCGACCGGTGATCGACGCCTCGGGCTACGCGCACCGGGTGCGGGAGACGGACGTGTGGGACGCGCACTCCTACGAGCAGGACCCGGCGGCGTTCGCCGTCGAGCAGGGCGGGATCGCGGACGGTGAGCCGTTCACGAACCTCGAGGATGGACGCACCATCTCCCTGCCGTACGAGGGGCAGCCGTTCTTCGTGTCGGAGTTCGGCGGCATCTGGTGGAACGCGAAGCTCGCGGCGGCGGACACTGGTGGTGACTCCTGGGGCTATGGCGCGCGGGTGGCGTCGGTCGAGGAGTTCCACGAGCGCTTCGCAGGGCTCGTCCGGGTACTGACCGACGACGAGAACATGTTCGGCTACTGCTACACGCAGCTCACCGACACGTTCCAGGAGCAGAACGGCATCTACGACTTCGATCGCAGGCCGAAGTTCGACCTCGCCCGCGTGCGTGCGGTGCTCGCGGCCGACGCCGCCTACGAGCGCCGAGTCCGACCCTCCGCCTCCTGACCGATCGTCCGGTCCCAGAACCTGTCGAAGGGCCCATATCCCCAACCAGCCGACCCCCGCCGGTCCCTGAGCCTGTCGAAGGGCCCACGGGCTCCCCGCTTCGCCCAGGGACCGGCGCCCGGGTCAGCTCCCGCTGCGTGCCAGCGTCAGCAGGACCGTGAAGGTGTTGAACCACACGTGCGTCCAGATGCCCGGTCCGAGGCGACGGGTCGTCGCGGCGTAGACACCGTTCACCGTGCCGAGCACGAGGATGGTGAGCCCGAGCGTGACCATGGTGACCGGGCTGCCCCATCCCTCATAGAGGTGGACGATCGCGAAGATCAGCGCGCTCGCTCCCACCGAGACGACCGCCGCCGCGCGACGTCGGGCGGTCGTGGGCGTCGCCGCACCTCGGCGCACGCCGTTCGTCGTCCGCCCGCGGAGGATCGAGTTCCGGAATCCGCGCAGCAGGAGCCCGCGGAAGAGGAGTTCTTCACAGAACGGCGCGACGATCGCCGTGGCGAACACGGTGTTGACCAGCACCCAGACGAGCTCTGGCGACGGCGGGGCGATGTTCGACTTCGGCGTCTCGCCGGTGAGGGCGATGACGAACTGGCCGATCATGCCACCGATCAGCTGGATGCCGACGGCTGAACCGAGCCCGATGAACACGTCGAACCAGCGGAAGCGGAGTCCGAAGTCCTTCGCCCAAGACCCGCTTCCCCAGGTGCGGCAGACGATCGCGAGGGCGACGAGGATGCCGCCGTCGAAGATGATCCACATGATCATCGTGCCGACCTCGCCGGACAGGACGCCGAAGGTCCGTGCGAGTTCGACGACGACGAGGAGCGCGATGATCACGACGAAGGTCGTCAGCGCGGTCGGGGTACCCCACCGGGTGTCAGGCGAGGGGGCGTAGGGCAGGCGCGCCTCGGCGCGGCGGGCTTCGGCCCGTTCCTGGCGCGAGCCCGGGCGCGGGGCGGTCTCCGCCGGTGCAGCGGAGTGGTCGCTCATCGCTTGTTCGCGGCGAAGTATTCGCGTGCTGCCAGCACGTACATTTGTACGATCGCGACGATGGTCACGATGACGAAGATGAAGGAGAGCGGGTTGAGGGCGATCAGCCCGGTGATCGAACCGAGGACGGAGAGGATGCCGACCACGGTGAGGACGATCCGAGCCCAGTTGCGACCGCGGAGCATGAAGAAGGCGAACAGCACGTGCAGTGCGCCGACGATGAACGCGCCGACGGCGGTCGAGATCAGGAGCACGCTCGAGGAGAGCACACCTCCCGAGGCCGACTGTTCGGCTGCGGCCTCGGCGACGGTTCCGGCCGACATGGCGGCCGTGACCCCGGAGATGACGGAGAGGACGGCGGAGACGACCCACAGCCAGAAGGAGATGACGATCGGCGTGGGGGCGGTCTTGCTACCAGTGGTCGTGGCCATGATGCTCGTTTCGGTCGTGGAGGATCCGACGACCGGACCCAGGCTGCTGGAACTGTATTGCCCGTCACCTGTCCCCCGGAAGGGAGGTATGTCCCGGCCTATCCGTTTTCCGCAAGATAGCCGGTCCCCGAGCGCCCCTCCGCCGGTCCCTGAGCCTGTCGAAGGGCTCAGAACCGCCGCCCAGGCACCCTGTCAAGCCTGCTCACGCGCGCTCGCGTACCTCTTAACCTGTCCCCATGACGAACGACACGAACGACACCGACCAGAACAGCAGCGAGGGAACGCCGAAGCCGGGCGGCCTGGGCGAGAACCAGACCATCCCCAACAGCGAGGACGGCCTCGCGGTGGGTCACGACCCCGACGCCTCGAACTTCAACCAGGAAGAGGACCCCGACCACCCGAGCGACGACGCGTAGGGTTCGGGAACGAAGAAA
>NZ_JACYTU010000009.1:0-117509 GCF_014841225.1 Plantibacter sp. CFBP 8804
AAAGAGGAGAACAATGTTCAAGACAACACGTGTCCGCGCACTCGCGGGCCTCGCCCTGGTCGGCGCTCTCGCGTTCAGCGCGACCGCCTGCTCGAGCGGTTCCGGAAGCTCCGACGGCGACGCCGGTTCCGACGGCGAACTCACCACCATCGGCTTCGTGGCCGTCGGTCCCGAAGGCGGATGGCGCACCGCGAACGAGAAGAACATCCAGGACTCTTTCTCGAAGGAGAACGGCTTCGACCTCAAGTACGCACCGGCGACGAACGGCGACCAGAACTCGCAGATCACCGCCTTCACCTCGTTCATCGACGAGGGCGTCGACGCCATCCTGCTGTCCGCCACCGAGGCGACCGGCTGGGAGAGCGTCCTGGAGCGCGCGAAGGAGGCCGAGATCCCCGTGGTCCTGCTGGACCGCGGCATCGAGCCGAACGACACCGAGCTCTACACGAGCCGCATCGCCCCCGACAACGTCGGCATCAGCGCCTCGGCCGCCGAGTGGGCGAACGGTCAGTTCCCCGACGGCGCCAAGTACGTCGTCCTCGAGGGCCCTCCCGGCCTCTCCGTCGTCAACGACCGCAACAAGGGCTGGGACGACACCATCGACCCGAACTTCACCAAGCTCGAGTCGCAGTCGGCCAACTGGTCCACCGAAGAGGCGAAGAGCGTCTTCGAGACCATCCTCAAGGCGAACAACAACGACGTCCAGCTCGTCTTCGCACAGAACGACGAGATGGGCCTCGGCGCTGCACTCGCCGTCGAGGAGGCCGGCCTGAAGCCCGGAACCGACGTCAAGATCATCACGATCGACGGCACCAAGGCGGCGCTCGAAGCACTCGCCGCCGGACGCCTGAGCTTCGTCGCCGAGTACAACCCGCTGTTCGGTGAGACCGCGATCGACATCGTCAAGAAGGCACTCGCCGGCGACAAGGTCGAATCGGACATCGTGGTGCCGAGCGTCACGTTCGACTCCCCGGACGCCGCGACGGCAGCACTGCCCGAACGCGCCTACTGATCCGACCCGGTCGCCCGGCAGCCACTCCCTCGCTGCCGGGCGACCGCCCACCCGCTTCCCGGGGACCAGACTCCCCGGCGACGACGCCGGATCGACCGGCAGAACGACCAGGCAGACATGGCAATCACCGAGCCGATCGTCGAGATGCAGCACATCTCCATCGAGTTCCCGGGCGTCAAAGCCCTGCAAGACGTGGACTTCCGTCTCTTCCCCGGCGAGGTCCACACGCTCATGGGCGAGAACGGCGCCGGCAAGTCGACGCTCATCAAGGCGCTCACCGGTGTGTACAAGATCGACTCCGGTACGATCCTGGTCGCCGGAGGCCCCCGTTCCTTCTCCGGAACGGCGGACGCGCAGAGCGCCGGCATCTCGACCGTCTATCAAGAAGTGAACCTCTGCGACAACCTCACCGTCGGCGAGAACGTGATGCTCGGCCACGAGGTCCGCGGTCCCTTCGGCATCAACTGGCGCCGCACCCACGAAGCTGCACACGAAGCGCTCGTCGGGCTCGGCCTCGGGCACATCGACCCCAAGCAGCCGCTCTCGAGCATCTCGCTCGCGCTGCAACAGCTCGTCGCGATCAGCCGGGCCATGGTCACCAAGTCGAAGGTGCTCATCCTCGACGAGCCGACCTCCAGCCTCGACGCCAACGAGGTGGAGGGCCTCTTCCAGGTCATGCGCCGACTGCGCGACCAGGGCGTCGCGATCCTCTTCGTCTCCCACTTCCTCGACCAGGTCTACGCGATCAGCGACCGACTCACGGTGCTCCGCAACGGTGAGTTCGTCGGGGAGTACCGCACCGCCGACCTCAACCGCACCGAGCTCATCTCCAAGATGATCGGCAAGGACTACGGCGCGCTCGCCGCCCTGGGCTCCAACCGCGGCCGGACCGCCACAGCCGACACCCCGGCGTTCTACAGCGCCAAGGACCTCGGGCGGAAGGGCTCGATTGACCCCGTCGACATCGAGGTCCACGCCGGCGAGGTCGTCGGTCTCGCGGGGCTCCTCGGGTCGGGCCGCACCGAGCTGGGTCGGCTCATCTACGGTGCCGACCGTCCCGACTCCGGCACGGTCACGATCGACGGCACGACCGCCGAGGTCCACACGCCCATGGCCGGCCTGTCGAAGCAGATCGCCTTCTCCACGGAGAACCGACGCGACGAAGGCATCATCGGCGACCTGACCGTGCGCGAGAACCTCATCCTCGCCGTCCAGGCCCGCAGGGGCTGGGCGCGCCCGCTCTCCCGCCGCGAGCAGAACGAGCTCTGCGACAAGTACCTGCTCGAACTCAACGTCCGCCCCTCCGACCCGGAACGACCCATCAAGAACCTCTCCGGTGGTAACCAGCAGAAGGTGCTCCTCGGCCGATGGTTGGCGACGAAGCCGCAGCTCATCGTGCTCGACGAGCCGACCCGCGGCATCGACGTCGGCGCCAAGGCCGAGATCCAGGAGGCGATCGCCGCGCTCGCCGAGGACGGGATGTCCGTCGTGTTCATCTCCTCCGAGCTCGAGGAGGTCGTGCGTTTGAGCGAGCGGATCGTCGTGCTGAAGGACCACCGTAAGATCGGCGAGATCGTCAACGGACCCGAAGTCACCGCAGACACCATCGTCGACCTGATCGCCACCGAAGGGAGCGCCACGTGAGCGCCACCAGTCAGGGGCCGGCCCGTTCCGGTTCCTCCGCACGCGGCGGGCACGGCTCCGCACGCGGAGGCCAGGGCTCGGCCCGCGGCGTCGTCAGCACCATCGTCCACCAGCCCTACATCTGGGCGATCGTGACGTTGCTGCTCCTGCTCGTCATCAACCTCGTCAAGGACCCCGGCTACCTCGGGGTCTCCGTCAACGGCACGACCGGCAACCTGTCGGGCAACCCCATCGACATCCTGCGTGCGAGCGCCCCGATCATGATGATCGCGGTCGGGATGACGCTCGTGATCGCCACCCGCGGCATCGACCTCTCGGTCGGTTCCGTCATGGCGGTCTCCGGCGCCGTGTCGATGGAGTTCATGAGCAACCAGAGCGGCGGCGACGCGGGTTCGGCCATCGTCGCAGCGCTGCTCGCGCTCGCCGTGAGTGCCTTCCTCGGCACCGTCAACGGAGTGCTCGTCTCGATCGTCGGCCTGCAGCCGTTCATCACCACCCTGATCACGATGCTCGCCGGCCGCGGCCTCGCGAAGGTCATCACCTCGGGGCAGAACACCTCCGCCACGAACGAGCCCTTCCGCTGGCTCGCCAACGGCACGGTGTTCGGCTTCCCCGTGGTCTTCATCATCGCCGGTGTCATCGTCGCGATCGTCGCGTTCCTCGTCCGGCGCACCGCGCTCGGCCTGATGATCGAGTCGATCGGCATCAACCCGCGCGCCGCCCGGATGGCGGGTATCCGCCCGATCGGCATCCTCATCGCCGTCTATATCGTGAGCGCCGTCCTCGCGGGTGTCGCCGGGATCTTCAGCACCGCCAGCGTCATGACGGTCGAGGTCGCGAAGACCGGGTTGAACGCGGAGATGGACGCCATCCTCGCGGTCGTCATCGGCGGCACCTCGCTCGCCGGTGGCAAGTTCTCCCTCACCGGCAGCGTGATCGGCGCGCTCCTCATCGCGACGCTCGACAAGACGATCGTGTTCCTCTCCATCCCCTCCTCGGCGACGCCGGCATTCAAGGCCGTCGTGATCGTGATCATCTGCCTCCTCCAGTCACAGCGCGTGAGAGCCCTGTTCGCCCGGCGGAAGTCCCGGACGACGCCCACGGCGTCGGTCCCCACGCGAAAGGAAACGGTGTCCGCATGAGCACCCTCACCGACCGACCCGCACCTGACGCTCCGGTGCTCCCGCGGCGCTCGCTGCTGTCCCGGCTGACGCCCAACCTCGAGACCCTGCCCACCCTGGCTGCCGTCGTCATCTTCATCGGCATGGTCGTCTACGGCGAGATCGCCTACGGACGGATCGTCCAGGCCAGCACGATCTCGAACCTGCTCATCAACAACGCCTACCTGATCATCCTCGCCGTCGGGCTCACCTTCGTGATCCTCACGGGCGGCGTGGACCTCTCCGTCGGCGCGATCATCGCCATCAGCAGTCTGATCGGGGTGATGCTCGCGAACTCGGGCTGGAACCCGATCGCGGTCATGGTGATCATGATCCTGATCGGCTCCGCGTTCGGCGTGTTCTCGGGCGTGCTCGTGCAGTACTTCAACGTGCAACCGTTCATCGCCACCCTCGCGATGATGTTCCTCGGGCGCGGTCTCGCCTCGATGCTCAGCACCACCCCGGAGCGTCTCGCCGACGACTCGCCGATCCGTTCGCTCTCCACCGAGTGGAAGGTGATCGACGGCCCGAAGATCAACGACCTCATCACCACCCCGAACGTCCTGATCGCCCTGCTCGTCGTCGCCGCGGCGTTCGTGGTGCTCCACAAGACCCGCCTCGGCCGGACCGTCTACGCGATCGGCGGCTCGGAGCAGTCGGCGCTGCTCATGGGGCTGCCCGTCGTCCGCACGAAGCTCATGGTCTACGTGATCAGCGGCACGCTGGCTGGCCTCGCGGCCGTCGTCTACACTTCGAAGCTCGGCATCGCCCAGAACATCACGGGCGTCGGCTGGGAGCTCGACGCCATCGCCGCGGTCATCATCGGTGGCACGCTGCTGACCGGAGGCGCCGGCTTCGTCCTCGGCTCCGTCGTCGGCGCGCTCGTCCTCGGCCTCATGAACGTGCTCATCACCCGCGACGGCAGCATCCCGCCGGAGGCGACCACCATCATCACCGGCGGCATCCTGCTCGTCTTCGTCCTCCTCCAGCGACTCGTGGTCTCGCGCAAACGCAAGACCTGACGCCCGCACACCCCACCGCACCACCCGTTCCATCCCGCTCGACAACGACGCCGAACCAGGAGAACCAACCCCCATGAGACAACTGCGCCTCAAAACGGTCGTCGCGACCTCCATCGCGGCCCTGATCCTGCCGCTCGTCGGTGCCTCCGGCGCTGCCGCAGCGGTGTCGCCGGGGACCGTCCCGGCAGTGACATCCCAGTCCAGCTTCCGAGCCGCCCCCACGGCGCAGGAGGATCTGGACGCCGCCGCGGCGGCGCTCTCGATCGCGAACGTCGACGACGTGCGCGGCAATCTGACCCTGCCGGGAGCCCCCGAGGGGATCGACATCGCCTGGGCGTCGTCGGACACCACCGTGATCACCACCGACGGTGTCGTGACGCGGCCCGCCACGGACACCACCGTCACCCTGACCGCCACGCTGAGCCAGGGAGAGGCGACCGCGACCCGCGAGTTCAGCGCGACGGTCCGCGCGGCCATCGCGACCCCCGACTACGAGGGGTACGCCTTCGCCTACTTCACCGGCAACTCGCTCGCCGGCGAGAACATCTACTTCGCCGCCAGTGAGGGCAACAACGCGCTCGACTGGAACGAACTCAACGCCGGACGCCCGGTCCTCACCTCGGACGAGGGTACGAAGGGGCTGCGCGACCCGTTCCTCATCCGCTCTCCCGAGGGCGACACCTTCTACCTCATCGCCACCGACCTCTCGATCGGCAGCGGCACGTCCTGGGGTGACTCGGTCCGGAAGGGCAGCCACTACCTCGAGGTGTGGGAGTCCCACGACCTCGTGACCTGGTCCGACCAGCGGCACATCGAGGTCGCACCGGAGAACGCGGGCAACACCTGGGCACCCGAGGCGTACTACGACGACACCATCGGCGCGTACGTGGTCTTCTGGGCTTCGTCGCTCTACGGCGCCGACGACCCGGACCACACCGGGAACAGCTACCACCGCATGATGTACGCGACCACCCGCGACTTCACGACGTTCAGCGAGCCGCAGGTCTGGCAGGACCAGGGTGTCTCGCGGATCGACTCGACGGTGATCAAGTCGAGCGACACCTACTACCGCTTCACCAAGGACGAGGGCGCCGGTGGCACCGGGTGCGCCGACATCATCCAGGAGTCCTCGACGGACCTGCGGGCCACGCTCGAATCCTGGACGGTGCTCGACACCTGCATCGGTCGCGATGCCGGCACCAGTGCGGTCGAGGGGCCGACGGCGTTCGCCGCCAACCCTGGCGACGTCAACGGTGACAAGTTCTACCTCTTCGTCGACGAGTACGGCGGACGCGGCTACATCCCGCTCGAGACCGAGGACATCGCGAACCCGGACTGGCAGGTCGCGAAGGACTACGACCTGCCCGCGAGCCCGCGTCACGGCACGGTGCTCCCGGTCACGGCCGCAGAGCTGCAACTGCTCGAGGACAGCCTCGGCGGAGCACCCGAGCCGGTGCCCGCGAACGAGGACGGCGAGATCGTCCGTTACGACTTCGCCGAGTCCGACGGCTCGACGCTCACCGACGTGTCCGGCAACGGCCTCGACGCAGCGGTCGAGGGCGGTGCGACCTTCTCCGACGGCGCGCTGCAGCTCGACGGCGGCGACGACTACGTCAAGCTGCCGGACAACCTGCTCGCCGGCGTGAAGGACGTCACGGTGGAGGCGGAGGTCTGGATCGACCCGACGCAGGCCAACCCGTACTTCATCTACGGGCTCGGCAACACCACCGGTGGCGCCGGCGACGGCTACCTGTTCAGCACCGGCAACGCGTATCGGACGAGCCTCGCGACCGGCAACTGGAGCACGGAGCAGACGGTGTCGCAGGGCAAGGACCTGACGCGTGGTCGCTGGGCGAAGCTGACGTACACGTTGCAGGGCACGACGGCCACGATCTACCTCGACGGCATCGCCGTCGGGACCGGGACCGTCACCTCAGATCCGGGCGACATCGGCGGCGGGTGGACGAGCGCCAACTACCTGGGCCGTTCGAACTACGACGCCGACAACCGGCTGAAGGGTGCGTTCCGCGAGTTCGCGATCTACAACCGCGCGCTCTCGGCGGACGAGGTGCTCGCCGGCTCCGGGAACACCGCGGCACTCACCGACATCGGCCTCGAGGAGGACGTGCTCAAGACCGCCCCGATCGTCGACAACGACCGTCACGAGGTCGTCTTCCCGGTGCGCCCCGGAACGGACCGCACCGTCTTGAGCCCGACGTTCACGACCGCGGCCGGTGTCACGGCGAGCCCCGCCTCGGGGACCGCCGTCGACCTCAGCAGCCCCGTGACCGTGACGTTGACGCCGACCTCGGGTGAGGCCGTGACGTGGACGATGCGGGCGGTCGAGATGAAGAGCCCGGTCATCCCCGGTCTCTACGCCGACCCGAACGTCTTCGTCTGGGGCGACACCTACTACATCTATGCGACCTCCGACGGCTTCGCCGGCTGGGGTGGCAAGGAGTTCTTCGTCTGGTCGTCCAAGGACCTCGTCGACTGGGAGCGTTCGGCGGAGCCGATCCTCACGCTCGACGGCGCGAACGGGAACGTGCCGTGGGCGACCGGCAACGCCTGGGCACCGACGATCGGCGAGAAGGACGGGAAGTTCTTCTTCTACTTCAGCGGACACAACCCCTCGGTCGACCGGAAGACCATCGGCGTCGCCGTCGCGGACAGTCCGACCGGTCCGTTCACGGCTCAGCCGAATGCGATGATCCTCAACGACGAAGCGGTGACCTCGGGACAGGCGATCGACCCGGCCACGTTCACCGACCCGGTGACGGGGAAGAGCTACCTGTTCTGGGGCAACGGCTCGCCGGTGTACGCCGAGCTGTCGGACGACATGCTGTCGATCAAGGCCGACACGCTCAAGCGCATCGACGGCCTGACCGACTTCCGTGAGGGCGCCTTCGTCAACTACCGGGACGGGATCTACCACCTGACGTACTCGATCGACGACACCGGCTCGGAGAACTACCGGGTCGGCTACGCGACGGCTACGAGCGTCGACGGCCCGTGGACGTACCACGGTGTGATCCTGCAGAAGAAACCCGAACTCGGCATCCTCGCCACGGGTCACAGCTCGATCCTCAACGTGCCGGGAACCGACGACTGGTACATCGTCTACCACCGGTTCGCCATCCCGGGTGGTGACGGCCAGCACCGCGAGACGACGATCGACCGGCTGACGTTCGACCCGGAGACGGGCCTCATGAACCCGGTCGTCCCGACCCTCGAGAGCGTCGGCCCACAGCGGATCGCGGTGCCCGGTGCCGAGGGCACGCTGACGATCGACCAGCCGTCGGTGCGGGTGGGTGAGTCGATCTCGGTGTCCGGGTCCGGCTTCGCCGCGGGGGAGCAGGTGCGGTTCACGCTGTTCTCCACCCCGACCGACCTCGGGACCGTCGTCGCGGACGCTTCGGGTGCGTTCGTGGCGACGCTCACGGTGCCCGCTTCGGTGGTGCCGGGTGCACACACCCTGCAGGCGCTGGGCGCGGACTCCGGCATCACGGCCGAGGCGGCGCTGACCGTCCTGGCCGCGGATGCCGCGGCTCCCGGCGCTGCGGGCTCCGGTCCTGGGGCGCTGTCGACCACCGGTGTCTCGGTCGTCGGATTCGTCGGCCTGGCCGGGCTGCTCCTCGCAGCCGGCGCGTGGCTGGTCGTCCGTCGCCGACGCGTCGCGTCGTAGCCCGCGCCGACACAGCACCGATCCCGTCCGGGGTGACCATCGTCACCTTGGACGGGATCGCCGTCTGTCCGGTCGCGACGAACCGGGCTGATCATGCCGGCAGGACGATCACCTTGCCGGCGATCCGGCCGGCAGCGGCTTCGGCGTGGAGCGCGGGCAGCTCCGTGAGCGGGATCCGGCGCGTCACCTCGACCGTCAGCGACCCTTCGTCGACGAGGGACACGAGGGTGGACAGTCGGTCGCGGTTCCGCAGGACGAAGACCGTCGCCGCGCGGACCTGCCGCGCCTCGTCCCCAGGCGTCGGCATCCACGCGGTGGTGCTCACCACTGCACCGCCGTCGCGGACGAGCCCGACGAGCGCCTCGAACTGCTCCGGGTCGATCGGCGCGAGGTTGAGGAGGACATCGATGGGTGCCGACACTGCACCGAGGAGGTCGGACGCCGTGTGGTCCACGACCTCGTCCGCTCCGGCGGCCCGGACCGCCGCCTCACTCCGCGGGCTGGCCGTCGCGATGACGTGCACCCCGGCGCGCTTGGCGAGTTGGATCGCGTACTTGCCGACGACCCCGCCGGCGCCGACGATCAGGACGCGCTGACCCGACTCGAGACCGCCGTCGTCGAACAGCGCCTGCCAGGCGGTCAGGGCGACCGAGGGGAGGGCGGCGGCGTCCGCGAGCGGGATGGTCGTCGGTGCTGCGACGACGGCCTCCGCCGGTGCGACGACGTACTCCGCCGCGCCGCCGTCGAGCTCCATCGGGAGGAAACCGATCACGGCGTCGCCGACGGCGAGTCCCTCGACGCCCTCGCCGAGCGCGTCGACCGTGCCCGACACGTCGTAGCCGGGGACGTGGGGGAGCTGGACCGGGATCGGCAGGAAGCCGGCCCGCATGCCGTTGTCGGCCGCGTTGAACGCCGACGCGGCGACGCGAATGCGCACCTGCCCCGCGGCTGGAATCGGCTGCTCGATGTCGCTGTAGTGGAGGACCTCGGGTCCGCCGACCTCGTGGAACTGGACTGCCTGCATGATGCTCTCCTTCGTCAAGTGCTTCGAATTTGAAGCAACTGGCATGACGATAACACTGCTTCGAACTCGAAGCAACACCTAGAATGGATCCATGGCCGAAACCCCTGCATCCCTCACCCCGACCGAGCTCGGCGCGTACTTCGCGTTCACCGAGGTGAGTAGCCTCCTGCGTCCGGCGGTCGAGCAGCAGCTCCGTGAGGCGGGGGAGTTGAGCTACGTCCAGTTCCAGTTGCTGGCGCGCCTCGGTGATGCGCCGGACGGTCACCAGCGCATGACGGATCTCGCGGACGGCGTGGTCTACAGCCGCAGCGGGCTCACCTACCAGGCGCAGTTGCTCGAACAGCGGGGACTCATCACCCGCTCGCCGTCACCGGACGACGAGCGCAGCACGGTCGTGGCGATCACGACAGCTGGCCGGGACGTGCTCGCCGCAGTGTTCCCTGGCCACATCCAGGCCGTCAGGGACCTGCTCTTCGCGCCACTCGACGACGACGACGTCAGCGAGCTCGCCCGCATCCTCGGGCGGGTCAGCGAGCACCTCCGGGCAGCGCCGCCACGCTCGGCAGGACGTCGTCGGAAGGCGTGATCGGGATGTTGTAAACCACGCAGCCCTCGGCCGAATCCGACCGAGGGCTGCGTGGGTGATCGTGCCGACTCAGTCGAGCGGGACGCCGAAGTCGCCCGCGATGCCTGCCAGGCCGGTGGTGTAGCCCTGGCCGACGGCACGGAACTTCCACTCCGAGTTGTACCGATAGATCTCGGCGAACAGCATCGCCGTCTCCTGGGAGGCGTCCTCGGTGAGGTCGTAGCGGACGATCTCCTGCTGGTCCTGGTCCATGACCCGGCAGAAGGCGTCGCGGACCTGGCCGAAGTTCTGGCGGCGGTTGTCGGCGTCGTGGATCGAGACCGCGATGACGATGCGTGAGACGTCGGGCTCCACGGCGCGGAGGTCGATCGTGATCTGCTCGTCGTCGCCGTCACCCTCGCCGGTGCGGTTGTCGCCCTGGTGCACGACCGAGCCGTCGGGCGTCGACATCTGGTTGTAGAAGATGAAGTCCGCGGGGGTTCGGATCTTGCCGTTCTCGGCGACGAGGATGGCGGAGGCGTCGAGGTCGAACGCGACGCCGACGGTCGTGCGCGGGTCCCACCCGAGACCGACCGTGGCGATGGTCAGCCCTGGACTGGTCTTCGTGAGCGAGAGGTTGTTGCCTTTGGAGAGGCTGAGGCCTGCCATGGGTGTGTTCCTTCGAGAGTGCTCGGTGATGTTCGAACCTCCATCCTGCCCTGTTCCGGCTGAGTTTGGAGTGGGTTGTGGAGGATCGACCAGCCGCCCCACGGCCGCAACGGTGGTCAGGCGCCGTCCGCTCCAGGGGAGCCGGCCGCCGTGACCTCGTGGAGCGGCACCTCCTCGCGGGCGACCGCAGCGGCGACGTCACCGAGCCGCCGCTGGCGGGTGCGTGCGTACTGCCGGATCATCCCGAAGGCCGTGTCCATGTCGACCCCCGCCGCACGGGCCAGATACCCCTTCGCCTGCTCGATGGCGACCCGGCTCTCGAGTGCGCGTTGGAGTTGCTCGGTGGCGAGCGTCGCGTTCTCGATCGTGCGTTGCTGGAGGAGGCTGATCGTCGCGACATCGGCCAGCGCCTGGGCGGCGCGGGCGTCGGCGCCGTTGAGGGCGCCCTCGGTCTCGCGGAACAGGTTCAGTGACCCGACGGTCGTGTCGCGGAGCCGCATGGGGATCGCGTGGACGCCCGCGTATCCGCGTTCCTTCGAGGCCTCCGCGAACCTCGGCCAGTGTTCCTGGAGCTCCTCGGCGCTCTCCGCGGTGACCAGTCGGCCGGTCGTCACCGCTGCGATGCACGGCCCCTCGCCGGCGTTGAGTTGGAGGAGACCGATGAACTCGCTCCGCTCGCTCGTGGACGCGACGACCTGCAGGACGTCGTCGCGGTCTGCCAGGTGGATGGCCCCGGCGGCGGCGTCGAACAATTCGACCGCCCGGTCGACCAGCGTCTGCAGCACGTCGACGACGTCGTAGTCGGCGACGAGGCTGTCGGTGAGGGTCACGAACGTCTCGATGAGCCGTGCTTCGCGCGTGTCGTCCATGGGCGTGTTCGTCCTCATCTGTTGATCAGCGGATCAACCGTAACCGAGGCCGGAGGTCGTCCATGACCGCCGGTGATCGAGATCCGCTCGTGCGGATTTGCACCGGGTCGCGAGACCGTTCTACGCTGAACGAGCGCTGCCCCAGACCCCGGTTGCCGGATTGTTCGTCCTTTCTGATGATGCCCAGGAGCCTCATGAGCACGCACCCCGTCGGCCTTCTTCTCGCGCGCCGTCGGCGACCATCGTGGTCGACGAGACCGCCTGTCGCACCGGCGGAGGGCGTCCGATGACGGTCGAACGCAGCAGCGGGTTCCGGAAGACCGGCCCCAGTGGGAGACCCCGGACAGGCGGGACCTCGAGCTACTCCGAGATCCTCGCCGAGGTGAAGTCGGCCGGTCTGCTTCGACGACGCTACGGCTTCTACTGGACGCTGTTCGCCGTCCTGGTGCTGGCCACCGCCGGTTGCTGGGTCGCCTTCGCGTTCCTCGGTGACTCCTGGCTGCAGCTGTTGGTCGCGGCGGCGCTGGGCGTGCTGTTCACGCAGTTCGCCTTCCTGTCCCACGAGGCCGCGCATCGGCAGGTGTTCGAGTCCCGTGCGTGGAACGACTGGGCGGGCCGTTTCCTCGGCACCTTCCTGGTCGGACTGAGCTACTCGTGGTGGATGAACAAGCACACCCGTCACCATGGCAACCCGAACACGGTGGGCAAGGACCCCGACATCCAGCCCGACACGATCCGCTTCCTGCCGGAGGACGTCGACACCGTGCGGAACCGGGCGGCGAGGATCTTCTACCGTCACCAGGGTTGGTTGTTCTTCCCCCTCCTCACCCTCGAAGGCCTCAACCTGCACTGGCTCGCGATCCGCTCCGTCGTCAGCGGTGTCGGGACGCGGGCCGGCGTGCGCGACCGGGTGATCGAGGGCGTGATGCTCGTCGCACGCTTCGGGATCATCCTCACGATCGTGTTCTGGTTCCTGCCGTTCGGCATGGCGTGCGCGTTCCTCGGTGTGCAGCTCGCGGTGTTCGGCGTCATGATGGGTGCCTCGTTCGCCCCGAACCACAAGGGGATGCCGACGATCGCCCATGACGCGAACGTCGACTTCTTCTCCCGGCAGGTCCTGACGTCGCGGAACGTCGTCGGCGGATGGTGGGTGTCGTTCCTCATGGGCGGCCTGAATTACCAGGTCGAGCACCATCTGTTCCCCTCGATGCCGCGCCCCGCGCTCAAAGAGGCGCGACGACTCGTCCGCGACCACTGCGCCGCGCTCGACGTCCCGTACACCGAGACCACGCTGCTGCGCTCGTACGGCATCGTCATCCGCTACCTCAACCGCGTCGGCCTCGGAGCTCGCGATCCGTTCGCATGCCCGCTCGTCGCCGAGCTCCGCATACACTGAGCCACCATCACCGACCACCGTCACCCCACGGAATCAGGAACCCAAGCCATGCAGATCATCATCGTGCTCCTCGTCATCTGGGCGATCCTCTCCATCGTCGGCTTCGCGCTGAAGGGCCTGCTGTGGCTCGGGATCATCGGCATCGTCCTCATCATCGGCACGATCGTCTTCGGCGCCATCCGACGCGCTGCCAGCAAGCGCTAACTCGCAGTCGGAAGCCGCCCGGTCGGTTCGGGTACGCTCTGCCAGATGCGGAATCTGGACTGGGACGGCCTGCGCAACCTCAGGGATCTCGGCGGCCTGCCGACACCGCTGTCGTCCACCGGCCTGACCGTGCGCGGGCGCGTCGCGCGGGGTCCCCGCCGTGAGCTCCTCACCGCTGCAGGGTGGGACGCCGCGATGCGATGGGGGCTGCGGTCCGTGGTCGACCTCCGCAGCGCCGATGAGACCGGAGCGCGCGAAACCGACCCTGGTGTCCGGCCACCAGCCGAGCTGGTGATGACGCTCGCGCCGACCGAGGATCAGACCCATCCGGAGTTCCGCGAGGTGTGTCTTCCGATCCTCGACTCCCCGGAGTACTGGCAGCACAACGTGCGCATCCTGCCGGAGCTCGTCCGCGGTGCGCTGGAAGCGGTCGCCTCATCCGACCCCGGGGTGCTGGTGCACTGCGCAGCCGGCCGGGACCGCACCGGCATGATCAGCGCGCTGCTCCTCGCAAACGCCGGCGTCCCCGATGACGCCATCGTCGACGACTACGCGGCATCGGTCCGTGCCATGGCCGGGACGGCGCCCCACGGCGGCCCGACCCACGACCGCCAGGCGTCGTGGACGTCGGAGCAGGTCGACGTCTTCCTCGACGAGGTGGCGCCCCACGTGCGAGCCTTCGTCGCCGATGCGGACGGTGTCTTCGACACCCTGGGAGTTGACGAAGCATCCCGACAGAGGCTGCGTCAGCTCCTGCTGCCCTGACTGTACGCGGCCGGCACGTTCGGAGCCGTCCAGCGTGCTGCGAGCAATCGCTAGCCCACAGGTGTCCTCAAAGTCGTACGAGTTTCGGGACGAGAAGTTGGTACACTTGCGCCATGTCGATCTCTTCCGCGATGCCCATCCAGCCGGTGCTGCCCACGTCTGAAGCGCGTACCGAGTTGCCGAACGCGTTGCGCAGGTTCCGCTCCGAGGGTGTGATGGCGCAGCCCATGGTGTTCGGCGGTCACCGTCGTGCCGAGGGCGTCGTCATCCCGTTCGAGCTCTACACGGAGTTGCTGCCTGTGATCGAAGACATCGAGATCGCACACTTGGTGCGCGAGCGCGCTGCCGTTGGTGGGTCGGGGTCCCTGGCTGATGTCGCTCTCGGTCTCGGCCTCGATCCTGACGACTACCGCTGATGGCGGCATCCCTCAAGCTGACTGCTCTTCTCCCGGGCTTTCAGCAAGACATCGACGCGCTCCCGGACCTCGCCACGAAGAAGATGGCGCTGGACATGCTCGTCCTCGTCCGGGACGGGAAGATCGCGGGCGTGAAGCTCGACTCGCGAGTTGGCACCGGGGACCTGGGTGATTGTCGCAAGCTCTACTTCGACCCGGACGGATCCGGAAAGCCGAGGTACCGACTCGTCTACCGCTACACGCCGGATGAGATCCACGCCGTCGCCGTCGAGGCTGTCGCCGTCGGGCGGCGTGCGAACCTCGACGCCTATCAGCGGGCCATCGTCAATCTCGGCCGGTGAAGGCCGAACTGCGGCGCGGGTGAGCAGCTGCCGGTTCGCCATCGCCTCTTTGGAGACGGCTCCACAGTGGCGGGGACGGCACCCCACAGCGGCCCGACCCACGACCGCCAAGCGTCGTGGACGTCGGAGCAGGTCGACGCCTTCCTCGACGAGGTGACCCCGCACGTGCGGGCGTTCGTCGCCGATGCGGACGGGGTCTTCGAAACAGTCGGCGTCGACGAGGCGGCCCGGAGGGAATTGCGTCTGCTGTTGCTGCCGTGACGGGCGATGCCCGGCTTCTCGCGGGAGAATGAGCCATGCAGACGCGCTCAAAGATCCTCAAGCGGCTCGGTCTCGCCCAGCAGAGCTCCACGATCGTGAAGCTGAACCGGGTGTCCGCCCCGGACGAGACCCTCGATGGGTTCGTCGTCGCCATCGGTCACAAGTGGGTGCTCGTCGCACCGATAGCCACAGGAGGGTTCTTCGACGGCTACACGGTCATCCGCGTCCGCGAGATCGCCAGAGTCCGGTTCGATCGATCGTTCCAACGCCGCTTCTCCGAAACTCGACCCGAGTGGCCCGTGAACCCTCCGCCCGGTCGGCCGACGCCCGATCTGGACTCGACCCGCGGCATGTTGCGGTCGTTCCTCGCGGAGGGAGTCCTCTGCGCGCTCGAACGCCGGAACAAACCCGACCTCCTGTGGGTCGGTGTGCCCGCCGAACTGAGACGTCGCTGGTTGTATCTGCTCGAGGTTCGATCTGATGCGACGTGGCACGCCGGCCCGTTGGGCTATCGACTCCGGACCATCACCCTCGTCCGCACGGGTGATCAGTACTTGCGTGCGCTGGCCGCCGTGGCTGGGCCCGCGCCCGTCGAAGACGGCTCGTCCTGGTGGTCTCCTCCCGAGCAGGGGTGACCGGACCGCACGAGAGTGATCGGACGGTCCTCACAAGGGCGGTTCCCGGTCCGCGCCGAGACACGCGCGCCGGCCCGCCTCACGGCTCGTCGTCCCAGGGGACCGGCGTCGTCGTGCCCGACTGCACGTCGCTCCGGAGGATCGCGTAGGCGACCGATGCGAGTGGCAGTCCGCCGTCGACGGGCCAGCCCTCGCGGTAGTGGGCCTCCTTCACCCAGTCGGCCCGACGGAAGGCACGACGCATGGCGACGTTGTCCTCGCGGGTCTGCCCTTCGAGCTTGCGGACCGACGGGAACCGCCCGAACACCTCGTTGACGATGACCGGCAGCACCGCTGTTCCGATCCCGCGCCCTCGGGCGTCTTCGGCGAGCCGCAGGTCGATCAACGCCGTGTCCTCCTCCAGGTCCTCGAGGGTGACGACTCCCACCACCTCACCGTCTGCGAGGACCCAACATCCGAAGGCGCCGGGCCCGTCGACGACGCCGTCCACCAGGCGTGCACGCGCATCCTCAGCTGTCGGTCGCGGCCGCACGTGGAAGGGGAACTCGTGAGTGCTCAAGAACTCGACGAACGCGTCGTCGTCCCGAGGGCGCTCGATGGGTTGCAGGCTCAGCTGTGACATCCGCCCAGTATCGCAAGGTCGCCACGGCGAGCTTGAGCAGGATGGCCGAGACGTGGACGCTCGCCCTCTTCGCGCTGAGGAACCGGCGCTCATCGATCTGACGAAGGTGACGCCGCACGTGCGAGCCTTCGTCGCCGACGGCTACGGGGTCTACCGCGGTAGCGCTGCGAACCGCTCCGTCTTGTCCGTCGGGCCGAGGACCAGGAGGCGCTGGCCGGCGGTGAGGATCGTGTCGCCGGTCGCATAGGTCCACCGGTCGTCGTGCCGGACGGCGACGACGGTCACGCTGAACCGGTCGCGGATGCGCGCGGCGGTCAGCGTCTGCCCGACGACCTCTGCCGGAGCGGTCGTCTTGGCCATGACGAAGTCCTTCTCCACCGCGAGGAAGTCGAGCATCCCGCCGCCGCGGACGAGGTGCGCCACGCGACGCCCCATGTCGGACTCGGGGTAGACGACGTGCTCGACCCCGATCTGCTCGAGGATGAGCCCGTGCTGCTCGCTGACGGCCTTCGCCCAGATGCTCGTGGTGCCGCGGCGCTTCAGGAGCGACGCGGTCAGGATGCTCGCCTGCAGGTCGGTGCCGATGGCGATCACGACCCGGTCGAACTCGTCGATGCCGAGCTGGTCCAACACGCCCTCACGGGTGGTGTCGGCACGCACCACGTGGGTGAGGACGCCGTTCAGCGACTGGACGATGTCCTCGTCGGTGTCGATCCCGAGGACCTCGGTGCCCGATTCGACGAGCTCGGTGGCGAGGGCGCGCCCGAACCGTCCGAGGCCGATGACGACGACGGACTCGACGCCGCGCTGACGCTTGTTGCTGAACGGTCTAGCCAATGATCGGACGCTCCTTCGGGAGTTCATACAGACGGGTCTCGGTCCGAAGCGCGAGCGCGGAACCGAGGGCGATGGGGCCGATGCGGCCGACGAACATGAGGACCACCAGGATCAGCTGCGCGGCGACCGGGAGAGAGGCGGTGATGCCGGTGGAGAGTCCGACCGTCGCGTAGGCGGAGATGACCTCGAACAGGACGCGGTCGAGGCTGTAGTCGGTCATCAGCATGATCGCGGCCGTTGCGCCGACGACGAGGCCGACGGACAGGAGCGCGACGGTGATGGCCTCCCGGTGCGTCGACCGCGGGAGACGCTTGCCGAACATGTTCACCGCCGCACCGCCGCGCAGCTCGGTCACGATGATGAAGAACAGCACCGCGAAGGTGGTGATCTTGAGTCCGCCGGCGGTGCTCGCCGGGCCACCGCCGATGAACATGAGGATGTCGGTGACGAGCCACGTGACCGGGTGCATCTGACTGACGTCGAGGTTGTTGAACCCGGCGGTGCGGGGGAGGACGCCGGCGGTGAACCCCGCCAGCAGCCGGTCGGCCGGAGCGAGCGCACCGAGCGTCGCCGGGTTCGACCACTCCAACGCGGTGATGAACCCGCAACCGAGGACGAGCAGGATCACGGTGCCGACGACGACGGTCATCGTGTTCAGCGTCCACCGCGAGGGCGTTCGGAACCGCCGTCGGAGTTCCAGGATCACGCCGAATCCGAGCCCGCCCAGGATGACCGCCCCGCAGATGGTCAGCGAGATCCACGGGTCGGTCGCGTACCCCATGATGCTGTCGCTGAACAGGGCGAAGCCGGCGTTGTTGAAGGCCGACACCGCGTGGAACACCCCGTACCAGATCGCATCGCCCGGTGCCCAGTTGTAACCGATCATCCAGCGCAGGGCGAGGATGATCGCGCAGAGGGCCTCGACGCCGAGCGCGATGAGGATGACGCCGCGCAGGACCCGGCGCACGTCGCCGATCGCCAACGTGTGGGTCTCACTGACCGCGGTGAGCCGTGTCCGCAGACCGAGCCGCCGGGCGACGAGTAGACCGAGAAGTGTCGCGAACGACATCACCCCGATGCCGCCGATCTGGATGAGCGCGAGGATGACGGCATGCCCGAACGGCGTCCAGAACACCGGGGTGTCGACGATGATGTGGCCGGTGACGCAGATGGCGCTCGTCGCGGTGAACAGCGCCTCGATGAGGTTCGCGCCGCCCGGGCCGGTCTTCGAGATGGGAAGCATCAGGAGCAGGGTGCCGACGAGGGTCGCAGCCCCGAACGCGATCGAGATGACCTGGACGGGACGCGCTGCGGCGAGTTGCCCACGGCGGCGGGCTCTGCCGCCGGCCGACCTCGATCCGTCTCTCGCCACCCGAGAACCATAGCGGCCAGTGCGGCTCGTCGGTGATGCGGACCGATGTCGCGCGTGCTCCGGATGACGATGCGGTCATCAGTACAGATGCTTGGAGCGCCCGGCTATCCACAGAGCGCAACGGGCCACGCGACGCCCGGCTCCGTGATTACGCTGATGCCCGACAGGACCCTTTCGCCCTGTCGGGGTTCCCGGCCGGCTTCCCCTCGATTCCGGCCGGGACCCACTTCACCGCCAGGCGGACGTCAGGGTCAGTTGGCGTGTCCGGCGCTCGCCGCGAGCAACCCGCTCGCTCCGGCGACCATGGCGGCCTCGGTCCGGGTCGCCACTCCGAGCTTCCGCAGGATGGCCGAGACGTGGACGCTCGCGGTCTTCGCGCTGATGAACAGGCGCTCGCCGATCTGTGGGTTGCTCAGGCCCTCCGCGATGAGCTGCAGCACCTGGCGCTCCCGGGCGGTCAACTCGACGGAGCCGCTCGTGCCGCGCGCTCGGGGGCGGCCGTCGAGGTTCAGCGACGCTCGCTCCGCCAACGCCCGCGCACCGTCGAGCACGAGGCCGGCACCGAGCGTCGTCGCCTCGGCGACCGCGACGACGAGCGTGTCCTGTGCGCCGGGGCGATCACCGGCGGCCACGCGCGCCTCAGCCAGCCGGAGCGCCGTGTAGGGCGCGAGCGCGGCCGGTGCGAACGGACGCTCGGCCATCGCGCGAGCCGCCTCCCACGCACCGACGTCGTCACCGGTGCCGTCCGGCCCGCCGAGTTCGGCGTCGACCAGCGCGCTCCACAGCGGTGCGGTCGGCCAGAACCGCTCCTCGGCGAGCAGTGCGCGCCAGCGTTCCTCCAGTTGCCGGAGCTGATCGTCGTCGACACCCGCGAAGGGCCCGGACGCCACGTCGAGCGTGCCGGTGGCCAGCGCGACACGGACCCGAGCCAGGACGCGGGCCGCGTCCGCCAGCGCCGGGAGGTCGTACGCCGGCATCGGGCGGTGGTCCGGTGCATCGAACACGCCGACCCCCGCCGGCGACCATGCCCCGCCGAGGTCGCCGGCCGCCAGCCCGACCTGCATCACGACGCGGGCGACACCGAACCGCGTCTGCACCTCCAGGCCGGACAGGGAGAGCATCCCCTTCCGCCACCGGCGGTACATGGTCGCCGCACTCTCGGTGTCGCCTCGCCAGAGGGTGAGCAGGATCAGCGACTGGCGGAGGTACACCGAGAACGCGAGGGGCGGCTGCAGTGCCAGTGCCCGATGCACACGCTCCTCCGCGTCGTCCCAGCGCCCGAGCGCCACCAGCGGGTCGACCGCGTTCGACGACAGGATGAGACCCGAGCTGCGCTCGACACCCAGCTCCTTCGCCCGTGCGACGCCTTCCAATGCCGACGCAAGCGCCTCCTCGTACGAGCCGAGCAGGTTCGCCATGTCGGACGCGTTCACCCGGTACCGGAGCAGGGCGCTGCCGTCGCCGTCCGCCAGCGTCTCAGCGGTCGCGAGCATCCTGCTGCCGCTCTCCAGGTCACCGTGGTGGATGCGCGCGATCCCACCGATGTTCGCGGCGACCGAGGCGTTCCGTGCCGAACCGGTGCGGACGGCCTCCCGGGCGGCCTCGTCGGCGTACTCGATCGCCCGCTCCAGCCGCCCGATGATCATGTGCCGCGCGCCGAGACTCGTCAGCAGCACCCCGCGCAGGTCGCCGGGGGTGCCCGGCGGGACCCGGTCGAGCGCCTGTTCGAGGAGGTCCACCGAGCCCGGTCGCCCGAGGTTGGCGAGGTAGAACGCCTTGTCGCGGAGGAGCTTGGCCTGGTCGAGGTCGTCGCGGTCCTCGGGCGTCGCGAGCACCTCGTCGACCATGGCGATCGCCCGGTCCATCCAGCCGGCGTTCCGCAAGGCGCTCGCCGTCCGTCGCATGAGTTCCGAACGCGAGCGGCCGACGAGTGCCGCGGCATCGGGGACCTGGTCCCAGATCTCCAGGAGACGCTCGCCGAGCTGCGACTCCGTGCTGTACGCGTATGCAGCGTGAGCCTGCTCCATGGCGCGCACGGTCGCGGGGAAGGCCCGTCCGAAGTCGCGGGCGAGCATCCAGTGGTGCGACACCGCCGCAGCGACCGGCTCACCACCGACGCCTGCCTCCAGCGCCTCGGCGAACCCCGCGTGGAACCGGCTCCGTTCGCCGGGCAGCAGATCGTCGTGGATCGCCTCCCGGACCAGTGCGTGTCGGAACTCGTACGTGGTCGCGTCCGCGACGAGGACGTTCGATCCGATCGCCTCCCGCACGCCGATGTCGAGAGCGTCGGGGCCGCCCGTGAACACCCGCTCCAGGAGGGCGTGCTCGACGCAGACGCCACCGGCCGAGATCACGCGCAGCAGCTGTTGGGTCGCGGGCGCGAGGCGCTCGTAGCGCGCGAGCAGCAGTTCGCGGAGCGTGTCCGGGAGCTCGTCGCCCTCGCCGTCGCGGTCCTGGTCGAGACCGAGCAACTCCTCGACGAAGAACGGGACGCCCTCGCTCCGCGCGTACACGCTGTCGATCGAGACCGTGTCGAGCGACGTGCCACGGATGGCGATCGCCTGGCGGAGTACGTCGCTGCGGCTCAACCGTTCGAGGCTGTGCCGCTCGACGCGCCTCGTGCGGTCGAGCTCGGCGAGGAACCCGCGCAACGGGTGTCCGCGGGAGACGTCCTCGCTCCGGAAGGTGAGCACGATCATCACGCGATCGCAGGTGAGGGCACGGACGAGGAACGCGAGCAGGCTGAGCGTCGCGCCGTCTGCCCAGTGGACGTCTTCGACGACGACCACGACCGGCCGGTCGCGGGAGAGCGCCTCGAACAGCACGGCGACGGTCTCGTGGAGCCGCCCGACGCCGCCCTCCCGTTGGTCCTCCGCATCGGGACCGAGTGTCGGCAGCAGCGTCGCGAGGGAGGCCTTGCCCGGGCCCGCGGCCTCCAGCACCGCGTCGCGCCCGCGCTGCCCGACGAGGTCCTTCATGAGGCCGAGGACCGGTGCGTAGGGTGCGGCGACGTCACCGAGGTCCACGCACTGGCCCGTGATGACGAGCGCCGACGACCGGACCGACCGCGTGAACTCGGTGAGCAGGCGCGTCTTGCCGATACCGGCCTCGCCGCTCAGGACCACACTGCGTGACTCGCCGGCGGCGACGGCGTCGAACACGGCCTGCAGCGCTCTGAGGTCGGAGGCGCGCCCGATCATCGTCGGGCTGGTGGTGGGCAGGCTCACCACTCCATGGTCCCACCCTCGTCACCATCGGCCGCGGCCTCCTCGAGTCGTCGCTCCCGGTGGCGACGCTCCCGCTCGAGGTCCCGCTGGAGTTCCTGCTCGATGAAGCGTCTCGTCTCGACGGACGCGAACGGGCTGTAGCTCGCACTCGTGATCAACATGGTTCCTCCGCTGCGCACGGTGCTGGTGTCCGTGCTCGACCACTCACGTTCCTCGCTGAGGCCCGATGCCTACCTCGGGCATCTGCCCTAGTTCCGTCGGACGCGCGTCGCTGTGGAGCCGTAAGACGGGTTCGCACCGCTCGATGGCGTACGGTTGCCGTTCGCGCACCATGACCTCATTGAGGACATCACGATGGAAAGCAGCACACTCACGCTCGGCGGGCTCGTCTACGACCTCGACCCGAGCACGATCATCACCACCCTGAAGGACACGATGGAGCGCACCGCGCTGTCCGGGGGCGGTTTCGTCGACCTCGACGTCGTCGGCGAGGACTTCGCGAGCGTCTTCGTGAGTCCTGGGACGTCGATCTACTTCACGACAAACGACGTGTCCGAGTTGACGCACGTCGACCTCAGCCCCACGGAAGCGCTCGACTGGGAGTTGGGGTTCTACGGCCTGTGATCGCCGGCCTGTGATCCGTGGCGGCGGCGATGGGGAGCACTCCCCATCGCTCTCCTGGTGCGGGCGCTCATAGGGTCGGTGTCGGCCCGGAGCGGGCCAGGACCGGAAGGCCGCAGTGAGCACGACCATGATCGACCGCACCTACCTCAACCGCGCGGTGCGAGGGCGCACCGTCCTGGTGATCATCCTCGTGTTCCTCACGGCCGTCGCAGGGTTCATCGGGTTCGGGAACGTCAAAGACCTCGCCGCCGACCTCACGGCGAGCTACACGACGACCACCGGGCAGGTGGTCGACGAGGGGACGGAGCGGGTGCTCGAAGGGTCCCGCCGCAGCAAGCACTGGGAGGAGTACCGCACCGTCACGGTGACGTACGACGTCCCGGGCACGGTCGGGTCCGACGAGATCCGCAGCGACACGATCCAGGTCGGCGAGACGCTCGACGTGTGGGTGCGCGACCAGACCGGTGAGGTGGCGCTGGAGGCGCCGGCCGGACCCGACTTCTGGCAGTGGTTCTGGGCGGTCACGATGTCGCTCCTGACCCTGCTGCTCGCCTGGTGGCTGCTCGTCGCCGTGCGCAACAGCGTGCGTCTGCTCGCATTCCGTCCCGACACCCGGCGGCCCGACTTCGTGTTCGCGCTCAGTGGCGTCTCGGCGAGTGCCTCCGGCCGGAACGGCAAGCGGCAGCTCCTGGAACTGTCCGGCCTGATCGAGTCCAGCGCTGACGGCGAACGGGTCGGCCAGCGCGCCCAGCTCACGGCACCGGAGCAGCACACCCCGGCGGTGCCCGGCTTCCCGCCGCGGATCCTCGGCTACCGCGTGAGCCAGGGGGCGGTCGACGGGATCGTCGTCCTGCACCTGCCCGACGCCGACGCATGGTGGGTGGCGACGCTGACCTTCCCCGCGAACTCCACCGCGGCGGTGACCGCCTCGCGAGCGGATGATCCTCGGTAGGAGGAGTCCTCAGCCCGCGTTCGCCCGCAGGTAGGTCTCGAGGTCCATCGGTGGGACACCGGTGACGTCCTCGATCGACGAGCTCACCTCGGCCATCACACCACTGCCGATGGCCGTGTACGTACTCACCCAGGCGTCGACCTCCCAGTCGGGTGCGCCGTAGGAGGCTCGCGACGCGTAGGCCTCCTCGATGGTCTCGTCGTGGAAGGTGACCTCGCGATGGCGGACGCGACCGATCGTGGCGGCGACCTCGGCCATCGAGAGCGCCTCCGGTCCGGTGAGGTCGTAGGTGCGACCGGCGTGGGACGCCGGGTCGACGAGGATCGCCGCGGCGGTCCCTGCGATGTCGGCGCGAGCGACGAAGGAGGCGCGACCGTCCCCGGCCGGCCCGCGGATGACACCGTCCTCACCCACGAGGGCCTCCATGAAGTCGAGGTAGAAGCCGTCGCGCAGGAACGTCCACCGCATGCCGGACGATCGGATGTGCTCTTCGGTCGCATGGTGGTCGTGCGCCAGCGTGAACACGGCATCCGGTGCCGCCGCAGCGAACGAGGTGTACACCAGGTGCTGCACGCCTGCGGCGGCGGCCGCATCGATGAACGACCGGTGCTGGTCGACCCGGTCGGCGCTCTCGGCCCCCGACACCATGAACAGGGTGTCGACGCCCTCGAGTGCCGCGCGGGCCGCCGCCTGGTCGGTGTAGCTGAACCGGTGCACGGTGCTGAGTGGGTGCTGCGGTGCGTTCGCGGGCGTGCGCACCAGCAGGCGTTGTGGGATCCCGCGGGCGGCGAGGTCGTGCGCCACCAGGCCGCCGAGGACGCCGGTCGATCCGGTGACGGCGATGGGTCGGGGTATGCTCGGGCTCACAAGGTTCCTCTCACAGGGCTAGGGGCGGACGCGGACGCTGCGCCCCTCGAGGGAGACGACGTCGTCGAGCTGCAACTGCCGGCCGCGTCGGCGATCGATCTCGCCGTTGACCCGCACCGCGCCGTCGGCGATCGCCGCTTTCACGTCTCCGCCGGAGTCGAGCAGACCGGCGAACTTCAGGAACTGCCCGAGTCGGATGCCCTCGCCGCCGATCGGGACGTCGGTGATCTGTGTCGGGTTCGTCATCCCCGAATGCTAACAAGGATGCGGCGGCTGGACCGGCGGACAGGATGTGGCTGTACCCTCAGCGGTACCGGGTCACCGTGACTCGCAAAGGAGCACCATCATGGGCGAGAAGTCAGCACGGAAAGAAGGCGGCAAGACCGCACCGGCGAAGACGCTGAAGGAGAAACGCACCGCCAAGGCCGACAAGAAGGCCGGCAATGCGCGTTCGGAGAACACCGACGCAGTCACGCGGGTCAAGAACCGCTAGTCCTGATCAGCGGCCCGTCGCGGTCGGTGATGCGCTCAGGCGTCTGTCCCCTCACGGAGACGGGCGCCTGTTCTGGTCTTCAGGCGTCTCCGGGACGAACCGTCCCGCTATCGTCGAGGCATGTCCGACCTCAGCCCCGGCGACGACGCACTCGAGCTCGCCCGCCTGCTCATCTCGATCGACTCCGTCAGTCCGAGCCTCGTCCCAGGGGCTCCCGGGGAGGGCCGGATCGCGGCGGTGATCGCGCAACGACTCACGGGCGCCGGCTTCGTGGTCGACCTCGTTCCCGCGCCGGAGGATGCGGAGCGCGTCAGCGTCGTGGCCGTGCACGTGGGATCGCGGCCGGGGCCGACGGTCGTGTTCAACGGCCATCTCGACACCGTCGGGGTCGAGGGCATGGCCGACCCCTTCAACCCGCGGATCGCGGACGGCAAGCTCTTCGGACGCGGCGCCAGCGACATGAAGTCCGGCCTGGCGGGGTTGATCGTCGCCGCGGAGCGACTCGCCGCGGCCGACCACCCCGGCACCGTCGTCTTCACGGGCGTCGCGGATGAAGAGGACGCGAGCGTGGGCGCCGCAGCCGTCCTCCGACACCTCGCCGATCGTGGTGTGACGGCGGACGTGTGCCTCATTGCCGAGCCCACCTGGCTGGATCGCATAGCGGCGCACCGGGGGTACGCGGTCGTCGAGGTCACGCTGCAGGGGACGGCCGCGCACTCGTCCCAGCCCGGTCTGGCCGTCGATGCGATCCGCGCCCTCGGCGCGCTGCTGCAGGAGGTGGAGCGGGCCGACGACGAGCTCCGCAGACGACCCGCGCACCCGCTGCTCGAGTACGGCTCGTTCACCGCGACCGTGGTCCGGGCGGGGAGCGCCCCGTTCACGATCGCCGCCGACGCGACCCTCGTCATCGAGCGACGCACCCTGCCGGGTGAACGCGCTGAGGCTGCCCTCGTCGAGGTCCAGGCGATGCTCGACGCGGTCGCCGCGAGGACGCCTGGTCTCCGCACGGGCGCCCAACTGACCCATCAGCGCGAGGCCTGGGAGGCCGACGAGCACGGGGCGGCTGCGCGGTTCGCCGACGTCCTCGCCGCCGAGCTCTCCCGGGACGCGGAAGGCGAGACCGTGCCGGCGGCGGTCGGCGCTCCCTACTGGATGGAGTCGGCGCTGTGGCAAGCGGCGGGGATCCCGACCGTCGTGTGCGGGCCCGCCGGTGGCGGACTGCACGCTGTGGAGGAATGGGTGGACATCGACCAGCTCCGCCGGTTTCCGGAGGCGGTCATCGCCGCGACCCGCGACGCCCTGTCCGGATCGAGCGAGGCGTGACGCCCGGTGGGCCCGACCGCATCGCGGTGATCGGGCCTGGCGCGATCGGAACCGTGGTCGCCGCCGCGCTCCACGAGCAGGGACGGACGCCGTTCATCGCGGGGCGGTCGAAGCGGCCGGAACTCCAGCTCCAGGTCGATGACGAGACGGTGACGGTCCCCGGGCCGGTCCACACCGATCCGGCGGGGTCTCCGGGCACCGCGGACCTCGTCTTCCTGGCGGTCAAGGCGACCCAGACGGCTGCCGCTGCGGACTGGCTCGCCGCGTTGTGCGGCCCGGAGACGGTCGTGTGCGTCCTGCAGAACGGCGTCGAGCAACGCGAGATGGTGGAGCCACTCGTCCGAGCGGGAACGGTCGTCCCCGCGGTCGTGTGGTTCCCGGCCACCCGTGAGCCCGGCGGCCCGGTCACCCTGCTGAGCCCGCCGCGCCTGTCCCTGCCGGAGGCACCCGGTGCCGCCGTGGTGGCGGACGTGCTGCGCGGCTCCCGCTGCACCGTCGAGGTCTCGACCGACTTCACGACCCTCGCCTGGCGGAAGCTGCTGCAGAACGCCGCCGCCGGACTCATGGCGTTGACCGGACGCCGATCCGGCATGTACCGGCGCGACGACATCGGCCGCTTGATGCTGGGCTACCTCGAGGAGTGCGCGGCTGTCGCACGCGCGGAGGGTGCGCGGTTGACTGACGACGAACCTCGACGGCTCCTCGACCAGTTCCGAGCCGCTCCGGTCGACCGTGGGACGTCGATCCTCGCCGACCGCGAACAGGGGCAACCGCTCGAATGGGACGTCCGCAACGCGGTGATCCAGCGGCGGGGGAGCGTGCACGGCATCCCCACGCCGATCAGCGACGTCATCGTGCCGTTGCTCGCCGCGGCGAGCGATGGACCCGGCTGAACCGCCGGCGGTGGTGGGATCGAGCGCTTCGATAAGGTCGAAAGCATGCTTCGTCTGATCGCCTTCGCGGCTCTCGGTGCTCTGCTCGGCGGCGTCATCGTGATCACCGTCGGTCCGCCCGACGTCGGTTACGCAGTCGCCGGTGTCGCACTCCCCGTCTTCATCATGACCTCGGTGCTCACGCTCGTGGCCCGGTCGGTGGGTAACGCCGTCGGTGCTTCGCCTCAGGCCGTCCAGCAGGCCAAGGACGCTCGTCGGCTCGGGGTCGCCCGCGTCGATGCGCTCCGTCAGACCGGCACCCAGATCAACGACCAGCCGCTGTGCGAACTCGACCTGACCGTCCAGCCGCTTCACGGAGCGGCGTTCGCGAGCACGATGCGCACCGTCGTCCCGCTGACCGCCATCCCGATGTTCCAGCCGGGCACCGAGCGCGATGTCGCGATCCTGCTCGACGGCGGCCCCGAGGTCGCCTTCATCGACGCCGGCGAGCTCGCTCCGGCGGAGCGTTCACGGTTGCGCGTGCCGGCTCGCGCGTCCGTCCCGTTCCTCCCCGTCGAGCCGCACCGGCGCATCGTCGACGGACGGCGACGCGGACCGTTGCTCGGCGTCGGCCGGGCCGGTCGTCCCGGCCGCTTCGCCCTGTTCGCGATCGTCGCCATCGCGGCAGCGGCCATCGTGGTCGTGCCGTACCACCAGTCCGTCGCGCAGGCGATCGCTGCCCTCGAGGACGGACGCCTCCGACCCGACCTCCGTCGCCCGGGGGCGCTCGCGGAGGCGCAGCGCGCGCTCCAGGAAGCGATCGGTCATGACCGTGTGGTGTCGATCACGGTCGCCGCCGATTTCGTCATCGTCCAGGCGCCGCTCACCGTGGGGGACACGAAGACCGACCGGTGGGAGTACCGGTATGGCCAGGTCACCAACGACGGCGCGGCGAGCATCCAACCCGAATCGGCGGCCGAGCAGTTCTCCTGGTCGGACGTCGCGCTCGACCGCGTCTGGGCGTTGATGCAGGACGGCGCAGAGCAGGTCGGCCTGCCCGTGGGTGACGCGCTCGCATACGTCGTCCGGTCGACCGACACCGACGTCGACAGCCCCACGTTCGCCCGTTCGGCCGGACCGCCGCAGATCACCTTCAGTGTCGGGGACGACTACGGTTCCACCTCGTTCGTCGCCGATGCGGACGGCTCGGGCCTCACCGCGCGGTGAGCGGCATACTGTCCTCATGAACGGTGCACCGCAGTCCTTCCCGCCACTCGTCGTCGGCTCCGACCCGGTGCGTACGGAGCGGGTGACCCGCCCGGCGTTCGTCTTCACCCTGATCGGAGCGGCACTGATCCCGGTGCTCGGGATGCTCCTCGCCGTGCTGACCACGACGTCCGGCGGATTCGCCCTCGGCATGCTGTCCGGACTGTCCTTCAGCGTCATCTCCTGGCTCATGCTGTTCGCGGTGGTGCAGTTCGCGACGGTCCGTGGAGCGCAGTCAGTGGCTCGCACGGTACTGACGCTCGACGCCGACGGCCTTCGTGGGAGCATCCCGCAAGGAGAGGTCTTCCTCCCGTGGGGAGCGATCGAGCGCATCTCGGTACGCTCACGCGGCAAGTGGCGGATCCTGACCTTCCACCTCGTCCCCGGTCTGACCGCGCAGTCTCCGGGCGTCTCGACGACCCTCCCGCCGAGGTCCTTCGCCGCGCTCGGCAAGCTCGGTTTCCAGGTCGGCGAAGTGGCGATCGACACACCCGTCGACACCGTCCTCGCCGCGACGAACGCGTTCACTGGAGGCCGTCTGCGCTGAGCCATGGTCGACGGGTCTGTCGGATGGTCTGGCACGATCGGATGTATGGACTCCGCACACGCCGCCAGCCCGGTCGCCGCCCCCGACGTCGATGCCGCGAGGACGATGTGGCAGGCGTATGCCGAGCATCGCGGCGGCGCGGGACTGGACGACGCCGACTACACGGTCGAGCACTTCGGCGACACGGCCGGGCTGGCCGACGAACTGCTCGACATCGTCCTGACCGGGCGGAAGCGGGCCACCGCCGAACTCGTCTCGGAGTTCGCGCACCGCGGGGACCCGCTCCCGCGGATCGGGTCGCACTGGATCGCGTGCGACAGTACCGGGGCCCCGCGGATCATCATCCGCAGCACCGCGCTGCGCATCGGACCGTTCGCGAGTGCAGACGCCGCGTTCGCGTTCGCCGAAGGTGAGGACGACCGCACGCTCGAGAGCTGGCAGCGCGAACACCGACGCTACTGGGAGCGGACCAGCGCGGCCCGGGGTGCGGCGTGGTCGGAGTCCGAGGACATCGTCTTCGAGCACTTCGCCGTGGTGTGGCCGCCGGAGCACGCCGACTGACACGTTCCGGTCAGACCGGTTCCGTAGACTCCCCGCATGCCGATGTCCGACTACGTCGCCTCGATCCGCGCCCACATCGGGACCGGGTTCCTCATGCTCCCCGGGGTCACGGCGGTGATCAGGGACGGGGACCGGTTCCTCCTCGGTCGCCATCGCCACTCCGGCCTCTGGAGTCTGATCGGCGGCGGTGTCGAGCCGGGTGAGGAGCCCGCCGACGCGTTGCTCCGCGAGGTCCTCGAGGAGACCGGCGCCCGGGTCCGCATCCGCGGGATCGTCGGGGTGTACGGCGGCGAACCGATGATGGTGCGCTACCCGAACGGCGACCACGTCGGGTACGTGACCACCGCCTACGACTGCGAGCTCCTCAGCGAGGCGACCGCGGACCCCGAGGAGCTCCTCGAACTCGGCTGGTTCGCGCGTTACGAGATCCCGACGCTGTCGCGACGCGACTGGATCGATCGCGTCATCGGCGACGCCCCTGGACATGAGTCGGCGGGTAGCGAGGAACGGGTCGGGTCGTGATCAGCGTCGTCCTGTTCGACCTCGACGGCGTGATCCGACACTTCGATCCGGCACCGGTTTCCGACATCGAGGTCAGGTACGGGCTGCAGCCCGGTGCGCTCGCCGGGATCGCCTTCGCGGCGCCGCTCATCGACGAGGTCACCACCGGCCGGATCACGAGAGTCGAATGGGTCAGCCGGATCGGACACCTCGTCGGTGACCAGGCGGCAGCTGAGGAATGGGGTGCTCAGACGTGGTCGGTCGACGACGCGCTACTGGACCTGTCCGATGAGATCCGCGCCGCCGGGCTGAGGACGGCGGTGCTCACGAACGGCACGGACACCATCGCTGCGGAGCTGGCGACGTCCGGCATCGCCGACCACTTCGACGCGATCTTCAACTCGGCGGACATCGGCTTCGCGAAACCCGACGTCCGAGCGTTCCAGCACGTGCTCGATGCGCTGCAGGTGCGGGGCGAGGACGTGTTCTTCACCGATGACTCGGCAGCGAAGCTCGCCGGAGCAGCACGCCTGTCGATGTCCACGCACCGGTTCACGACGGTCGACGACCTTCGGGGTCGCCTGCACGCCGCGGGAGTACCGGTTCGCGGTGCGCAGGCGCCCGAGCGCTCAGGCCGAGGCGAGCTCTCGGGCGGTGAGGACGCCGGTCTCGAGCGCTGAGAGCGCCACGACCTTGTAGCCCTCGGCGTCGAAGAAGATGGTGACGCGGTCGGGCTCGACGCCCATCACGGTGCCTGGACCGAACTCCTCGTGGTGCACCGCCTGGTCGACGTGCAACGGCGAGGCGTCGCTGGCGCTGTCCGTCCCGGCGTGCTGCTGTGCCCGCTCCTGCTCCTGATGCGCTTCGTGCCGTTCGCAGCCGTCGCAGTTCCCGCACCACTCCGGGGCCTCGACGCCGAAGTACTCGAGCAGGACGCGCCGGCGGCAGTGGGAGGTCTCGGCGTAGGCGCGCATCATGGCCAGCCGCGACTCCGCGATCCGCTCGCGTGATTCGAGCGTCTCCCGAACGGCGCCGATCGCGCGCTTCGGACCGACCTCGTCGATGGCGCGGACGCCGTCGGCGGTGTCGACGAGCCCGGCGTCCGCGAGGTCGTTGACCAGGCGGGCGACCGTGCGCCGCGGCCGATCGAGCTGCTCGGCCAGATCGCCGACGGTCGCGCCCGGGGTCGCGCGGACGGCCCGCCACACGGCGCGCAACGCCGACTCCGACACCGACCGCTTGGTGAAGAAGCGGCGGAGCCCGAGATCCTCCGCCCGGTAGTGCAGCGCGGTGGTCGCGGGTTCGCCGTCACGCCCCGCGCGGCCCACCTCCTGGTAGTAGGCGTCGAGCGACTCGGTCGTCGTGGCGTGGAGGACGAAGCGCACGTCGGCGCGGTCGATCCCCATCCCGAACGCCGAGGTCGCGACGACGACGTCGAGTTCGCCGGCGCGCCAGCGATCGTGGACGGCACGACGTTCTGAGGTCTTCAGACCGGCGTGGTATGCGGCCACCCGGCGTCCCTCGGCCGCGATCTCCTCGGCGTAGCGCTCCGTGTCACGTCGCGTCGCCACATAGACCAGTCCGGGCGCGGTCCAAGCGCGGGCTTCGCCGACGACCGCGGCTCGTTTCTCGGCTTCGCTCTCGTGTCGGTGCACGACGAGCCGGATCTCCGGGCGGTCGACGCCGTGCACCTGGACGTCCGGATCGTGCATGCGCAGGCGTTCGATGATCTCAGCGCGGACGGGGCCGGAGGCGGTCGCCGTCATGGCGAGGACCGGCGGGTCGCCGAGTTCGTGACGGACGTCGGCGAGGCGCAGGTAATCGGGTCGGAAGTCGGTTCCCCAGGAGGAGACGCAGTGCGCCTCGTCGACGACCATGAGTGAGACACCGGCCGCGCTGAGGCGGGCGACGGTCTCCTCGTTCGCGAGCTGCTCCGGTGCCAGTAGCACGTAGACGGGCCCGTCCTCGTCGATGCGGTCCCAGGCCTTCGCGATCGCATGCGGTCCGAGCGAGGCGTTGAGCGCAACGGCCGGAGGGGCCGCCGGTGCCGCCTCGATCGAGGCGATCTGGTCGGCCTGCAGGGCGACCAGCGGCGAGATCACCAGGGTAACGCCGCCGCGCTGGGCGCCGGCGACCTGGTAGACGGCCGACTTCCCGCCGCCGGTGGCGAGGACCAGGAGCGTGTCCCGGCCTGCGACGGCCGACTGGATCGCCTCGCGCTGTCCCGGCAGGAACGTGTCCCACCCGAATTCCTCGCGGGCGATGCGGGCGAGGGAAGCGGCGGACGAGCGAGAAGAACCCATGTCGGCGACGCTACCTCCGGGGACCGACGTGCAGTTGACTCTTGACGACCGTGCCTGGCTCTGCAACTGCGATCCGTCGAACGCTGTCGGTGGCCTCGTCTACCGTGGGATCCGGTCGACGTCGCATCCTGAGCAGACAGTCCTCGGGCCTCACCGGTGAGGCTTGGGCGAGACATCTTCGCGACGTCGGCCCGCCCCGGCGTGGCGATCAGTGCGGCATGATGCCGTAGAGCACGTAGTCGTCGAGGTATTGCCAGACGGTCCCGGTCTCGGCGAATCCCGCGCTGCGGAGCGTCTCGAGGTGGAAGCCGAGGGTGACCTTCGGCGGAGCCTGGTGGATCGACTCGCCCCAGACCTCGTCGCGTCGGCGGAGCGCGTCGGCGTAGCGCGGCGTGGCCGCAACCGCGTCCCACCAGTCGTCCCACGTGTCGGTGTCGCCCGAGAAGGTCTCCTGCTGCATCGCTTCGTCGTCGGCGCGGGCGATCCCGGCCAGGGTCGGTTCGTGGTGTCCGCCGTACAAGAGGTGATCGCCGTTCAGGACGATGCCGCCCGGCCGGATGAGTGCGGGCAGCGCCCGGTAGACCTCAACGAGCTCGGCGGGCTGCAACCAGTGCAGCGCGGTCGACGAGACCACGGCGTCGAATGGTCCGTCGCCGATCTGCGGATGCGTGATCCAGTCGCTCAGGGACAGGTCGACCTCGGCGATCGAGAGCCGCGGGTCAGCGGTCGCGAGGTCGGCGGCGATGGCGAGGAGCGCGGGGTCCTTGTCCGCGACGACCGCCTGACCGTTCGGGACGGTCGCGAGGACGTGCTCGGCGAGGGAGCCCGTCCCGCCCGCGAGATCGAGGATGCGGGGCGCGGGCGAGTCCGCGCAGATCGCCGCGACGACCCGCGCGATGGTGTCGAACCGCTCTGCTCGATGCCTGATGTAGCCGGTCTGCTGCGCATCCCAGCGCGATGCGAGGCTCCGAGCGGTCGCGAGCGTCGTCGCGTCGTCGGTGGAGATGGATTCGGTCATGAGGACTCCTTGGTGTCGGGGTGGAGGTGTCGTTCCGGTGGCAGTGAGAATTCGAAGCGCACCCGGCCGGCCGCGTCCTCGTGCCGGTGGGTGCTCACGTCGTAGACCCGGTCGATCAGGCCGGGATGCAGGACGTCCCGGGGTGGGCCTGCGCCGGCGACGCGGCCGTGGTGGAGGAGGACGAGGTGGTCGCAGGCCTGAGCCGCGAGGTCGAGATCGTGCAACACGACCACGACGGTGGGTGCGATCGTGCGCAGGAGCGCGACGACCTCGAGCCGATGTCTGAGGTCGAGATGGTTCGTGGGTTCGTCGAGCAGGACGTGTGGTGCACGCTGCGCGAGGGCTCGGGCGAGGGCGACCCGCTGGAGCTCTCCTCCGGACAGGGTGGCCAGGCGGTCGAACGCCCGGTGGGTCAGCCCGACCGTGTCGATCGCGGCGGCGACCTCCTGGTCGTGGGTGGTGCCACCGACGCGGAGTACGCCGTGTTCTGCGAGACCGCCCAACGACACCTCGTCGACGACGCGCAGCCCCGGGTCCGGGTCGACTCGCTGGCCGACCTCGGCGACCCTGCGGGCGATCCACCGTCGGCGCCGCGTGCCGACGTCCTGCCCGTCGACGGTGATCCGACCACGCTCGATCGGAACGGCTCGCACGATCGCGCGCAGCAGCGTCGTCTTCCCGCCGCCGTTCGGCCCGACGATCCCGGTCACGCTGCCGGTCGGCGCGGTGAAGGAGACGGCGTCGAGCAGCGTTCGGCCGCCGGAGCGGACGGTCACCGCCGCGGCTTCGATCATCCCAGGCCGTCCAGGAGTCGGGCGAGCTCGCCGGGCCCCCGGACCGAAAGCACGCTCGGCGGATCCGTGTACGGGAAGCGGAGTGCTGTGACCCGGTCGTCACGGACGGCGCTCAGCCCGGAGACACCCGGCGTGCTCAGGAAGGCGTCGATCGTACTCTGCGGGTCGCCGCTCGAGTACAGCAGCACGATCGTGCCGGGATCGCGGGAGATGATGTCCTCCACGCTGGCGTCGAAGACCCGCTGATCGGAGTCCGCGTACACGTTGGTGAGGCCCGCGGCCGCGAAGACCGGGGTGACCATGCTCGGCCCGCCGTACGGCGACAGCACGGCGCCGCCGGACGAGACGTAGAGGGCAGCGGCGGTCCCGGCGTCGGGAGCAGGTGACTGCACGGTCGCCTTCGCCGCGGCGATGGCCTGCTCGGCCTGTTCGCCCGCTCCGAGCAGGCCGCCCAGGGACCGGACCTCGTCCCAGACCCGGTCGAAGGTCGCCGTCCTGCTGAGCGCCGGGTCGGGGTTCGAACAGTAGGCGGTGGGGGAGTAGACGGGGATCCCGCTCGCCGCCAACGCGTCACGGTCGACGGCGTTCTCGGGGGCGATGACCAGATCCGGCGACGCACCGAGGATGCTCTCCTGGGAGACGACCGAACCACCCGTCGCGTTCTGCTCGGTGGTGAGCGGCGACAGGGCGTCGAGTGCGTCGTACGTGGCGTCCGCGTACAGGCCCGGTTGTGGGGTCGCGGTGATGGCGACGATCCGGTCGACGGCTCTCAGCGCCTCCAGGTTGGGGAGCTCGTCGTCGTTCACGAGCACGATGCGTCGGGCCGGCGCGTCCAGGGTGATCGTCGAACCGCAGTTGTCGATGGTGACCGGGAAGCCGGCGTCGCTCGGAGCGCCAGAGGGCTCAGCTGCGGTGGTGGCCGTGCAGGCGCTCAGGATGCCGAGCGCGAGCACGGGGACGGTCGCGGCGAGGAGCGCTCGCCGGAGTCGGGGTGTGGTCATCGGGTGTCTTCCGTTCTGATGGGGGAGGGGAGGGGCTCATGTCTCGGACCGGGCACCGTGGCCCTGGCGGAGGAGCGCGAGGAGGAATGGCGCGCCGAGGATCCCGGTGATCACACCGACCGGGATCTCCTGCGGAGCGAACGCCGTCCTTGCGATGGTGTCGGCGGTGACGAGGACGATGCCGCCGAGCAGGGCGGCGACGGGGAGCACGGCCCGGTGGCGTCCGCCGACGAGCCGGCGCGCGAGGTGGGGGATCACGAGCCCGATGAAGCCGACGCCCCCGACGGCCGCCACCGTCACGCCGACCATCGCCGAGACGCCCACCATCAGTCCGATCCGCGCTCGCTCGGGATCGAGTCCGACCGATCTGGCCGAATCGTCGCCTGATGCCAGGGCGTCGGTCCAGGGCGCGAGGACGATGAGGGCGCTCAGGCCGATCACCGCGGAGATCGCTGCGGCGAGGAGGGCGGCCGGTTGCACCGACGACAGCGACCCCAGGAGCCAGAACAGCACGGAGCGTGCCGCTTCCGGTGCGTCGCTGGAGAAGACGAGGAAGCTCGTGGTGGCGTTCAGCGCGTACCCGACGGCGAGTCCGGCGAGGACCAAGCGCAGGGGCCCGCGTCGATTCGCCATCCCGGCGAGCAGGACGACCAGCAGCACCGCACCGATGGCCCCGGCCAATGCGGCGCCGGCGACGAGGAGCGCGCCGCCACCGCCGATGACGAGCACGACGAGGGCCACACCCGTCGAAGCGCCCGAGTTGAGTCCGAGCAGGTAGGGGTCTGCGAGCGCATTGCGGACGAGGGCCTGCAGCATGACTCCCGCGACGGCGAGCACGGCGCCGGCGACGAGTCCCATCGCCACCCGCGGCGCTCTCGTGATCCAGACGATCTGATCGACCGAGTCCGGCCAGGGGCCGGGTGCGCTTCCGAAGAGGTGCCGGGCGAGGACAGCCACCACCGTCGGCGGTTCGATGGGGACGGGGCCGATCGCCACGGCGATGAGGATCGTCGCCACGGCGAGCATGGCAAGACTGACGGTCATCGCCGCGTCATGCCGGCGGCCACGCCGGATCGACGCGACGACGACCTCGCTCAACCCTGACGCGCCTTGAAGCGCGGGTTGAGCTTGTTGATGACGAAGACGCGACCGCGTCGGCGGACCACTTGCGCTCCTGGCATCTTCTTCAGCGACTTCAACGAGTTCCTGACCTTCATGACCACACCCTCCCTATTGATAATGGTTATCAATACCATAGCGGGTGGATCTCGCCGATGTCACATCGGCCGCCGCTCGGAGTGCCGTTCAGTCGACGGGCGTGCGTGTCCGGAACGCCGACGCTGCAGCCATGACCGCGATCATCACGAGCATCATGAGCGCCGGCATCGCGGCCTCGACGCCTCCCTGTGCGACGAGCCGACCGGTGAGCGCGGCGCTCGCCGCGATACCCGCGGCGGAAGCCGAGTTGATCCAGGTGAACCCCTGCGTCAGTTCCTGGGGGACGACCGTCGCCTGCACGATCTGTGAGGACGAGGCGAGGAGCGGTGCGATCGCGGTCCCGCCGACGAGGAGCATGATCGCCAGCCCGGGCAAGGCGGGCCAGACGGCACCGACGACGACGGCGAGCGTGAGGACGGCGGACGCGATCAGCTGCACGGTCCGGGGCCGCGGAGTCGATCGCAGCGCACCGTACAGCGCGCCGGCGACGATGCTGGCGGCACTGGAGAGCGCGAGGACGAGTCCGATGAAGGGTTGTCGTCCCTCCGCCGTCGCCGCCGCCGTGACGAGGAGTGGTACCGCACCGAAGAAGCACCCCAGCCCGAGGTTCACCCCGAGCGACGCGAGGAACGGAGGGGCGAGGAGGGTGGAGCGGTGGATGTCCGCCCCACGCTCCGGTCGACGTCGCGGTATCGGTGCGGTGGAGCGTTGGAGGGAGAGTGCGACACAGCCGGCAGCCACGAGGATCGCCGCCACCACGGACCCGGCCCACGGTGCCAGGAGCGTGCTCGCCAGGGTGGCGAGGATCGGTCCCGACAGGAACACCGCGTCGTTCACGTTCGCCTCGAGGGCGAAGGCGGTCCGGAGCGCATCGGGCTCCGGGAGGAGCCGCGACCAGCGCGCCGCCGACAGGGCACCGGGCTGCGGGATCGCGGCGCCCGCGACGACGACGATCGCCAGGGTGATGCCGATCGGCGCATGTCCTGCGGTGGTGATCGCGACGACGACTGCACTGACGTGCACGAGCACGGCCACCGGTACGGTCTCCGTCTGGCCCCACCGGTCGACGAGTCGTGCGATCTGCGGACCGACCACCGCCTCGGCGAGGGCGAACGCCCCCGTCCCCGCACCTGCGACCGCGAACGACCCCGTCGCGTGCTGGATCGAGAAGAGCAGCCCGAGTCCGGTCATGGCGACGCCGAGCCGGGCGAGGGCCGCAGCGAGGAAGAACTGCGGCGCCCCGGGCCGGCCGAGGACACCGCGATACCGGCTGGCGGCTGCGCGGAAGGGGCCGAGGATGGAGGGCGGGAATGAGCGAGCAGTCGTCATGGACGATGCCTCCGAGGCGGAGCGGGGGATCGATCGGCAGACAAGTCGGCCTGGGCTTCGACGATCACCACGACACCGCGGTACCCGTCCATCGTGCCCGCCAGGACTGGGTGAAGGCAAGCGCGTCCCGGCGCTGGTATCTTACGGATGGCGCCGACACCATCGGGGTGTGACTCCGGATGCGGTGACGAGTGACGAGGTATCGATGCGAACAGTCGGCGTACTGGACAGTGACGACCGCGCCCGCGCGGCTGCCGTGTCGTGGCTCGGCTCCCACGCACCTGATCTGCAGGTGACGATCGCGGCGTCGTCCTGGGGCGAGATGCTCACGAACGAGCGCTTCCCACCGAGCGCGGTCGTCTTGTGCCCGCGGATAGGGGACCGCGTCGACATCGCGTACAAGGCGCGTGTCTGTCGCATCCTCGACATCGACGTGGTCGTGCTTTCCGACGCTCCGCAACAGGAGATCCGGTCGGGGCACCGGAGCGTCGGCGCCACATTCGTCTCGACCGTCGAAGCGGCGGCGGAAGTGCTCCGCGCCGGAAGCTGACCCGCGCCCGCAGCCTGGCTCAGCCCGTGGTGTCGGCGAGGAGCGAGGACACGGAGGCCGCGATGCGGTCGGCCCCTTCGTGGTCCTCGGCCGTGATCGTGACCACGGCGTCGCCGGCGAAGATGACGAGCTGCCCGTAGGCACCGTGGAGTCGCCAGGCCGCGCCAGGACCATCCCATCCGGCGAGCGCATACTGCTCGTACCCGGCGCCGGTTCCGGAGGGCACCCAGTCGGTGTGCATGGCGTCGATCCACTCCGGTGACAGGAGCTGTTCGCCTGCCCACCGGCCGCGGTCGCGGATGAGTCGTCCGATGCGTGCGAGTTCCGTGGTGCGGAGCTGCAGCCCGCCGCCGGATGCGATGAATCCGCGGGGGCACCGCTCCCAGGGCGCGTCGTGGATGCCGAGTGGAGCGAGGAGTCGCTGCTCGAGGTAGTCGCCGACGTCACCGACCCGGGTCTCGAGCGCGCGCATCGCCGTGTAGGTGCTGGCGTTCGAGTACTGGAAGACGCGACCGCGGGACGGCCTGCTCAGGAACTCGAGCGCCAGATCCGGCCAGTCGGACAGCAGGGTCGGCGACCAGGGGAGGTCGACGCCGCTCGTCATGTTCAACAGGCGCCGGAGGGTGACGTCGGCGGTGCCCTCGCCGAAGTCGACTTCCGGGAACACCGCGCCAAGCGTGGTGTCCATCGTGATGAGACCGTCGTCGATGGCGAGGCCGGCGGCGAGCACACAGACGCCCTTCGCCGCGGAGTGGATGTCCTCACGGACGTCCTCGGTCCAGCGATGCCCAGCCTCGTCGTCACCGGCGAGCACGTGCAGGCCGTGCGCGTCGAAGCCCTGCTCAGCGATCTGCTGGACGATGCGGTCGCGGAGGAGGGCTGCTCGGGTGGTGTCGGCTCGGATCGGGTCGGGTCGGGTCACCGGTCCAGTCTGCCCGACGGGCGTCCTCGGCACCTACGCTGGAGACCTTGGTCCATTCGGGGAGGGATCGCATCATGCGTCGGACAATGCTCGGCCTCATCGGCATCGTCCTCGCCTGCGCGCTCGCAGGCTGTGGATCGTTGCAGATCAGGCCGGACTACGACAGCACGAAGTCGGAGGCGCTCTCGCTCCGTGCCGAGTTCGAGGCGACGCTGCCTGCCGATAGCGCGTCGACGGGGGTCGAGGACGACGTCGACATCCAGTGCACCGGTGGCGCCGCGCAGTTCAACGGGATCCTGACGGTCAGCGTCGTAGCGGACTTCGACCGTGCCGCCTGGTTGGACGATGCGGCCGCGATGTACGCCGGACGCGCGGGATGGAAGGTGGAGAAGAAGGTCGCCGCGGATGGATCGTCAGATGCCACCCGGGCCGTGGCGTTCACATCTGACGATGGGTTCTACCTGCGTCTCGGGGAGTTCGCCGACGCGCCCGAAGTGGGGCCGGTCATCGTGCTGTCCGCCTCGGGGCCCTGCAGCGTCCGCTGATCACGGCGACGGAACGTCTGCGACGTCGCGTCCAGGCTCCGCGAGCTCGGCTGACGGATTCGGTCGCGGCGCGGCCCACCCGCCCGTCGCCCAATGGAGCGCCGGTAGGAGGACCCACGTGAGGGACGCGACGAGGACGGTCGCATTGGCGACGACCGTGGCCAGGCGGGGCCAGTCGCTGGTGAGCGGGTCGAGGCCGATGTTCAACGCGACGCTCATCGGTAGGACCCCGGCGAGGGTGACGACGGCCTGCCGCCAGGATCCGCAACGGAATCGGCGTCGCTTCACGTGACGAACCCCTCGCGCCAGCTCGGGTACCGCAACGTGAGACCTGCCGCTCTGGCGGCGGCGTTCGACACCGGACGGCCGATGTCGCCTGAGGTCGATGACGTCGGCGGCGGCGCGCCGACTGCAGCGGCGAACCGCGGCACCCAATCGTGGCCGCTGGCGGGCTCATCGTCGACGATGTTCCACGTCCCGCGACCCCATCCGAGCGCGAGCAGGAGCGCCGCGGCGGCGTCGGAGGTGTGCACGAACGAGGTGACGGTCTCCGTGGCTGGGAGCTCGCCCGCACGGGCGGCATCACCGAAGCGTCCGGCGGTCGAATACCAGGTTCCGGGCCCGTAGAGCTGGCCGAACCGGAGGACCCCGCCGTCCTGGAGCTCCTGCACGGCGCCCTCGAGGGCACGCACCGCGGAGATCGTCGTCTGTCGGGGCTCCGGTGCGTCCAGATCGAGCGGATCCGACTCCGTCGCGAGATCACGACCGGGGGAGTGGACCCAGGAGATGCTCTCCGCGACCATCCGCGACGTTCCGGCCTCGTGGGCCGCGTCGACGAGGTGACGGGTGCCCGCGGTGCGCAATCGTGCGTTGCTCCCTGAGTCTCCCGCGGTCAGATCGGTCATGAGGTGCACGATCGCGTCCGGCCGGGTGTCGACCAATGCCCGCACCGTCGCGGTCCGGTCGAGGACGTCCAGCAGGAACGGTGTCGCCCCGGTGTCGGCGACGCGCGCGAACTTCGAGAGTGATCGGGTCGTCGCGATCACCTCGTGACCTGCTGTCCTGAGCAGTGGGATGAGCGCGCGCCCGAGCACGCCCGAACCACCCGCGATGAACACCCGCATGAGCACGTCCTTCCAGAAGATACGGTTCGACCCTATTCCGGCGGTGGACCGTTGATGAGGGCCAGAACGAGTCCCATATCCTGGTCCAGTGGACCTGATGCTCCAGCTGGACCCGACGTTGCCGAAGACCCGTGCCGTCGAACATGCCATCCGGGCCGCGATCGCCGATGGCCGGGCCCTACCCGGTATGCGATTGCCATCGTCCAGGGAACTCGCGCTCGAGCTCGGGGTGGCTCGCAACACGATCGTGGCCGTCACCGACGACCTCGTCGCCGAAGGTGTTCTCGAGGCCAGAGCCCGCGCGGGCATGTTCGTCGCGCGCAGCGTCGCGCCACTCCACAGCGCAGGCCGGACGGCAGCGAGTGCCGGACCGGAGTTCGACCTCAGGCCGGGGCGACCTGAGGCGGGGTCCTTTCCGACCGCGCGTTGGCTCACCGCCATCCGGCGTGCCGGCGCCACAGCTACCGACGTCGACTCCGATGGTGCCGGCAGCATGGCGCTGCGTTCCGAACTCGCCTCCTACCTCGCCCGCGCTCGCGGGGTGGAGACGACCGCTGACGCCATCGTGATCTGCGCCGGCTACCGGACGGCCAGCACGCTCGTCGCGGCAGCGCTCGCGGCAGGCGGAGCGTCGTCCGTCGCGATCGAGGACCCGTCGCTGTTCGGCATCGAACGCCCATGGTCGACGTCGGGGTTCACCGTGTCCGACCTCGTCGTGGACGAGGACGGCGCGGACCTCGGTCGGCTCGATGCCCGCACGGACGCCGTCGTGCTGACGCCGTCGCACCAGTTCCCACTGGGTGGGGCGTTGGCCCCGGCGCGACGTCGACTCGTCGTCGACTGGGCGATGGCGAACGGAGGCCTCATCGTCGAAGACGACTACGACGGCGAGTTCCGCTTCGACCGCCGCCCGGTCGCCGCGTTGCAACGGTCGGCACCGGAGCGCGTGGTCTACGCCGGCAGCGTGAGCAAGACCCTCGCTCCAGACCTCCGCCTCGGGTGGCTCGCGTTGCCGCGCGACCTCGTGCGTCCGGTCGTCGATGCGTCCGAAGCGCTCACGGGCGGCGCGCCGATGCTGAACCAACTGGCTCTCGCCGACCTCATCAGGACCGGCGAGTACGAGCGTCACATCCGCCGTCAGCGCCGCGAGTACGCCCGCCGTCGCACCCACCTCCAGCAGGCGCTGCGCAGCGTCGGTCTCGAGGTCCCCGGTCTTGCCGCCGGGCTGCACGGCCTCATTCCGCTCGGCGATGCCGCCCCAGCGGTGCTGTCCCGACTCGAGTCCCAACCCGATCACGTCGGCGTCCATCGCCTCGCGCGCTACACCCGGAGCCACGACCGCCCGGAGGCCCTCGTCGTCGGGTTCGCCACGCCGTCGCGAGCGCGGTTCGAACCGGCGATCGCGGCCCTCACGTCGCTGCTGACCGCTCGCGACTCCCGACCCCCGCGCTGAACGCGGTCAGCAGTCGCCGGCCCTCCGGCCAGGCGCCGAGTCCACTGGCGGAGTTCACGTGGCCCTGCCGCCCGATGCTGATCCGAGGCACGCCCCACGTCGCGGCGAACCCGGCCGCGCGTGCCTCCGAACAGTACGGGTCGTCGTCGCTGGTCACGAGCACTGCGGGTACGGATGGCCGGACGTCGAGATCCTCGGCGAACGCAGCGGCGATCCTCGGGAACCGCCGCCCGTCGGGATCGGGGGCGGCGACGAGGAACAGCCCGGCGACTCGTGCAGGGTTCGCCGCCGCCCAGCGGACGGCCAGCAGACACGAGAGGCTGTGGGCCACCAGGATCGCCGGTTCGTCCGCCACCGCCCGGTCGAGCGCAGCGGACCAGTCGTCGAGATCCGGCTCGTCCCAGGACGCCGGCGCGAACCGTCGGATCGCAGGCGTCTCGCGCTCCCAGTGGGATTGCCAGTGGGCGTCGTCGGATCCACCGATCCCGGGCATGGTGATGATCGACATGGGATTCCTTTGTCGTGGCTGGGTGATCTGCCCTCAGCGTGCCAGCTGAACCATCGGTGTCAGCAGCTGGAGCGTCATCATCCGTTGTTTACTAAGCAGATGACGGACGATGCTTCGCTTTCCTTCGATCGAACGGACCAGACGATCCTCGACGTGCTCCAGGTCGACGGGCGCACCACGATGACCGACCTCGCCCGGCTCGTGCATCTGTCCCAGCCGGCGGTGTCGGCGCGGGTCCGCAAGCTCGAACTCGCCGGCTACATCACCGGCTACGGAGCTCGGGTGTCTCCGCAGAAGCTCGGGCTCACGACACACGCCGTCGTCCGACTCCGGACGACCCACGCGCAGATCCAGGCGTCACTGACCCAGTTCGACGAGCTGCCGGAGATCCACCGGATCTACCGCGTGACCGGCGAGGACTGCTTCGTCCTCGACGTGCACGCCCCCTCGCCGGAACGCCTCGAGCAGATCATCGACGCCATCGGCCGGTTCGGTCCCGTCAGCACGGCCCTGGTGCTGCGCGAGTACCCGGCCCACCCCATCGCCAGCCGCTGAGTCTCAGTCAGCGGTACCACTCCTCATCGACCGTGGCGAGGCGCGAGGGGTGCACCTGGTCGGTGAGACCGAAGAACTTCTGGAAGCTCATGATCAGGGGCCGCCACCGAAGCGGATCGATCCGGTTCGGGTGGGTTGCGTCCTGCATTCCGGGGTGGACGTGCACCCGCGTGACGGTCACCTCGAAGACCGAGGCGGAACCGGCCTCGGCGGGATCATCCTCGTTGAGCGGATGGACAGCGGTCACGCGGCCTTCCAGCGACACCGGGCACTCGGCGACCCGCGGGGGAGCGACGGTCGTCGAGGGCACCGCGGTGAGGCCGGCGAGGGCGAACTTGTCGGAGGCGTGCCGGTAGCCGACCTGCTGCTTGGCCGCGGGCACCGGATTCCGGCCGGTCGTGAGCGCGAGGCGGTCGACGGCGTCGACCTGGCCGACCGACGGCAGATTCATCACGACCTCCCCGGTCGCGAGCAGGTTCGACGCCGTCTGCGACCGCATCCCCATGCCCAGGACGGCCGTGTGGCCGAGCCAGAAGGCCGACGACATCGGGGCGAGGTTCGGGCGGCCGTCGGCGTCCACCGTGCTGAGCAGCACCACGGGTGTCCCGAAGTAGAGGATGGCTGGGTCGATGTCGACATGGGAGTGGGGCACGGGTGTCCAGACGTCAGGGAAGCGGGGTGGTCACCTCTCAGCCTCATCATTCGCGTCGCCCTGAGCTGGCGGGAAACAGACGTCGCATCGGGGTGGTCGAGTGCGCCCGGCGGCGACTACCGTTGACGGGTGTTCACCGTGATCAACCTCGCCGACGGCGTCGACATGCGGCCCTTGGAGCTCGGCGATGCGAAGGAGCTCGCTGCGGCGTACGCGCGGAACCGCGACCATCTGGCCCCATGGGAGCCGGCTCGATCCGACGAGTTCTTCACCGAAGCCGGGCAATCGGCGGACCTCACCAGCAAGCTCGCGTCGAGCGCCGCCGGGAGCGGATACTCCCTTGGCCTGTTCGACGGCTCGACCATCGTCGGCAGGTTCAACCTGTCAGGGATCGTCCGCGGCCCGTTCCAGAACGCCGGGTTGGGCTACTGGGTGGATGTGGACTACGCGGGTAAGGGCCTCGCGACGGCCGCCGTGCAGGCGATCGTCCGGGTGGCGCGCGACGACCTCGGCCTGCATCGGGTCGAGGCGAGCACCCTGCTGCACAACCACGGTTCGCAACGGGTGCTCCGCAAAGCCGGGTTCGAGCACATCGGCATGGCGCCGTCGTACCTGCGGATCGCCGGGACCTGGCAGGACCACAACCTGTACCAGGTGATCCTGCACCGCTGAGTGTCCCGGCTCGCGCGCCGGGACATGAGTATCAGGGACTTCCGTCGGTCCTGTTCCCCCGTGCACACTGGGGTGATGACAAACGCCCGTGTCGTCTCGGTCAGCAGCGACGATGAGCACCGTTTCTCCAAGCCGCGACGGGACGCGATCACGCTCGTCGCCGGGCTGGGTGTCGAGGGAGACGCGCATTTCGGTGCGACGGTGCAGCATCGATCCCGGGTGAGACGCGATCCCACGCAGCCCAACCTCCGGCAGGTCCACCTCATCCACCAGGAGCTGTTCGCGGAGGTGGACGCCGACCTCACCCCGGGTGAGCTGGGCGAGAACATCACCACCGAGGGGCTGGACCTCCTCGACCTCCCCGCGGGTGCAGTGCTCCGACTCGGAACCGATGCCGTCGTCGAGGTGATGGGGCTTCGGAATCCGTGTGTCCAGATCGACCGCTTCGAACCGGGCCTGCTCAAGCAGGTCGTCGGTACGGACGCAGAGGGGCGCACCGTCCGCAAGACGGGAGTCATGGGCGTCGTACTCGTCGGTGGCGTTGTGCAGCCAGGTGATCCGATCTCCGTGGAACTGCCGGACGGAGCCCTCGAACCCCTCGCGCCGGTGTAGAGACAGGCCGCGGTAGCGTGATCACACCGTCCGTGCTCGATCGGGGCTCCGGTCAAGACAGGTGGAGGATGCGTTCGTGAAGCGGTATGCATTGGTCGTGCCGATCTCCGCCTGGATCTGGGCGAGGACGTTCTTGGCCGTCTGCATACTCCTGGTCATCGCGGGTGTTTCCAGTTCCATCATGCTGGTGGTCGGAGCTGCGTGGGATGTTCCCTTCGCCGCAACGGTCATCCTGATCGTCGTGAGCTACGCCGTCGAAGCGGCGTTCAAGCGAGCAGATCAGCGGGAACGCCGCGCGGGCTACACGACGCTCAGGCTCAAGTATCAGGAGTTCGACCAGGTCGACCCGCGGACCGGGATCGTCGTCCGGCCGGTAGGCGAGCCGTTCCTGTCGCACGCTGAATGGGAGGCCCGCGCCCAGCGCGCTCGCTGAACTGTCGCGGGGAGATGGGGCATCGCTGAGTTAAATGGCGTCGTCCTCGTCATCGACCCACTCGCGCGCGGTCGTCATCGTGACGGCGTGCGTGTAGCCGTTCAGCTCCTTGAAGAACTCCGCGGCGTTGTAGGTGTCTCCGATCGACCTGACGCACCATGAACCGTCGTCCAGCTTCACCATCATGAAGATCGCCTCGGCCTGTGTGCCCTCAGGGAGCGGAGCGGCAGTCAGATCGCCGACCAGGTCCCGCAACGGCACATACGGTCGCTTCTCATCCGTGGACATGACGGCTCCTCCTCTTCGCTGGACGGTCAATGCGATGGTATCTGCGCCGGCAGGACGGATTCGGGTTTCGGGTCTACCGGAGCGCCAGCCGCGTCTGCGTGTGGGTCGCCCCTCCGTCGTTCTTCATGCTGCGGAGGAGGCGGTCGAGGGCGGCGGTGCCGGCGACACGGATGTGGACGAGGTAGTCGTAGGCGCCGGTGACGTGCACCGCGTCTCTGATCTCGGGGATCCGACGGGTCCACTCCAGGAACTCCTCCGACTTGCGCGAGGGGTCGAGTCGGACGTCGATGAACGCCTCCAGGCCGTCCTCGGCGACCGGGGCATCGGAGCCGAGGATCGCGCGGTACCCGGTGATGACGCCGCTGTGCTCCAGGCGACGCACACGGGCCGCCGTCGCATTCGTGCTCAAGCCGATCTGGCGACCGAGCTCACTGAACGAAATCCTCGCGTTCACCTGGAGCACGTCGATGATTTCACTGTCGAGATCGTCCATGCGACACAGTATGCCGTCTCACTGCCAGAACGCACCGTCGCTACCGTCGCGCTGCGCCAGAGTCGTCGGCATGGATGTCCTCCTCGCTCTCTTCGCCGGTTCCGTCGCCGGCCTCGCGCTGGCTGCTCCGCTCGGTGCGATCGGGATCCTGCTCCTGCAGGAGGGCATCACGCGCGGGTTGCGCAGTGGACTGCCTGCTGCCGTCGCCGTGGCGACGGTGGACGTGGCGTACTGCTCGGCCGCCGTCGCTGCCGGTGCGCTCGCCGGTCCCATCGTGAGCGGCTGGTCTCCCTGGCCGCAGCTCCTCGGTGGTGTCGCCGTCATCGCGCTCGGAGCGCACGGTCTCCTGCAGGGCCTCCGTGCGAAGCCGTCAGCAGGGGAACGGTCCGCTGAGCGCTCGGGCACCGCGCGTCAGCGCTACCTGCTCTTCCTCGGCCTGACGGCGATCAACCCGGCCACCCTCGTGTACTTCGCGGCGATCCTGACCGGGCTGGCCGAGTTCACGGAGTCAGGGTCGACGGCGGTCGCCTTCATCGCGGGTGTCGGGCTCGCATCCTTCGGCTGGCAGGCGCTGCTGGTCGCGCTCGGAGCCGGACTCCGGCGCAGGACGGGCGCGTCGTTCCGGAAGTGGACGGCCATCGTCGGCAACGGTCTGATCGTCGCATTCGGGGTTGTCCTCATCGTCCAGGCGGTGTGAAGACGTGAGGCCGATGGTCTGGGGGCGTCGGCGCCGTCAGTCCTCCGTCGTGGACCGGGGCTCCTCGTCCAGTGACCGGAGGTACTCGGCGTTGCCTCGCAGGGACGGCTTGTAACGCGTGAGCTCAGCCGCGTCGACGTGCTCGGCCAGGAGTTCGAGGAGGCTCGACAGCGCGGCGTTCGACCGCCCGGAGGCGTGGAGGGTGAGGGCTTCGAATGCTCCGAGCGCGACTGACCCCGGGAACTCTGCACGCGCCCGTGCGAAGACCTCCAGCGACTCATCGATCCGGTCGAGGTTGCGGAGGGTGCTTCCGTACTGGAGGTAGCAACGGCGACGAATGTCTCCCGCCAGGCCGCTCTCCATGGCCCGCTCGTAGAGGTCGAGCGCCCTCGCCTCCTCGCCCGCGGTGTCGTAGGCGCCACCGAGCTCGTAGAGGACTCTCGGGTGGTGAGGGTGCTCGTCGTAAATGGGCAGCAGCGCTTCGATGGTCGGACCCATGTCAGCCCGGTCTCGAGCCGCGAAGATGCTGTCGAGCTGTGCGTCGAGCGTGTGCGTCATGGTCGATTCTCCGGGAGCGATCGGGCTGGATTCGGTGGAGACAGGCTATCGGGCGCGCCGAACCGGACCCTCGGCTTCAGGAGAGATCGTCGTGAGTCGGCGATTCCCAACGGACCTCGCCGTCCTCGATGCTCGATGTCGGACGGAGGTCTTGGCGGTGTGCCACCCGCTGAGACGCAGTGTGCTCCGGATGGATGTGCGCGGTGAGCCGGGTGACCCCTCGAGCGTGCAGCCAACCGATCAGGGCGGCCGTCGCTTCGGAGGCGAAGCCTTGGCGTTGGTGGGCTGGATCGACGACCCACGCGATCTCGGCCAGCGTGTCCTGGCCCTGGGACGTCACGGTGGCCTGGACGAACCCGATGAGCGCGCCGGTGTCGTGCCGCCTCGCGATCCAGTTGAACCAGGCTTGCGAGCCGTCGGCCGGCCCGCGGATCTGGGCGGCATATCGAGTGGAGAGTGCGTCGAGCGTCGGCGGCTCTCCGCCGGTGAACGTGTACAGGGAGGGGTCGGAGAGGACGTCGACCATCGACGGGGCATGGTCGAGCGACAACGGCTCCAGCGTGAGGCGCTCGGACACCAGCGGTTCGATCACAGGCCATGGCATGAATCGAGCATCGCACTCATCGCTGTCCGTCGCGTCGTGCATCTCAGCCGAGGACAGGTCGTGTCCTCGTTCGTTCCTATCGTCGCTCCTGTGACGTGGCTCGCTCGAGCCCGCACGCGATGGAGGGAACCTGTGATGCACGCCGATATCCAGCCGTTTCGAATCGACATCCCCGCGAGTGCGGTGGACGAGCTCGGACGCCGGCTCAGGGAGACACGGTTCCCACCGGCCCTGCCGGGCGACGACTGGGCGACGGGAGTTCCGGTCGGCTACCTCCGCAGACTGGTCGCCTACTGGGCTGAGACCTTCGACTGGAGGGCGCAGCAGGCGGCGTTGAACGAGTTCCCGCAGTTCACGACGGTGATCGACGGGCAGACCATCCACTTCCTGCACGTCCGCTCGTCGGTGGAGGGGGCGCTGCCGCTGGTGCTGACGCACGGCTGGCCGGGCTCGTTCGTCGAGTTCCTGGACCTCGTCGGCCCGCTCACCGATCCGGAAGCGCACGGACGGGACGCCGCAGACGTTTTCGATGTGGTCATCCCCTCCCTGCCCGGATTCGGATTCTCGAGCCCGGTCGCCGAGGGTGGATGGGATGCGGCTCGTATCGGACGGACCTGGGCGACGCTCATGGAACGGCTCGGCTACGAACGGTACGGCGTGCAGGGCGGGGACATCGGGGCTGCCGTGTCGCCCGAGGTCGCGAGAGCGGCACCGACGCGCGTGGTCGGTGTGCACGTCAACGGCTCGATGGGCATGCCGTTGGGAGCTCCAAGTGAAGCGGACCTCGCCGCCTTCGCCCCGCTGGAGCTCGACCGTCTCGGGCGGGTTCAGACCTTCATGCAGGACGAGTTCGGCTACATCGCGATCCAGTCCACGCGCCCCCAGACGATCGCGGCGGGGCTCGCCGACTCACCGGCCGGCCAGCTGGCGTGGATCATCGACAAGTTCCAGGCGTGGACGATGCCCCGCGAGGCGCTCCCGGAGACGATCATCGACCTCGATCGCATCCTGACCAACGTGTCGCTGTACTGGTTCACCGGGACGGCCAGCACCGCCGCGTACATCGGATACGCGCAGCATTCGGCGTGGGGAGCGGTCAGCGAACCGTCCGGCGTTCCGACGGGCGCGATCATGTTCGCGCACGACGTCGGGATCCGCCGTTACGCCGAGCGCGAGAACACCATCACGCGGTGGACCGACGTCACCGACCGCGGCGGCCACTTCGCCGCCCTCGAAGAGCCGGCGCTCCTCATGGACGATCTGTCCGAGTTCTTCAGGCCGCTCCGGTAGCACTGGGCGGGTCGGCCTGCTGGTTCGGCCCGCCCGAGCTGGGCCGGCCGGCTCGGTGTGCTTGCTCGGCCACCCGGTCGAACGCGTTGCGCAGCTCGTCGGGTTCGACGACTTCGACGTCGGCCTGCATCAGCAGGAGCCATCTGGCGATCGCGTCGTAGCTGTCTGCTCCCGCGCGCACCACCGTGACCTCGGGGGACTCGGCTTGGACGGATCCCCAGGCCGGAGCGACCCACCGCCGCACCGCTTCGCTCGGGGCGTGCACGCGGACGGTGGCGCTGACCTGTTGCCATCCGAGCTGGAGCCGTCGCGTGACCCAACCCTCGAGGTCCGCGTCGGGGAGGACCCGCGTCCTGGCCGGCAGCTCGGACACCACGAGGTCGGAGATCCGGTCGACGCGGAACGTGCGCCAGTCGTCGGCGTCGATGTCGAAGGCCACGACGTACCAGCGCCGCACGGTGTTGACCAGGGCGCGCGGCTCGACCCGGCGCGGTCTCGAGTCGCCGTCTCGCCCGGTGTACCGGAACTCTACTCGACGTCGGAGCAGACACGACCTCGCCAACTCGCCGAGGAGACCGATGTCGACCGCCGGGTGATCGATCGGATCCAGACCGTCCACCGGGGCATCGACGGTGACCTCCGCCACCGCGTCGAGCACCCAGCGCACCCGGGGTGGCAGGGACGCAGCGACCTTCTCGAGCGAGCTGGTGGCGAGGGTCTGGTCGGCGTCCTCCTTCCACCGCCGAAGCGCGAGCGCGCACGCGAGTGCCTCCTCGGTCGACAGGAAGATCGGTGGGAGCACCGCACCGGTCTCGATCGAGTACCCGCCGTCGATGCCCAGGCGCGTGTCGATCGGGTAGCCGAGATCGCGGAGCCGGGCCACGTCTCGACGCACGGTCCTGGTCGTCACCCCGAGGTCGCGCGCGAGGCGCTCGCTGGCCACGAACCCGTTGCGCTGGAGCATCCCCAGCAGCTCGAACGTTCGCGACGTCGTATCCCACATGGACCCATCATCCTGCGGCGCGAGGACTCGCGCTGTCCGCCGGTGTCCGGACGGGGGTGACCGTCCTGGGCGCTCAGCGGTGACGCGTCGAGAGGACCCGGGCGAAGAGCAGCACGAGCAGACCAGCGGCGGGGACCACTATCAGTCCGAATCGGAGTGCCGTGGCGTCGGCGATCGCCCCGACGAGGGGCGGGGACAGGAGGAACCCCAGCCGCAGGAGCCAGCCGATGATGGTCAGCCCGCTGCCGGGGCGGAAGCCGGGGATCTCATCGGCGTTCTGCATGGCCGAGGGGATGAGGGTGGCGACACCGAAGCCCGCGATACCGAAGCCGATGATGGTGCCGATGACGCTCGGGAAGGCGAGCGCAGCACCCATGCCGACGAGGACGAGGACACCGCCACCGCGGGCCATCGTCCGCTGGCCGAACCGGTCGGTCATGCGGTCGCCGAACACGCGCCCGACGAATTGCATCCCCTGCAGTGAGATGAACCCGAGACCGGCGACGAAGGCGGATGCTCCGAGGCTGTCGGAGAGGTAGATCGCGGACCAGGAGCTCCCCGCGTCTTCGACGATGGCCCCGGCGGAGGCGATGGCGACGAGGGCGAGCAGGACGCTGTAGCGAGCCACGAGGCCGAGGGCCTTCGGCGCATCCGTCGGTGTGGCGCCCGATTCCGGCCGGCTGTCGCCATTCGAGTTCAGCATGGTCTCGGCGCCGAGGTCCGGTTCGGCGCCGGTCAGGAGCCAGCGGTAGGACAGCAGGGCTGCCATCCCGAACAGCCCGCCGGAGATGGTCAAGTGGATCAGCAGGGGTACCTCGAGTTGCGCGGCGACGGCGCCCATCGCGCCTCCGGTCACGGCGCCCACGGACCAGACGGCGTGGAACGAGTTGATGATCGACCGTCCGTAGAGACGTTGCACGCGAAGGCCGTGCGAGTTCTGCGCGACATCGGTGATGGAGTCCATGGCGCCGGCCAGGAAGAGGGCGAGGGCGAGGATGAGCCAGCCGGGCGCGACTCCGGTGAGCAGCAGTCCGGCGGCAGTGACGAGCGTCGCGGCGATGGCGACACGGGAGGAGCGGAAGCGGCGGATGAGGAGTCCTGCGCTGAGCCCGGCGATGAGCGCACCCAAAGGGTAGGCGGCCACCGCGGCGCCGAAGGCGGCGTTGGTCAGGTCGAGATCCGCCTTGATCTGCGGGTACCGCGGGAGGATGTTGGCGATCAGTGCGCCGTTCGTGAAGAACAGGACACTGACGGCGACTCGAGCGTGTCGGGCGTCCAGGGACGCGGACGGTGGCGTGCTCCGGAGAGAGGACGTGGTCATGGGGCTGTTCCGATCTGGAAGGGCGGTCGGGTGCGGTGACACGGAATGGGCTTGGACGGGCGTTGTCGAACCGGGTGGTGCGGCTTCAGGACATCGGCCCGGGTCTGGGCGTCTTGCGGCGTGCAAGCGCGGCTGCGGTCTCATCAGGGGTCCATCCAGAGGAGTCGATGGCTTCCAGCACCCGCGCTCGCGTCGCAGGTGTGACGAGGTCGACTCCGTTGAGCACTCGCGAAACGGTGGAGTGCGAGACGCCCGCCAGGCGAGCGACATCCTTGATGGTGATCGGACGAGGCGAGTTTTGAACATTCACAATGTTCATTCGAACACATCGGGTACGATATGTCCATGCAGATGGAAGTCCGGCACCGCGAGATCCTCGATGAGCTCCGTCGCTCCGGCCGCGTCCAGGTCGACGAGCTCGCCAAGCAGTTGAGCACGTCGGCGATGACCGTCCGACGCGACCTCGAGCATCTTGCCGCGGTCGGTGCGTTGCGGCGGGTCAGGGGTGGTGCTGTCGGGACCGCCCTGCATGGGGAGGGGCTGCCCTTCTCCGTTCGAGCGGTCGATGACGAAGGACTGAAGGCGCGGCTTGCAGCTGCAGCTGTGGCCTACATCGACGACGGTGAAGCGGTGGTCGTCGACAGTGGAACCACGGGGGCCGCCGCAGCCGCCGAACTCGCCCACCGTAGGGTGACAGCGATGCCACTGTCGGTGCAGGGCATCGCCGCGTTGTCGTCCAGTCAGACGGTCAGTCTGGTCCTCTCGGGTGGAACCGTGCGCGGCGCGGAGGGGACGATCGTGGGGCCCATCGCGGAGCGGACCATCGCTTCACTCCGCTTCGACACGGCCATCCTGACCTGCTGTGCAGCTGATCCGTCGGCCGGCGTGACGGCGTTCGACCTGGGCGACGCCGCGATCAAGCAGGCGATCATCGCGTCGGCGGCGCGCGTCATCCTGATCGCGGAAGGGTCGAAGTTCTCCCTCCGCTCCATGGCCATCGTGTGTGCGCTCGAAGACGTCGACGTCCTCGTCACCGACGCTTCGGCCCCTCCTGCGGTGCTCGATCGACTGCGTGCCGCCGGCGTGGAGGTCGCGGTCGTCGAGGACGCCGATCATCCGACGTCCTAGCGGGCCAGGAGGCCGATGACCGACTCGCTCGCCATGGAGGGAGTCGGCTTCCACGGAACGTGAACAACGGGTGAATCCGCCCGCTCACCCGTTGTCGATCCAGCGATCGAGGAGCAAGCTCGTCGCCGTGGACCCCATCATCCTGCTCTCGCTCGTCGTGATCACGGCGCTCGCCTTCGACTTCACCAACGGCTTCCACGACACGGCGAATGCGATGGCCACCTCGATCGCCACCGGTGCGCTGCCGCCGAAGGTCGCGGTCACCCTCTCGGCGGCGCTGAACCTCGTGGGCGCGTTCCTGAGCATCGAAGTCGCGCTCACCGTCACGAACGCGGTCGTGAAGATCCAGGACTCGTCGGGAGCTCCCGATCCGGCGCTGCTGGAGGGCGGCGGCTCGGCGCTCCTGCTGATCGTGCTCGCCGGGCTCATCGGTGGCATCATCTGGAACCTGCTCACCTGGCTGCTCGGTCTTCCGTCGAGCTCGTCGCACGCGCTCTTCGGCGGGCTCATCGGCTCGACGCTCGCAGGCCTCGGCCTGAACGGCGTGAACTGGGCCGGTGACGGCTCGAAGCTCGACGGCGTCGTCGGCAAGGTCATCCTCCCGGCGCTCATGTCGCCGTTGCTCGCCGGCGCGGTGGCTGCGATCGGCACCTGGCTCGTCTTCCGCGTCATCGGCAACCTCGCCCAGGGGCGGCTCCACCGCGGCTTCCGGATCGGGCAGATCGGCAGCGCGTCGCTCGTCTCGCTCGCCCACGGCACGAACGACGCACAGAAGACGATGGGCGTCATCACCCTCGCGCTCATCGCTGCCGGCGGCTGGGACGACACCGAGTCGGTCCCACTCTGGGTGAAGCTCGCCTGTGCCCTCGCGATCTCGCTCGGCACGTACATCGGCGGGTGGCGGATCATCCGCACCGTCGGCAAGGGCATCGTGGAGTTGAACACACCGCAGGGCATGGCCGCCGAGAGCTCCTCCGCCGCCGTCATCCTCGCCTCGAGCCACCTCGGCTTCGCCCTCAGCACCACGCACGTCGCGACCGGATCGATCCTCGGCTCCGGGGTCGGACGGCCAGGTGCGCAGGTGCGCTGGCGGGTGGCCCTGCGGATGGTCGTCGCCTGGATCATCACCCTCCCGGCCGCCGCGCTCATGGGCGCGGTGATGTGGTGGGTCGGTCACCTCGCGGGCGGGGCGATCGGCGGAATCCTCATGGTCGCGATCCTCGTGGGTGTCGCGCTCGCCATCTACCTGCGGTCGCGCCGCGACAGCATCGGATCCCACAACGTGAACGACGACTGGCAGGACGCCCCCGCCCGCTCGTCGCAGAAGACCGCAGCGTAAGGACGTCGGACATGTTCATGCTCTTCCTCGAAGCCGCCGCCCAGGTGGCCGTCATCGCGCTCGTGCTCGGCGCCGGGCTTCCCGCGCTCTTCGCGCTGGGTGTCCGCTCGTTCGCGGTCGCCGGAGGCGCCGGGTCCGACGACCGGAGCGGGTCGGCCGCGCCGACGATCCCGTCGGCGCTCCTCCGGGCCATCGGCGTGCTGTGCTTCGCCGTCGTCGTCGCCGCAGTGCTGGTCGGACTCACGATCATCGTGGCCACCGGTCTGGGGCAGGAGGTCAACTTCGACCACGTGTTCCCGACCTTCACGCCGAAGGACTGAGGATGTCATCCGAGAACGGGACAGACCTCACCGCCCACGGGTCCGGTGTGGTGGCGCGTGTCGTCGGCTGGCTCCGCGCCGGATACCCGACGGGCGTGCCCGAGCACGACTACGTGCCGCTGCTCGGCATCCTCCGACGGAGCCTCACCCCCGAGGAGCTGGACCAGGTCGTCGAGGGACTGCTCGTCGAGGCGGAGAACGCCGATGCGAGCGGTGAGCCGGTCGGCCACGATCGTCTGCGGGCGCGTGTCGAACAGCTCCTCCTCGGTCCGGCGCTCCCGGAGGACCTCGTCCGCGTCTCCGCCCGGCTCGCGAGCGCGGGCTGGCCGCTCGGCAGCCCGGACGACGTCCGCGCGGTGGCGACTGACCAGGACGACGCCGGTCGGGATGCGCGCGCGACCCTCCTCGAGGAACGCGGAGGGCTGGTCGCCCGCATCGTGCGCTGGCTCCGAGCCGGGTATCCCGCAGGATTCCCCGACCAGGACTTCGTCCCGCTCGTGGCGCTCCTCCGTCGGCGGCTGAGCGACGCCGAGGTGGCCGAGGTGGGTGCGCGCCTCGCGGCCGAGGGCGACACGTCGCTCAGTCGGGTCGACGTCGCCACCGCGATCGCGCGGGTCACCGCGGAGCTGCCGAGTGACGAGGACGTGGAGCGTGTCCGCCGGTCGCTCGCCGACCACGGGTGGCCGAGCGACTTCGCGGTCTGAAGGTCGAGTCGGGGCGCCGGGGTGACGACCACTGCGTCCTCAGTCGTGGCCGGTGTCGGGGGCCCGTCGTAGGTTCGGCTCGTGCCGGAACGTGTGGAAGCGTGGTGGGCCCGCCGTCAATGGTCGAAGGGCCTCGACACGCCGTACCCGGTGGGCGCGTACCGGCAGGCCTGGGCGTCGTTCCCAGCGCTGTGGCGTCAGTACCATGCGGATCTCAACGCCGGCATCGTCCTGAGCCAGGTGCCGCCCGCGGCCGACGTCCTGCTGCAGTGGCAGTGCGACCGGGGGCACCGGTTCGTCGCAACGCCGGCCGAGCAGCGCTCGCGGCCCGGCCGCGAGCGTCGCCGCAGCGCGTGGTGCCCGGAGTGTTCCGACGAGGCCGATCCGTCGAGGGTCGTCGCACTGCCGATGCGGGAGTCGGTGACCGATCCGGTGCCCGCAGTCGCCGGGATCGTCCGGGAGCGTCGTGCGCGCCCGAAACCGTCGCTGTGCGAGAAGACCCCTGACCTGCCGGTGGGGGAGGCCTTCTCGTCTGTGTGCGCGCCGAAACCGGCGTCCGCTGTCGAGGCCCAGCTGCGCGCGGACGTCCATGAGCGGCTGGCGCTGACGGAGGGACTGAACGCGGTGCGAGTGCAGCGTCCGTTCTTCCAACACCTGGAGGTGTGGCCCGACCTGGTCTACCCGGAACTGCGCATCGCCATCGAGTACGACAGCATCGGCCGGCACGGCCTCGAGCACGTCGGACGCCGCGAGGAAGTGGATCGACGAAAGGACCGCGCGTTGCGGTCCGCCGGCTGGGAGGTGGTCCGCCTTCGCACCGGGAAGCTCGAGCCCCTCGGGCCCTTCGATCTCCAGCTCTCGTCGTGGAACCGACGCGCGCTCGACCGGTTGGTCGATACGCTCAGGGCCATCCGGGGTCCGTTCATGGTCGACGCGTATCTGCGCTGATCCGCGAGCGCCACGAGAGGGCGATGATGAGGTACCCTCGTCGCAGAGGGAAAAATCCCGTCGTGCTTCGGCCGGCGGAAACGCACAAGCGTCTCGTGGGAGTCGCCACTTCTTCATCGAAGGAGTGCGCCCATGCTCGAACCCTCAACCTCCACGGCTGTCGAAGACTCGCCGCCACGCCTCCGCGACGCGTGGGTCGCGCTGGCCGGCCTCTCGGGCGTGTTCCTGTTCGAGATGCTCGACAACTCCGTCCTGAACGTCGCGCTCCCGACCATCGGCCGTGACCTCACCGCTTCAACCGCGTCACTGCAGTGGGTGTCGGGCGCGTACTCGGTCACGTTCGGCGGACTGATGTTGCTCTTCGGTGCGGTCGCCGACCGGTTCGGTCGGCGTCGGGTCATGCTCGTCGGTCTGACGCTGCTCGCCGTCGTCAGCGTCTTGACCGTGTTCGTGGGCTCGGTGGAGCAGTTGATCGCCGTACGCGCCCTGATGGGCGTCGCCGCGGCGATGACGACTCCGGGATCGATGGCGTTGGCGTTCCGCCTGTTCGACCGGGACGACCTGCGTGTCCGCGCGCTGACGGTCATCTCGACCGCTGGGCTGGTCGGCCTCGCCGCCGGGCCGACGATCGGCGGCTTCGTGCTCGCCGTGGCGCCGTGGCAGGTGCTCATCGTCGCCAACGCCCCGATCGCGGTGATCGCCTGGATCGGGATCCGCGCCGGGATCGGTGCCGACGAGTGGTCGCACCTTCACCGAGACCGGATCGATGTGCTCGGCGCTGCGCTCGGGACCGCGACCGTCGTCGGCGTCCTCTTCACCCCGACCCTGTTCGTCGCCGGCACCGACGTCCCTGCGGCCTGGGGCGCGGCTGCGGCAACGGTGACCGCCGCGATCGGCTTCGTCGTCAGGGAGCGCACCGCCCGCCACCCGTTGCTGGATCTTCGTCTCGTGGCTCAGCCGCTCGTGGCCTCCGGCTTGGCGTACAAGGCCGCCGCCGGGCTGGCGATGGCCGGCTTGTCGTACCTGGCGACCCTGCAGCTGCAGTTCGCCTGGGGGTGGCCGCCGGCCTTGGCCGCTGTCGCGATGCTCCCGCAGGTCGTGGTGCTCTTGGCGAGCGGTCGCTTCGTCGGCCCGTTCGTGCACCGCGTGGGACTCGATCGTGCGGCATGGATGAGCGCCGCCGCGGTCGTCTCGGGGCTCGCCGTGTTCGCGCTGCTGAGCCGGTTCGGCTACCCGTGGGTGCTCGTCGCACTCATCCTCGTCGCCGCCGGGATGCGGGTGGTCGGAGCCGTCGCCGGCAACAACGTCCTTCGCGGGCTTCCCGCGGACCGCACGTCCATCGGTGCGGCCCTGGTCGACACCGCGAGCGAGATCGCCACCGCTGTCGGGATCGCCGCGACCGGGACGATCCTCGCTGCGGTCGTCGGCGGCGGCATCACGACCGAGTACTTCACCCCGGCCCTCGTCGCGTCGTTCCAGCAAGCGATCCTCATTGCGGGATCGACCATCGCCGTCCTCGCTGCAGCCCTCGTGGCTGTCGGTGTCCTCCGTTCACATCACGTCCCATCTCAGCCCGCAACCCAGGAGCCATCCCATGTCTGACCTCATGCCCCGTCCCCCGTTCGATCCCGAACTCACCCCCTTCCTCGCCGCGCTCGAGGCGCGCGGGCCGTTCAGGCTGACGACCGAGATGCTGCCGCGGATGCGCGGCCTCGACACGACCGAGGAGGCCCTCGACGAACGGCTGCGCTCGCGCGGGTTCGAGCGGCGCTCCCTCACGGTGCCCGGCCATCTCGGGGATCCGATCACGCTCGCTGTCGTCCAGCGGATCGGGCGCTCCGGCGCGACGACGGCGGTCTATACGATCCATGGCGGAGGGATGATGTTCGGTCATCACCTCGGCAACCTCGAGTCCTACGACGACTGGCTCCTGAACGACCACGACGTCGTGCTCATCAGCGTCGACTACCGCCTCGCCCCCGAGTACCCCGACCCGTACCCGGTCGAGGACTGCTACGCCGGACTCGTCTGGGTCGCGGAGCACGCGGATGAACTCGGTATCGACCCGGACCGCATCGTGATCGCCGGGCAGAGCGCTGGCGGCGGGCTCGCGGCCGGCACCGCCCTGCTCGCCCGGGACCGCCGTGGGCCGGCCCTCTTCGGGCAGATCCTCGTCTCGCCGATGCTCGACGATCGGGATGCCACCGTGTCGACGATGCAGATCGACGGGGTCGGGGTCGCAGATCGGCAGATGACCCGGTTCGGCTGGGAGGCCTATCTCGGACACCGTCGCGCCGGTGAGGACGTTTCCATCTCCGCCGCGCCGGCGCGGGCGACCGATCTCACCGGGCTTCCGCGCACCTACCTCGACTGTGGCAGCGCCGAGGTGTTCCGTGACGAGACGGTCGCCTTTGCCAGTGCGATGTGGGCTGCGGGTGGCGACGCGGAACTGCACGTCTGGCCGGGGGCGTTCCACGGCTTCACGAGCATGGTGCCGAGAGCCGCCATCTCGCGGGCCGCCATCGCGGCCCTGGCCGACTGGACGAGGCGACTGCTCGGAACACCCGCCGGCGAGGTCGCTCTGCCGGGTGCATCATGAACCGGTGAACTGCACCACGGTGTCCCAGGCCAGCTTCACGATGAGGATGGACAGGGTCACCAGGAACACGATCCGCACGAAGCCGCTTCCGTGTTTCGTCGCCATACGGGCGCCGATGAACCCTCCGGTGACGTTCATGACGGCCATGGCGAGACCGAGCGCGAGCAGGACCTCGCCATGCACCCCGTACACGACGAGAGCGGCGAGGTTCGTGGTGAGGTTGGCGATCTTCGCGTTGACGCTGGCTTGCAGGAAGCCGTACCCGAGCACGCCGACGATGAGGATGACGAAGAACGAACCCGTTCCCGGTCCGAGGATGCCGTCGTAGAAGCCCACCAGCAGCCCGATCAACGCCGCCCGCCAGGCGACGGCGGTGGCGCGGTCATGGCGGGGTTCGTGGTGCAGGCCCATGGTCGGCTTGAAGAGGGTGTACAGCGCCACAGCGATCACGGCCACGAGCACGATGGGCGTCAACACGTCGCGAGGGACGTACCGCGACAAGGCTGCACCGACGGTCGACCCGGCGTATGCGCCGGCGACGAGGGGCACCAGAAGCACGAACTGCACCCTGATCTTGCGCAGGTACACCCAGCTCGCCGACAGGGTGCCGAAGAACGATGACAGCTTGTTCGTACCCAGGATGAAGGGGGTCGCGACATCGCTCGGTACGGCGATGACGAGCGCGGGCAACTGGATGAGTCCGCCGCCGCCGACGACCGCGTCGACCCAGCCGGCCACTCCCGCCGCGACGAGGAGGAGGACGAGCGCAGCCACCGAGACGGGGAGCCATTCGGCGATCAGCGGTCCATCGAGCACAGTCGCCCAGCCTAATCGTCAGAGTGATGATCCATCGGGCGGACGTCGAACGGGGTCTTCGAGGGTTCAGGCGATCCTGATGCATTCACATCTGCTTATATGTATAGATGAACGAGGATCTCGAACCCGCTGCCGAGTTGTTCAAGGCCCTGTCCTCCTCCTCGCGGTTGCGGTTGCTGCGCATCCTGGCCGCCGGCACGTCCACGGTCGGTCAGCTCGCCGAGCAGAGTCAGTTGTCGCAGCCGTTGGTCTCGCAGCACCTGCGGACGCTGCGATCAGCCGGCCTGGTCTCGGTGCAGCGGATCGGCCGAGAGGCGCACTACGACGTCGCTGACGTGCACGTCTCGCACATCGTCGACGATGCCGTGCAGCACGCCCTCGAGGGATAGCGAGAACCACTATCGATTAGCTGCATGTATTGCAATTCGCTTATGAATGAGATGTACTGATGACGCGTCGCCGCCCGTCGCGACATCCGATCTCTTCCTTCGAAAGGCAATCATGAGCACGACTGACATCCACGCCGAGCACTCCGTCACCGAGCACGAGCACGGAACGGACTGCGGCCACGAAGCCGTCCAGCACGACGACCACACCGACTACGTGCACGGCACGCACCACCACGCTCTGCACGACGGTCACTACGACGAGCACGAGAGCGTCGCCGAGCACACCGTCGCCGACCACGAGCACGGTGCGGCGTGCGGTCACGACGCCGTCGACCACGACGGTCACGTCGACTACGTGCACGACGGCCACCAGCACGCGGCGCACGGCGAGCACTACGACGAGCACTGATCACTCGTCGTCGTACGACGCACGAGGGGGCCGGCTTTCGAGTCGGCCCCCTCGTGCCGTCCGGGGGGGGTGTTCGGCCCGTCAGTCGTTGTTCCTGGTTGGCCGCTACGCTCGCTGCATGGAACCGGACTGGATCGAACATCGGCGCTCGGAGGACCGAGAGCGGCTGGGGTGGATGAAGCCTGTCGGTGAGGGGTTCGTCGTCATCGATCTCCTGGGGCGTCAGCGAACCGATGCGCTGGACTGGTTCCATGCCGAGGAGGCGCTCGACGAGATCGGCATGGGCTATCTCGCCGACCCGCACGAGCTTCGTCTGGAGGACGGCTCCTGGTTGCGCGTCCGGATCGCAGAGGTCTCGACCGCAGGGATCCGGGTGAAGAAGGACGATTGGGGTGACATGACCGCCACGCAGCTGTACTACGAGGTCTCCTTCCCCGTGACCGAGGACCAGCTGCGACCACTGCCGCGCTGAGCGCCGCATCGGTACGGTGTCTCCCGCTCACTCACGACCAGGGGTCGACCGCGATTGTTCGTGGATGTGGTGTGCTTGAACGTCCGGTGGCTGCTGTCCACCACATGAAGGCGTGAATCCGTGCGCGGACGTTCCGTCGTGACCACAGGCGTGCGCTGCTCGAGCCCCTTCGCGTCGGATGACTCTTGACGTCGTCGAGCATCCTCGCCATCATTCGAGTGCGATCGACGGCGACGAGCCGCCGGCACCCTCGAGAGAGACGGCCCCGATGTCCACCATGATCTTCGTCAACCTGCCTGTCAGCGACCTGGCCCGGTCACGGGTGTTCTTCGAGGCGCTCGGGTACTCGATCAACGAGGGGTTCAGCGACGAGAACGCGATCAGCGTGGTCATCAGCGACACGATCACGGCGATGCTGCTCACGCGGGAGTTCTTTGCGGAGTTCACGAGCAAGTCGATCATCGACGCCACCACCTCCACCGAGGTGCAGCTCGCTCTCAGTGCCGAGAGTAAAGACGACGTCGATTCGATGTTCGAAAAGGCCATCGCGAGCGGGGCTACACCTGCAGGCGAGCAGGACCATGGCTTCATGTACTCGAAGAGCTTCGACGACCTCGACGGCCACCACTGGGACTTCGTCTGGATGGACCCGGAGGCGGCCGCAGGCGGTGCGCCCGAGATGACCGTCGAGGAGATGCGGGCGAACACGACGCACAGCTGAGCGCCTTGATGAGAGGATCGTCCAGCGGAGACGTCTGACGCGGATGCTCAAACGAACACCGGAGAGGCCACTCATGACCACCACACGCGGGCGCATGCTGCAGCGGCGGATCGCCGCTTGGATCACTGTCCTCGGACTGCTGCCAGCGTTCCTCGTTTCAGTCACCACGGCCATGGGGGGAGGCAGCGCTGAAGGCTACATTCTCAGTGCGGTGTTCTTCGTGATCGGCCTCGCCGGGCTCATCTGGTGGGCCATCCTTCGACGCTCGACAGACTGACCCGAGCTCGTCGAGTCCGCCGGCTCAAGCCCTGCAGGTGTTGGCGTCCCGTGGGCGACTCATGCCAACCTGGCATCGGATCGAGAGAGCAGGCGACATGTCGAAGCGTATTGGGAAAGCTCGATGACGGGTGGGTTGGAGCCTGCGTCGCGCATGGGCGATCGGGTGCAGTTGAAGATTCGTCGGGCCGTTCCGGCGGACGCAGGTGCGGTGCTGGCACTCTTCGATGCAGCGATCGCCTGGTTCGTGCGGATCGGCAACACACGGCAGTGGGGTACCGAACCTGCATCTGGGCAGGAGCGCTGGATCACGCGTGTCGAGCAGTGGTGTGCCTCATCCGATGCCTGGGTCGCCGAGCATCCCACGGTCGGCGTCTGCGGAGCGCTCGTGCTGGGCGAGGCGCTCGAGTACGTGCCGGCCGCCACCGAGCCGGAGGTCTACGTCCGCGTGTTGATCGGCTCGCGCGACCCGCGGGTGAAGGGCACCGGTCGCCGATTGCTGGCATTCGCCGAGGAGCGCGCGCAGGCCGCCGGGGTCGGTCGCATGCGGGTCGACTGCTACGCGGGAGGCTCGGGGGATCTCGTACGGTTCTATGAGGCCGCTGGCTATGAGCGTGACGTGACGTTCACGGTCGGCGACGGGGCTGAAGCGTGGCCGGGCCAGGTGTTGTCACGGCGAGTCCATGTGGAGAACGACCTGGCGCGATGAGGCCGCGAGTGCCGGGGAACGGAGGAGGCGCGTGACACCTGCCGGGTAGAAGGGGTGATCGGTCTCGCTGATCGACACCCACCGAACAGGACTTCCCTCGTCCAGGACGTGGAGTCGGGCGTCGAGCGGGATGGCGTCGATCTCGGCCGACTCGACGGCGAAGATGTGAGCGATCTCATGGCCTGGCTCACCCTCGTATTCGAAGATGTTCTCCGCAACGTCGAGCAGGGTCACGTGGCCCAGAGTGACGCCGAGCTCCTCGACGAACTCTCGGCGCAGGGCGGCTTCAGCGGTTTCACCGAACTCGATGCCGCCCCCGATCGCGCGGTGGAAGGCCTGGTTCTTCACGGTGTCCACGCCGTTCAAGACGAGTACGTGACCGTCTCGGATGGGAAGGCCGACGGTGATGTTTCGAATCGAGGGCATGTCGTCGACTCTACGACGAGCCCGTAGCGGGACTTGGAGCGGATGACGGGAATCGAACCCGCGCTATCAGCTTGGGAAGCCGAAGTTACCAACTGTCGGCTCACTGGAGCTCACTGGAGCGAAGTTCCGCGTGATGTCGGGGGAGTGTGAGACACGGTTGGACCTGGTGTGTTCGAATTTCGGGTGAGAAAAGCGGGAACACCGCGGTGGTGACTGAGCGGCGCAAGTTGAGGGAGCTCATGACGATGAGACGGCACTTCGCTCCTGGGGCGTCGCGTGTGCATAGTCATAGTTATCGGTACGGACTCGGGACGGTCGTCCGCGGGTTCCGGCGCGCTATGGGAGCCCCTTGCCTCAAGCTCTCGTACTCGCGACGCAAGGGGGGTTCGGCGCCCTACTCGGCTCCGGGACTGTGAGACGAAAGCGCCCCGATCTGCCCGAGCAGTCCCGCCAGGTCTGGCTGTCCGACTTCGTCGACGATCAGCCCGTTGGTGAAGCGGTAGAAGTTGGTAGCGTGCACGGCGACCTTCCGTCCGGTCGGAGGATTGCCGAGGAACTCGCCGTCGTGCGTGCCGCAGAGTTCGAAGCGTGCGGCGACGACGTCTCCCTCGGTGACCAGCCGGTCTATCCTCCACTGGATGTCGGAGAAGCCACTCCGCATGATCGACAGGATCTGCAGGTACCCGTCGAGGCCCCGGAACGGTTCTGAAGAGAACGGCGTGAGGAACTCCGCGTCGGGCGAGATGACCTCCCGACCGATCAATGGATCTGCGGTGTTGATGAAGTCGACAAACCGGTGCAGAGCAGTTCTGGGGTCGGTGGTCACGAAGATCCAATCGTCGAGGGGCGCGGTGCGGTGGAGCAACTACTTTACATGTCAAGTAACCCGGCTAGAGTGGAGGTATGCGTGCGAACCCGGTAACCGTCCTCGATACGGCCGCTCCAGAGACAGGCGGAAGCGAGCGATCGGCTCGTGCCCGTGAATACTTCGCGGCCCTCGTGAGGCACGAGACCAATCTGTGGAACCTGGTCGAGAAACGGATGCGCGGCGAGGGGGTGTTGAGTCTGGCGCGTTTGGAAGTGTTGCGGGTCATCGAGGCGTCGCCGGCCGGCGCACGCGTGCAGGATGTCGCGACCGGCGTCGGGACATCGATCGCCGCATCCAGTCGGCTCCTCGATCGTCTTGCGGCCGACGGTCTCATCGAGCGTTCGCCGGACCCGACCGACCGCCGCAGCGTGCGGAGCGCGCTCTCGGCCCAAGGACGCGACGCGTACAACACCACGCAAGAACGGTTCACGCAGGCTCTGGACAGCGTGCTGACCGGCGCTGACACCGAGGCGATGACCATCGGAATCGCAGCGCTGGGACGGGTGCAGGCCGCGTTGGAGGTTGCGAGATGACTCGGTGGATGCGGGCCGTGGTCATCGAGGCCCCGGGCGGACCAGAGGTTCTGCAGCTTCGTGACATCCCGATACCCACTCCCGAGGCAGGTCAGGTGCTGATCCAGGTTCAGGCCTTCGGGCTGAATCGGTCCGAGCTGCACTTCCGACGTGGGATGGGCGACTTCGGAAGCTTCCCGCGCGTGCCTGGGATCGAGGCGGTGGGAATCGTGGAGGCAGCGCCCGGCGGAGAGTACGAAGTCGGTACCCAGGTCGCCGCGCTCATGGGAGGGATGGGTCGTGACTTCGACGGCGGCTATGCCGAGTACACCCTCGTCCCGGCCGGCAATGTCCTGCCTTTCGTCAGCACCCTCGAGTGGGCAACCCTCGGTGCGATCCCCGAGATGCTGCAAACCGCGCACGGGTCGCTCACGGTGGGCGTGGGCGCCCGTCCGGGCGACACGCTCCTCATCCGGGGTGGCACGTCGTCGATCGGACTCGCATGTATCGTCCTGGCGAAGGGCCAGGGCATGACCGTCATCGCCACCACCCGAAACCCCGACCGTGCCGAGCTGCTGCACCGCACCGGCGCCGACCATGTCGTCATCGACACAGGCAACATCGCCGCGGACGTCCGCGCGATCATCCCGAGCGGTGTTCACGGCGCCGTCGAGCTCATCGGTACCGACACGCTGCCCGACACGCTCCGAGCCACCGCCGTTCACGGAACGGTGTCATTCACCGGGATGCTCTCCGATGTCTGGACCATTCCGGACTTCTACCCGATGGATGTCATTCCCAATGGGGTCCGCCTCACCGCATACTCCGGTGAAGCCAGCGACCTTCCCTCTCCGGTGCTGCAGGAATTCCTGGAGGCGGTGGCAGCCGGCACCGCGCGAGTGCCCATTGCACAGGTCTATTCGCTCGAGGACATCGTGCAAGCCCACCGCGACATGGAACACGGTACGCACTCAGGCAAGCTCGTCGTCACCACCTGATCGCCGAGCGAAAGCAGGCACGACGGAACAAAGATCCGCTGGGCGATGATGCAGATGCGCCCGCTCGTATGCGCGTTTCGACGGCGTCGCGGACTATGTCGCCAAGCGGGGGAAGAGTCGCTCAGCAGCGGAGCGGTGCACCGCGCCGAGCCGTTCCGCACCTGGGCCGTCGTAGGTGGCCAGCGAGTGGTCGAAACGGGCGCTCCAGTCTGGGTGCGCGTAGGGGAAATCGCTGCCGTAGAGGATGTGGCCGGGTTCCGCGAATGTCAGAAGCGACGGCAGTGAGGTGGGGGTGGCAGAGAGGGCGGTGTCGAAGTAGAACTTACGAAGGCCCGCTTGGATGCCCTCAGGCGTCGTGCCGGGGTTGAACGTTGCGGCGGCGCTGAATCGATCTGCAGCGTAGGGCAGGAAACCGCCTGCGTGTGACAGGATCACGCGGAGTTCCGGATGCCGGTCGAACACCCCGTGCGCGACGAGGTCCAAGGCAGTGCGGGTCGTGTCGAATGGGAAGTCCAACAGCGCAGTGGGCATTCCGGGCAACTGCTGGATCGGCGGTGCCGTGGGATGCACGAACACCACGGCCGAACGCGCGGCGAGCTCGGTCCACAACGGCTCGTACGCGGGATCGCCGAGGTAGCGCCCGTGCGCGTTCGACAGGAGGAGCACGCCGTCGGCATGGAGCTCGTCGAGGGCCCGTACGGCTTCGGCGACTGCGCCGTCGAAATCCGGCAGCGGCAGCACCGCGAAATGTCCGAAACGGTCAGGGTGTTCTCTGACCAGCTCGGCCTGGTAGTCGTTCAGCTCGCGGGCGAGGTCGCGGGCAGCGGCATCGTCACCGAAATGCACACCGGGTGCGCTGATCGACAGGATCCCTGTCTCAATGTCCTTCTCGTCCATCATGGCAATCGCCGATTGAGGGTCCCAATCAGGCATCAGCCATCCGCCGACGGCCCGCGGACCTGTGCGCGCCGCTGTGCCACCGCTTTCAGCCCACGGATTCCATTGCGCGGACCCGCCAGCCACGGCCTGCGCCCCGGCTCCGCTCCCTGCCATCAGATCTCCCGCCGCCGCCAGTGCCTCCAGGTAGCGAGGCGGAAGCAGGTGCTGGTGGACATCGATCTTGCCCGGCATGGTGACACCCTTCATGTGTTCTCGGCGACGCTGTTCGGTTGCGCCCGACTTGGCGAACCTGTTCTTTGACATTCGTCAAGTAGATGACGAGTGTACGTCTGTCACGGAACTCCGGCAAGGCCCCTCCGGCCGCGAGCTCCAGGGCCCCGACGAACCGGCTTGTGCAGACGCTGCAGAAATGCATAGACTGCACGAATCGCAGGAATGTCGGAACAAGCGGAGGCGAACATGGATGGCGGGTTGCGTGAACGGAAGCGAGCGGCGACACAGGAACACATCGAACGTGCCGCCATCTCGCTTGCGCTCGAGCACGGCTTCGAGAACGTCACCGTGGACATGATCTGCGCGGCAAGTGCGGTGTCACAACGCACGTTCTTCAACTACTTCGGATCGAAGGAGGGGGTCATCGTCGGCGGCGCACCACTGATGCCGAGCGACGAACACATCGACGCGTTCACTCGGTCGACGGGCTCGAATGTCCTTGCCGATTTCCTCACGATGATCACCTCATCGCTCCTGGAGCGTGAACCAGATGCCGCGCTCTTCAAGGCTCGAAGGGAGTTGATCATGCGCACTCCGGAGCTTCTCGCCAGAGAAACGGCTCGCATGGGCGAATCCGAAGACCAGTTCGTCGCGATCATCATCACCCGTTATGGGCTCCAAGGGCGACACCGCGCCGACCATCCCGAGCTGGAGGACGAAGCCCGGATGGTCGTCGCACTCGCCACCGGCGTCCTGCACTACGTGAGGCGCCGATGGGTGAGCGCGCGCCCAGGAGCGTCCACGCGGGATCTCCTGAGCAGTTCCATCGAACTCATCCAACGCATCACCAACGATCACCCTCGACAGCCGAAGGGCACGGCGTACTGACCATGACCGACACCTCTCTCAGCGAGCACGGCACAACCGCGTTGCCGGCCTCGAATCGCAACATTCTGCTCATCTTCGCGGGCCTCATCCTGACCATGCTGCTCTCCTCACTCGATCAGAGCATGTTCTCCACTGCGTTGCCGACGATCGTCGGGGAACTCAACGGTGTCGACAGCATGCTGTGGGTGACGACCGCCTACATCCTCGCCTCCACGATCATGCTGCCGGTCTATGGCAAGCTCAGCGACTTGATCGGTCGGAAAGGGCTGTTCATCGGTGCGATCAGCCTGTTCGTCCTCGGTTCCATCATCGGTGGCATGGCACAGGACATGACGGTGCTCATCGTCGGTCGAGCCGTGCAGGGACTCGGCGGCGGTGGGCTCATGATCCTGTCGCAGGCGATCATCGCCGACGTCGTCCCCGCCCGTGAGCGCGGCCGGTACATGGGAATCATGGGCGGCGTCTTCGCGATCTCGTCCGTCGCCGGACCCCTGCTCGGAGGCTGGTTCACAGAAGGGCCCGGGTGGCGGTGGGGCCTGTGGATCAACATCCCTCTGGGAGTCCTCGCCATCGTCTCTGCGGCGGTGTTCCTGCATCTGCCCAAGAACACGGCAGGGCGACCCGACGTCGACTTCGCCGGGATGGGCCTGCTGGCCGCTGCGTCGACCGGCCTGGTCCTGGTCACCACCTGGGGTGGGAGGACCTATGACTGGGACTCGGCCGTGATCATCTCGCTGATCGTCGCGACCATCGTGGCGGGCGTCGCCTTCGTCCTGGTCGAGCGTCGCGCCGCCGAGCCGATCATGCCGCTTCAGCTCTTCAAGGATCGCAACTTCAACCTGACCACGATCGCCGGTTTGATCACGGGCATTGCGATGTTCGGCGCTATCGCCTACATCCCCACCTACCTGCAGATGGTCACCGGCGTCGACGCGACAGAGGCAGGTCTGCTGATGATTCCCTTGATGGCCGCCCTGCTGGTCAGCTCAATCGTTTCCGGTCAGCTCGTCAGCAGATTCGGTCGCTACAAGTGGCTTCCGGTCGTGGGAACGGCGATCATCGCCGTGTCCCTGTTCCTCCTGTCCACGATGACGCCGACGTTGCCGATCTGGATACTCTGCTCCTACCTGGCGATCATGGGTCTGGGCTTGGGCATGAGCATGCAGATCCTCATCCTGATCGTGCAGAACTCGTTCCCCAATTCCCAGGTGGGCACTGCGACCGCGGCAAACAACTATTTCCGACAGATCGGTGCCAGCCTGGGCACCGCGATCGTGGGCAGCCTGTTCGTTGCGAACCTCACGGATCTGCTCGCAGTTCGTCTCCCTGCCGGCGCCGCCACTGCGGCTGGGGGAAGCAACTCGTTCACTCCGGCACTGGTACGAGAGCTACCCGATGCGATCCGCGCCGTGATCGTCGGCGCGTACAACGACGCTCTTGCGCCCGTGTTCATGTACATGGTCCCCATGGTCCTCGCGGCGGCGGTGTTGCTGCTGTTCGTCACGGAGAAGCCACTGGCCACGACGATCGAACGGGACATCCTCCCCAAGGCTCTCGAGATCGACGGCGCAGACAGCCTCGCCCTCGCATCGGTTCCGCAGGCGGTACCCGCGCCCGACGTCCGAAAGGACTCCGGCATGACGGCGCCCTAGCGGCGCGCTCCGGCCGACCTCGCCGGCGATGATGGCGTTTCGATCGAGGAGGTACGCCGAGACTCAGTGGTTGGGTTGATCGGTCCAGGCGGCAGAGACGCTGCGATCGACAACGCGACGCCAGCCGTGGGGGGCGGCAGGGTCGTGGCTGGCCATCCCCGCCATCCACAGCACGGTCATGAGGTCGTCGGGGGTGAACTCCTCGGACAACGCGCCAGCGTCGTGGGCGTTCTGCACGAGTTCGGCCCCGAGCGCCATGGATCGTTCACATGCATTGATGAGCAGCACGGCGTCTGGATAGCGGCGCAGCATCGCGTCGTTCATCGCCGGGTCGCTGAGTTGGAGGTCGATCATCTCGGTGATGAACGTCTCCAGCTGCGCGCGAGGAGTCTCCGCTTCCAATGTCCGCTCTCTGAGCGCCTTGAGCTTCTCTCCGGCGAGGTTGTCAACCACGGCGTCGATGAGCTCCTCGCGGGAGCCCACGCGGTTGTAGAGCGTCCCGATGCTCACGCCGGCTTCTCGGGCGATGTCCTCCAGTGGGGCGGAAAGTCCTCGGCGTGAGAACACGGCCAGGGCGGCCGCGCGCAGCTTCTCGAGGTTCGCTTGTGCGTCTCGGCGCAGGCCAGGCGTGGTGGTCACGGCAACTCCAGTAGAAATTGAGGGGCACCTCAACATATGCTTGGCGTGAGTTGAGGATCATCTCAACTTACCGCACCAGAACACAACCGGCTCGGCGGTGGGCCACGGAGGAAGACGTCATGCCCCTCATCACCATCATCGGCGCTGGCCCTGGACTGGGTCTGGAGATCGCGCGGGCCTTCGGGCAGAAGGGCTTCGACGTCGCGCTCGTCGCCCGAGACCAGACCAAGCTCGACGCACTTGCGCGAACCCTTGCAGGTGAAGGCATCCACGCTCAGGGTTTCACTGCCGACGTCAGCGAGCCGGCCACGATCACGAATGCGCTCACGACGATCCGGCAAGCACTCGGCCCGATCGACGTCCTCGAGTTCTCGCCGGCGGACCGGACCCTGGAATCCGTCGATGCGCTGGAGGTGACCATGGAAAACCTTCAGCCGCAGATCGACTTCTACCTCGGCGGCGCTATCACCGCCGTCGGCGCAGTGCTGCCGGACATGATCTCCAGTGGCACCGGGACCATCCTCGTGACAACCGGCGGCGGCTCACTTGCCCCGACACCGGTTCGTGGCAACATCAACATTGCTGCAGCGGGACTCCGCAACTGGACGCTCAATCTCAACAGCGCCCTGACGGACACGGGAGTCTACGTCGCGTTCGTCGCGATCACCGCCCTCATCAGCGGAGGCCGCCCGGATGCCGAGCCCGCTGTCATCGCGCAGGCGTATGTGAAGCTCTACGCCGAGCGACGTGACGCGGAACTGCACTACGTCGCTTACGACCACTGACATCCTTCCCGTCCGGTGCCCTCGGCGCCGGACGGGAAGCCGTTCAGAGTGCTGGAGCTCCGGGTGCGCTCATTCAGTAGTGACGGCGGCTGCCCCGGTCGCAAAAGCGCGGAGCGTTGCGATCTGCTGGGCGATGGGCGGCGGGGTGTCCGCGGTCTGCCAGGTGGACACGAGTGCCACCATCCCGCCGATGGTGAAGATGCGAGCATCGCCATCGAGCGCGATCGTGGATCCGGTTGGATCGCGGTCCGACTCCGTCAACCAGGCGGTGACCGCCGCCGCGATGACCTCGGCAACACGCTCGCCGCGGGGGATCGCGCGAAGCTTCTCGAAGAACGCGCGGTCTTCTCGACCGGCCGCGAGTAGCGGCTCGATTCCGCGCGCTCGAACGGCTTCGATGAGGGCCGCATCGAGATTCGCGGCAACCTCATCGAGGGAAAGCCAGTCGCTGAGCAGGCGGCTGATCCAAACGTCGGTCGCGAGGTCGCCGACGTTGCTGTAGTGGTTGTGCAGCGCCTGCCTGCTCAAGCCTGCCCGGTCAGCCACCGTGCTCATCGCGATCGTCTCGCCCTTCGGTGACTCGGAGACCAGGGCCGTCAATGCCCGAATGAGGGCAGCCCGCGTCCGGGTTACCCGCGGGTCCACCCGCTGTTCTCCTGCCTCCACGGTCAATGCTCTTTCCGACATGCCTCCATCTTGCCAGGATTCGACCGCATGATGTACATTCGTCATCTAATTGACAATCGTAAAGGAAGCCATGACGCACGCAAACGATCCGGCCCCGCAGCACAAAAGCGTTCCGCAGCACCCGGAGTTCGAAGCGGCAGTGGCCGGTGGCCCACTGACCTCTGAGGGACCAGGATCCACGCATCGATATCGGAACCTCATCCTTGGCGGTCTCGCCATCCTCCTGCTGGCGATGGCGATGCTCATCAGCTATTCGAGTGCGTTCGGCAACCCGACTCCGAACAACGTCCACCTCGCTGTAACGGGCGATGTAGCCACAATCGTCGCGCTCGAGCAGCAGGACTCCCTCGAGCTCACCGTGGTGGGCTCCGCGATGGAGGCGCGAGCTGCGGTCCTCGATCGAGATACGGACGGCGCTATCGTGCTGCCGACCCCCGGGGCGGACGCCGTTGTCACCACGTACGTCGCCAGCGGTGGGGGCCGCGGCCTCAGTCAGGCGGTCGCTGGTATCGGCGACTCCATTGCCGGGAAGCTCAGTGCCGCCAACGAAACCACCGATCTTGCCCCATTGGGGAAGAACGACCCGGTCGGATCCATCGAGTTCTACGCGATCCTCTTCGCGGGGCTCGGGGCGGCTCTTGGTGCAACGATCTTCGGTCGCATCCTGGGAACGGTGGACACGTCGGCGAAGTTCGTCGAGCGCAGTGTGGTCCTCGTCGCCTATTCGGGAATGCTCGCCGGATTGATCTCTCTCTGGATCGACTCCGCCCTCAACGCGATCACCGTTGATCCCCCTGCCGTGTTCGCGGTCCTCTGGCTGACCGCCGTCGCCATTGGCGGGGCAGTGACCGGCGTGGCCGCGCTCGGCGGAACCATCGCCGCGCTGGTCATGACCCTGGCTCTGGTCATTCTTGGCAATACGTCCTCCGGCGGGCCCCTCGGCATTCACGTCCTCAACGACTTCTTCCAGACCCTGTACTACGTCTTCCCGCAGGGAGACGCTCTCGACCTCCTACGATCCGTCGAATATTTTGACGGCGCCGCTGTCTCCGCCCCGATCATCCGACTCGGGATCTGGGCGGTTGCGGGCATCCTGCTCACCCTGACAGCGATGCTCATCAGAAGCCGACGAGACGCCGCGACCCGGCTGAGCAGTGCTGGGCGCCCGGACACCGACGTCAACCCGGTCACCGCATGGGCGACCCCCCAAGCAGAACTCCACGCAACCACCCGCAACTGAGCACTCAACGGAACGGTCGCAACTTCATCACCCCGGTCGCGACGTCGAAGCGGACCTCCCGTTCTCGATCGCGAAGGCCGTCGCCGTGTCGGGAGAGTCCACCTGGCTCCGGATCGGGGAGGCGATCACCAACTGGCTTGAGGCTGACGCTTGCTCGCGCTGCAGTCCGGAGATGACCTGATGGTCGTGAGGAAATCCATCCTGACCAGGTCTTTGGAGCGGATGACGGGAATCGAACCCGCGCTATCAGCTTGGGAAGCTGAAGTTCTACCATTGAACTACATCCGCGTGGCGCCGGAGCGTCCTGAGTAATCGTACATGAAGAGGTGGCCTTCGTCCGGTCCCTGCGTGCGGGCACCGTTCGGCCCGTGAGTCTCACCCTCGGTCCCTGAGCTTGTCGAAGGGCGGGTGTCGTCGTATGCCCTTCGACAAGCTCAGGGACCGGGGATTGGCGCTGGCTCAGGGACCTGGGATTGGCGCTGGCTCAGGGACCGGGGATTGGTGCTAGCTCAGGGACCGGGGGTTGGTGCTGGACCGGGGACCGAGTGGTGCTGGACCGGGGACCAGGACTGGTGAGGTCGTCGGGGTCGGGTCGGGGGTGCCAGGGACCTCCGGGGTGCCCGGAGCTAGGCTGGTTCACCGTTCCCCGAGCGGGACGGGATCGAGGGTGTGACGTGAAGCGCAGTACAGGTGTCGTCGTGGCCGGCCTCGCCGCCGTTGCCGTCGCCGGGTTCGGGATCGCGAGCGCGATGGTCGCCCGTCGCGTCATCGGAGCAGGACGCGTGCACTACAGCGAGGTGTTGCCGACCTCGTCACCGAAGACCGTACGGCTCGAACGGAACGCTGCCACCGCGCTGCCGGGACGATACGGGCTCGAGTTCGACGACGGCTCGCGGGTCATCGTCGGACCAGTGATCGGCCGCGAGACGACGGACGGCTCCGTGATGCGGAGTGTGGTCAGCGGCCGCGTTCCCGCAGGGGCGACCCGTGCGCGGTTCACCGGCGCGGCCGTGACACCCGCGGACCTCGGGGTGGACGAGGCGCGCGTGCCGAGGACACGGTCAGGGGCGTGGCGATTCGACGGCGATGACAGCGAGGCCCGCGACGGCACCTGGGTTGTGCACACCCACGGACTCGGGGCATCGCCACTGGCCACGCTTCGCTCCGTGCAGGCCGTGCAGCGCGCGGGCCTGCCGTCCCTCGTCACCTGCCTCGGGTCCGCGTTCGCCGAGCGTCGCTCCGGGGCTGACGCCACGGACGTCGACCACGTCATCGCGGCCATCGACGACGCCGTCGCGCTCGGTGCGCGACGGGTCATCGTCTGCGGGTGGTCCTACGGCGCCGCCCTGAGCCTCGCGGCGGCACGCGAGCGACCCGAGATGGTGCAGGGCGCGATCCTCATCTCGCCGATGCTCGGCCTCAGCGAGACGGTGCTCCATGCGGCTGCGGTCGCCGGGGTGCCGCGGGTGCTCGTGCACTCGGCGCTCGCCGTACTCTCGACGCCGGTGCTGGCGCGATCCGCCGGGGTGCGCGGCGCGGTTCCGGTCCGCGCGCTGTCCGCCGGGCCGATCGACGGTTTGCCGACGCTCGCTATCCACTCGCCCGGCGACACGACGATCCCCGTGGAGCTCACGCGGGCCGTCGCTCACCGTTCACCCTCGTTCGAGCTCGTCGAGGTCGCCGCTGCGCCGCACGGGTTGGAGTGGAACGTCGCGCCGGAGGCGTTCGAGGTGGCCGTGCGGGAGTGGCTCGGAGCGCGCTGATCGGAGTGCTCCTCGGTGCCTGAGCTCGTCGAAGGGCGGGGTGAGTCCAGGTGCCCTTCGACAGGCTCAGGGACCGGCGTGGTTGGGGGAGCGGGACGGCGGACGGAGCGGGTTGGCTGCGTGGTGCCCTTCGACAGGCTCAGGGACCGGGATGGTTGGGGGAGCGGGTCGCTGTCGGTTGGGTGCGTGGTGACCTTCGACAGGCTCAGGGACCGGCGTGGTTGGGGGAGCGGGACGGCGGACGGAGCGGGTTGGCTGCGTGGTGCCCTTCGACAGGCTCAGGGACCGGGATGGTTGGGGGAGCGGGTCGCTGTCGGTTGGGTGGGTGGTGCCCTTCGACAGGCTCAGGGACCGAGGTGGTTGGGGCTCAGGGGCCGGTGCCTTCGACAGGCTCAGGGACCGGTGCCCTTGACAGGCTCAGGGACCGGCGGGGCCGGACCTACTTCGCGTAGCGGTAGCGGGCCCCGGTGTGCTCCTCGGGGAGACGGTCGCCACGGCCGTGGAGCTTGTGGCGCAGGCTGCCCTCGACGTACTCCTCGGGGTAGGCACCGCGGCGACGCAGCTCGGGGATGACGAACTCGACGATGTCCTCGAAGGTGCCCGGAGTGATCGCGTAGGCGAGGTTGAAGCCGTCGACGTCGGTCTCCTCCACCCACTCCTGCAGGGTGTCGGCGATCTCCGACGCACTCCCGACGATCCGCGGACCGAGCCCACCGATCGCCCCCATGCGCGCGATGTCCTTCACCTTGAACTCGCCACCCTCCTCGTTGGCCGCCTGGTAGTTGGCGACCGCCGACTGGATGGCGTTGCTCTTGACGTTGCCGATCGGCTCCTCCGGGTCGTATTGCGACAGGTCGATGCCCATCCAGCCCGACATGAACACGAGCGCACCCTCCTGCGACGCGTACTGCAGGTAGTCCTCGTGCTTCGCCTGGGCTTGCTCGCTCGTCTCGTCGGTGATGATCGTGAGCAGCGTGTAGATCTTCGCCGAGTACCGGTCGCGGCCGGCGGCTTCGAGAGCATCGCGGATGCGTCCGACCGTCGCCTTCAAGCCCGCCTTCGTCGACGCACCGACGAAGATCGCCTCCGCGTTGCCCGCGGCGAACTGGATGCCGCGCGGCGACGCACCGGCCTGGTAGATCACCGGTGTGCGCTGCGTGGACGGCTCGGACAGGTGGATGCCGGGCACCGTGTAGTGCTTGCCGAAGTGCCCGATCTCGTGGACCTTCGTCGGGTCGGTGAACACGCCCGTCTCGCGGTCGCGCACGACGGCGTCGTCCTCCCACGAGCCCTCCCACAGCTTGTACAGGACCTCGAGGTACTCGTCGGCGACGTCGTACCGCTCGTCGTGCTCGAGCTGGTCGTCGTGCCCCATGTTGCGCGCCGCACTCGGCAGGTAGCCGGTGACGACGTTCCAGCCGACCCGCCCCTTCGTCAGGTGGTCGAGCGTCGACATGCGCCGCGCGAACGGGTACGGGTGCTCGTAGGCGGTGCCGGCCGTGACCCCGAACCCGAGGTGCTTCGTCACCGCGGCCATCGCCGAGACGAGCAGGATCGGGTCGTTCACGGGCACCTGCGCGCCGTTGCGGATCGCGGCCTCGTTGCTGTCGCCGTAGACGTCGTACGTGCCGAGGACGTCGGCGATGAAGATGCCGTCGAAGTTGCCTCGCTCGAGCAGCTGCGCCAGGTCCGTCCAGTAGGAGAGGTCCTTGTAGGTGCTCGAGCGGTCGTCGGGGTGACGCCACATCCCCGACGCCTGGTGGGCGACGCAGTTCATGTCGAAGGCGTTGAAGCGGATCTGTCGGGTCATACGCATGATCCTGCATCACGAGTCCCGGACGTCGCCTGGCAATCGGCCTCGCCCGTAACAGGGCGTCATCTGGGCGCAGCGCACTACCCGCGCGAGGGGTCCTCCGCGGCGATCGCCTCGGCGTACTCCGCATCGCTGAGCGCGCCGACCGTCGAGTGCCGACGCCCGTACCCGAGGTAGAGCGCCGCGCCGACGAGCATCCAGATGAGGAACACGATCCAGGTCGTCCCACCGAGCGACACCATCAACCCGAGGCACATGACGATGCCGAGCGCGGGGACCACCGGGAACAGCGGGACGGAGTAGCTGCGGTCGAGATCGGGACGCAGGCGACGCAGCAGGATGACCGAGAGGTTCACGAGGGCGAACGCGAACAGCGTGCCGATGCTCGTGGCGTCGGCGAGCTCGCCGAGCGGGATGAGGGCGGCGACCACGGCGACGACCGCACCGACGATGACGGTCCCGGCGACGGGCGTCCCGCTGCGACGACCCACGCGCGAGAACACCCGCGGCACCATGCCGTCCTGCGCCATCCGGTACAGGATGCGCGTCTGCCCGTAGTACACGGTGAGCACCACGCTCGCGATGGCGATGACCGCGCCGATGGAGAAGAAGAGCGCGACGATCGGCTGTCCGGTGATCTCGGTGAGGATGCCGACGAACGCGGACTCGTCGTCGGCGAACTCGGTCCACGGGCGGGCACCGACCGCGGCGATGGCGACCAGGATGTAGACGGCGGTGACGATCACCATCGACAGGATGATCGCGCGCGGCAGGTCGCGACGCGGGTTCGTCGCCTCATCGCCGGCGGTCGACGCCGCATCGAAGCCGATGTAGGAGAAGAACAGTCGGCTGGAGGCTGCCGCGATGCCGGCGACCCCCATGGGCGCGAGCGGTTCGAAGTTGCCGAGCGAGAACGCCGAGAACGCGATGACGACGAAGACGAGGAGCACGGCGAGCTTCACGAACACCATGATCGTGTTCGCCCAGGCGCTGTCCTTCGCGCCGCGGACGAGCAGCAGCATCGCGAGGAGGACGAGGGCCGCGGCCGGCAGGTTGATGAGTCCGTCGGCGACGCCGATCGGGTTCGCGAGTGCCGGCGGCAGCCCCAGACCGAAGACCGCGAGCGCCTCGTTCACGTACTGCCCGGCACCGACGGCGACCGCCGCGACGGAGACCCCGTACTCGAGCACGAGGCACCACCCGCACACCCAGGCGACGCCCTCACCCATGGTCGCGTAGGCGTAGGAGTAGCTGGATCCGGAGACCGGCACCGAACCGGCCATCTCGGCGTAGGACAGGGCCGACAGGAGTGCTGCGAGCCCGGCGACCGCGAACGCGATCCAGACGGCGGGCCCGGCGAGCGGGACGGCGGTGCCGAGGACGACGAAGATGCCGGTGCCGAGTGTCGCGCCGACGCTGATCATCGTGAGCTGCCAGACACCGAGCGAACGGCGGAGCGACGTCCCCGAGTCGGCGGGATACGTCCCGAGTCGGACGAGCGGCATGCGCCGGCGCAGCTGCGCGTGGAGCGGGAGTCGGCGGTTGGTCACGGGTATCCATGGTAACCGTGGGTGCGGGGAGCGTCGGGCGCGCTCGCACTCACCCCGTTTCGGCGAGCTCGGGTCTGGTCTCGTGTCGTCGACCGTCGGGTGTGGTCCAGGTGAGGATGCCGCCGGGGTGGTGCTCGAGGTTCCAACCCGGCAGGTGTTTCAGCCGGTGATGATGTCGGCAGAGACAGGCCAGGTTGTCGACCGCTGTCGTGCCGCCGTCCTGCCAGGCGACCGAGTGGTCGAGGTCGCAGTTCCGGGCGGCTCGTCCGCAGCCCGGAGCCCGACACGTGGTGTCTCGCAGGCGGACGGCACGCGCGAGATCTGCCGGTACCCGGTACTGCTCGCGTCCGACGGACACGACGGCTCCCGTTTCCGGTTGGGTGAGGATGCGGGTCATCGAGGGCGCGGTGACCGCGAGTCGGGCGGCGGTGTCGGGGTCGATCGGGCCGTAGCCGTCGAGCACACCGGGTTCGTCGGTGACGCCGAGGGTGGACAGTGCCGGGACGGTCATCTGGACGGTGGCTCGGATGCGGGCCTCGATGCCGACGGGCTCGGCGAGCAGGGGGTCGGCCCCGGCGGCGACCGCCTCTTCGGCGATCCTGGTGGCGTCGTCGAGCGGCGCGGAACCGGGGAGCCACGTGAACGTCCCGGTCGTCTCCGGGTCCACCGGGATGGGACCGACGTCGTCGCGCACCGTGCCGGCGACGGCGAGCGACGCGAGGGCGTCGGCGCGCAGCTGCGCGAGCGTGCGGGTGTCGCCGGCGATCCGCGCCGGGACTGCGACGGCGTCGAGGCGGCTCCTGATCGCGTGCGCCAGCGGGGCCGTGGTGAACAGGTGCAGCCAGGCCATGCCGTCGGCCGCAGCCTCGAGCTCGACACGGCGGTCGGTGATCGAGCGCGTGCGTCGAGCGGTGATCGATTCGGGGTGCAGCCGCTCCCGCACCACCCTCGCGCGTTGGCGGAGACGTGCGGTCGTCGAGCGGAGGGCCACGGGCAGCACCTGCTCCAGGAACACCGCACGGCCCTCCGCCGGGACGTCGCGGAGTTGGTCGGTGATCGCACGGGCGTGACCGCCGCTGATGGAACCCTCCGCGAGCGCCTCGAGCACGCTGGGTGCGTGGTGGACGAGCGCCTCGGCGTCGCCGACCCGTGCCTGGAGCGTGGGCTCGGACATCCTCGTGGCGATCGCGAGTGACGCGCACATCGACCGCCTCGCGAGGTCGCGGGCGTCGGTCGAGGTGGTGCTCGCGGAGACGAGCGCTGACGCGGTGGCGTCGGCATACGCGAACGCCTCGGCGAGGAGCCGTGCCTCCTCGGCGTCGAGCGCCGCGCGGCGCCGGGCGAGATCGACGAAGCGGTCGGTGAACGACGCCATCCGAGCCGCGAAGGCATCGCTCGGGTGTTCCGGGTGCTCCGGATACCTCGAGCGCTCGTGCACCTCGGGGCCCTCGAACGTGGCGGTCTCGGTCATGACTCCAGTCCAACATGGACCACTGACATTCGAGATGATCACGAGGATCTGGGTCGCTCGGACCCGCCCATCGCCTCGCACAGACGACCGCCGAACACCAGGGCGAGCTCGCCGTCACCGGTGGCTCGTACGATGAGCGGGTGGGTATGCGTTCGCTGCTGAGTCAGCTGGCCGGGGGAGTCCGAGGAGCGGCGCCGGAGGGCGTCGACGAGCAGGCGGTCGTCCGCCTCAATGCGGAACGGCCCGTGCGCGAGGTGCTCGAGCTGGCCGGCCGGATCGGCGAGTCGATGCTGGCACTCGGAGCAGCAGCGGCCGAGGTCACCGACGCCATCCGCCGGGTGTGCCGCGCGTTCGACCTCGAATGCCAGGTCGACCTCACCTTCACCTCCATCCTCATCGCGCACGACGGGTCCGAGCTGTCGCCGGGCGTCACCGTGCTCCGCGTGGTCCGCTCGCCCTCCGCCGACTTCGATCGCCTCGCCAAGGTCGTCGTGGTCGCCGAGGGCATCACCAACCGATCCGAACCGATCATGACGGTCACCGACGTCGCCCGCGACGACGAAGCCGACCTCCGCGACGAACTGCACGCCCGCCTCGGCGCCGCCCACCGCGACCTCGACCGCATCCTCACCGCACGACGGACCTACCGCCGCGGCTTCGTCACCGTGCTGCTGTCGACCATGGCGGCGGCCGTCGCCGTCCTCCTCGGGGGTGGCGTCGTCTCGATGCTGCTCGCCGCCGCCACCACCGCGCTCATCGACAGCGCCTTCCGCGCACTGAACGTCTGGAAGCTGCCGGTCTTCTTCCTCCAACTCACCGGGGCGGCCATCGCCACGACCGTCGCCGTCCTCATCTCGATCCTCAGCCCCTACGTCCCGGACGACCTCTCGGCCCTGCCACCCGCCCTCATCGTCGCGTCGGGCATCGTCGTCCTCCTCGCCGGGGCATCCCTGGTGGGGGCGGCCGACGACGCGATCAACGGGTTCCCCGTCACCGCGAGCGGACGGCTCGTCGAGGTGATGCTCCTCACCATCGGGATCGTGGTCGGTATCGGTGGCGTCCTCGACCTCGCCCGGCGCCTCGGCATCTCCCTCGTCCTCTTCGACCTCCCGGTGAGCCCGTGGCCCGTCGCCGTGCAGATCGTCGGCGCGGCCGTGGCCTCCGCCGCCTGGGCGATGGCCTCGCAGGCGGCCCTCCGTGCAGCGTTCTTCGCCGGGGTCACCGGCGCGATCGCGTTCTCCGTCTTCGTGTTCGTCTCCGGCAGCGGCGTCGCGCCCGCCGCAGCCAGTGCGCTCGCCGCGCTCATCATCGGCTTCGCCGCGGAGGCGCTCGGCCCGCGGCTGCGCATCCCGGCGATCATCCTCACCATCTGTGGGATCGTGCCGCTGCTGCCCGGGCTCGCGATCTACCGCGGCATGCTCGCGCTCGTGAACGGCGAGCAGGGCTCCGAGGGGGTCGAACAGCTACTGCAGGCGGGCCTCACCGGCCTCGCGCTCGCCGCCGGCGTCACGCTCGGCGAGATCCTCGCCCGCCGCACGGGCGTCTCCGGCCGCGTGCTGCTGCCCGGATACATCCGGCGCTCCAAGCGCCACCCGCGCTGAGCAGCCCCGGTCACTGAGCGGTCCCCGGTCACTGAGCTTGTCGAAGTGCGCCCTTCGACAGGCTCAGGGACCGGGATGGTGTTACTCAGGGACCGGTGACTGCGGCTCAGGGACCGGCTGGCGAGGCCGTACGCTGCCGCTCCTGCGGCTTCGCCGCGGACGTCAGGAACGACGCCAGGACGACGACGGCGAGCACGACGATCATCGCGCCGCGCAGACCGAAGTGCTCCCCGAGGAATCCGAGCAACGGCGGCCCGACGAGGAACGCGACGTAGCCGGCTGAGGCGACGGCGCCGACGGTCGTCGTCGGATCGTCGCTCTCACCCGCCGCCGAGAGGGTCACCGGGAAGCCGAGCGCCGCACCGAGCCCCCACAGCAGAACCGCGAGCCCCGCGACGAGGACACTGTCGGAGAACACGACGAGTGCGATCCCGACCGCCGACACCAGCGCGCTCACCCGCAGCACGTTCGCCTTGCCGAAGCGGGCGAGGAGCGGTTCGCCCGCGAATCGACCGATCGTCATGGCGAGTGCGAACCCGGCGAAGACGATCGATCCGACGGCCGCGGTGGTGCCGTGCCCGTCGACCATGATGAGCGGCAACCAGTCGCCGGCGGCGCCCTCGGCCAGCGCGAGGGCGAGCACGATGAGCCCGAGGAAGATCACGCGCTGCTGCCGCCACACCGCGAGCTGCGCACGGATCCCGGGGGAGCCGGCACCCATGTCCGACTGTCGTCCCGTCTCGGCGGGGATCTTCGGGATCGCCCACAGCAGCGCCACCAGGGCGACGGTCGCGACGATCAGCAGATGGATCGTCACCGGGAAGGCGATCGCCGTGAGCGCGATGCCGGCGACCGAGCCGATGACGGACCCGAGGCTGTAGCAGCCGTGGAGCACGGGCAGGATGGACCGCCCGGACAGCTGCTCGATCATCGCGCCCTCGATGTTGATCGCGATCTCGGCGAGGCCGAAGCCCAGACCGATGCCGATCAGACCGAGGAAGACGCCGACGCCCTGCCCGGCACCCGCCATGAGGGCGAGCAGGGCGAGCCCGATGACGAACGCCGCCCCGCCGATGATGATCGGACGACGCGCACCGAACCGACGGACGAGCGCCGCGGACGACAGGATGCCCGTCATCGACCCGACGGAGATGCCGAAGAGGATGAGTCCCATCTCGGCGGTGCTCGCGTGGACGAGGTCGCGGACGGCGGGCGTCCGGACGATGAAGGACGACAGGCCCACGCCGACGGTGAGCATGAAGACGAAGATCGCCCCGCGCCGCCGCCGAAGAGGGGCGGACAGCGCGGGGCGGGGGTTCGCCTGACCGGCGCGAGCACTCATGCTCCGAGCCTAGAGGCGGTGATGCGGTGTGACGGGCGTGTTGCTAGCCCGACGGGTTCTCGACGGGATCGCCGTCGGCGTCGGTCCCCGTCTCGGGGCGGTGCTCGCCTCGGACGGGCCGACGCCGGAGGATCAGCCCGACGGGTTCTCGACGGGGTCGCCCTCGGCGTCGGTCCCCGTCTCGGGGTCGACCTCCTCGGGCTTCGGCACATCGTGCTTCACGTCGTCGTCGTGCGTGTGCGGGGGACCGGGGCGGGGGCCGTCACTTGACATCGCCACGCCATCCCTGTCCGGTCTGGCCCTCGGATTCGACGAGCTGCTTGAAGTTGCCGAGGTCCTTCTTGACCGCATGGCCGGCCACACCGACGGCTGCGCCGAGGTGCTCGAGGAGCCCCTTGGGCTCCCAGTCGAGCTGCACGGTGACGCGCGTCTTGGCCTCCTCGAGGCGGTGGAACGTCACGACGCCGGCGTGGTCGACCTCGCCACCAGTGCTGGTCCAGGCGACGCGCTCGTCGGGGTGCTGCTCGGTGATCTCCGCCTCGAAGGTGCGGGTCTGTCCGGCGACGCTGACCGTCCACTCGGTAAGGGTGTCGGTGACCTGCGTGATCGAGTCGACCTCGTCGAGGAACTTGGGGAAGTCCTCGAAGCGGGTCCACTGGTTGTAGGCGACGGAGACGGGAACGTCGACGTCGATGGTTTCGATGACCTGGGTCATGGGCGCCATCCTCTCTGGTTCTGCGGTACCTGCGTGGGTCTCGTCCGGAAAGCCCGGACGCGACTGCGACGGTACGCGTGCAAGCTGCGATTCCGGGGGCATGGCCTCGGGCGCTGCAACCTGTTACCCTGCCCGACTCGACGCGAGCCCTCGCTCAGAGCTGGAAGCGGTACCCCATGCCGGCCTCGGTGAGCAGGTGGCGGGGAGTGGCCGGCTCAGGTTCGAGCTTCTTCCGCAGCTGCGCGATGTAGAGGCGCAGGTAGCCGGTGTCGGTCACGTGCGTCGGACCCCAGATCTCCGTGAGCAGCATCTGTCGGGTCACGAGCTTGCCGGCGTTCCGGATGAGCAGCTCGAGCACCTGCCACTCCGTCGGCGTCAGGCGGACGGTGGCCGGGGACGCACCAGGGATCTGCTTGGTGACCTGCTTCGCAGCGAGGTCGACCACGATGTCGCCGAACCGCACGGTGGGTTCGGCCTCGGCGCCGGGGACCCGCCGGGTGAGGGCGCGGATCCTGGCGAGCAGTTCGTCGATCGCGAAGGGCTTCGTCACGTAGTCGTCGGCTCCGGCGTCGAGCGCCTCGACCTTGTCGGTCGATCCGGCACGACCGGACACCACGAGTATGGGGGCGTCGGTCCAGCCGCGGAGGCCCTCGATCACCTGCCGCCCGTCGAGCCCCGGCATGCCGAGGTCGAGCAGGTACAGGTCGGGCCGGTGCGTCGTCGCGGCGTTGAGCGCAGCGGTGCCGTCCTCGGCCGTGATGATCTCGTAGCCGCGGGCGGTGAGCGTGATGCGCAGGGCCCGGAGGATCTGCGGGTCGTCGTCGGCGATCAGGATCTTCATCGAGCGCTCCCCTCCTGATCACGTGCCGCAGGCAGTGACACCACCATGGTGAGGCCCCCACCCGGCGTGTCCTCCGGTTCGAGTGTGCCACCCATCCCCTCGACGAAGCCCTTCGACAGCGCGAGTCCCAGGCCGAGACCGGTGAGGTTGTCGGTGTCGCCGAGCCGCTGGAAGGGGACGAACACGTCCTCGCGTCGGTCGGGCGCGATGCCCGGGCCGTGATCCACGATGCGGATCTCGACGGCGTCGCGGAACCCGCTCGTCGCGATCCGGACGGGGGTGTCGTCCGGGCTGAAGCGCTGCGCGTTCGTCAGGAGGTTCACGATGACGCGCTGGAGGAGGCCGGCGTCCGCGAGGACGGGCGGGAGGTCGGGTGCGAGGTCGAGCTCGGCGTCGTGCGGCCCGATGCCGAGCTCGTCGAAGGCCGGCAGGATCGCGTCCTCGACGTCGATCGGCGCGACGGTCACGGCGAGGACACCGGCCTGGAGGCGACTGACGTCGAGCAGGTTCGTGACGAGGGCCGCGAGCGTGCGCAGGCTGTCGTCCGCGGTCTCGAGGAGGTCGCGGCGGTCCGCCGTGGTGAGCTCGACGTCGGTCGCGCGCAGTCCGGTGACGGCGGCGGTCGCGGCGGCGAGGGGGCGCCGGAGGTCGTGACTGACCGCCGAGAGCAGCGCGCTCCGCACCCGGTCGGTCGCGGCCAGCGGGCCGACCTCCTGGGCGGTGGCGCGCAGATCGGTGTGCTCGAGCGAGGCGTCGAGCTGCGCTGCGATGACGGCGAGCAGACGGCGGTCGGACGCGGCGAGCACCCCGCCGTGCAGTTCGAGCACCGCGCGGGTGCCGATCGGGATGCTCGTGAAGTCGCCTCCGCGGGTCGGTTCGCCGTCGACCGCGAGGACCTGCTCCCCCGCGACGAGGCGCACCCCGGCGAGCGAGAAGGACTCGCGGGTCCGGCTGACGAGCGCCTGCAGGGCACCCTCGCCGCGGAGCACGCTGCCCGCGACCGTCGCGAGCAGCTCGGACTCCGCGGCCGCGCGCCTGGCCGTGCGAGCCCGCCGAGCCGAGAGGTCGACGACGCCGCTCACGATCACGGCGATGACGACGTAGAGCACGAGCGCGACGAGGTGCGCCGGGTCGTCGATGGTCACGGTGTAGAGCGGTTGGACGAAGACGAAGTCGAGCGTGACCCCGGACAGGACGGCTGCGAACACCGCCGGCCAGAACCCTCCCACGAGCGCGACGAGCACGACGAGGAGCTGGTAGGACAGCACCTCGCTCGTGATCGACTCCTCGGTGCGGGCGAGGTGGAGGAGCCAGGTGACGAGCGGCCCGCCGATGAGCGCGAGCGCGAAGCCTGCGATGTGGCGCCGTGCGCTCAGGGCACCGCCGAGCTTCGGCAGTCGGAACCGACCGCCCGCCGCTTCGTGGTTGACGATGTGGACGTCGATGTTGCCCGACTCGCGGATGACCGTGTTGCCGATGCCGGGCCCGGTGACCGCGGCGGACAGTCGACTGCGCCGGCTGACGCCGATGACGAGCTGCGTTGCGTTCGCCGCCTTCGCGAAGTCCACGAGCGCGCGCGGCACGTCGTCGCCGACCACCTGGTGGAAGGTGCCGCCGAGGGTGTCGACGAGCGCTCGCTGCTGCGCGAGTGCACCGGGGTTCGCGGTCCGGAGGCCGTCCTGCGTCGTCACGTGCACCGCGATGAGCTCGCCACCGGAGGAGCGGGCTGCGATCCGGGCGCCGCGTCGGAGCAGGGTCTCGCCCTCTGGGCCGCCGGTGAGGGCCACGACGACCCGCTCACGCGCCTCCCAGGTGCTGTCGATGCCGTGTTCGGCGCGATAGTCGCGGAGGGCGGAGTCGACCTCGTCGGCCAGCCACAGCAGCGCCAGCTCGCGCAGTGCCGTGAGATTGCCGAGGCGGAAGTAGTTGGACAGTGCGGCGTCGATCCGTTCGGCCGGGTAGACCCGGCCGCCGGCGAGCCGGTCGCGGAGTGCCTGTGGAGCGAGGTCGATGAGTTCGATCTGGTCGGCCGCCCGCAGCACGGCGTCGGGGATCGTCTCCCGCTGCGGCGCCCCGGTGATCTGCCGGACGACGTCGTTCAGCGACTCGATGTGCTGGATGTTCACCGTCGAGAGGACCGAGACACCGGCGGCGAGCAGAGCTTCGACGTCCTGCCAGCGCTTCTCGTTCGTGGAGCCGGGGGCGTTCGTGTGGGCCAGTTCGTCGACGAGCGCGAGTTCGGGGCGGCGTGCGAGGACGGCCTCGAGGTCCATCTCGTCGAGCGTCACGCCCCGGTGCTCGACACCCCGACGCGGCAACGTCTCGAGCCCCTCCGTCAGGGCGGCCGTCGCGGCCCGACCGTGGGTCTCGACGACCGCGACGACCACGTCGACACCCTCCGAAGCGAGGCGGTGCCCTTCCTCGAGCATGGCGTAGGTCTTGCCGACCCCGGGGGCCGCGCCGAGGAGCACCCGGAGTCGTCCGCGCTGCATGGTGTTCAGTCCTCCTGGAGCATGGCGCTCTGCCTGCCGACCCCGGGGGCCGCGCTGTGTCGTCCGCGCTGCATGATTATCCGTTCAGTCCGGCCACGGCGAGGTTGAGCTGCAGGACGTTGACCGTGGACTCCCCAAGGTAGCCGAGGTCGGGGCCCTGCGTCAGGCGCTCGACGAGGGCACGGACCTCGCCCTCGTCGAGGCCGCGCTCGGCGGCTACGCGGGGCACCTGCAGCAGCGCGTAGGCCGGGCTGATGTGCGGATCGAGACCGGACGCGGAGGCCGTCAGCGCGTCGACGGGGATGCTCGACGGATCGACGTCCTCGAAGGACGCGATGGCGGCGCGGCGCTCCTCGATCGAGGCGACGAGGTCGGTGTTCTCCGGCCCGAGGTTGCTGCCGCTCGACGCCCCACCGTCGTAGCCGTCGCCGGCCGCCGACGGACGCGACTGGAACCACTGCGGCAGCGGCTTGCCGTCGGCGTCGGTGAACGACTGCCCGATGAGCGCCGAGCCGACCGTCTTGTCACCCTCGGTGACGGCGGATCCGTTCGCCTGCCAGGACATCGTCGCCTGCCCGATGCCGGTGACGATGAGGGGGTAGCCGACGCCCAGGACGACGGTGAGGGCGAGCATGGCCCTGATGGCGACCCAGTACTGGGCGATGCCGCTGCGGGATGCACTCATGATGATCTGTCTGCTTTCGTGTGCTGGGTGGGGCTAGAAGCCGGGGATGAGGGTGACGACGAGGTCGATGAGCTTGATGCCGATGAACGGCGCGATCACGCCACCGAGCCCGTAGACCAACAGGTTCCGGCTGAGGACCTTCGAAGCGCTGAGCGGTCGGTACTTCACGCCGCGGAGGGCCAGCGGGATCAGGATCACGATGATGATCGCGTTGAAGATGATCGCCGAGAGGATCGCCGACGCGGGGGAGTGCAGCTGCATGATGTTGAGCAGTGCGAGCCCCGGGAACACCCCGGCGAACATGGCCGGGATGATCGCGAAGTACTTGGCGACGTCGTTCGCGATCGAGAACGTCGTGAGGGCGCCTCGGGTGATGAGCAGCTGCTTGCCGATCCGGACGATGTCGATGAGCTTCGTCGGGTCGGAGTCGAGGTCGACCATGTTGCCGGCCTCCTTCGCAGCGGAGGTGCCCGTGTTCATCGCGACACCGACGTCGGCCTGTGCGAGCGCCGGAGCGTCGTTCGTGCCGTCACCGGTCATCGCGACGAGGTTGCCGCCCTCCTGCTCCTTGCGGATGAGCTCGAGCTTCTGCTCGGGCGTCGCCTCGGCCAGGAAGTCGTCGACTCCGGCCTCGGCGGCGATCGCCTTCGCGGTGAGCGGGTTGTCACCCGTGATCATGACCGTGCGGATGCCCATGGCGCGCAGCTCGGCGAACCGCTCCGCGATGCCGGCCTTGACGACGTCCTTCAGTCGGACGACGCCGAGCACCCGCGCGGTGCCGGTGGTGTCGGTCTGCGCGACGACGAGCGGGGTGCCGCCGCCGGCGGACACCGCCTCGACGTGCTCCTGGAGCTCGGCGCGGGTCGCGTCGGCGAGGGGGCCGAACGACTCCACCCAGGCCAGCACGGCCGAGCCGGCGCCCTTGCGGATCTGTGCGCCGTCCGGCTGGTCGAGGCCGCTCATGCGGGTCTGCGCGGTGAACGGGACGATCTCGCCGGCCCCGGACCCGTCCAGGTGGATGCCACGCTCGGCCGCGAGGTCGACGATCGACTTGCCCTCGGGCGTCGGGTCGCTGAGCGAGGACCGGGCTGCGGCCTGCGCGAGTTCCTCCGGCGTGACACCGCGGAGGGCGATGAACTCGACCGCCTGGCGGTTGCCGTAGGTGATGGTGCCGGTCTTGTCGAGCAGCAGGGTCGTGACGTCGCCGGCGGCCTCGACCGCGCGACCGGACATCGCGAGGACGTTCCGCTGCACGAGTCGGTCCATGCCGGCGATGCCGATGGCCGAGAGCAGGGCGCCGATGGTCGTCGGGATGAGGCAGACGAGCAGGGCGATGAGGACCGGGACGCTGACCGGAGCAGCCGCATAGGAGGCGATGGGGTTGAGCGTGAGCGCGACGACCACGAACACGATCGACAGGCTCGCGAGCAGGATGTTGAGCGCGATCTCGTTCGGCGTCTTCTGCCGCGCCGCACCCTCGACGAGGCCGATCATGCGGTCGACGAAGGTCTCGCCGGGCTTCGAGGTGATGCGGACGACGATGCGGTCCGACAGCACGCGGGTGCCGCCGGTGACGGCGCTGCGGTCGCCGCCGGACTCGCGGACGACCGGGGCCGACTCGCCCGTGATCGCCGACTCGTCGACCGAGGCGATGCCCCAGACGATGTCGCCGTCGCCCGGGACGAGCTCGCCAGCGGTCACCACGACGACGTCGCCGAGGGTGAGGTCCGCGGAGGAGACCTGGCCGATGGCGGCGTGCTCCGCGGACGGGTCCGCCGAGGCGTCGTAGGCCGTGACCTGGTTCGCCATGGTCGAGGTGCGCGTCTTGCGGAGGCTGTCGGCCTGCGCCTTGCCGCGTCCCTCGGCCACGGACTCAGCGAGGTTCGCGAAGACGACCGTGAGCCATAGCCAGATCGCGATGCCCCAGGTGAACGACGCCGGCACGGCCGACCCGCCGGACTCCTGCGCGCCACCGAGGAACGGTTCGGCGATCGCGAGGACGGTCGTCAGTGCAGCCCCGACCTCGACGATGAACATGACCGGGTTCTTGACCATGAGCCGCGGGTCGAGTTTGCGGAAGGCGCCCGGGGTCGCGGCGAGCAGCTGTGCGGGGCCGAACGCGGCCTTCGCGGGCTCGTGGTGGTGGTCCTGCTCCTGCTCGGGTTCCGCCGGGGCGGGAAGCGTGTGCGTGGTGGACATGGTTTATGACAGCCCTTCCGCCAGGGGACCTGGCGCGAGTACGGGGAAGTAAGTGAGTGCGGTGATGATCACGCGGTGTGCGTCGCGGACGTGGCTCATGACAGCCCTTCCGCCAGGGGACCCAGCGCGAGTACGGGGAAGTAGGTGAGTGCGGTGATGATCACGGCGACACCGGTGAGGAGGCCGACGAACTGCGGCCGGTTGGTCGGGAGCGTTCCGGCGGTCGACGGCACCCGGTCCTGTGCGGCCAGCGAACCGGCGAGCGCGAGGACGAGCACGATCGGGATGAAGCGGCCGAGGAGCATCGCGACACCGAGGGCCGTGTTGAACCACGGGGTGTTCGCCGTGAGGCCGGCGAACGCGGAACCGTTGTTGTTCGCGGCGGAGGTGAAGGCGTAGAGGACCTCGGACAGGCCGTGGAGGCCCGGGTTCCAGATCGACGTCGTCTCAACGTCCGAGCGGACGCCGGGGATGGCGAAGCTCAGTGCGGTGCCGGCGAGCACGAGGGTCGGCGTCACGAGGATGTACAGGCTCGCGAGCTTGATCTCCCGTGGGCCGATCTTCTTGCCGAGGTACTCCGGGGTCCGGCCGACGAGCAGCCCACCGATGAACACGGCGATGACGGCGAGCACGAGCATGCCGTAGAGGCCTGAGCCGACGCCGCCGGGGGCGATCTCGCCGAGCATCATGTTGATCATCGGCATCATGCCGCCGAGTGCGGTGTACGAGTCGTGCATCGAGTTGACGGCACCCGTCGAGGTGAGTGTCGAGGTCGAGCCGAACAGCGTCGAGGCGAAGACGCCGAAGCGCTGCTCCTTGCCCTCCATCGCGCCGCCGGCCGCCATCGGTGCCGCTCCGAGGCCGCGGGCTTCGAGCGCCGTGAGGATCGAGAACGAGGCGAGGAAGATGACGCCCATGACCGCGAGGATCGTATAGCCCTGCTTGTGGTCGCCGACCATGCGGCCGAAGGTGCGCGGCAGGGAGAACGGGATCGCGAGCATGAGGATGTTCTGCACGAGGCTCGTCCAGGCGGTCGGGTTCTCGAAGGGGTGCGCGGAGTTCGCGTTGAAGAACCCGCCGCCGTTCGTGCCGAGGAGCTTGATGGCCTCCTGCGAGGCGACCGGCCCGCCGGGGATGGTCTGCGTCGCGCCCGTGATGGTCGTGACGTCGGTGAAGCCGTTGAGGTTCTGGATGGTCCCGCCCGCGATGAGCACGACCGCCATGACGACGGAGAGCGGCAGCAGCACGCGGAGGGTGCCGCGGGTGAGGTCGACCCAGAAGTTGCCGATGGTGCCGCTGCGGCGACTCGCGAACCCGCGGACGAGGGCGATCGCGACCGCGATGCCGACGGCCGCGGACACGAAGTTCTGCACCGCGAGGCCCGTGAGCTGCACGGTGTAGCCCATCGTGACCTCGGGGGAGTACGACTGCCAGTTGGTGTTCGTGACGAAGGACACGGCCGTGTTGAACGACAGGCCCTCGGGGACGGCGGGGAGGCCGAGCGCGAAGGGCAGGACGGCCTGGGCGCGCTGCAGGGCGTAGACGAGGAGGACGCCGACGAGCGAGAAGGCGAGCACCCCGCGGAGGTAGGCCTGCCAGGTCTGCTCGGAGCGGGCGTCGACACCGATCACGCGGTAGAAGCCGCGCTCGACGGCGAAGTCCTTACTGGAGGTGTACACCCGGGCGAGGTACTCACCGAGCGGACGGTAGAGCAGCACGAGGACCAGGACGAGGGTAGAGACCTGGAGGATCGCGAAGAGGGTCTGCATCAGAACCTCTCGGGTTTCACGAGCGCGTACACGAGGTACACGACGGCGGCGACGGCCAGGACGGCGGCGAGGAGTTCGAAGACGATCACAGTCTCTCCACTCCCCGGGCGACGAGGCCGACCAGAGCGAACACGGCGATGACGCCGAGTACGTAGACGAGGTCGAGCAAGAGGACTCCAGTGGGTGCGTGGTGCGGGTGCGTGGTGCTGTGTCCCGTTCGGGACAGCTCAGAGCCAACACCCGTCAACGACCTCCGACGGCGGTCCTCACGGTTTCCATACGCCTTCCGCGTGGATCCTCACGACCTCCCTACGGTGCGTGGTGCGCGGGGCTCGAACGCCCACGCGCGGGCGGGGTTGTCGCGGGTGATCGTCGACACCGCTTCCGCGCCGACGGCCTGCGCGAGCTGCGGTGCGACGGTCGTCAGGAGCGCCGCCGGACCGTACTCCTCCGGCCGCGCGCGGGAGGCGGACGTGGTCGTGTCGGCGCCGAGGAGCAGGGCGGGCAGGTGTCCGTCGTCGATGAGGGCTTCGAGGATCCGCGCCAGTCGAGCGGGGTCCATCGGATGAGCCGGCGATGGCGTGTCGAGGCACACCCACGCGCCGGAACGCGCGGCATCGAGGATCTGCTCGACGTGAGGGTTCCGGCCGAGATGCCCGAGGACGATGGACCTCGGGTCCACCTCCTCTGCGTCCAGCGCGGCCAGGACGAGGTCGGCCGCGGCTCCCTGCTCGAGGTGTACCGCGATCGGTACACCGGTGGCGTGATGCGCCATCGCGGCGGCCCGCACCGCGTCCCGCTCGTCCTCGGCGAGGCGGTCGGGGCCGATACCGATCTTGATCAGTCCGCACCCGTGCCGGTCGACGTCGTCGATGAACGCCGCTGCGAGCTCGTCGGCCGAGCGCGCGGGTTCCGCAGCGCCGTCGGGGTAGACGCGTCGCAGATGTCGTCCGGTCGCCGCCACGACGTGGACCCCCGTCGACGCACTGATCCGCCGGAGTGCCGGGAGGCCGCGTCCGAGACCTCGAGGCGTCCACTGGACGACGGTCCTGCCGCCCGCCGCTGCGAACCGCTCGACCGCGGTCGTGGCGTCAGGCTCCTCGACGAGGTCCTCACCGGCCAGGACCGGTGTCCGCAGGAAGAGGTGGTCGTGGGAGTCGACCACGCCCGCGGTGGCCGGGTCGATGTCGCCGAGCACCGTGCGGATCACCCGGGTCCCGAGCCGCACCCGGGTCACCGGGCGTCGACGTCGCGGTCGGTCGCCGGTGGTCCGGCCGCCGGCTCGGGGAGGAGTCGCAGTGCCGCCATCACCCGGGGCAGCCCGACATACGGCACGAGGTGGACGAGCGCCTCGGCGAGCTCCGTCCGGGTCATCCCGATCCGGAGCGACGTCGTGAGGTGGCCGCTGAGTTGCGGGTCGACGCCGCCGAGCGCCGTCAGCGCGCCGATGATGAGCAGTTGTCGGTCGCGCGGCGTCAGGCCCTCGCGCTGATACGTCCCACCGAACACGGCGCCGACGATCCACTCGTCGAAGCCCGGCGCCGCCGCATCGACCGTCGCGCGCCAGGCCGCGGTCGTCGTCTCGTCCTGCAGCTCCGCCAGTCGTTCGCGGCCGGCCGCCACATCGAACACCTCGTGCATCGTCGCTCCCTGCATCATCGTTCCCTCACTCGTCCCGGTTGTAACGGTTGACACGTTACACTCGAACCATGACGACCGAGACCGACTTCCGCTTCGACGGCGGAGCCACCTGGCTGAACCTGCTCGCCACGCAGGGACAGAGCTTCGGAACGCGGCCGGTGGAGCGGATCGGGACGCCCGAGGCGGGACGGCGGTGGCTCGGCCTGGTCGGGTTCGGGGTGGTTGGCGAGCTGAGCTCCGACGACCTCGACCGCCTCGTGCGGTTGCGGGAAGCGCTCCGCGAGCTGGCGATGGCGGCGGTCGCCGGGCGCGAACCGGCCTCGGACGATCTCACGCAGGTGCGTGGACACGCGTCAGGGTCGGCCGGAGCGCTGTGGAGTGGTCCCGCTCAGGCCGACGTCACGCTCGACGCGGCGCTCGCCGCGATCGCCGTCCAGGCGCTGGTCATGCTGCAGGGGCCGGACCGGGAGCTGTTGCGTCAGTGCGCCGAGGTCGACTGCCGCTGGGTGTTCCTCGACACCTCCGGCAGACGGCACTGGTGTCCGTCGCCGGCCTGTGCCAGTCGGGGTCGGGTCCGCGCCCACCGCGCACGACAGGGTGGCCCGAGCGCCGACTGACTCGGGCCGACCCTCCTCCGCGACGTGCAGTGCCCGCGATGCTCAGTGCCCGAGCGTGTGGGCGTGATCCGGCACGTACCGGTACCGTTCGCGCGCGGGTCGGTCGTACCCGTCGGCGCCCGGCCGCTCGGGGATGTCGATCGGCTCGGGGGCGCGCTGCTCGTAGGGGATCTGAGAGAGCAGGTGCGAGATCGCGTTCAACCGGGACGCCCGCTTGTCGTCGCTCTCGATCGTCCACCAGGGTGCGTCCGCGTGGTCGGTGGCCTCGAACATCTCGTCCTTGGCGCGCGAGTAGTCCTCCCAGCGGGTGATCGACTGGAGGTCCGTGTCGGACAGCTTCCAGCGACGCATCGGGTCGTCGAGACGCGAGCGGAACCGCTGCTCCTGGACGTCGTCGGAGACCGAGAACCAGTACTTGATGAGGATGATGCCGTCCTCGACGAGCATCCGCTCGAACACGGGAGTCTGGCGGAGGAATCGCCGGTACTGCTCAGGGGTGCAGTAGTCCATCACCCGTTCGACGCCGGCACGGTTGTACCACGAGCGGTCGAACAGCACGATCTCGCCCGCCGTGGGCAGGTGCTGGACGTAGCGCTGGAAGTACCACTGGCCGCGCTCCTGCTCACCAGGGGTCGGCAGGGCGGCGACCCGTGCCGAACGCGGGTTCAGATATTGGACGATGCGCTTGATCGCGCCGCCCTTGCCTGCGGCGTCTCGGCCCTCGAAGACCACGACGACCCGTGCGCCGGTCTCGATCACCCAGCGCTGCATCGCGACCAGTTCGATCTGGAGTCGTTCCAGTTCCGCTTCGTAGCGGTCCTTCCGGATGCGTTTGGGTGGCTTGTTCCGGTTCGGAGCCTTCGACATGCTGCGTGTTCCCGCCCGTCCCCGCGAGGACCAGTTCGACGCCTGATCGGCGCGTTGGTGCAGTGCTCGGTGCCCGCCCCGGCGGAGCGGTACTCACGCCCAGCCTGCGCCTGCCGATCGATATCCGTGGGGGCGTGTCATCCGTGCGCCGACAGGCGTATAGTCACGCGCGCGCTGCGATCAGTCCGAACGGGTCAACCCGTCGCGGAGGGCGACGAGATGGGTGCGGCTGCGGTCGAAGGCCGCGGTGGCATCGCGATCCACGACCGCCTGCACGATGTGCTCATGGACGAGCTGGTCGTGGTCCGTCCCCGGCGCGCCACTGAGGCGGAGCATCTGGATCATCGCCTCGCGGCTGCGCTCGGCGAAGGTGTCGAACAGTTCGGTGAGGATCTCGTTCCCGCTCGCGGCCACGATGCTCCGGTGGAGCGCCGTGTCGGCGTCGACACGACCCTCGATGGTCGCGCGATCGGCGTTCCGATGGGCCAACGCTGCCCGGATGGCGGTCAGGTCGGACGCCGTGTGGCGTTGCGCGGCGAGGGCTGCCGCTTCACACTCGATGGCGATGCGCGCCTCGATGACCGAGCCGATCGCGGTCCGCAGGACGAGCGCGTCCCAATCCTGGACCGGCGTGCGCGACCGGAGGAAGTTCCCCGATCCCTGCCGGCTCGACAGCACGCCCTGGCCGGCCAGCTGGCGGATCGCCTCGCGCATCGTCGACCGGCCGACACCGAGCTGCGGTGCCAGGGTCGTCTCGCCGGGCAGCTTCTGGCCGATCTCCCACTCACCGGCCTGGATGCGCTGCAGGAGCAAGCGTGCGACCTGGTCGGAGAGTGATTCGCGGTGCACGGTGTCCATGTGTCGATCATAGTCCTCAGCTTGTCTGACAAGTTGTGTTAGCGTAGCCGCGTGATCCCCGCAGACTCCCGACTCTCCACGCCCGCCGGCCCCGTCCCGTCCTCCGCGCCGAGCTGGAATCGCCAGCGCCACTCGCAGATGCCGTCCCATCGCTACCAGGACCTGTACTCGCGGGTGGACGTCCCCCTCCTCGACCGCACCTGGCCGTCGAGACGACTGACCGAGGCGCCGCTCTGGGTGCCGGTGGACCTGCGCGACGGGAACCAAGCGCTCGCCGAGCCCATGGACCCCGAGCGGAAGCGGGCCTTCTTCGAGCTCATGGTCTCGATGGGGTACAAGGAGATCGAGGTCGGCTACCCCTCCGCCTCGCAGACCGACTACGACTTCGTCCGCCTGATCGCCGAGACCGACATCGCCCCCGAGGACGTCACGATCGTCGTCTTCACACCGGCCCGCCGCGACCTGATCGAGCGCACGGTCGAGTCGATCCGTGGGATCCGGAACCCGGTCGTCATCCACCTGTACACCGCGACGGCGCCGCTCTGGCGGGAGGTCGTCCTCGGACACGACCGCGACTCACTCCGCGCGCTCATCCTCGCCGGCGGCTCCGACGTCGTCGAGTTCGCCGGCGACCTCGACGGGGTGCGGTTCGAGTTCTCGCCCGAGGTCTTCAACCTGACGGAGCCGGACTACGCCCTCGAGCTCTGCGACGCCATGACGACCCTGTGGGATGCCTCGCCGGACCGCCCGGTGATCCTCAACCTGCCCGCGACCGTCGAAGCGGCGAGCCCGAACGTCTATGCGGACCAGATCGAGTACATGCACCGCAACCTCGACCGCCGCGACGCCGTCATCCTGTCGGTCCACCCCCACAATGACCGCGGTACGGGGATCGCGTGCGCTGAGCTCGCGGTCCTCGCCGGCGCCCAACGCGTCGAAGGGTGCATCTTCGGCAACGGCGAGCGGACCGGCAACGTCGACCTCGCGACCCTCGCGCTCAACCTGCACGCGCAGGGCGTCGACCCGATGATCGACTTCTCCGACATCGACCACATCCGTCGGGTCGTGGAGCACAGCAACCGCATCGAGATCCACCCGCGCCACCCCTACGTCGGCGACCTCGTCCACACCGCGTTCTCGGGGACGCATCAGGATGCGATCAAGAAGGGCTTCGCGGAACACCGAGCGCGGGCCGAGGCGACCGGCAGCCGCCCGGAGGACCTCCCGTGGCGCGTGCCCTACCTGCCGGTCGACCCCGCGGACCTCGGCCGGAGCTACGAGGCGGTCATCCGGGTGAACTCGCAGTCGGGCAAGGGCGGCATCGCCTACCTGCTCGAGCGCGACTACGGCATCGAGATGCCCCGTCGTCTCCAGGTGGACTTCTCGCGTCGCGTCCAGCAGCAGGCGGACGAGACCGGTCGCGAACTGGACGCCGAGGCGTTGCTCGCGGCGTTCGAGCGCAGCTACCTGTCGGCGACGCCGTCCCGGGTCGAGCTGCTCGAGGTCGATGTGGCGACGACCGGCGAGACCTCGCGGACGACGATCGGTCTCGTGATCGACGGGGATCGCCATGAGGCCACCTTCGCCGACGTCGGTCCGGTCGAGGCGGCGACCCGTCTCCTCGCCGACCACGGCATCCACGTCGAGATCGTCTCCCTGCATCAGACCTCGCTCAGTGCCGGAAGCGGCGCCGAGGCCCTGACCCTCCTCGAGGTCCGCCGTGGCGCGCAGACGGTGTGGGCAGCCGGGCGCCATCGCTCCGTGCTCGAGGCGTCGGTCCGCGCCGTCGTCAACGCTGCGAGCCGGTAGTCACCCTGCCCTACGCTGGGAGGCTGAGGGCGTCGAGGGGATCTGGATCAGTGGAACTGCGGTGGCTGACGGCGCCCGAACACGAGGTCGCCGCGGCGATGGCGGACGAGCGTCGTTCTGGCCGGTCCAAGTGGGTGCCCACCGGGCGGAGGGTGCTCTTCCACCTCTACTTCAGCCTCGTCCTCTGGTACCTCGCGATCGCCCTCGTCTCGGTCGGCGTCAGCGTCGACGAGTATCACGACCGTCGCGTCGAGGCCGATGACGTCGTCGGTCTGATCGTCGCCGTGCTCGTCCTCATCGGGCTGCTCGTCGGTGCGTGGCTCCTGTACCGCTGGTCGCGACGTCCGCCGTCCCCGAAGGCGCGCCTCGCCGAATGGCGGCGCCACCTGACCGCGGTGGCCAACGGCTTCGAGGAGGAGTCGAAAGGACGTGCGATGTTCTCCTCGCTCATCACCACGACGGGGAAGTACAACAACGCCTTCATCACCGTGCCGGGACCACAGGTGCACTCCCACCCGCGGTTCGTCGGCGACCGGGTCGAGTTCGGCAACCTGGTCGACGACGTGAAGCGGTCGCGGGACTGGCACTACCTGACCGTGCAGCTGCCGGCCCCGCTCCCGCATCTCCTGCTCGACGCGACGACGAACGACACCGTCCGCAGCGACCTGCCGCCGGGCCTCGACCGGGGTCTGCGCATCTCCCTCGAGGGCGACTTCGACCGCTGGTTCCGGGTCTACGCGCCGTCCGGGTACGGGACGGACGCGCGATACGTGCTGACCCCCGACGTGATGTCGTCGCTCGTCAGCACCGCGGCGTACTACAACGTGGAGATGGTCGACGATCGGGTCGTCTTCTTCAGTAAGCCGGCCGCCGACTTCTCGTACGCCGCCCCCTGGGTCGCTATCGATGCGATCCTCACCGACCTCGTCCCGCGTCTCATCACGAGGGCCGAGCGGTACCGCGACGAACGGGTGGCGGGACAGGACGCCGAGAGCGTCCTCGAGGCGGCGCGGGACGCCATGGAGGCTGAGCAGGTCTGGACCCGGAAGGAGACGGTCGTCGGCGAGGAGGGCCGGCGCCTCACCGTCCGGGCGCGCTTCCATGCGATCTGGGTGGCCGTCGGTGCGGTCAGTTGGCTCGTCACCCGCACGCTGCTCTACTTCATCCCCGCCGCCTTCGCCTTCGCGGGGTTCATGTCCGTGGTGGACGGGCGCTAGCCGCAACTGAGCGGCCCGAATCTGCTCGGATCCGCGCCGAATTCGGACAGATCCGGGCGACTCAGCGGGCAGGTCGCGGAACATCCGGCGACGCCTTCGCGTTCGCATCGGTGTGACCCTCACCCTGACCGCTCCCGCAGGGCCCGCGACCGACACTTTCGACCGTGCGCTCGCCACGCTCGAGTGGACGATCCACGGCACCGACCGCGACCGCCTGGCCGCGGGCGTACCGCTGCGGCGACCGCACGCGGCGTCCGGCTTCGTCTACCTCTCCAGCGGACGCGTCCGCCTCACCGCCGCCGACGGCACCCGCGACCTCGACGCCGGCGACCTCGTCTTCTTCCCCCGCGCCCACGCCACGACGGTGCTCGCGCTCGAGGACGCCGAGCTCCTCGATGTCGCCTTCACCCCGCCGGGTCAGCGCCAACAGGTGGCGGAGACGCTGCCCGAGCACCTGTACGTCGCCGACTTCGCCGGGCAGGAGCCCTCGATGGTGGCGCTCATCGCAGGCATGGGGTGCCCGCAGGCGACTGGCCGTCCGCGGCCGGGCGACACCGTCATCTGCAGCCGCATCGCGACCACGATCGTGTCGGCCGCGCTGCGCACGTGGAACGAGGCCGGCTGCGCGCCGGACCGCTGGCTGCAGCGCATCGGTGACCCGCACATCGGCGCGGTCCTCGACGCCCTGCACGCCGAACCGGGGCGACCGTGGACCTTCGAGACGCTCGCCCGCATCGCCATGATGTCGCGGTCGGCGTTCGCCGAGCGGTTCCGCGAGGTCGTCGGGCACACTCCGCGCGCCTACCTCACGACCGTTCGCATGGAGACAGCCAAGGGGCTCATCCTCACGGGCGACGCTTCCGTGGCCGAGCTCGCCGGCGCGCTCGGCTACGTGTCCGAAGACGGCTTCGCGCGCGCCTTCCAGCGGTACACGGGCCTCACGCCGGCGCGCTGGCGTGCCGAGGCGGCGCAGGCCGCGTAGGTGCTCGGTCGGACCGCCCTCGGCATCACCGCGCGGTGCGCGCCGACCCGAACACGATGCCGCCGACGATCGCGGAGATCGCCGCGACCGTGAGCGCTGGGACGATGCCGACCGCGTCGACGAGCAGTCCACCCGCACCGGCACCGACGGTGATCGCGAGCTGGAACCCCGCGACCACGAGTCCACCACCGGACTCCATGCGGTCCGGCACGAGGCGACCCATCCACGTGCTCAGGGTCGTCAGCCAGGCGCCGAAGCCCATGCCCCAGGTGGTGATCGCGATGGTCACGATCCAGGGTTGCCCCGGGAACAGGGTCACGAGCGCGATCGAGACGCCGATGAAGGCCGGGACGACGTAGCGCAGGGCCGCCAGGTGGCGGTCGACGAGGAGTCCGATCACGAAGTTGCCGACCACGCCGCCGAGACCGAACGCGGCGAGGAGGACGGCCACACCGGCCGCGTCGAGGTCGGGCACCCGCTCGATCGCGAGCCGGATGTAGGTGAAGGCGATGAAGTGCCCGAGGACGGTCAGGATGTGCCCCGTCAGGCCGACGCGGATGCCGGGGACCCGGAGCGTGTCGACGAGTGACCGCAGACCGCCGCTCGACGGAGCCGGCGCGACGGGCGGGAGGACGAGCCGCAGCGCGACGGCCACCGCCGCGGTGATGACCGCGACGCCGGCGAAGATGAGGCGCCAGTCCATGACCGAACCGAGGTAGGTGCCGACCGGGACACCGGCGACCGTCGCGACGGTGGTGCCGGTGTTCACGAGCATGATCGCCCGACCGAGGTGGTGCGGCGCGGACAGGCGGGCGGCGATCGCGATCGACATCGCCCAGAAGGCGCCGAGGGCCGCGCCGAGCAGGAGTCGGGCGATGAGCAGCATCACGAAGTCGGCGGAGATCGCGACGAGCGCGCTCGACACCGCGGCGGCCGCTGCGAGCAGGACGAGCAGGAGGCGACGGTCGAGTCGCGGGACGAGGATCCCGATCGTCGGTGCCGTGAGGAAGCCGATGAACGCCGTCGCGGTGACGGCCTGGCCGGCCTGGCCCTCGGTGATCCCGAGCGACGCGGCCATCGACGGCAGCAGGCTCGGCGGCAGGAACTCGGCGAGCACGAGCACGAAGCTCGTCGCCATCATGACGGCGACGGCCGCCCACGCGGTCCGCGTGCGCGAGGCGTCGGACGCGGCTGCGTTCGTCGTGGGGACCGAGCCCGTTCGTGGAGCGTCGAGCTTCTCGTCTGTCGTCATGCTCTCAGCTTGCCGGAGCCGCGACCCCTCCACCCGACGCCCAGTCCACCCGACCCGACCGTCCGTCCATCCCGGCACCCGTCCCGGCGTCGCTGAGTCGCCCGATCCTGCACGAGAATCTCGGATATTGGTGCACATTCGGGCGAGTCAGCGCCCCTTCCTGACAGATCGGTGAACACTGCGTCAACAAGTTGCACTGAGTGCATCGGTGCACGTAGTGTACCCACGTGTCCACCACCGCCCCCGCCGAGGATCGACGCGCAGCCCTCCGCGCGCGCCACCATCGGGCGATCCTCGACGCCGCCCGCGTCATGATCGCGGAGCAGGGCATCGCCGGCTTCAACGTCGACGTCATCGCCGAGCGCGCCGACGTCTCGCGCCGCACGGTGTTCAACCACTTCTCCTCGATCGACGACCTCGTCACCACCTCCTGCACCGAGGAGCTGGCTGTCGTGATCGAGAGCTTCCGGTCCGCCGTCAACGCCCGACCGGCAGGCCCGGGGTCGCGCGTCTCGATGTTCGAGGACGTCGCCGCAGCGCTCCGCACGACCGACATCCCCCGCGTCATCGCCTTCCTCTGGAACGCGCTCGGCGGCTTCGCACCCGACGACTCGCGCCCGCAGCAGCTGTTCCAGGCCACCTTCTCCCGCACCACACAAGAGCTCGCCCACGAACTGGCCGAGCGCAACACCGACGTCGACGAACTCGAGGCCGGCTTCCTGGTGTCCTCCCTCATGCACGGTGTCGAAGTGCTCGCCCATCACTGGATCGCGAGTACCGTCGCCACCACGGACGATGAAGCCCGTGCCCTCTGGACCGACCTGCTGGAACGGCTCATCGCGAGCGTCCGCACCGGCTACGCGTCCACGCACTGATCCGCTTCCCGCTCCGTCCCCGCACACGTCACCAGCACCACCTCCCGAAGAATCGAGACTCCCTTGGCTGAACTGCTGTATCGCCTCGGACGCTTCTCCGCGCGTCGCGCGTGGGCCGTCCTCATCTCCTGGATCGTGATCCTCGGCATCTCGGTCGGCGCGTTCCTCGCCTTCGGCGGCACCCTCTCGAGCGCCGTCACCATCCCGGGTACGCCGACCGCGAAGGTCACCGACCAGCTCGAGGAGTCGTTCCCGAGCGCCTCCGGCGGCACCGGGGCGATGGTGTTCCACACGAAGGACGGAGACGCCTTCACCGACAGCCAGAAGACCGCGATCGGTGAGCTGCTCGACGAGACGGCCGACCTCAAGGGCGTCGACTCCACGGTCAACCCCTTCGAGACGCAGGAGACCATCGCCGACCAGGCGAAGCAGATCTCCGACGGCAAGACGCAGATCGACGACGGCCGCACCCAGCTGACTGACGGCCAGACGCAGCTCGACGCCGGACAGCAGCAGCTGACCGACGCGCAGACCCAGCTGAGCGCCGCGCTCGCCCAGGCGCAGCAGGCCGCCGGCGGCACGCTCCCAGCCGCCGCACAGGCCCAGTTCGACGCCCAGCAGACCGCGATCACGCAGCAGCAGACGGCGCTCGACGCCCAGCAGGCCACCATCACCGAGAACCTCGCGAAGCTCGACGAGCAGAGCACGAAGCTCGAACTCTCCTCCCAGCTCCTCGACCTCTCCTCGGGCATCCGCACCGTCTCGACCGACGACACCACCGCGGTCGCCAACGTCGTCTTCGACAAGCGTCAGCAGGAGGTCATGCCGGAGACGAAGCAGTCGGTCATCGACCAGGTCAAGGAGGACGTCCCGTCGGGCGTCGAGGTCGAGTTCTCGAACGAGCTCGCGCAGAGCCTGCCGCAGCTGTTCGGGGTGGGTGAGGCGATCGGCCTCATCATCGCGGCGATCACGCTGCTCGTCATGCTCGGCACGGTCATCGCCGCATCGCTCCCGCTCGTCTCCGCGATCGTCGGCGTCGGTGTCGGCGTCACCGCGTCGCTCTCGCTCTCGGGTGTCGTCGACATGCTCTCGATCACGCCGGTGCTCGGCGTCATGCTCGGGCTCGCGGTCGGCATCGACTACTCGCTGTTCATCCTGAACCGGCACCGCAAGCAGCTGCTCGCGGGCGTCGAACTGCACGAGTCCATCGGCCTCGCGAACGGCACCTCGGGGAACGCGGTCGTCTTCGCCGGATCGACCGTCCTCGTCGCGCTGCTGGCGCTCAACGTCACGGGGATCCCGTTCCTCGGCCTGATGGGCACTGTCGGCGCGATCTGCGTCGCCGTCGCGATCCTGCTCGCGGTCACCTTGACGCCCGCCCTGCTGTCGCTGCTCGGCCTCCGCATCCTCAGCCGGAAGGCACGCGGCACCATCGGCACGCCGCGTCCGGACGCCGTCCCGACCAAGCCCATGGGCACGCTGCGGGCCGTCGGCACGCTCGTCGCCGGACTCGTCGTGCTCGGCGTCGTCGCGATCCCCGCGCTCGACATGCGCCTCGGCCTCCCGGACGGCAGCTCGGAGGCCGTCGACTCGACGCAGTACCAGTCCTACGCGCTCATCGAGGACAAGTTCGGTGCCGGCGTCAACGGTCCGCTGCTCGTCGTCGCCACGCTGCCCGACGCCGCCACCGACGAGGAGGTCCTCGAGGAGCAGGTGCGGATCGGCCAGGAGATCGCCGACCAGGACGACGTGAAGGCCGTCGCGCCGGTGGGCGCCTCGGACGACAACTCCGTCCTCGCCTTCCAGGTGATCCCGAAGGAGGGCCCGAACGCCGTCTCCACGGAGCAGCTCGTCCGCGACCTGCGCGACCTCTCGCCACTGTCGGGCGACGTCGAGCTCGGCGTGGCCGGCAGTGCGAGCGGCAACATCGACGTCTCGAAGCAGCTGTCCGACGCGCTCCCGCTCTACCTGGCGCTCGTGGTCGGCCTGTCGCTGATCATCATGATCCTCGTGTTCCGCTCGATCCTCGTGCCGCTCACGGCGACGCTCGGCTTCATGCTGTCGCTCGCGGCGACCTTCGGCGGCATCACGGCGATCTTCCAGTGGGGCTGGCTCGGCCCGGTGTTCGGCGTGCACGACCCGGGACCCATCCTGAGCTTCCTGCCGACGATCCTCATCGGCATCCTCTTCGGACTCGCGATGGACTACCAGCTGTTCCTCGTCTCCGGCATGCGCGAGGCGTTCGCCCACGGTGCCCCGGCGCGCCTGGCGGTCCAACGCGGGCTGCACGCCGGCCGGACGGTCGTCGTGGCGGCGGCGATCATCATGATCTCCGTCTTCGGCGGGTTCATCTTCTCCCACTCGGCGATGATCCGGTCGATCGGGTTCGGGCTCGCGTTCGGCGTGCTCGTCGACGCGTTCGTCGTCCGCATGCTCCTCATCCCGGCGGTCATGCACCTGCTCGGGAAGAGCGCCTGGTGGATCCCGAAGTGGCTCGACCGCATCCTGCCGAACGTCGACGTCGAGGGTGCCGCGCTCGAGCGCAGCCACCCGGCGCATCACGTCGAGGCCGGTGACACGGGTTCGGTGGCGACCGCCCCGTCGGGCAGCGAATCGCGGAACGCGATCGACGGCGCGGAGACGGCGGCCCTGGGTGCCGGCGTGACCGCGGGGACGGCCGCACACGTGGCCACACCGTCGAGTGAGCTGACCCGTCGGGAGGCGGCGGCGGCGGCCGAGCGGACGCACCCGGCGCACGTGCTCACGACCGACCCCGACCCGGCCGACCAGCAGGTCTCCCGGGTGGAGCCCGGGCTCGACGTCATCGTGCACCCGGCGACCGCCGGTGTGCAGCGCGTGGCCGTCGGTGCCTACGTCATCGCGGTCGACGCCGACAACGGCACCGCGGTCGTCGAGCCGCCGGTCGGCGGCGTCGTGGTCGTCCGCGCGCCGAGGTAGCGCGGGCCCCGGGGCCCTGAGCTGCCTGCCCGGTCCCTGAGCTGCCTGCCCGGTCCCTGAGCTTGTCGAAGGGTGAGGTTCTGCGGGTGCATTTCGACAGGCTCAATGACCGGTCTACTCGGTCCCTGAGCTTGTCGAAGGGTGAGGTTCTCCGGGTGCATTTCGACAGGCTCAATGACCGGGTCTACTTGGTCCCTGAGCTTGTCGAGGGGCATTTCGACAGGCTCAATGACCGGGTTCGGGCTCAATGACCGGGTTCGGGCTCAATGACCGGGCTCGGCTCAATGGCCGGGGACTTCCCGGTGGCCGGGCCGCTCGGTCACCGGGAAGGCATCTCCAGGGCGTGGTGCCGGTTGTCGCCGTCGAACGCACGCTCGGCCACGACCGCGGCTTCAGGCGAGATGCCGTAGCCGATCGCGACCGTCCGCCAATCCATCGTGCGCTCCGCTGTTTCGCGGATGATCGAAGCGGCGGCCGTCGCCGAGAGACGGAACGCATCGTGCACGGCGCGGAGTTCGCGGATGTCACGACCGTATCGTTCGCCTCCTTCGGTGATGGGCGTGGCCTCCACTCGGTCTGGGCGCCGGTTCGGTTCCAGGTCGAAGACCGGTGACAGCTTCCAGCCGGTGTGTTGCCGGAGGAACCCGTGGTTCCGGAAATGGTCGTCCACGTTGCCGATGAGCAGGCTGAGTGCGACTCGTCGGAACAGTTCGGCGAGATCCACCCGCGGGGTCGGGCTTGCGAACGCGACTGCTTCGGCCAGATGGACGTACGACAGAGGCTGGTCCTCCGGTTTCGTGGTGAGCGAGTGAGCACTGAGATACCCGATGCGCTGCTCGCCGACGCGGTCGAACCGTTTCGTGAGCAGGATCGACCGGCCCTCGGCGATCCGCTCCAGCTCGAAGGCGGGTGTCTCGACACCTGACTGACGGGCGAGCGCGAGCGCCGTCGCCTCCCAGGCCATCGGGTCGGAGTATTCGGTGTCGCGAGCGAACTTCGCCATCCAGAGTGCGTCGTGATGACGGACGACCGCCTTCGGGCGCGCTCCTCCGGCGCTGGTCCCTGCTTCGATCAGCACCGCGAGCTCCTCGTCGGACTCGGTGCCTGTCTCGAATGCCCGTGCTGCTGCAAAGATCCGTGGCAGGTCGTGAACCTGAGCCACGGGATGGGTGCGTCGCCCGAGGAACGTGCCTTTCGCCGCGAAACGCAAGGCACCCTGGCGTGTCTCGTCATTCACGTGCAGCAGGTAGTCCAGCCCGCTTCGCGCCTGCGTTCCCGCGCGGATGATCCGACGTCCCCAGCTGTCAGGCATGGCATCGCCGAGTGCACCGAGCGATTCACGGCCCGACCACGCACGGAGCGGACCAGCGCTCCGTGGCATGTCCGGCGACAGATCGTAGCCGCGTGGATCGAGGAGGAACGATTCCGCGTATCGGAAGACGATGCCGGGCGCCGCCGACCCCGGGAGCCCGTCGGTCGTGACCCGCCCGGCTGGGACTTCGACGCCGTCTGGCAGCACCAGGCTCACGTTCGCCTCGATCAGGTGGTCGGGCGCCATGTCGACGGTCATCGTGGATCGTCTGAGGACGTCGGCGCAGGGATCCGGACGCGCTCGACGCCAGTTCGAGCGAAGTTCCGCGAGCCGAAATCGCTCGCCAGCGGATCGGACGCGTCGACGACCTGGGACAGGATCCCGACAGCTCGGAGTGCCGCGAACAGATTCTCGGAGGAGGTCGACCGTCCGTTCTCGATGGCACGCAGCGTGTCCCGCGAAATACCGGCGCGCTCAGCGACGATGTCCGCCGTCAGGCCGATGATCTTGCGCCAGGCTCGGACGTTCGATCCGAGACGGACCATCTCGCGGCTCAGTCCTGGACCAGCGACCATCGTGTACCTCATCCCATAATGACGATAATCTCCGTCACTATACGCTGTAATGGCGGACATCCTATTCATACGCAGGGATGGACGTGCCGGGTCGCATTTCGAGAGGTCCGGTGCACAAGCTGTTCGAACGGCGTGGCTACGGCTGCAGGCGGTCCACGATCCAGCCGCCGTCGGCCGCCAGGTAGCGGAGGCGCCGGTGCATGCGGTCGCGACTGGCGTGCCAGAACTCGACCATGTCGGGGACGAGCCGGAACCCGACCCACGTGGCCGGCCGCGGGACATCATCGCCCTCGCGCTCGAGCAACGTGTTCGCCTGCGCGATGAGGGCGTCGAGGGTCTCCTCCGGGCCGTCGCGGAACGGCGTCGACTGGTGGGCGACCGCCGTCGCCGCTCGTGACTTGGGCGATCGGTCGGCGAACAGCGCGTCGGACTCCTCGTCGCTCAACTGCTCGACGCGGCCCTCGAAGCGGAGCTGCTGCATCGTCTCACGCCAGTACACCTGGAGGGCGGCGCTCGGGTTCTCGGCGAGCTGCCCGCCCTTGCGGCTCTCGGTCGAGGAGCCGAAGATCAGGCCGCGATCGTCGAGGGTCTTCACATCGACGGTGCGCGCGCTGACGACACCGACCGAGGTGGCGGTCGCGAGGGTCATCGACCGGGGTTCGCTGACGTCCCGCTCGATCGCTGCGGCGAGCCACTGCTGAGCGAGCAGCATGGGCTCGGCGGGCGGGGTGTCGAACTCGGGCAGCTGCAGGGTGTCGTCTCCGGAGAGGGGTTCGGCGCTCATGTCGCGAGCCTACCCGCGTTGCCCTCGGTCCCGACGGCTGGGGCGCCGGCACAGTCTCCACCGGAACCGTGGTGTCCGGGCACATGGTGCATGGTCAGGCCGCGGGCTAGCCTCGGAACGCCCGCCAGGGAGCACGTTCGAGGAGAGTGAGCACCGCATGCCGTACACCGACACCGACGACGTCTCGATCTACTACGAGGTGGAGGGCGACCCCGCCGACCCGGTGATCGTGCTCATCGCGGGCGGCGGTGCGCAGCTGCTCACCTGGCGTGACCCGTTCCGGGCGATGCTCGTGGACGAGGGTTTCCGCGTCGTGCGGTTCGACAACCGCGACGTCGGCTTCTCGCAGCGGTTCGGTGGTGAGACCGACCTCGACGGCGGGTACTCGCTCGCCGACATGGGTGACGACGTCCTGCGGGTGCTCGACCACCTCGGGGTCGAGCAGGCGCACCTCGTCGGGCACTCGATGGGCGGCATGATGGCGCAGATGGTCGCGCTCGACCATCCGGAGCGCGTGCTGAGCCTCGGCCTGCTGTCCACGATCCCCGGCCAGGACCCGCGCTACATCCTGCACGGCGAGCGGCCCGAGCTGCTCGTCGCGCCCGTGCGGTACACCCGGGAGGAATCCGTCGCCGCGATGGCGGAGCTCGCCGCACGCGTGCCCGGCGCGCGCTACCAGCCGGACACCGCGTGGGAGGTGTGGGCGACGGGCGAGGCCTACGACCGCGGCTACGCGCCGGAGGGCTTCAGTCGGCAGTGGGCGGCGCTCCTGCGTGCGCCCGAGCGACTCGAGCGACTGCGCGACGTGACCGTGCCGACCCTCGTGCTCCACGGCCGCGAGGACGACGTCCTGCACTGGTCGTCCGCCGTGGACATCGCCCAGGTGATGCCGGCGGCCGAGCTCCACGTGCTCCCGGGCATGGGGCACCTCATCCCCACCGAGCTCTGGCCGACGCTCGCCGCCGGCATCGTCCGGGTGGCGAGGAGCTCGTCCGGTCATTGAGCCTGTCGAAATGCGGCACGGAGGACGTGTCGCCGACGGGAGAGCTATGCATGGGCCCTTCGACAGGCTCAGGGACCGGGAAGACCTGTGCCCGGTCATTGAGCTTGTCGAAATGCAGCGAAGAGGACGTGTCGCCGACGGGAGGGCTATGCGTGGGCCCTTCGACACGCGGTTCCTGAGCCTGTCGAAGGGCAGGGACCGGGGCCTACGGCATGCCGATGAGCCGCACCCGGCAGGCGAGTTCCGCGGCGAAGCGGACGTCCGGGTCGGCGAGGTCGAGTTCGAGCGACTGCTCGATGCGCCGGATCCGGTAGTTCACCGCGTTCGGATGCAGGTTCAGCTCGGCCCCGGCACGCGCCAGCGAGTTCCGATGGCTCAGGTAGGAGAGGAGCGTCCGCACCGAGATCGTGGCCCGCTCCGGCCCGAGGGCGTCGAGCGGCGAGAGGATGTCGTCGAGCAGTGTCCGGCTGAGCGGTGAGGCGTAGAAGTCGAGGAGGACCCGGCGGAGCCCGGTGACGTCCGTCGCCTCCATGGTGCCGAAGCGACCACCCGCGATGGCGGCCTCCGCCGCGACCCGCGCCTCGGTCGCCGACTGCCGGAGCCCCGCCGCCCCGCTCTGCGGCGTCCCGAGTCCGACGGTGAACGTCCACTCCGGCCCCGCGATCGTCGAGGCGTGCGCGACGATCCGCTCCATCACGTCGCGCAGTCGCCGCTGGTGGTCGGGTGCGCCGAGCTCCTCCGAGGAGATGACCACGATCTCGTCGCGTCGCATCGCGAGGTGCCACTGCTCCTCGCGCTGGTCGACGAGTTGCAGCGCGAAGAGCTCGACGGAGGGCGCGAGGACCGTGGGTGCCCGGCGGTCGGGATCGCTCGCGTGCTTCGGGGTCAGCCACGCCACCGCGTGCGACAGCTGGAGCGGCAGGCCGGCCCGGACCGCGTCCATCGCGAAGCCGTCGATACGGGACGATTCGGCGAAGATCAGCTCGATGATGAGCTCCGCCCGCGAGCGCACCGACCCGAACCGTCCGTGCAGTTCCCGTTGCAAAGCGCGCGAGAGGACGGAGGCGATGACCGGGAGGGCGATCGCCGCGGCCGGGTCGTCGCGCTCGGCGTGGACACGCCCGATCGGGATCTCACCGATGCACACCGCGTCGGGTTCGAGCCAGCTGGCGCTCGCATCCTCGACGAGCGTGACCGGCACCCCGAGCGTCGTGCTGGCGACCTCGAGGATCGCCTCCCGCACGCCGACACCCGACGCCTGCTCCGCTTCGGCCGCGGACGCGCTGATCACCCGCTGGATCGCGAACTCGGCGCGCGACATCGCCTCCTCGGCACCACCGCGGATCGTGCGGTCCATGAGCACGGCGAGGTCGGAGGCGATGCCCCCGCTCATGATCACCGGCAGACCACCGCGGTCCGCGAGGGCCCGCGAGGTCTCGGCGACGGGGAACGCACCGACGAACACCAGGCCGGCGCAGCCCGCGGCGATGGCCCGGCGGATGGCGATGTCGACCTGGTACGGCCTCGGGACGGCGCCGTCGGGGGTCGTCACGATGGCGATGGAGTGCTCGGTCGCGTCGTTCAGCTCGTCGAGCGCGAGGATCTCGACCCCGGTGACCGGGACGCCGGCGGGGGCACCGGCGACGCAGCGGGCACCGAGATGCTCGGCTTGGAGGATGACGTCGGCGACGGTGACTTGGGCCATGAGCACATTCTGCCCCGATTGTGTGGGCCACGGGAACATTGTCGTGGTTCCCCGCCCTGCCTACGCTCGGTACATGTCAACGAACCACCCCGCTGCACGCTCCGCAGCGTCGGCCACGCCGATCACCAGCATCACCCTGGCCGACGTGCCGGCGCTCGCCGCAGGATGCGCCATCTTCGGCACCGGTGGCGGCGGCGCGGTGCAGACCCCGCAGCTCGGCGTCGAGATCGCCCTGGAGCAGTTCGGTCCGGTCCCCGTCAAACAGGTCACCGACCTCGACGCGGACGACGTGGTCGTCGCCATGTCCGGCATCGGCGCCCCGTCGGTGGGCTTCGAGATGCTCGGCGCGAGCGGCCAGGCCGAGATCATCGTCGAGGAGATCGAGCGCCTCACCGGCAAGCGCATCACCACGATCATGGCGACGGAGATCGGCGGCAGCAACGGCGTCGGCCCCGTCGGCTGGGCCGCGAGCCTCGGCCTCAGCCTCCTCGACGCCGACGGCATGGGACGCGCCTTCCCGGAAGCGCCGATGACCGCGATGAACGTCGCGAACCTCCCGCCCGGGTACGCGGTCCTGAGCGACGTGATCGGCAACGTCTCGATCCTGCGGCCCGTCAGCCTCGCCTGGCTCGAGCGCCACGCCCGCGCCCTCACCGTGGCCAGCGGTGCGATCTCGATCGGCGCCAACTACGTCATGGACCGCGACACCGTCCGCGGCGCGGTCATCGAGGGCAGCGTCAGCCGCGCCGTGCAGGTCGGGCGCCGGCTCCTCACCGCCACCGACCCCGTCGGTGCGCTGACGGACGAACTCGGCGCGTCCCTCATCACGGGCGGCAAGGTCGTCGACATCGAGCGCCGCACCGAGGGCGGGTTCACCCGTGGTTCCGTCACGGTCGAAGGGATCGGCGAGCACCGCGGTCGCCTCACCCGCGTGGAGATCCAGAACGAGAACCTCGTCGTCATGGAGGACGGAGCGGTCATCGTCAGCGTCCCCGACCTCGTCACGATCGTCGACTCCGAGACGGGCGACGCGATCTCCACCGAGATGCTGCGCTTCGGGCAGCGGGTGAGCGTCCTCGCCTGGGCGTGCGATCCACTGTGGCGCACCGAGCGCGGCCTCGAACTCGCCGGCCCGCGCGCGTTCGGCTACGACCTCGACTACGAGCCCTTCGGTGTGAGCGCCGACGAGACCATTGGAGCGACCCGATGAGCGCCGGCACCACTACCAGCACCGTCACCGACACCTCGGGCGAACTCGCGATCGGCATCGACGTCGGCGGGACCAACACCGACGCCGTCGCGCTCTCGGGCACGGGCGAGGTCGTCTCATGGACGAAGCAGCCCACCACCCGCGACGTCACGGGCGGTATCCGGGCGGCGCTCGCCGAGGTCCTCGACCAGCTCGGCGACGACCGGAGCCTCGTCACCCGCGTCATGCTCGGCACCACCCACGCGACCAACGCGATCGTCAACCGTCGCGACCTCGGTCGCGTCGTCGTCATCCGACTCGGCTCGCCCGCCGCCACCTCGCTCCCGCCGCTCGCAGGCTGGCCGCGGGAACTGCGCGACGTCGTGCTCGCGGGGAGCATCCTCGCGGGCGGCGGCCACCTCGTCGACGGCTACCCGATCGCCCCGCTCGACCGCGACCTCATCCGCCGGGAGCTCGACGCCCTGGCCGGCACCTTCGACGCGGTCGCCGTCTGCGGCATCTTCAGCCCGTCGTTCCCCGAGCAGGAGCTCGAGGTCGAGGCGCTCGTCCAAGACCACGTCGGGGTCGACATCCCGGTGTCGCTGAGCCACGAGATCGGCGCGCTCGGGTTGTTGGAGCGCGAGAACGCGACCGTCCTGAACGCGTCGCTTTACGCCGTCGCCCGCGACGTGACGAACGCGCTCACGACCGTCGTCGCCGAGGAACGACTCGACGCGACCACCTACTTCGCCCAGAACGACGGCACGCTCATGGCCGTCGAGTACGCGGCGCGTTACCCGGTGCTCACGATCGGTTCCGGGCCGGCGAACTCCATCCGCGGGGCCGCCTTCCTCTCCGGTGCCGACAACGCGATCATCATCGACGTCGGCGGCACGACGAGCGACCTCGGCGTGCTCGTCGACCGGTTCCCCCGCGAGTCGACGCTGCCCCGCGAGGTCGGTGGCGTGCGGACGAACTTCCGCATGCCCGACATCCTGAGCGTCGGCCTCGGTGGCGGCACGATCGTCGACACCGCGACCGGTGTCCCGCGGCACGACTCGGTCGGTTACCGCCTCACCGAGGAGGCGCTGCTGTTCGGCGGCACCACCCCGACCCTCACCGACGCGGCCTCGCTCCAGTTCGGCATCGCCGACCGCGAGCTGCCGCCCCTCGACCGCGCGACCCGCCAGGCGCTCGAGCACGCGCTCGGCGTCGCCCACGAACGCATCGAGTCCGCCGTCGAGCGCATGTCGCTCGGCCGCACCGGCCTCCCGCTCGTCGTCGTCGGCGGCGGAGGATTCCTCGTCCCGGACGCCGTCCTCGGCGCGAGCGAGGTCCTGCGCCCGGCGCGCGGCAACGTCGCCAACGCCGTGGGCGCGGCCATCGCGCTCGCCGGCGGGCGCTCCGATCAGCTCTGCGACTTCGCCGACCGCGCAGCCGCCATCGAGGAGGCAGGACGCTCCGCGATCGAGAAGGCGATCCAGGCCGGCGCAGACCCGCGCTCGGTCGAGATCGTCGACGTGCTCGAGACCCCCGTCTCGTACGCGACCCGCCCCACCCTGAAGGTCTCCGTGAAGGCTGCGGGTCCCCTCGCCCGCATCGGCACGGCGACCCGACAGCGCATCTGACGCACCACCGCACCAGCACCGCTCTCCACCAGCACCAGCACGGCACCTCTCACCCCATCTGATCCGGCCACCCGCGCACCACGGCCACCCGAGTACGAAGGATCCAGCATGAACAACAAGCGGAAAGCCGCGGCGGCACTCGCCACCGCGGCCCTCACCGCGGTGGCCCTCACCGCGTGCACCTCCTCGCAATCCTCCGATTCCTCCGGCGAGTACGTCTCCGGCGGCACCTTCGTCACCGCCATGAGCGGCGACCCGGGGAGCCTCGTCCCCATGACGGGCATCAGCCTCGAGGCCCGCGAGATCATCAGCTTCCACTACGAGTCGCTCGTGTACGTCAACGCCGACGGCGAGCTCCTGCCCTGGCTGGCCGAGAGCTGGGAGGAGGACGCCACCTCCACCTCCATCACCTACACGCTCAAGGACGGCATCACCTGCGCCGACGGCACCCCGTTCACCGCGGAGACCGCTGCGGCGAACATCACCTACAACGCCGACCCGGCCAACGCGACCTTCTACTACGGCGCGCAGGTCTCCGAGCGGATGACCGCGACCGCCGACGGCAACCAGCTCACCGTCACGAGCTCGACGCCCGACCCGTTCATCCTCGCCAACACCGGCACCGTCGAGATGGTCTGCCAGGCCGGCCTCGACGACCCGGACTCCCTCGTCGAGACGATGAACGGCACCGGCCTCTTCACCCTCGACAAGGCGACCCCCGGCTCCAGCTACACCTTCACGAAGCGCGACGACTACACCTGGGGTCCCGAGGACGTCACGAGCGACACGAAGGGCCTGCCGGACACCTTCGAGGTCCGCGTCGTCACCGACCCCGGGACCGCCGCGAACCTGCTGCTCTCCGGTGACGTGAACGCCGCGAGCATCGGCGGCGCCGACCAGGACCGCGTCGAGGCCGCCGGTCTCGGCAGCGAGGGCGTGCGCAACCCGATCGGCGAGATGCTCTTCAACGAGCGTCCTGAGCGCCCCACCTCCGACCCGCTCGTCCGTGAGGCCCTCGTCACCGCGATCGACCGCGAGCAGGTCGGTGAGGTCGTCACCGACGGCACCGCCGAGGAGTCGAAGTCGCTCGTCGTGAAGAGCCCGTACCTCTGCGTCGCCGACGGCCCGCAGTGGACGCTCCCCGAGACGGACGTCGAGAAGTCCGGCGAGCTGCTCGACGAGGCGGGCTGGACGCTCGGTTCCGACGGCAAGCGGTCGAAGGACGGCGAGCCGCTGACGATCAAGTTCATCTACGACGCGGCCACCCCGAGCCACGCGGCAGCGGCCGAGCTCGTGCAACAGACCTGGGACGAGCTGGGCGTCACGACGGAGCTCTCGGGCAACGACGCGAACGCCTGGTCCGAGCAGTTGTTCTCGACCTTCGACTGGGACACCGGCTTCGTGCAGATCGCTCCGGGCGGACCGGTCATCGTGAACACCTTCTTCGGTGGCGAGACCCCGGACAAGGGCGGCAACAACTTCATGTTCGTCGACAACCCGGAGTACGACGCGCTCGCCGAGCAGGCCAAGACGGCCAGCCCGGAGGAGACGTGTGACCTCTGGCAGCAGGCCGAAGCGAAGCTCATCGAGCGGACGGACGTGTTCCCGATCGCCGACGCGCAGGACTTCCTGTACCTGAACGGCGCCGAGGTCGAGCGTCCGAACTTCATCCGCCCGACGAGCATCCGGATGGTCGGCTGATCATGACGATCCCCTCGACCGTGACCACCGAGCAGGCCACCGAGCAGGCCCAGGGCCCCGGCGGCCCGGCGGTCGCGCGTCGAGGGGGTCGCGGCGTCCTCGGCGGACTCTCCCCGCGGACCTCGTTCATCCTCCGACGACTCGGCCGGGTGCTCGTCTCCCTCGCCATCGTCATCGTCGCGACGTTCCTGATCGTGCAGCTCGTGCCGGGAGACCCGGTGCGGGCTGCGCTCGGGAACAGCGCGACCCCGGAACTCGTGGAACGGACACGCGCCGACCTCGGCTTGAACGTGCCGGTGCCGGAACAGTTCGTCAACTACGTCAGCGGGCTGTTCCGCGGCGACTTCGGGACGGCGATCGGGTCACAGCGGCCGGTCGCCGACACGATCGCGCAGCGCTTCCCGGTGACGCTCACCCTCGCGGTCGCGTCCTTCCTCCTCGCGGCGATCGGCGCCTTCCCCATCGGCGTCGCGACCGCGGTGTCCTCGCGCACCGGCCGCCGTCGCCTCGCCGACCTCGGCGTCTCGGGTCTGCTCGGCGTGCTGATCGCCATCCCGAGCCTGCTGCTCGCCGTCGGTCTCATCGCGGTGTTCAGCATCGGGCTCAAGGTGCTCCCGGCCGCCGGCTGGGGAGGCTTCGACCAGGCGATCCTGCCGGTGGTGGCCCTCGCGGTCGGTCCGATGGCGTACCTGGCCCGCATCGTGCACGTGGAGATGCTGGCCGTCCTCGAGATGCCGTACATGACCACGGCACGGAGCAAGCGCCTCCCGACACACCTCGTCTACCTCCGTCACGCGCTGCCGAACATGGTGACCTCGACGCTCACGATCGGCGGCATCATCCTCACGGGCATGGTCGCCGGCACCGTGCTCATCGAGACGGTCTTCGCCATCCCCGGTCTCGGGACGAGCATCGTGTCGTCGATCACCTCGAAGGACTACCCGATGATCCAGGGCATCGTGCTCGTGTACGCGATCCTCGTCCTCGGCCTCAACCTCCTCATCGACATCGCGCTCGCGACGATCGATCCGCGCTCCTCGATCACGGAGGGCTGAGCTCATGAGCACTCGTCCGACCACCTCCAGGCCCACGCCCTCACGCCGGTCCCCGGTGCTCGACCGCCTCCGCACCCCGCGCGGCCTGACCGGCGCGATCGGAGCGCTCCTCATCATCGTGGTCGCGGTCGTCGGCCCGACCGTCTGGGGGTCCGCCGCCGACACGACGTCCGTGGCCGACCGCCTCGCCGGTGCGAGCCTCGCCCACCCCTTCGGCACCGACGAGCTCGGCCGCGACGTCTTCTCACGGGTCATGGTCGCCACGCGGGTGTCCGTGCTGCTGACCCTCGGCGCGACGGCGATCTCCGTCGTCGGCGGCGTCCTGCTCGGGGCCGTCGCGACGGTCCTGCCTCGACCGCTCCGCCGACTCGTGACCGCACTCATCGACATCCTGCTGTCGTTCCCCTGGCTGCTCATGGCGCTGTTCTTCTCGGTGATCTGGGGCGCGAGCGCCACCGGCGCGATGCTCGCCGTCGGGTTCGCCGGCGTGCCGACCTTCGCCCGCCTCACCTACACGCTCGCCTCGTCGCTCATCGGTCGCGACTACGTGAAGGCCGCGCGGATCGCGGGTGTCGGGCAGGCGGAGGTGCTCGTCCGGCACGTCATGCCGAACATGCTCCCGCCGATGCTCGTGAACGCGGCGGTCTCCGCCTCCGGCACGCTCCTCGCCTTCGCCGGCCTGTCCTTCCTCGGTCTCGGGGTGCAGGCGCCCGAGTACGACTGGGGTCGCCTCCTCGGCCTCGGTATCGCGCGCATCTACGGCAATCCGATGGCGGCGATCGGTCCCGGCATCGCGCTCGTCGTGTGCGGTGTCATCTTCACGCAGCTCGGCGAACTCTGGAACGAGTCGTCGAAGCGGCTCCTCGGACTGCCGGCGCCGGCGCGACGTCGCACCGCGGCTCCCGCGACCGCCTCGGCTGCGGCTGCGACGCCGTCCGACCAGGAGCCCGTCGTGCAGGTGCGCGACCTCCGCGTCGCCTTCCCGGACCGCGACGGCCGACTCGTGGAGCGCGTCCACGGCATCAGCCTCACGATCATGCCCGGCGAGGTCGTCGGTGTCGTCGGCGAGTCCGGATCGGGCAAGTCGGTGAGCGCGATGGCGATCGCCGCCCTCCTCGGCCCGGACTCCTCGGTACAGGCCTCGGAGCTGAGCTTCCGCGGGATCGACATGACCGCACCGCTCACGAAGGCCGAGCGCAGCCGCCTCGGCCTCGAGCTGGCGATGGTCTTCCAGGACCCGCTCACCTCGCTCAACCCCTCGCTCACGATCGGCAAGCAGCTCCGCGAGACCGTCGAGGTCCATGAGGGACTGTCGGCGGCCGAGTCGACGAAGCGTGCCGAGGCCGCACTCGAGTCGGTGCGGATCCCGCTTCCGGCCAAGCGCCTGAAGCAGTTCCCGCACGAGCTGTCCGGCGGCATGCGGCAACGGGCCATGATCGGTATGGGGCTCATGGGACGCCCGAAGCTGCTCATCGCCGACGAGCCCACCACGGCGCTCGACGTGACGGTGCAGCGCCAGGTCCTCCGCGTGCTCCACGAGGCGCAGGAGCAGACGGGCGCTGCGATCCTGCTCATCTCGCACGACATCGCGCTCGTCAGCGGGTTCTGCGACCGCATCCTCGTCATGAAGGACGGCCGCATCGTCGAATCGCTCGACGCCGACCGCCTCCACGAGGCGCGACACCCGTACACCCGTGGGCTCATCGCCTGCGTCCCCGACATGACCTCCGACCGCACCATGCCGCTCCCGGTCATCGGTGAGTCGTTCTCGGTCCCTGAGCCTGTCGAAGGGCCGGTCCCTGAGCTTGTCGAAGGGCTTGTCGAAGGGCCCATCACCACCGAAGGACAGCGCGCATGACCGGTCTCGAGTTCTCCGGCCTCACGGTCCGCTACGGCCACGGCGCGTCCGCGCACACCGCGGTCGACGGCTTCGACCTGACGGTCCGCCCGGGCACGTCCCACGGCCTCGTGGGGGAGTCCGGCTCGGGCAAGTCGACGGTCGCCGCGGCCGCCGTCGGTCTCGTCATCCCGAGCGCCGGCGGCATCCGACTGAACGGCGCCGACATCGTCGGGCGCTCGTCCGCTGCTCGTCGTGCGCGTCGACGCGTGCAACTCGTCTTCCAGGACCCGTACTCCGCGCTCGACCCACGCATGCCGATCGGTCTGTCGATCGCCGAGGGGTCCCGGGCGACCGGGCGCTCCTGGAGCCGCTCCGAGCAGCGGTCCCGGGTGGGCGAGCTGCTCGAGCGCGTACACATCGACCCGGACCGGGCTGGGGACCTGCCGTCGGCGTTCTCGGGCGGTCAGCGGCAGCGCATCACGATCGCCCGGGCGCTCGCGGCCGAACCGGAGGTCCTCATCGCCGACGAGATCACCTCGGCGCTCGACGTGTCGGTGCAGGGCGTCGTCCTCAACCTGCTGCGCGAGCTGCAGCGTGAGCTCGAACTCACGGTGCTGTTCATCTCACACAACCTCGCCGTCGTGAACTACATGTGCGACTCGGTGAGTGTCATGCAGGCCGGCCGGGTCGTCGAAGCGGGCCCGACGGCCACCGTCCTGGCCGCTCCCGAGGACGCCTACACCCGCGAGCTGCTGGCCTCGGTGCCCGTGATGGGCCGTCGCATGACCTGGGACGAGGACTAGCCAGGGACCGGGGGTCACCGGGTCGGCCTCTTCCGGTCACTGAGCTTGTCGAAGTGCCCACGGGTGACGTCGCCCTTCGACAGGCTCAGGGACCGGGTCTGCGGGCCAGAGCCCTCCCAATTACTGAGCGCACCTCTTCCGGTCACTGAGCTTGTCGAAGTGCCCACGGGTGACGTCGCCCTTCGACAGGCTCAGGGACCGCGTCTGCCGGGTTGGCCTGGTTCCGGTCACTGAGCTCACTTCTTTCGGTCACTGAGCTCACCTCCGCCGGTCACTGAGCTTGT
>NZ_JACYTU010000010.1:0-113525 GCF_014841225.1 Plantibacter sp. CFBP 8804
GGGTTGAGGGCGCGGCGGAGGCGAGCTCGGAGGACGCCGCGGCTGCTGCCGCGGCGACCTCGTCGACGGTCGGAACGGCGGCGCGGCCCGTGTCGGAGGCGGCGTCGCCAGCGTGACCTGCGGGCGTGACGGTGTCGCCGCCGGGGCCCACGCTGCTGCTGCCGTTGCCGCTGCCGTCGGTACCGTTGCCGTCGGTGTCGTCGATACGGCCGCCGACGCCGTCCGAGTCGTCGGTGCGCGCCCTGGCGGGGATGGTGCGGTCGATCGTGCCAGTGCTGTGGTCGGTGTCGTGCATGGTGATGACTCCTCGGGGATGCGGATGCGGCTGGTGGAGATCGGGCGAGTGGCGGACCGGGCGGCGGACGGGCTCAGCGCGCGACGGCAGTGGTCTCCGCGGCCCGGTCGCGGATGACGAAGCCGAGGCCGGGTCGCTGCTCGACCTGCACCGGGCCCCCGGCGATGGTGACCGGCCCGGGCGGGTCGATGGCGCCGATCGCCACGAAGCCCGCGTCCTCGACGTCCTCGACCTCGGTGACCTGCGGGAGGGTGAGGGCGAGCTGACCGGAGAGGTCGGGGAGCAGGTGCGGGGCGAGCGTCAGCCCGGCGTCGTCGATGAGCGCGGCGATCGCGAGGAAGGGGGTGATGCCGCCGACGCGCACCACGTTCGGCTGCAGGACGTCGGCGACGCCACGGTCGACGAGGTCGCGGAACCGGTGGATCGTGTGCACGTTCTCGCCCAGAGCGATTGGGATGTCGGTCGCCTGACGCAGCCGTTCGTACCCCGCGGTGTCGTCGGAGCGCAGCGGCTCCTCGATCCACGCCGGGTCGACGACGCCGAGCCGTTCCAGGGACGAGACCGCTTGGTCGACGTCCCAGCGCTGGTTCGCATCGATCATGAGCCGGCGGTCCGGTCCGAGCAGTTCGCGCACCATCGTCACCCGGTCGACGTCCTCGGCGAGGTCGGGCTTGCCGACCTTGATCTTGACGGCGTCGTAGCCCGCCGCGATCCACCGTTCGACCTGCGCGGCGAGCGAGGCGGCGTCGAGGTGGAGGTTCACGCCGCTGCCGTACGCCCGGACCGTGTCGCGTCGACGGCCGAGGAGGTCGGGGAGACCGAGACCGGCCCGTCGCCCACGGAGGTCCCAGAGCGCGGTGTCGAGCCCGGCGAGCGCGATCGTGGTGATCCCGCCACCCCCGGCCTCGTGCAGATGCGCCCACAGCCGCGGCCACAGCGCTTCGGGGTCGGTCGTCGCTCCGAGGGCGGCGGCCGTGATGTCGTCGTCGAGCAGCGCCCGGACGGCCGTGGCCCCGATCGTCGGCGTCCACGTGAAGCCCGAGCCGGTCGCCCCCTCGTCATCGACGACGTCCACGCGGATGAGATGCAGCCACGGCGCCTCGGGCACCCAGGGGCGTGGCATGGCGAACCGGCCGAGCGAGGTGGTGATGGAGGCGATCCGGGTCATCGTCAGCGCCCTGCGGCCAGCGTCGCGTGCTCGGCGACGAGGTCGGCGCCGGTCGCGAGGAGTGCCTCCAGGCGGTCGGTCTGCTCGGGCGTCGGGTCGACGAAGGGCGACCGCACGGAACCGACCGGCAGACCGCCGAGCCGGACGCCGGCCTTGATGAGCGACACGGCGAAGCCGGGCGTCTCGTCGCGGAGAGCGACCAGCGGCCGGTAGAACTCGCGCAGCAGGCGCTCGCGCAGCGGCTCGTCGTGCTCGGTGTACGCGCGGTAGAACAGCGTCGCGAGCTCCGGCAGCATGGCGAAGACGGCCGAGGAGTAGAGCGGGATGCCGATGCCGCGGTAGGCGGCCTGCGTGAGCTCGGCGGTGAGGAGGCCGTTGAAGAAGGCGAAGTCACCGCGGCCCTCCTCGTGCACCGCCAGCACGATGTCCTGGGCCGCCGCGACGTCACCGACGCCGTCCTTGAAGCCGACGACCTGCGGGTTGCGGGCGAGATGGCGCATCGTCGCCGTCGTGTACCGGGCGTTGTTCCGGTGGTAGACGATCGCCGGGAGGCTCGTCGCCGAGAGGACGTCCTCGACGTACGCCTGCAGACCGGCCGCCGGCCCGGAGACGAGGTACGGCGGCATGAGGAGGATCGCGTCGGCTCCCGCCTCCTCGGCGGCCAGGGCGAGCTCCTTGGCGGTCGCCACGCCTCCTCCGGCGCCACCGATGACCGGGACGGCGCCGTCGACGACCTCGACGGTCCGCCGGACGACGCGGGCGGCCTCCGACGGCGACATCGCGTGCAGCTCGCCGGTGCCGCAGGCGGGGAACACCCCACCGGGCCGGTGTTCGAGTCGCGACTCGAGGTGGGTGCCGAGGAGCCCCAGGTCGACTTCGCCCGCGGCGTCGAAGGGGGTGATCGGGAAGTACAGGACGCCGTCGAAGGCGAGTGGTGCTGGCATGGTGGAGGTCCTCGTCATCGTGGGGCTGGGGCTGGAACAGGAGTGGTGGCCGGCCTGCCGGTGTCGGCGGCGAGCAGGTCGGTGAGCCGGGCCGCCTCGGCGGGGCTGAGTGCCGATCGCCAGTCGTGCTCCGGCCGCCACCCGAGGTGGGCGGTGGCCTTCGCGCTGCTGAAGGCGGCGGCTCGGTCGACGAGTCCGTCGGCGAATCCGGCGGTGCTCGGGACCTGTGCGGGCAGCAGGGTGGACAGGGGCGCGAGGGCCAGGGTGTCGTCGGCGCCGACGAAGTACACCTCGCCGGAGTGTCGGCCTTCGGCACGATCGATCCAGGCGGCGACGAACCGGCCGGCGTCACGCGCATCCACGTAGTTGTAGAGGGAGACGGCCGCGAGTGCGGGATCGGCGAGCCGGTCGACGATGGTGTGCCCCTGCTGCGTCGGCGCGCCCTCCCATTCCTCCGGGGAGACGACGAAGCACGGCCGGAACGCACCGGTCACGACGGCGTCGCCGTGGGCTCGGGCGAGCATCGCGACGGTCGACTCGATCGCGACCTTCGACAGTGCGTAGGCGTTCCACGGGGCGACCCGGTGCTCCTCGGTGATGGGGAGCGCCTCGGGCGTCCAACCGTGCGGGGCGCCGTAGCCGATGACGGTCGGGCTGCTCGCGGCCAGCAGCCTGGTCGCCCCGGCGGCGATCCCGGCGGTGAGGGCGGTGAAGGCGAGCGTCTGGTTGGTCGACAGGATGACGTGCTCCGGCGCGCTGAAGGGCACGGCGATCGCCGCCAGGTGCACGACGGCGTCGGGCCGCAGGGTGGCGAAGAGCTCATGGGTGGCGTCGTGGTCGAGGAGGTCGGCGGTCCGGCCCTCGACGCCGGGGAGTCCGGGGTCGGTCCGATCGACGGAGACGACCTCGTGGCCTGCTTCGGCGAGGGCGCTCGCGACGCTCCGCCCGAGTCGTCCTGCGCCGCCGGTGACGATGATGCGCATCGGTGTCCTCTCTGACCACGTCCGGGTCGACCAGGCCGACCGCACCAACCGGGAAACCGGTTTCTCGAAGTGAGCCTATAGGATGATTGAGGACGGCACCACCCGTGACGAGTTGAACGAGGACGTATGAGCAACCGGTTCCCCAGTGCTGGACCGACACCGACGATCTCCGACGTCGCCGAGCAAGCGGGCGTCTCGAAGGCCACCGTGTCGCGTGTGCTCAACGGCAAGGCGACCGTCGACGCGACGATCGCCGACCGCGTCCTCGCCGCGGTCGACGCCCTCGGCTACCGGCCGAGCATGCTGGCCCGAAGCCTGTCGCTCGGCCGCACGAACACCATCGGGGTCGTCGTGCCCGACCTCGAGAACCCGATGTTCCAGGAGATCCTGCGCGGGGTCACCCGGGCCGCGGCGACCGACGGCTACCGCGTCCTCGTGACCGACACCGAGGAGGACCCGGCCGACGAGGCTGCGGCGGCCCGCGAAGCCCGTCGTCGCTGCGACGCGATCGTCCTCTGCTCACCCCGCCTGGCCGAACCGGAGCTTCGAGCGCTGCTCGCCGAACTGCACCCGGTCGTGCTCGTCAACCGTGAGCTCGCCGACTCGCCCGTGCCGTCGGTGTCCATCGACTACGCCAGCGGCATGGAGCAGGTGCTCGCCGAGCTGCACGCACTCGGGCACCGGCGCATCCTGTACCTCGCCGGGCCCGCCGCGAGTCAGGGCGATCGCCTCCGACGGGTCGGCATCGCCCGCGCACGCTCGGACCACGACGACCTCTCGGTCGACATCGTGCCGGCCGGTTCCGCGCTGGTGGACGGCGCGGCGGTCGTCGACAGCGTGCTGCAGCACGACGCGACCGCCGTCGTCGCCTTCAACGACCTCGTCGCCCTCGGGCTCGTCTCGGCGCTCCGCGGTGCCGGTGTGTCCGTCCCCTCGGCGCTCAGTGTGGTCGGCTTCGACGACATCCCGTTCGCGGCGTTCGCGGTGCCGGCGCTCAGTACGGTGTCCGTCCCGCGACGCGAGCTCGGCGCCGAGGCGTGGACCAGACTGCGCGACACCATCGGCGGCGCGGAGGGTGGACACCCGCTCGTCTTCCGACCGCGGTTCGTCGCCCGGGAGAGCACCGCCGCCCGCCCGGCCGCGAGTCCACCGGTCTGGCACGGAACCGAGCAGCACCCCATCTCACCGGAGCTGACCGCCCGGCTCGGCGACCGCGAGGTCCTCGTCCTCCACGACGGCAGCGGCCTCGAACCGACCGACGCCCCGCGACCGTTCGCACACCCCGTCACCTCGCTCGACGGGACCGTCGTCACGGAATCCGCTCCCGACGACCACCCCCACCATGTCGGTCTCTCGATGGCCGTCGCCGACGTCGACGGCGTCTCCTACTGGGGCGGTCGCACCTACGTCGCCGGGCAGGGGTCGACGATGCTCGACAACCACGGTGTCCAGCGCGTCACCGAGACCGAGGTGGGCGCCGGTGTGCTGCGTCAGTCCCTCGACTGGGTCGGGCGCGACGGGACGACGCAGCTGCGGGAGTCGCGCACCACGGTCGTCGAGGAGTTCGCTGTGCCCGTACCCGGCGTCGGGAGCGGGAGGTCGGCGCTCCGCGTCGCGGTCTCCAGCGTCCTCCGTGCGACGGGATCGACGGTGACGATCGGGTCGCCGGCCACGAACGGCCGTGAGGGCGCCGGATACGGCGGATGGTTCTGGCGGTTGCCCGCAGACGCCCCCCGGTCCGTCCTCAGCGCGGACGGACCGGGGGAATCGACCGCGCACGGCTCGCGTGCGGCCTGGGTCGCCTTCGTCCTCGACGCCGACGGGAGCGCTGACACACAGACGGGCGACACCACCGAGCCCGCCCCGACGCCGCCTCGACGCCCCACCACGGTCCTGTTCCGACAGCCCGCAGCGAACGCCTTCCCCTGGTTCGTCCGTGCGGCCGAGTACCCGGGTATCGGCGTCTCGCTCGCCGCCACCAGCCGCACCACCATCACCGCCGACACCCCGCTCGTCACCGGTCTGGAGGCGGTCGTTGTCGACGGCGCTCTGGACGCGCAGCAGGCGGACGCCATCCACCGCGCGCTCCTCACCGCCGAGGAACGCAGCACCGAACCGCGCAGTATTGAACCGCGCAGCACAGGGAGTGACGCATGACCAGCACCGACCACGCCACCGCCACCACCGCCCCGACCGTCGTGGTCGTCGGGATCCACGGCCATGGCGCCAGTCACGTGGCGGCAGCCAGGGCGCTCGCCGCGACCGGCGCGATCCGCCTCGTCGGACTCGTCGATCGGACCTTCACCGAGGAGGACCGCGCTGCCGGGGACGCGCCGCTCCGCGACTCGCTCGAGGAGTGCTTCGCCGCCGGGCGGGTGGACCTGGTCATCCTCTCGACCCCGATCCACACGCACCTGGACCTCGCCGTCGCCGCCCTCGAGCACGGCGCCGACGTCCTGCTCGAGAAGCCCCCGGTGACCTCGAACGACGAACTCGACCGGCTGCAGGCCACCGCCGCCCGGACCGGCGGACTCGTGCAGGTCGGGTTCCAGAGTCTCGGATCGCACGCGATCGGCGAGGTCGCGGACGTCGTCGCCGGCGGGGAGATCGGGGCCGTGACAGCACTCGAGGCGAGAGGTACCTGGGTCCGCACCGTCGGCTACTGGACGCGTGCCGCGTGGTCGGGCAGGCGCACGCTCGACGGCACACCCGTCGTGGACGGCGTCGTCACCAACCCCTTCGCGCACGCGGTCCAGACCATGCTCCGACTCGGCGGCACGACCGACCGCGCGGCGATCGCCACCATCGACCTCGATCAGTACCGGGCGAACGACATCGAGGCCGATGACACCTCGGTCGTCCGCATCACCCCACAGCGCGGCCCGATCATGACCGCGGCGCTCACCCTGTGCGCACAGGAGACGACCGACCCGGTGGTCACGGTCCACGGAGAGCTCGGCTCGATCCGGTTCCACTACACACGCGACGAGGTCGAGCTGGTCGTCGACGGCGTCACCCTGCGACGCTGGACGACGGGCCGGACCGACCTGCTCCCCGACCTCCTCCGCGCGCGCGAGGCGGTCCGGGCTGGTGAGGATGCCGCACTCGTCAGCTCCCTGGCCGACGCGTCCGCCTTCACGGCCGTCCTCGACGCGGTCCGGTCGGCCCCAGCGCCACACCGCATCCCCGCTGATCTCGTCGAGTGGCTCGGGGCGGGCGACGAGCGCCGCCCCGTCATTCCGAGGATCGAGGAGTTCGTCGCGGAAGCGGCCGCCACCGGCAGCACTTTCGCCGAGCTCGGGACCGATTGGGCCCGGCGATGAACCACGAGCGGCCCGGTCCGGACGAGGACGACCGCCGTCGCAAACACGCCCGACTCGCGTCGCTCCTGGAGGCCCGCGGAGCAGGCACGATCGTGCTGCGGTCCGCCGCAGCGGTCTGCTGGTACCTCGACGGCTCGCGCGTCCACGTGAGCCTCGCGGCCGACCCGATCGTCGCGGTCGTTGTCTCGCCGGGCGACGCGTGGCTCGTCGCGACCTCCAACGAGGTGGACCGGCTGCAGGCCGAGGAGCTGCCCGACATCCGCGTTCGGACGGTGCCGTGGCACACGCCGATTGACGCGGTGCTGCCGAGTGGGGACGGGGTGCTGCAGGAGGCGGACGTCGCCGCCGAGCTGCGCGCCGCACGTGCGTCGCTCCTCCCGGCCGAACTCGCGCGCTTCCGTTCGCTCGGGCGGGAGACGACGTCGGCGCTCGAGACGCTCGTCGACGAGCTCGACCCCGCCCGGACGGAACGCGCGGTCGCTGCGGACCTCGCCGGGCGCCTCGTCGCAGCCGGGATCGACCCGCTCGTCCTCCTCGTCGCCGGGGAGGGCAGACTCGCCCACCGGCACCCGCTGCCGACCGAGGGGCGACTCGGTTCCCGGGCGATGCTCGTCGCCTGCGGCCGCCGCGACGGGCTCATCGTGAACCTCACGCGGTGGTTCGACGAGGGCGGCACCCCGGCGGAGCCGTTCGCCACGGACATGCAGCGCATCCGCGCCGTCGAACGCGCCTATCTCGACGCCACCGTGTCAGGTGCTTCGCTCGCCGACATCCTCCGCACGGGGAGTGCGGCGTACGCCGAGCAGGGCTTCGACGCCGACGAGTGGACGAGGCACCATCAGGGCGGTGCGGCCGGCTACGCGGGACGCGATCCGCGCGCCACGCCTGAGGCGACCGACGTCGTCCAGCTCTGGCAAGCCTTCGCCTGGAACCCGACCGCCCCCGGCGTGAAGGTCGAGGACACCGTCGTGGTCACGCCGGACGGTGTCGAGGTGCTGACGACGAGCACGGCCTCGACCCACCCGACCCCGTCCACCGTGGGAGGCTGAAGACATGACCCGGCACATCGTGATCGCACCGGACTCGTTCAAGGGCACGGCGACCGCCGCGGAGGTCGCCGAGGCGATCGCCGACGGGTGGCGGACCATTCGGCCCGACGATCTCCTGCACTCGCTCCCCATGGCCGACGGCGGCGAGGGCACGCTCGACGCCTTCGCGGCCGCCGTGCCCGGGGCGCGTCGGCACCCGATCACGGTCACCGGCCCGGTCGGCGACCCGGTGGACGCCGAGTGGCTCGAGCTGCCCGACGGTTCGGCGGTCGTGGAGCTCGCCCAGACGAGCGGGCTGACCCTGCTCGACCCCCTGCAGCCGTTCGCGGCGCACACCGTCGGCTTCGGTGAGGCCATCGCGGCCGCCCTGGACCACGGTGCGCGACGCCTCCTGCTCGCGATCGGCGGAAGCTCCAGCACGGACGGTGGAGCCGGGCTGCTCACCGCGCTCGGAGCGCGGCTGGTGGACGCCGACGGTGGACCGGTGGCGCCCGGCAACGCCGGACTCGCGACGCTCCGCGACATCGACACCGCCGGACTCCGCGCGCTGCCGCCGGACGGCGCGGTCATCCTCAGCGACGTCACCAACCCGCTGCTCGGCGACCGCGGTGCCGCTGCGGTCTTCGGCCCGCAGAAGGGCGCGACCACCGCGGACGTCGCGGTCCTCGACACCAACCTGGCCCGGTTCGTGAGCCGCGCTGCGGAGGTTTTCGGGACGGACCGTGCGGAACGCGCCGCGGCCGAACCCGGTGCCGGTGCCGCGGGCGGTGCGGGCTACGGCCTCCTGCTGTGGGGCGCCACCGCCACTTCGGGCGCGCGCGGTGTCGGCGAGGCGATCGCCCTCCCGGAAGCGGCCGCGACGGCGTCGATCGTGATCACGGGCGAGGGCCGCTTCGACGACCAGACGGCCGACGGCAAGGTCGCCTCCTGGGTCGCCGGGCTCGCGGCGGACCGGACCATGCTCGTCGCCGGGGCGATCCAGGCGCCCACTGAGGGGATCTTCCTCGCGGCGGCATCGCTCACGGCGCTGGCCGGCGGTGTCGAGGCGGCGATGGCCGAACCGCTCGTCCACCTGCGTGCGGCAGGGGCGGCACTGGCCACCCAGTACCGCCCCTGATCACCTCACCTGGCGGTGACGTACGTCATGCGGTGACGTCGATGAGGACCTTCCCGACCGTGTCGTCCTCGACGGCGGCGTGGGCCGCAGCCGTCTCAGCGAGCGGGAACACCGTCAGCGCCAGACCGTGGTCTTCGCCGACGGCGAGCGCGCCGTCCTCGATCGCGGCGGTGATGTCCTCAGCGGCGGCGTGGAGCGCGGCGTCGCCGACCGTGTAGAGCAGCATGAACTGGAGCCGCGTGTTGAGCCCCATGTGCGGACGGATGTCGAGCGTGACCTGGTCACCGCCGTTGTTGGCGTAGCTGACGACCGTGCCGCGCGGGGCGAGGACCGCCTGGTCGAGGGGGAGGTTCTGCGCGATCGCGACCTCCACGACGAGGTCGACGCCGTCGGGTGCCACCTCGCGGATCGCCGCGGCGGTGTCGCCCTCGCGGTAGTTCACGACGTGGTGTGCTCCCGCGGCGGTCGCGAGGCGGGCCTTCTCGTCGCTGCTGATGGTGGTGATGACCGTCGCGCCGGCCCAGCGGGCGAGCTGGATCGCGGCGTTGCCGACGGCGCCTGCACCACCCTGGACGAGGACCGTCCGGCCGTCGAGGGCACCGGGGGAGAGCCGGGCCGGGCCGTCCTGCGCGACGGTGAGGGCGCGATGCGCGGTCATCGCGGGGACACCGAGACTGGCGCCGAGTTCGAATGACGCGGCGTCGGGCAGGGGGACCACACGAGAGACGGGCTGCACCGTGAACTCCTGGGCCGTGCCCAGCGGGCTCTCGTGCGCGGCGAGGTACACCCAGACGCGGTCGCCGACGGCGAAGGTGGTCGTGGTCGCCGCGTCGCCGGCGGCCGGGCCGACCGCGTCGATCACGCCGGCGCCGTCGAGGTTCGGGACGACCTCGGGGAAGGGCATGCCACCCGAGGGGCCGCCGCCGCGCCTGGTCTTCCAGTCGGTCGGGTTGACGCCCGAGAACGCGAGCTTGACGCGGACCTCGCCGGGGCCGGGCTCGGGGAGCTCGCGCTCGACGAGGTGGAGGACGGACGGGTCACCGTTGGTGGAGTAGACGATCGATCGCATACCGGGGCCAACGTCTCCGCCGCGCGGAAGATTCCGCGGTGGCACTTCGACAGGCTCAGTGACCGGGAGGGGTTCGCTCAGTGACCGGGAGGGTTCGGCCCACCGACCGGGCAGGAGATACCCGTTCCCTGAGCTTGTCGAAGGGCCCCCGGGGTGACGTTGCGTCTCGGGAGGCTTCTGCGTGTGGCACTTCGACAGGCTCAGTGACCGGGAGGGTTCGGCTCACTGACCGGGAGGGGTCGGCTCAGAGACCGGGTGGGGTTCGCTCAGTGACCGAGGGAAGGGATGCCCGTTCCCTGAGCTTGTCGAAGGGCCACCGGGTGGCGTTGTATGTCGGGAGGCTCCGGTGTGTGGCACTTCGACAGGCTCAGTGACCGGCGCCCGAGACCGCCTCAGGCTCGGGCGGCGTACTGCTCCCGGGCGATCCCGGACGCGTCGGCAGCGACCGCGTTCGCCTGGTCGGCGCCGTCGCCGGCCCCCACCGCAGCCCACGCCGGGCGAGTGCCACTGAGTGCCCAAGCCGCCTGCACCGCGGCGCCGTCGGCGACGTACTCCCCGGGTGCCGGCACGACGACCGGCACGCCGAAGACCTCGCGAGCGATCGCCTGCACCGCCGGGTTCTGCGCCGCACCACCGATGAGGAGCACGCGCTCCGCCGTGACGCCCTGCGCGAGCACCGCGTCGAGGCCGTCGGCGAGTCCGCAGAGCAGCCCCTCGATCGCCGCTCGGGCGAGGCCCTCGCGCGTCGTCGACTCCAGGGTCATGCCGAAGAGGGTCGCCGTCGCGTCCGGCCGGTTCGGGGTGCGCTCGCCCTCGAAGTACGGCTGGAGCACGAGTCCACGTGCCCCGGCCGGGGCCTCGAGCGCGAGTCGACCGAGTTCCGTGTGGTCGACGCCGAGCAGCGCGGCCACCGCGTCGAGGATCCGGGCGGCGTTGAGTGTCGCGATGAGCGGCAGGAACGCGCCGTCGGCCGAGGCGAACCCGGCGACGGTGCCCGAGCTGTCGCGGACCACGGCCGGCGTCACGGCGAACACCGTCCCGCTCGTGCCGATCGACACGACGACGTCACCGGCCGTCGCGCCGAGCCCGAGGGCGGCTCCCGCGTTGTCGCCGGCGCCCGCCCCGATGACCGTGTCCGGCCCGATGAGGCCGCCGTCGACACCGGTCCCTGTGGACTCCTCCGGCGCGAGCACGCGCGGCAGGATCGCATCGTGGCCGAGCGCTGTGACGAGCAGCTCGCGGTCGTACTCGCCGTCGGTGGGGGACCAGTACCCGGTGCCGGAGGCGTCGGAGCGGTCGGTCGTCAGCTCGGCGAGGTCCGCGCCGAGCGGGCTCTCGTCGGCCGGACCGAAGCCGCGCAGACGCCACGTCAGCCAGTCGTGGGGGAGTGCGACGGCGGCGACCTCGGCGGCGTTCCCGGGTTCGGCGTCGCGCAGCCAGCGCAGCTTCGTGATCGTGAAGGAGGCGACGGGGACGCACCCGGTCCGCTGGGCGAGTTCCGCAGCGCCGAACTCGGCGATGAGGTCCGTCGCGGCCTGCGCGCTCCGGGTGTCGTTCCAGAGGAGTGCCGGACGGATGACGCGTCCATCGACGTCGAGCGCGACCATGCCGTGCTGCTGGGCCGCGACCGACACCGCGGCGACATCGGCCAACCCGCCGGCGGCGGCGGCCGCCTCCTGCAGCGCCTGCCACCACGCGGCCGGGTCGACCTCGGTGCCGGCGGGGTGCGCCGCGCGTCCTTCGCGGACGAGCGCTCCGGTCTCGGCGTCGCGGATGACGACCTTGCAGCTCTGGGTGGACGAATCGATGCCGGCGACGAGCGTCATCGCTCTCCCTGTTCTCGGTGGTTGGGCGGTCGGGTGACCGCCGGGTCTGCTGTGGGGTGGAACGCGGAACGGCGTTCCGCCCCCGATCCTCTCGGATCAGGAGACGGAACGCCAGGTTCGCGGGTGTCGGTTAGCGCGCACCCATGAGGTGGTCGACCGCCAGCTGCTGCAGGCGGACGAACCCGAAGCCCTTGCCGCCGAAGTAGGCGTCTGCGTCGAAGTCCTCGTACGACGAGCGGTCGGCGAGCAACTGCTCGACGGTCTCGCCGGGGTTGAGCGTCGGCTCGCGCAGCTCGGGCACGCGGGCGGCGGCCAGCGCCTCCTGCACCTCGGGGTCGGCGCGGAACGCCTCGGCGCGCTCCTTGAGCAGCAGGTACATGCGCATGTTGGCGGCTGCGGAGTCCCACACGCCCGTGATGTCCTCGGTGCGGCTCGGCTTGTAGTCGAAGTGACGCGGGCCGTCGTACGCGGGGCCGCCGTTCACGCCACCGTGCTCGAGGAGGTCGACGAGCGAGAACGCGTTCTGCAGGTCGCCGTGACCGAAGACGAGGTCCTGGTCGTACTTGATGCCCCGCTGGCCGTTGAGGTCGATGTGGTAGAGCTTGCCCTGGTAGAGCGCCTGGGCGATGCCGGCGGTGAAGTTGAGGCCCGCCATCTGCTCGTGGCCGACCTCGGGGTTGATGCCGACGAGCTCCGGGCGCTCGAGGGTCTCGATGAACGCCATCGCGTGGCCGAGGGTCGGGAGCAGGATGTCGCCGCGGGGCTCGTTGGGCTTCGGCTCGATCGCGAAGCGGATGTCGTAACCCTTGTCGGTCACGTAGTCACCGAGGAGGTTGACGGCCTCGCGGTAACGCTCGAGGGCCGCCTGCACGTCCTTCGCGGAGTCGTACTCGGCGCCCTCGCGGCCGCCCCACATGACGAAGGTCTTGGCGCCGAGTTCGGCGGCGAGGTCGAGGTTGCGGAGCACCTTGCGGAGGGCGAAGCGGCGGACGGCGCGGTCGTTCGAGGTGAAACCGCCGTCCTTGAAGACGGGCGCGCTGAACAGGTTGGTGGTCACCATCGGCACGATGACGCCGGTGTCGGCGAGCGCCTGCTTGAGACGGTCGATCTGCTTCTGGCGTTCGGCGTCGGTCGAACCGAAGGCGAAGAGGTCGTCGTCGTGGAAGGTGAGGCCGTAGGCGCCGAGCTCGTTCAGGCGGGTGACGGCCACGACCACGTCGAGGTCGGGGCGGGTGGGGCCACCGAACGGGTCGGTCCCGTTGTAGCCGATCGTCCAGAGGCCGAAGGAGAACCGATCGGCTTTGGTGGGGGTGAGGCTCATGCGTGCAGTCCTTCAACGTCGTTGGTGAGCGGATGATTTGTTGTTAACCACAACTTATAGTCGAGACTAGCAGATCGACGGCCGCACGTCACCGGTCGAGTGTCGCGAAATATTTCGTTAGCATGGGCAGAACTTCTCGCTGCAGAGACGGCCGTCCGGCCCGACGGAGAGGGATCGGAGGACTCGGATGGGCGACGACCTCGCGGTGCAGGCCGCCGGATCCGGCGGCGTCGGCGGGCGGGCCACCCTGTCGCGTATCGCCAGAGAGGCCTCCGTGTCGGTGTCGACCGCCTCGAAGGTGCTCAACGGTCGACCGGGGGTGTCGCCGGACACCCGGGAGATCGTCGAGCGACTGCTGGACCGCCACGGCTACAGTCGCCGCGGTGCCGAGCTCGCGCAGGGCTCGCTCATCGAGCTCGTCTTCGAGTACATCGACAGCTCCTGGTCGCTCGAGATCATCCGCGGTGTCGAGAAGGTCGCGCGCCAGCACGGCATGAGCGTCACCCTCACCGAGACGGGGGCCCGGCGGTCGACCGGCGAGGGCTGGGTCGAGAGCATCATCTCGCGGAAGCCGGTCGGGGTCATCCTGGTGTTCTCGGACATCGACCCGGCGTACCGGCGCCAGCTCCACACGCGCAACATCCCGGTCGTCGTGGTCGACCCGGCTGGGGACCCGGGCCCGGAGGTCGCCGCCATCGGCTCCACGAACTGGTCCGGTGGGATGGCCGCGACGCGCCACCTCATCGAGCTCGGTCACCGCAGGATCGGCCTGATCTCGGGCCCGCAGGACCTCATGTGCTCGCGGGCGCGGGTCTCGGGCTACCGGTCCGCGCTCGAGGAGGCCGGGATCCCGCTCGACGAGACGATCCTGCGGCGCGGTGAGTTCATCCCGGAGGCCGGACGCGTCCTGGCGCTCGAACTGCTGCAGCTCGAGGACCGGCCGACCGCGATCTTCGCCGGCAACGACATGCAGGCGTTCGGCGTCTACGAGGCGGCGCGCTCGCTCGGGATCTCGATCCCGGAGCAGCTGTCGGTCGTCGGGTACGACGACGTCCCGCCGGCCAAGTGGGTCGGTCCGGCCCTCACGACCATCCGGCAGCCGCTCATCGAGATGGCCGAGGAGGCCACCCGCCTGGTGCTGAAACTCCGGTCCGAGACGGTCGACAACATCCGCCTCGACCTCGCCACCTCCCTCGTCGTCCGGGGTTCGACCGCAGCCCCGCCCACCCCGTAGCCCGCGAACTGTCACTCGCCGCTCGTCCCGGCGGCGGGGACTATGTCGGAGTGACAGTTCGCGGGCAAGGGTGGGGGACGGGCGGGTGGGTGCGAAAAGTTTCCAATCGGGGATGGGGAAGTTGCGGGCAGACAGGCGGCGGGGCTAGCTTCAGGGCACCGCAGCGAAGCGATCCGGAACCCCGGGGCCGCAGCTGCGCGAGCAGCTCGGGAGCATTGCACATGGCGGGAAGCGGACGGCCGGAACTCCGGGTCGCGATGATCGGATACGGCTTCATGGGAGCCGCACACTCGCAGGCCTGGCGCACCGCACCGCGATTCTTCGACCTCGACGCGGAACCGGTCATGGCGACGATCGTCGGCCGCAACGCCGAGGCACTCGAGGCGGCCCGCGTGAAGTTCGGCTGGGAGTCGGCCTCGACGGACTGGCGGAGCGTCATCGCCGACCCGTCCATCGACATCGTCGACGTCTGCACGCCCGGGTCCTCGCACGTCGAGATCGCGATCGCCGCCCTCGAAGCCGGCAAGCACGTCCTCTGCGAGAAGCCGCTCGCCAACAGCGTCGAGGAGGCGGAGCTGATGGTCGCCGCAGCCGAGGCGGCGAGGGCCCGCGGCGTCCGCTCCATGGTCGGCTTCAGCTACCGTCGCGTGCCCGCCATCGGCTACGCCCGCCAGCTCATCTCAGAGGGAGCGCTCGGGGACGTCCGCCAGATCCGCGCGCTGTACCTCCAGGACTGGCTGAGCGACGCCGAGGGTCCGATGACCTGGCGCCTCGACAAGGACCAGGCCGGTTCCGGCTCGCTCGGCGACATCGGCGCGCACGCCATCGACCTCGTGCAGCACCTGACCGGTGCCCGACTCGACACCGTCAGCGGGACGCTCGCGACCTTCGTGACCGAGCGACCGCTCCTCGGCGAGACCATCGGCCTGAGCGGGACCGCCTCGGAGGAGCGCGGCGCGGTGACCGTCGACGACGCCGCCTGGTTCACCGCGAAGCTCACGGGCGGACTCGCGGACGGCGCCATCGGCGCCTTCGAAGCCACCCGCTACGCGACCGGCCGGAAGAACGCGCTCCGCATCGAGCTGAGCGGCTCCCGCGGAGCCATCGCCTTCGACCTCGAGCGGATGAACGAGCTCGAGGTGTACGACGCCACCGCTCCCGCCGGCAAGCAGGGCTTCACGCGCATCGTCGTCACCGAGCCGGAGCACCCGTACATGGCCGCCTGGTGGCCGACCGGCCACGGCATCGGCTACGAGCACCCGTTCTCGCACCAGGTGCGGGACCTCGTCCAGGCCATCACCGGCGGCACCGATCCCGAACCGTCCTTCGCCGAAGGCCTGCAGGTCCAGCGGGTCCTGCGCGCCGTCGAGTCGAGCGCCGCGAACGGCAGCGCCTGGACGCCCACCGACTGACCCGACCACATCGCACCATCAGCAGCAGCACCCACCAAGGAGAGAACGCAATGACGCTTCGTACTTCATCCCGCCGTCGGACCCGACTGGCCGCAGTCGCCCTCGGCGTCTCGGCCCTCATGCTCGGCGCGACCGCCTGCTCCAGCGGCGGTGGCGCCCCGAGTGGCAGCGCCACCCTCTGGGGCCTCACCGGCACCGACGAGGACACCGTCCTCGGCCCGTCGCTCAAGGAGTGGAACGGCGCCAACGCCGACGGCCAGGTCGCCGCGACCTACTTCCAGAACGACGCTTACAAGACCAAGATCCGCACGGCCGTCGGCGCGGGCAGCGCCCCGACCATCATCTACAGCTGGGCGGGCGGCACCCTGAACTCCTACGTGGACGCCGGCAAGGTCGCCGACATCACCTCGGAGACCGCGGACGCCAAGGGCAAGTTCCTCGAGTCCGTCTGGAACCAGGGCGTCATCGACGACAAGGTCTACGCGGTGCCGATGAACGCCACCACGCCGATCATGTTCTATTACAACAAGGACGTCCTGAAGGCCGCCGGCGTCGAGGTCCCGACGAACTTCGACGAGATCATCGACGCCATCCCCAAGCTCAAGGCCGCAGGCGTGGCCCCGTTCTCACTCGCCGGTGCCTCCAAGTGGCCGTCGCTCATGTGGGAGGAGTACCTCGTCGACCGCGTCGCCGGCCCCGAGGCCTTCAACAAGATCATGGCCGGTGAAGCCGACGCGTGGAGTGACCCCGGCATCATCGAGGCGAACGAGAAGATCCAGGAGCTCGTGAAGGCCGGCGCCTTCGTCGACGGCTACGCCTCGGTCACGGCCGACAGCAACGCCGACGTCGCCCTGCTCTACACGGGCAAGGCCGCGATGATGCTCCAGGGCGCCTGGGTCATGACGACCTTCAAGCAGCAGGCGGCCGAGTTCGCCGAGAAGGGGCTCGGCTACACGACCTTCCCCGCCGTCACCGGTGGCAAGGGCGACCCGTCGAACATCGTCGGCAACCCGTCCGGGTACTTCTCCATCTCCGCCTCGGCGACGAAGGAGCAGAAGGCCAGCGCGCTGAAGTACCTCACCGAGGGCGTCTTCGACAAGGGCTACATCGACCGCATGGTCGAGGCCGGTCAGGTGCCGCCGATCACGGGTATCGACGACCAGATCGCGGACGCCGGCGGCGACTTCGGCACGACCGTCTATGACCTCACGAAGAACGCCAAGAACTTCCAGATGTCGTGGGACCAGGCGCTCCCGCCCGCACAGGCGACCGCGTTGCTGACGAACCTCGACCAGCTGTTCAACCTGCAGATCACCCCGCAGGAGTTCTCCGACAACATGAACAAGACGATCGGACAGTGATCTCCCGATGACCGTCACCCGTCCATTGAACGGGGCCCGAGGGGCCGGTGCGGCAGCGATGCGTCGTCGCACCGGCCCCAGTGGCTGGATGGTCGCGCCGGCGCTGGGCTTCTTCCTCGTCTTCGCGATCATCCCGCTCATCGTCGCCCTGTACCTGAGCTTCACCCGCTGGGACGCGATCACCGACCCCGCGTGGGTCGGTCTCGACAACTGGGCATCCGTCCTCGTCGACCCGGTCGCGATCGACGCCCTCGTCCTGACCCTCAAGGTCATCGTGATCTCCTGGATCGTCCAGACCCCGATCAGCCTGCTGCTCGGGACCTGGACCGCCGGCAAGCAGCGCAACCGGGCCGTCCTCGGCGCGATCTTCTTCCTGCCGCTGCTGCTGTCGTCGGCGGCGACGGCCATCGCGTTCAAGGCGATCCTCGACCCGAACTTCGGCCTGTCGGCGTCGCTCGGCATCCCGTTCCTCAAGCAGGACTGGCTCGGCAACCAGCAGCTCGTGCTCTTCGTCGTGATCTTCATCATCGCGTGGCAGTTCGTGCCCTTCCACACGCTCCTGTTCCAGGGCGGCGTGCGGCAGATCCCGGCGTCACTCTACGAGGCGGCCGAGATCGACGGGGCCGGGACGGTCAAGCAGTTCTTCCACATCACGCTCCCGCAGCTGCGGTACACGCTCGTGACGTCGTCCACGCTCATGATCATCGGTTCGCTCACCTACTTCGACGTGATCTTCGTGCTCACCGGCGGCGTTCCGAGCGCCGGTACCCGCATCCTCCCGATCCTCATGTACGTGACGGGCTTCTCCGCGAGTCAGTTCGGGCAGGCGAGCGTCATGGCGATCATCCTGGCCGTCATCGGTCTCGCCATCGCCCTGCTGCTCACCAAGCTGAGCGGCTTCGCCAAGATGGACAGTCAGCAGGAGGGCCTCTGATGTCAGCGACGAACCCACTCACGAAGCCCGGCGCGCTCCCGACGGGCAGCCTCGACACGGTCAGCGTCTCGACCGCCGGGTCCAAGCGCGGACGCCCCGGCGAGCACGAGACGCGAGGCAAGCGCCCCCGCGGTGCCCGCCGCAAACCGAACATCCTCGGCGGGATCGGCGCCTGGATCTGGCTGCTCATCATCGTGCTGCCGATCTACTACATCGTCATCACGAGCGTGCGCCCGCAGGCCGGGTTCTTCTCGAGCAACCAGCTCATCCCGCCCACCGACCCGACCCTCGACGGTTACGCCCTCGTGCTGCAGAGCGACTTCTTCCTCTACCTCGGCAACAGCGTCATCATCACCGTCGCGAGCGTCGCCGTCACCGTGTTCGTCTGCCTCATGGCGTCGTACGCGATCGTGCGCACCAACTCCCGGTTCACGCGGGGAGCGTTCTCGTTCTTCCTGCTCGGACTCGCGATCCCGCTGCAGGCGACGATCATCCCGCTGTTCTACATGCTCAGCAAGGCGGGACTCTACGACACCCTCCTGGCGCTGATCCTGCCGTCGATCGGCTTCGCGGTGCCCGTCACCGTGCTCATCCTGTCGAACTTCATCCGCGACATCCCCAAGGAGTTGTTCGAATCGATGACCGTCGACGGGGCGTCGAGCTGGCGGACCCTCGTCTCGCTCGTCCTCCCGCTCGCCCGGCCGGCGATCGTCACCGTCGCGCTCTACAACGCGCTCAACGTGTGGAACGGATTCCTGTTCCCACTCGTGCTCACGCAGTCGCCGAGCAACCGGGTGCTGCCGTTGTCGCTGTGGACGTTCCAGGGCTCGTTCAGCGTGAACGTGCCGGCCGTGCTCGCCGCCGTGGTGTTGTCGACCCTGCCGATCTTCATCCTGTACCTGTTCGGCCGACGCCAGTTGATCAGTGGCATGACCGCCGGCTTCAGCAAGTAGTGCTGATCGCGAGCCGACCAATGACCGAACCATCCCCTGAGAGGAACACATGACTGACAAGCAGGCGCTCGTGGTGCGAGGCGGCTGGGACGGGCACATGCCCGTCGAGACGACCGCGGCCTTCATCCCCTTCCTGGAGGCGAACGGGTTCACCGTCCGCGTCGAGGACGGGACCACCGTCTACACAGACACCGACTACCTCGACACGGTCGACCTCATCGTGCAGATCAACACGATGAACACGATCGAGGCCGAGGAGTTCGCCGGCCTCCAGCGCGCCGTGCTCAACGGCACGGGCATGGCCGGCTGGCACGGCGGGATCGCGGACTCGTACCGCAACAACGCCGACTACCTCCACATGATCGGCGGCCAGTTCGCGCACCACGCCGGCAAGGACCCGGCCGAGCGCACGGGGGAGCAGTCCGACAACTACATCCCGTACACCGTGCACATCACCGAGTACGGCCGGTCGCACCCCATCACCGAGGGCATCGAGGACTTCGACCTCGTCACCGAGCAGTACTGGGTGCTGAGCGACGAGTACAACGACGTCCTCGCGACGACGACGCAGGAGGTGCGGCCCTGGGACGCATGGAACCGTCCCGTCACGGCGCCCGCCATCTGGACGCGGCAGTGGGGGAAGGGCAGGATCTTCGTGTCCGCTCCCGGCCACCGCATCGAGATCGTCGAGGACCCGAACGTCCGCACCATCATCGAAAGGGGCCTGCTGTGGGCAGCACGCTGAACGGGATCGTCGAGGACCGGTGCCGAAACGCCGGCCGCGCCATGATCGAAAGGGGCTTGCTGTGGGCAGCACGCTGAACGGGGCATCGGAGACCACCGGAGGGTCCGTCCTCCGGGTCGGCGTCATCGGCGTCGGCAACATCTCGAAGCAGTACTTCGCCGAGTTCCCGAAGCTGCCGAACCTCGAGCTCGTCGTCGTCGCGGACCTCGACCTCGCCCGCGCCGCTGAGGTCGCCGCCGAACAGGGCGTGCGGTCGTCGAGCGTCGACGAGCTGCTCGCCGACCCCGAGGTCGACGTCGTCCTGAACCTCACCATCCCGGCCGCGCACGCCGAGGTCGCGCTCCGAGCCCTCCAGGCCGGCAAGCACGTCTACGGGGAGAAGCCGCTCGCACTGTCGACCGCCGAGGCGCGACCGGTGCTCGAGCTCGCGGCGGCGAAGGGCCTCCGCGTCGGCAGCGCGCCGGACACCGTCCTCGGGTCGGGCGTCCAGACGGCGCTCGCCGTGCTCGACAGCGGCGCCATCGGTCGGCCGATCGCCGCGGCGGTCGCCTGGAGCGCCCCGGGACACGAGCTGTGGCACCCGGCCCCCGCGTTCTACTACCAGCCGGGTGGCGGGCCGCTCCTCGACATGGGGCCGTACTACCTGACGAGCCTCGTGTCGTTCTTCGGTCCCGTCGTGCGGGTGTCGGGGGCGGTCGCTCGGTCGGATCGCGAGCGGTCGGTCGCGACCGGCGCGCTGGCCGGGACGCCGATCCCGGTGCACGAGGAGGTCGACACGCACGTCACCGCGATCCTCGAGCACGCGAACGGGGTGGTCTCGACCGTGACGGTCTCGTTCGAGGTGTGGGCGAGCCGCGTGCCGCTCTTCGAGGTCTACGGGACGGGCGGGACGGTCGCCGTGCCCGACCCGAACCGGTTCTCGGACCCGGTGGAAATCGCGACGGCCGACGACCGCACCTGGCGTGCCGTCCCCGACAGCGCCGGCTTCGTCGATGCCGGGCGCGGCGTGGGCCTGTCGGACCTGGCCGAGGCGATCGAGCAGGACCGACCGCATCGGGCCTCGGGCGACCTCGCGTTCCACGTGTTGGAGATCATGGAGGCGATCATCGTCGCCGGTCGTGAGCACCGCGTCGTGGAACTGACCAGTACCGTCCCCCGCCCGGCACCGGTGCTGCAGCCCGCGACCGTCGCCTGAGTTCCTCCCCTGCCCGCGAACTGTCACTCGGCGCTGGTCCGGGCGGCTGGAACTGTGCCGAAGTGACAGTTCGCGGGCAAGGGTGGGACCGGTCGGTGTGCGAGGATGGCCTGATCCGAGGACACATTTGGGGGAATGATGTCGTTCACACGAGCACACCGACGTCCGGTCGTCACCGCCCTGGCGATCGCAGGAGCACTGGCGTTGGCCGGATGCTCGGGCGGCGCGGGAGCATCGACGCCCGTAACGACCGAGACCGAGACCGCGACCACGACGGCCACGCCGACACCGTCGCCGACGCCCACCGGTCCCGACCTCGCCGATCCCGCGTCCTGGATCGTGTCGTTCACCGGGCTCGGCCCGATCGAGGTCGGCGCGCCGATCGAAGGCACGGCGTCGTTCATGACCGCCTTCACCGTGGCGACGCAGGAGGCCTGCCCGTGGGTGACCGCCTACGCCGCCGATGGGCTGCCGTCCGTCTGGCTCCCCGATCCGCAGAGCACCGGGGTCGTGAACCAGATCGTCCTGCAGGCGTGGGGCGGGCCCGCGTCTGCGGCGGTCGCAGCCTCGCCGACGACCGCTGAGGGCGTGGGCGTCGGATCGACCCTCGAGGAACTCCGGGCCGCCTACCCGGCGCTCACCGAGCAGCAGGGCAAGTACGCCTTCTTCTACGCCGTCACCGACGACGCCGGACACTGGATCAACTTCTCGGTGACCGACGACCTCGTCGACGGCATCGTGGTCCGCGACCAAGCGAAGATCGACAGCGAGTACTGCGGCTGATCCGCCTCAGCGGGCGACCGGGACGACCCGGACGTCCCTGAGCGCGCCGTCTTCAACCCGAGCGGTCATCATCGTGCACTCCGGTTGACGACGGCGGTCCGTCGGCGAGCCGGGGTTGAGCAGGCGCAGACCAGCTGGCGAGACCGAGTCCCACGGGATGTGGCTGTGTCCGAAGACGAGGACGTCGGTGTCGGGGAAGGCCTCGTCGGCCCGTCGCTCGCGACCGGTCGCCGCCCCCGTCTCATGGACGACGTCGAACCGCAGCCCGTCGACCTCGAAACGCGCGACCTCGGGGAGACGCGCGCGGAGTCCGGGGCCGTCGTTGTTGCCGAAGACACCGACCAGGCGGGCGGCCCGGGCCTCGAGGGCGTCGAGGGTCGCCTCGTCGACCCAGTCACCCGCGTGGACGACGACGTCCGCTGCGTCGACGGCAGCCCAGACCGCGTCCGGCAGAACCTTCGCCCGCTTCGGCAGGTGGGTGTCGGCGAGGAGGAGCAGCGAGGTCGGCATGTTCCCACGGAAGCGGATCGCGCCGACGCCGTCAACCGGGTGGTGGTCCCGCGCCCGTCGACCTGCTCGGCGACCGGGCCGCGGACCGCCGTTCACGGACACTCCCGCAGGAGGGGCGACTAGGGTGATCCCATGCCCGCAACCGACCTTCGTTTCTCCGGGAGGATCGCCGGCTACGGCACCACGGGCGGCGTCCGCATCGTCCTCGGGCTCTGGTCCACCTCCCCGTTCGGCTCCTTCGCCGACGCGATGATCGAGGACTCCCGCGGCAAACGCCTGCTGCTCGCGCCGACGCAGGAGATCGCCGACTTCATCTCCTCCACGTACACCTTCGACGACGTCGAGATCGGCACCGTCGGCTGGACGCGTCTGCCGACGGGGCTCCGCTTCGTGGGCGGTCCGCTCGACACGACCCTCCGGATCGGTGGGAGCTCTCCGCTCGGCCGGGCGCTGCGGGTCGTCCCCAAGCCGGTGGCCGTGAACCCTGTCTGGCTGCAGACCATCGACCCCCTCGCCCGCGTGCTCCAACCCGGCGCCCGGACGGCGGGCTCCGCCGGCAACGGTCGACGCGAGTACTACGGCGTGACCGGCGCTCGCCGCATCACCGCCGCCACCGCGAGCTGGTCCGGTGCGGACCTCGGCACCCTCGCCAGACTCGACCCGCCCGTGCGCTTCGGCTTCGGCTCCGCGCCGGCCGACCCGCACCTCGTCGACATCGTCACCACGGTCCGCCAGCGCGCGTGAGCTGCTCCGGGGTCGCGCAGCTCACCATGTAGCCCGTGTCGGCGTCGCGGCAGGAGATCCGCGCGGTGGCAGGACGCTCCTCAGCCGGACGTCCTGCTGCCGAGCCGACCTCCTGCTGCCGCACCATTGGGTGTTCAGCCCCGGCGGACCATCCAGACGTCGACCTCGTCCTCGCGTTCGAGCGTGAAGCCGTGGCGCTCGTAGAGGCGGCGGGCCGGGCTGCCCTGCAGCACGTTGAGACGGAACGGGCGCGGGTCGCCGTCGTCGGCCAGGAGCCGCGCGAGCACCGCGGTGCCGAGGCCCGCGCCCTGGTGTTCGGGTGCGAGGTAGAAGTGCTCGAACCACCGCTCGTCGGGTTCCGGACGGAGGGCGACCAGCCCGGCCGTGATGCCCTCGACCTCGATCACCGCGGTGTGCTCCGGGCGATATCCGTCGAGGAAGCGACGGCGCACGCGGGTCTCGTCGTAGCGACCGAGGCGCTCGAGGTCGGGCCGCATGACGACGGCGCGCAGCTCGGCCATCCAGGTCGAGTCGTCGATGGTGGCGGGGCGGAGTGTCCAGGCGGCGGGCATCCGTCCAGTCAACCATCCACGGCCGGAAGCGGGTGAACCGGCACATGCCCGGATAGGGAACACTGGAGGGATCGAGCAGAGGGTGTGCGTGTGAGCGAGTCGACAGCGGTCGGGGCGGGTCCGGCGGGCGGATCCGGTATGGGCAGCGGACTCGACTCGGTGCGCCGTCGCAACCTCGGCCGGATCGTCGAGCTCGTGCACCAGGGCGGCGTGCAGTCGCGGTCGGCGCTCACGAGGGCGACCGGACTCAACCGGTCGACGGTCGCCGCGCTCGTCACGGAACTCGCCTCGATCGGCATCGTCACGGAGTCGGTCCCGGTGGGCGGGCAGGGAGTCGGCCGGCCGTCGCCACTCGTCTCGGCCGGCCCACGAGCCGTCGCCTTCGCGGCGAACCCGGAACTCGACGCGATCACGGTGGCGGCCGTGCGACTGGGCGGCGAGGTCCTCGAGCGCGTGCGTCGCGAGGTCGACACGACACCGACGGCGGCCGAGGCGACGGCGATCATCGCGGAGCTGGTCGCGGAACTCGCCGGCCGCCTGCCCGACGAGGCGCGCGGTGGCGGTGGGATCGGCCTCGCGATCCCCGGTCTCGTCCGGGACGCCGACGGGGTCGTCCGGCTCGCACCGCACCTCGGGTGGGTCGACGAGCCACTCGTCGAACGGCTGCGTGCCGCGACCGGTCGTGCGGTGTTCGCGGCCAACGACGCGAGTCTCGGCGCTCGGGCGGAGCGGACCTTCGGGGCTGGACGCGGCATCGACGACCTCGTCTACCTGAACGGTGGCGCGAGCGGTATCGGTGGTGGCATCATCGCCGGTGGCCGACCCGTCGGTGGTGCGCGCGGGTACGCGGGGGAGTTCGGTCACACCTCGGCGACGGCCGCCGGCAACGCACTCGAAGACGCCGTCCGACGCAGTGAGCTGCTCCATGTCGCCGGCCTCGCCGCCGGGGACGACGCGGTCCTCGAAGCGGCGCTCGCCGAGGGCATCGCGGCCGATCCGGCGGGGGCGATGCGGGAGGAGGTCGTGCGGCAGGCCAGGACGCTCGGACGGGCGCTCGCCGGGACGGTGAACATCCTCGACCCCGAACTCGTCGTCCTCGGTGGGCATCTCGGGATCGTGCTCGAACTGGCGCCGGAGGAGTTGCACGACGCGGTCCGTGAGCGGGCGCTCGTCCCGCCGTTCGAGGACGTCACGATCGTGCGTGCGGCACTCGGCCAGGACCTCCTGCTCATCGGTGCCGCGGAACTCGCCTTCGATCGACTCATCGCGGACCCCGCCGCCTGGTGATCGTCGCCCTGGGTGCTGTCGGCCTGGTGGTCAGCGCGGTGCGCTGACGCGAGACGTACTCACCCGGCGTCGGCGCGGTGCGCTGACGCGAGCTCGCCCGAATCGGCGTGGGCGCGGGGCGTGGACTCGGGCGCAGGTCTCCGGAGGGGCGCGCTCACGCGTGTGACCCGCGCTCGTGTCAGCGCACCGCGCTGGCACCACCACCACACACCGCCACCACCACCAGGGGTCAGAAGGCCGGGCGACCCGTCGACTTCCGCACGATGAGCTCCGGCTCGATCGTGCCGCGGTACCCGACGGCGTCGACTTCGAGGTTGCCGAGCAACCGCGCGACACAGCGACGCCCCAGCTCGTCGAAGTCCTGCCGCACCGTCGTGAGCGGCGGCCAGAAGTGCGGTGCCTCCGGGATGTCGTCGAACCCCACGATCGACACGTCGCGCGGCACGTCGTACCCCTCGTCGCGGATCGCGTGGATGAGGCCGAGCGCCATCTGGTCGTTCGACGAGAAGATCGCCGTGAAGTCGCGCACCCGCATGAGTTCGATCCCGGCGCGATAGCCGAAGTCTGCGGTCCAGTCACCGAGGATCGGCGCGGTCGTCGGCACGTCCTGCGCACTCATCTCGGCGAGGAACCCGTGCATGCGCGCCTCCGCCTCGATCCAGTCCTGCGGCCCCGCGAGGTGGTAGATGTTCCGATGCCCGAGCTCGATGAGGTGCCGCGTCGCCAAGCGTCCACCGGCGACCTGGTCGACACCGATCGAGTGGTCGTCGAGGTCGCCGCCGGACTGCACCGCGATGAACGGCACCCGCACCTGCAACTCCTCGATCGCCCGGAACACCCGGACCTGCGGTGCGATGACCACGATGCCGTCGACCGACTGCGCGAGCAGATGCTCGACGGCGGCGACGATCGACGCGTCCGAGACGTCGGGCAGGTTCGCCGTGCTGACGAGGTACCCGGCGTCCTTGCTCGCGTTCTCGATCGCCTGGATCATGCTCGCCGGACCGTACTGCGACCGCTGGCTCGCGAGCACGCCGATGGTCCGCGACCGACTCGTCACGAGCGCCCTGGCCGCCCGGTTCGGACGGTAGTTGACCTCGTCCATGACGGCGAGGACCCGGTCGCGGGTGGAGTCGCGGATGCTCGGGTGGTTGTTGAGCACTCGTGAGACCGTCTGGTGGGAGACCCCGGCCAGGCGCGCGACATCACGGATATTGGGGGCTCGCCCCCGTTCGGCGTCGTCGCTCACGGATTCCTCGGACCTCGATGTGCACGGTCACATTTCGTGCTGCACCCATTATGCACACGCGTCAGGCCCCCGACGGATCGGGTCCCCCAGGGTGCGTGGAGCCACGGAGGGGTCCGCGACGGTACCGTTGGGGGATGGATACCGAAAGCGTCGCCCGCGTCATCGAAGCCACCGACTTCTCGGGCGTCGTGCTCGTCAAGCGCGGTGAGGAGACGCTCTTCGAGGCCGCCCGCGGCCTGGCCTCGCGGGAGCGCGACGAGCCCATCATGCTCGACACCCGCTTCGACACGGCGTCCATCACGAAGCTCTTCACCGCCGCCGCCGTGCTCCAGCAGGTCGACGCCGGACACATCGACCTCGACGAGTCGATCCACGAGTACGTCGACCTCGACGGCACCACCATCCGCCGCGACGTCCAGCTGCTCCACCTGCTCACCCACACCTCCGGCATCGCCGACGACGCCGACGAGACCGCCGGCGAGAGCTACGACGACCTCTGGGCCGAGCGCCCGGCCTCGTCGATCCGCGAGACCGCCGACCTCCTGCCGCTCTTCGCCGACAAGGAGCCGCTCGCGGCCCCCGGCGAAGAGGCGAACTACGTCAACGCGGGCTACGTGCTGCTCGGGCTCGCGCTCGAGGGCGTGACGGGGCTGCCCTACCGCCAGCTCATCGAGCAGCAGGTGTTCGCGCTGCTCGGCATGGACAACTCGGGCTTCGTCGACCGCCGGACGGGCGAGCCCGGCCTGGCCGAGGGCGGCGACGTCGACGACGACGGCGTCTGGCACTCGAACGCCGACGCCTTCCCGCCGCTCGGCGGCCCGGACGCCGGTGCGCAGTCCACCGCGGCCGACCTCATCACCTTCCTGCGCGCGGCACGCGACGCGAAGATCCTCACCGCCGAGCTGACCGAGGAGTTCACCTCCCCGCAGATCGAGGTCGACGAGGAGATCTCCTACGGCTTCGGCTTCGAGTTCGACGTCGACGAGGACGGCCAGGTGCGATCGATGTACCTCGACGGTGTCAACCCCGGCGCGAGCGGCATCGTGCGCACCTACTTCGGCCCGACCGCCGCCGACGCCATCGACGTCGTCGTGCTGTCGAACTCCGAGGACGGCGCGTGGGACGTCATCCGCGCGATCGACGCCGAACTCTAGGCGCCCACTGGGATCTGCCGGGCACATCCCCGGGTTCCGGCCATACCGATCGAGGCGTATTCGCGCCCCCGGCACGTGCCCGCGCGGGCCCACTGAGAGCGCGACCATGCCCCGACAGTCGCCGGTTATGAAAATGAGACCCATCCCGACTTGACATCAGGTGGAGGTCTGGGGCTATCGTGTGACACACAATGTGAACGGTCACATTCGGAGTGACGAGGAAGTCGACGTGGGAACGAAGCGCAATGGAGCGAGCAGGTCGGCGATGAGCCGCCTCCCGATCCACGGCACCGATCGATCCGACCACAGCTCCCTCTCGGCCCGGCTCTCCGCCGGCCACCTCTCCCTGCACCCTCGCCGGCACTTCGACGAGGCGTCCGCACCCGCACCCGCACCCGCGAACGCCACGTAGCCGACGAGCGGCCTCGATGAGCTGGACACATCGAAGCCGACAGACCTGCGCATGACAATGACGTCCAAGCAACTCCCTAGGGAAGGAACCACACAGTGAAGAAGAGAATGCTCCTCGCCACGCTGGCCGCAGGCACGATGGTCGTGTCGCTCGCCGGCTGCTCCGGCGGCGCAAGCGGCGGATCGGGCGGCGGCGAAGGCGACGGCAAGCTCGTCGGCGTCGCGATGCCCACCAAGAGCTCCGAGCGCTGGATCCAGGACGGCAACGCCGTCAAGGAGCAGCTGGAGAAGGAGGGCTTCAAGGTCGACCTGCAGTACGCCGAGGACGACATCCCGACCCAGGTCTCGCAGATCGAGAACATGATCACCAAGGGCGCCTCCGTCCTGATCATCGCCTCGATCGACGGCACCACGCTCACCAGCGTGCTGCAGGAGGCCAAGGACGGCGACATCCCCGTCATCGCCTACGACCGCCTGATCCGCGACAGCGAGAACGTCGACTACTACGCGTCGTTCGACAACTACAAGGTCGGCGTGCAGCAGGCCAACTCGGTCCTCAACGGCCTCGGCCTCGTCGACCTCGAGGGCAAGCCCACCGAGGGCGCACCCGCCGGTCCGTTCAACATCGAGATGTTCGCCGGCTCGCCCGACGACAACAACGCCACGTTCTTCTGGGACGGCGCTCAGGACACCCTGAAGCCGTTCATCGACGCGGGCACCCTCAAGGTCGCCAGCGGCCAGACCTCCTTCGAGCAGGCTGCAACGCTCCGTTGGGACGGTGAGACCGCGCAGAAGCGTATGGAGAACATCCTCACGTCGACCTACTCCGACGGCAGCAAGGTCAACGCGGTCCTGTCGCCCTACGACGGCATCTCGCGAGGCATCATCTCGGCGCTGACCGACGCCGGCTACTCGGTGGGCGACGGCTGGCCCGTCATCTCCGGCCAGGACGCCGAGCTCGACTCGGTCAAGGCCATCGAGTCCGGCGAGCAGTACGCGACCATCTTCAAGGACACCCGCCAGCTGGCGAGCGAAGCCGTCAAGATGGCCGTCGCCGTGCTGAACGGTGAGAAGCCCGAGGTCAACAACACCGAGGACTACGACAACGGCAAGAAGGTCGTCCCGTCCTTCCTCCTCGAGTCGCAGATCGTCGTCAAGGACAACATCCAGGAGGTCCTCGTGGACTCCGGTTACTGGACCGAAGACGAGATCAAGGGCTAGTCAGTCCTGCAACACCCCTTTCGACAGGCTCAGGGAACGGAATCACTTCCGATCCCTGAGCCTGTCGGAGGGCCCGGTTCAACGACGATCACCTGTAAGGAGACACGGTGTCAGGCGAGACCACGAGCATCCTCGAGATGCGCAACATCATCAAGACCTTCCCCGGCGTCAAGGCCCTCTCGAACGTCACGCTCGATGTGCAGCGCGGTACCGTGCACGCCATCTGCGGTGAGAACGGCGCCGGCAAGTCGACGCTCATGAAGGTGTTGTCCGGCGTCTACCCGTTCGGCACCTACGAGGGCGACATCGTCTTCGAGGGCGAGACGATGGAGTTCAAGGACATCCGCGACTCGGAGTCCAAGGGCATCGTCATCATCCACCAGGAGCTGGCCCTCAGCCCCTACCTCTCCATCGCGGAGAACATCTTCCTCAACAACGAGCTGAAGGGGCCGCTCGGCCTCATCGACTGGAACCGCACCAACCAGGAGGCGGCAGCACTGCTCGCCCGGGTCGGCCTGCGGGAGAACCCGACGACCAAGATCCTCGAGATCGGCGTCGGCAAGCAGCAGCTCGTCGAGATCGCGAAGGCCCTCTCGAAGCGCGTGAAGCTCCTCATCCTCGACGAGCCGACGGCCGCGCTGAACGACGAGGACTCCGACCACCTGCTCGACCTGATCCTGCACCTCAAGGAGCAGGGGATCACGTCGATCATCATCAGCCACAAGCTCAACGAGATCAAGAAGGTCGCCGACACCGTCACGGTCATCCGCGACGGCAAGACGATCGAGACGATCGTGAAGAACGACGTCACCGAAGAGCGCATCATCAAGGACATGGTCGGCCGCGACCTCGAGCACCGCTACCCGGACCACACGCCGAACATCGGCGAGGAGATCCTGCGCGTCGAGGACTGGACCGCCCACCACCCGCAGGACCCGACCCGCGTGATGGTGGACGCCGTCAACCTCAACGTCCGCGCCGGTGAGATCGTCGGCATCGCCGGCCTCATGGGCGCCGGGCGCACCGAGTTCGCGATGAGCCTGTTCGGACAGTCGTACGGCAGCCGCATCAGCGGCAAGGTCTTCAAGAACGGCACCGAGATCCGCACCCGCACGGTGTCGGAGGCGATCGACAACGGCCTCGCGTACGCCACCGAGGACCGCAAGTACTACGGCCTCAACCTCATCGAGGACATCAAGCGGAACATCTCGATGGCCTCGCTGAAGAAGCTCGAACGCGGCGGACTCGTCAACGACAACGAGGAGTACAAGGTCGCCGAGGAGTACCGGAAGAGCATGAACATCAAGGCTCCGAACGTGCTCGCGAAGACCGGGAAGCTCTCGGGCGGCAACCAGCAGAAGGTCGTCCTCTCGAAGTGGATCTACTCCGACCCCGACGTCCTCATCCTCGATGAGCCCACCCGTGGCATCGACGTCGGTGCGAAGTACGAGATCTACACGATCATCAACCGCCTCGCCGCCGAGGGGAAGGGCGTCATCGTCATCTCCTCCGAGCTCCCCGAGCTCATCGGCATCTGCGACCGCATCTACGCCCTCAGTGAGGGCCGCATCACCGGCGAACTGCCGATCGAGGAAGCGAACCCCGAAGCGCTCCTCAAACTCATGACCATGGAGAAGCCCCGCTGACGCGGGCGCGGACGGATCGAAGGAGAACCGCAATGTCCGATCTGGACACCAAACCCACCGTCCCGGCAGGCGACGGCACCGCCGCCGGCGGCCTCGTCAACCCGGCCACCAACCGCTTCACGAGCTGGCTGACCCACATCCTCAGCGACCTCGGCAAGAACGGCATCTTCATCGCCCTCCTGCTCGTCGTCGTGTTCTTCGCCGTCATCACCGACGGCATCCTGCTGCGGCCGCAGAACATCTCCAACCTGATCGTGCAGAACGGGTACATCCTCGTCCTCGCGATCGGCATGGTGATGGTCATCATCGCCGGCCACATCGACCTGTCGGTCGGTTCCGTCGCGGCCTTCGTCGGTGCGGTGTCCGGTGTGTTCGCCGTGCAGATGCAGATGCCGTGGTGGATCGCGATCATCCTGTCGCTCGCCATCGGCGCGCTCGTCGGTGTCTGGCAGGGCTTCTGGATCGCCTACGTCGGGATCCCGGCGTTCATCGTGACGCTGGCCGGCATGCTCATCTTCCGCGGCCTCGCGCTCGTGGTGCTCGGCAACGCCAACATCGGTTCCTTCCCGGCGGAGTACCGCGCGCTCGGCAACGGCTTCCTGAACGACGTGTTCGGTGACTTCCCGATCGACCCGCTCACGCTCGGGATCGGCGTCATCGCCGTCGTCGGCCTCGTCGTGCAGCAGGTCCGCACGCGCCTCGGCCGTCAGAAGTACGGCCAGGACACCGAGCCGTTCCCGTGGTTCGTCGCCAAGCTCGTCCTCATCATCGCGGGCATCGGCTTCTTCGTGTACGCCCTCGCCGCGTACAAGGGCATCCCGGTCACGCTCATCGTGCTGGCCGTCCTCGTGCTCGTCTACGGCATCGTCATGAACCGCTCGGTCTTCGGCCGCCACATCTACGCGATCGGTGGCAACCGTCACGCCGCGGAGCTGTCCGGCATCAAGACCCGCAAGGTCGACTTCTTCCTGTTCGTCAACATGGGCTTCCTCGCGGCGCTCGCGGGCCTCATCTTCACGGCCCGCCTGAACCTCGCCGGTCCGAAGGCCGGTGACGGCTTCGAGCTCGAGGCGATCTCCGCGGCCTTCATCGGTGGAGCCGCGGTGCAGGGTGGCGTCGGTACCATCGGCGGCGCGATCATCGGTGGTCTCATCATCGGTGTGCTGAACAACGGTATGTCGATCATCGGCCTCGGCATCGAGTGGCAGCAGGCCGTCAAGGGCCTCGTGCTGCTGCTGGCCGTCGCGTTCGACGTCTACAACAAGCGCCGCAGCGGCGGACGCTGATCCCGAGGTCCGCGACAGCGGAACCCGGATCGATCCGACGCATGGACATCCACCACGGAGGCGAGAGCACCGGCGACCTGGCCGGTGCCCTCGCCTCCGTGCGTGGTGGCGAGGCGACCGCTGAGCGCGAGTCCTCGTCGGTCCCGCCGGCGCTCGCGATCCTGCGGGACGGCACGCCGCTGCTCGAGGTGCCCGTCGGCACGGTGCACGCCGTGCTCGGCCCGGTCTCCACGCTCCGGCACCTGATCGCGCGGTTGTCCGGGACGTCCACCGCACCGCGCGGCGCGGCCAGGGCGTCCGGCTCCGAGACGGTGCTCGTCGACGGCAGGCCGGCGCGGCTGTCGTCCCGGGCCGCGTCGAGCGCCTCCGGGGTGGCCGTCGTCACGGCCGGGCAGGCCATCAGCTGGTCGCAGACCATCGGTGAGAACGTCCTGCTCGGGTCCGAGCGTGCGGCGGGCCTGCGGGAGACGGTCATGCGGCTCCTCCGAGGACCCTCCGGCGACCGGTCGTCCGTGGGGCAGAGCGATGCCGCGCGGATCCACCGTGCCCTGAGTATCGTCGGGCTCGACCGGTCACCCGCGGACTCCGCCGGTGCCCTGTCGGTCGTGGAGCGTCGGCTCGTGGAGCTGGCCCGGGCGGTCGCCGCTGAGGCGTCGCTCATCGTGATCGACGACAGCGGCCCCGCCCTTCGAGCGGACGAGGTCGAGCGCTGGCGGCAGGCGATGGTCGAGGTGGCCCGAGCTCCTCGAACCGCTGCCCCTGCACCCGGCATCCTGCTCGCGACCGGGGCCGTCACCGGGCTCGCGCGGGTCGCATCGACGGCGACCGTGCTCGCCGTCGGGGGTGTCCCGTCGCCCTCGATCGACCTGTCGGCCGTGGACGGTGAACGCGAGGTGCTCGAAGCCTTGGCCGCCGGGCTGGGCGGCGTCGACGCGTTCCATCCGGTTGCCGGCGGATCATCGACGTCGGACGGTGCCGCGGTGGTCGCGTCATCGGTGACGGCTGCCGGCCTCACCGTCGAACACTGGACCGCGAGCCACCCGGCGGACCCTGAACGGATCGTCGTCGACGACCTATCCTTCGCCTGTGCGCCGGGGGAGGTGCTCGGGCTGTTCGGTCCGCCGGACTCCGGTGCGGGGGAGGTGCTGCTGAGCGTCTTCGGTCGGTCGTACGGCGCACGGACCCGTGGTTCGGTAGCGCTCGACGGTGCGGTGGTCGACGTCTCGACGACGGACCTGGCGCGCGCCGCGGGGGTGCTGTACACGACGGAGCACCCGATCCGCTTCGACCTCTCCTTCCTCGGCGGGGTGCCGTCGAGCGTCTCCCCGGACGCCCTCACGAGGATGGTCAGGCTCGGTGTGGCCGACCCGCGCCGCGACTACCGGGCGACCACCGTGCCGAGCGGCCTGGTCGCCGCACTCCCCGGCGTGCACCGCGGGCCGGACGCCGACCAGTTCACCGAGTCGCTCCGGATCATCGCGGACACGGGGGCGCGCGCCGTGCTGCTCGCCGAACCGTTCGGTCGGGCGGGCGCCCCCGGCTCCGAGGACGGACGTCGGCGGGCTGAGCGGTGCGCACTGATCCGTTCGCTCGCGGCGTCCGGCCGGGCGGTCGTCGTCTCGAGCGAGGACCCGGCGGCGCTCGCGGCCGTCTGCGACCGGGTCGTCGCCGTCCGCGCGGGCCGGATCGTGGGGACCGTCGGCGCTGCTGACGCGCCGGATTCCGAGCCGCTCGACGCACGCGCCGTCATCGAGGCGATGGGCGGTCTCGCATGAGTCGCGATCGCATCGTCCTGTCCATGGCCACGGCAATATACAACGTTGTACACTGGAGCGCGGCCCAGCCCTGATCCACCCGGCCGAGCAGCCGCCCCCACCCGCTTGCACCACAGCATCGCGAATCAACCGAGCACCAGATCGACGAAGGAGTCCCACCGGTGAACACCGAGCAGAACCCGGCCGCCAGCGCCCCCGAGCAGGCGACAGCCACGCACGCCGAGACCTATACGATCGGCGTCGACTTCGGCACGCTGTCCGGCCGAGCCGTCGTCGTGCGAGTGTCCGACGGTGCCGAACTCGGGTCGGCGGTGCTCGACTACCCGCACGCCGTCATGGACCGTGAGCTCGCCTCGACCGGCGCCGCGCTGCCGCCCGACTGGGCGCTGCAGGTGCCGGCCGACTACGTCGCCGTCATGCAGTCCGCTGTGCCGCGCGCCGTCGAGGCCGCCGGGATCGACCCCGCCGCCGTCATCGGCATCGGCACCGACTTCACCGCCTGCACGATGGTCCCCGTCATCGCCGACGGGACACCGCTCAACGAGCTGCCCGAGTACGCCGACCGCCCGCACGCCTACGTGAAGCTGTGGAAGCACCACTCCGCGCAGCCGCAGGCAGACCGCATCAACGAGCTCGCCGCCGAGCGGGGCGAGTCCTGGCTGCCGCGCTACGGCGGCCTCATCTCGAGCGAGTGGGAGTTCGCCAAGGGCCTCCAGCTCCTCGAGGAGGACCCCGAACTGTACGAGCGCATGGACCACTGGGTCGAGGCGGCAGACTGGATCATCTGGCAGCTGACCGGCACCTACGTCCGCAACGCCTGCACCGCCGGCTACAAGGGCATCTACCAGGACGGCGCCTACCCGAGCCACGAGTTCCTCGCCGCGCTCAACCCCGCCTTCGAGCGCTTCGCCGACGACAAGGTCGCACACGAGATCGGAGAACTGGGCGCCGCCGCCGGCACCCTGTCGGCCGAAGCCGCTGGGTGGACCGGTCTCCGCGAGGGCATCGCGGTCGCGGTCGGGAACGTCGACGCGCACGTCGCAGCACCCGCGGCGCAGGCCGTCTCGCCCGGCCAGATGGTCGCGATCATGGGCACCTCCACCTGCCACGTCATGAACGGTGACGTCCTCCGCGAGGTCCCCGGCATGTGCGGCGTCGTCGACGGCGGCATCATCGCCGGCCTCTACGGCTACGAGGCCGGGCAGTCGGGCGTCGGCGACATCTTCGCCTGGTACGTCGCGAACCAGGTCCCCGCCCGGTACACCGAAGAGGCTGCGGCGCGTGGTGTCAGCATCCACGAGTACCTCACCTCGCTCATCCAGGACCAGCCCGTCGGCGCGCACGGGCTCGTCGCCCTCGACTGGCACTCGGGCAACCGCTCGGTCCTCGTCGACCACGAGCTCTCCGGCACCGTCCTCGGCCTGACGCTCACGACCCGCACCGAGGAGGTCTACCGCGCATTGTTCGAGGCGACCGCGTTCGGCACCCGGAAGATCGTCGAGACGTTCAACGCCTCGGGGGTGCCCGTCACCGAGTTCATCGTCGCCGGCGGTCTGCAGCGGAACCCCTTCCTCATGCAGACGTACTCCGACATCCTGCGCCTGCCGATCTCCATCACGGCGAGCGACCAGGGCCCCGCACTCGGCTCGGCCATCCACGCCGCCGTCGCCGCCGGGGCCTACCCGGACGTCCCGGCCGCCAGTGCCGCCATGGGCAAGGTGAACCGCGCCGTCTACACGCCGAACGAGGCCGCGGCCGACGCGTACGACCTGCTCTACGCGGAGTACGCGACGCTCCACGACTACTTCGGTCGTGGCGCCAACGACGTCATGAAGCGCCTGAAGCGCATCCGCCGAGCCGCCCTCGGTGGCGGCGTCGACAGCCTGCCGACCGACACCGAGACCACCGCCCTCGAAGGAGCAACCGCGTGAACACCTACTCACCCGAGATCGAGGTCGCGATCGCGCGCGTCCGGTCCGACGTCGCCAGGCTGCACGGCGAGCTCGTCCGGTACGGGCTCGTCATCTGGACCGGCGGCAACGTCTCCGGACGGGTGCCGGGAGCCGACCTCTTCGTCATCAAGCCCTCCGGCGTCGACTACGACGACCTCGCACCCGAGAACATGATCCTCTGCGACCTCCACGGCAACGTCATCCCGGGCACGCCCGGTGCTGAGCGGTCGCCGTCGAGCGACACCGCGGCACACGCATACGTCTACCGGCATATGCCCGAGGTCGGCGGCGTCGTGCACACCCACTCCACCTACGCGGTGGCCTGGGCGGCACGCGCCGAGCCCATCCCGTGCGTCATCACGGCGATGGCCGACGAGTTCGGCGGGGAGGTCCCGATCGGTCCGTTCTCGATCATCGGCGACGACTCGATCGGACGCGGCATCGTCGAGACGCTGACCGGTCACCGGTCGCGCGCCGTACTCATGCAGAACCACGGTCCGTTCACGATCGGGAAGGACGCCCGCGACGCCGTGAAGGCCGCGGTCATGGTCGAGGACGTCGCCCGCACCGTGCACATCTCGCGTCAGCTCGGCGAGCCGAAGCCCATTCCGACCGAGGCGATCGACGCCCTGTTCGACCGCTACCAGAACGTCTACGGCCAGGCGCCGCAGGGCGCGCTCTAGCCAGAACGACCTCCGGTCCGATCCCGGTCCCTGACACCCTCCCGGTCCCTGAGCTTGTCGAAGGGCCACCCCACCACGGTCCCGCCCTTCGACAGGCTCAGGGACCGAAACGACCTCAAGAAAGAACCCACCAATGCCGAAGCCCACCACCACGCTCGACCACTACACCGTCTGGTTCCTCACCGGCAGCCAGAACCTGTACGGCGAGGAGACCCTCCGTCAGGTCGCCGAGCAGTCCCAGGCCATCGCCGCCGAGCTCGGCGCTGCCGCCGACGTCCCCGTGCGGATCGAGTGGAAGCCCGTCCTCAAGGACTCCGAGTCGATCCGTCGGGCCATGCTCGACGCGAACGCCGACGACAGCGTCATCGGTCTCGTCACCTGGATGCACACCTTCAGCCCGGCCAAGATGTGGATCGCCGGCCTCGACGCGCTGCAGAAGCCGCTGCTCCACCTCCACACGCAGGCGAACGTCGAGCTGCCGTGGTCGGAGATCGACTTCGACTTCATGAACCTCAACCAGGCCGCGCACGGCGACCGCGAGTTCGGGTACATCCAGACGCGTCTGGGCGTCGCCCGCAAGACGGTCGTCGGCCACGTCTCCGACCCGCGCGTCCAGCGTGAGGTCGGCACCTGGCAGCGCGCCGCCGCGGGTTGGGCGGCCACGCACGAACTCAAGCTCGCACGCTTCGGCGACAACATGCGTTACGTCGCCGTCACCGAAGGTGACAAGACCGAGGCCGAGCTGCGCTTCGGTGTGCAGGTCAACACGTGGAGCGTCAACGAGCTGGCCGAGGCCGTGCACGCGTCGACGGACGCTGACATCGACGCCCTCGTCGCCGAGTACGAGGAGCTGTACGACGTCGTCCCCGAGCTGCGGAAGGGTGGCGAGCGGCACGCGTCGCTCCGCTACGGCGCCGCGATCGAGCTGGGCCTGCGCTCCTTCCTCGAGGCCGGCGACTTCGCCGCGTTCACGACGAGCTTCGAGGACCTCGGCGAGCTGCGTCAGCTGCCGGGCCTCGCCGTCCAGCGCCTCATGGCCGACGGCTACGGCTTCGGTGCGGAGGGCGACTGGAAGACCGCCGTCCTCGTGCGCGCCGCGTCCGTCATGGGTGCCGGCCTCCCCGGTGGCGCCTCGCTCATGGAGGACTACACGTACCACATGGAGCCCGGCAACGAGCTCATCCTCGGTGCGCACATGCTCGAGGTCAGCCCGACGCTCTCCTCGGCTCGTGCCACCCTCGAGGTGCACCCGCTCGGCATCGGCGGCAAGGAGGACCCGGTGCGCCTCGTCTTCACGGCCGACTCCGGCCCCGCCGTCGTCGTCGCGATGAGCGACATGCGCGACCGCTTCCGGCTGACGGCGAACGTCGTCGAGGTCGTCCAGCCCATCGAGGCCCTGCCGAAGCTGCCCGTCGGGCGCGCCGTATGGAAGCCGGCTCCGGACTTCGCGACCTCGGCCGCTGCCTGGCTGACCGCCGGTGCCGCGCACCACACCGTCATGTCGACCGCCGTCGGGGTCGAGGTGTTCGCCGACTTCGCGGAGATCGCCAAGACCGAGCTCCTCGTGATCGACGAGTCGACCACCACGCGCGACTTCCAGCGCGAGGTGCGCTGGAACAACGCGTACTACCGCCTCGCCCAGGGGTTCTAGCCCCGGGACGATCCGACCGAGACGGCCTCCTGCCAACCAGCGGGAGGCCGTCTTGCGTCGTGGTGTCGTCGATCGTGCTGTGCGACGTCGGCGCTTGCTAGCCTGGGGCGACGCGCCGGGGGTGGCGCGCTGAACGACGGGGGTCGACCGATGACGGACGTGTTCACGCAGACGGAGCAGCAGGAGCCGGGCGATGAGGGGACGGCCGAGCCGACGAGGCTCGGGTGGAAGCTCGCGATCGGTGGGACCGTCCTCGTCGCCGGTGTCGGAGCGGTCCTCGCGATCGTCGCAGCGACCGGCGGGTTCACCGCCGCCGACCCAGCAGCCGCCGAGCGGGCGATGGAACGGTGCATCGCGGAGCGGGCGAGCACCATCATCGACGCCGGCGACCGCACCCCGGCCGAGGCCGCCGCCGAAGGATGTGCGCTCGATGCCGAGTCGGACACCTTCCTCGACGAGTACGGCGACTGACCCGGGTCGGTTCGGGCGCGTTCGGGCGCGCTACCGGAGCCCGATGATCGTGCCGACGACGAACAGCCCGAGCGCGCTCCACATGAGGATGTCGTCGATGCTCATCCGGACGCTGAGGCGCCGACCACGGGTGCTGACGCGCCCGGCCGCCGCGGTCGAGGCCGACTCGTCCGCCTTGGCGCTTCGCCGGTCACCTCGGGTCTCCCGCCACCGGGCCCAGCGTTCGACGCGGTCGTCCACGGCGTCGACAGCGGCGGCGATGTCCTGCCAATCGTCGACCTTCGTCGTGACGAGGTCGTCGCTGGTCACGAGCAGGAGCCAGTCGTCGACGATCTCCACGTCGAAGCCGCGCACGTGGTCGAGCAGTCGCGCCATCACGTCGGGCGTGAACAGGTAGAGGGCATCGGCCTCGTAGCCGACCGGGCAGTAGAGGTGGAAGTGTCGGTCGAAGCCGCCCTCGAGGCTGAGCCGCTGCGTATCGGCCGGGGCGCCGGCGCCAGTCATCCCTCGGCGGCGGCCGTCCTGGGCGCGGAGCAGGATGTGGGGGAGGGCGACGGGCATCCGGAGCGCGCAGTAGCCGCCGAAGGGGGCCGCGAGGTTCTTGCGGTTGCCCATGACCTCGTAGTTGGCGATCTCGATGCCACGCGGCTCCCGGCTCCGGAGGACTCGATGGAGGTTCACCGACCCGCGGCTCCGCCAGGGCATGTCGCGCTGGAGGGCGATGGGACCGACGCGGTAGTCGAACCCGTTGGCCTCGGCGAAGGTGGCGAGGCGGAGGTGTGTGCGTCGCATGGTCCTACGCGACCAGACCCTGATCGTCATGCGGACGAGGATCACGGCGAGGAGGATCATGACCACCACGAGCGTGCCCATGCCGAAGGCGATCCCTCCCGCGTTCCTGGCGCCTTGAGCGTAGGCGAACAGGCCGACCAGGCCGAAGAAGAAGATGCCGAACAGTCCACCGATCGCGCCGAGGGTGGTGGTGAGCCGTCGGATTCGCCCGATGCGATCGCGGGCGCCGGGGTCCTCCCCGACGAAGGCTCGCCACTGCTCTCGAACCTCGTGACGGGGAAGCGGCCGGGTGAGCGCACTCGTGTCGAGTGGTTCGGGAAGCGCCTGCACGCCCTCCAGCCTAGTTCCGCGTCGAGGCGCGGCCCGCTCAGTCGGGGGCGTCCGTCGGTGCCTCGTATCCGACCGGCAGCTCGGGGACGGTGCTCGAGCCAGTGTGGAGCGCGGTGACCGCGAGGAGCATCGGTACCGGTGCTTCCGCAGGGCGACCCGCGTCGTCGGTGACGTCGGGGACGAGCGCGATCGTCAGCCGGTCGGTCGTGACCGGTTCGAACACGTGCACCCTCGAGACGCCGACGGAACCGGCTTCGACGAGCGTGCGGCCGTCCGGTGTGCGGACCTCGTGGCGGTCGATGAGCTGTCCGGCGGTGAGGTTTTCGTGCAGCCGGAGGTGATCGAAGGTGACCGGCTCCGCGAACGTGACGGTGGCCGTCGACCCGTCGGTGGTCAGCGTTCCCGGGATCGGCTGTGCGAAGCGTCGGTCGCGCTCCGCGGCCCAGGCGGTCACGCGTTCCACATCGGCGTCGGGGAGGAGCCCACGGGTGTCGGGTGGGAGGTTGAGGAGCAGGTTCGCGCCGAGTCCGACGGACCGGTAGAAGATCGCGAGCAGATGCTCCACCGACTTCGGCTCGTCGTCCGGGTGCCAGAACCAGCCGCGACGGATCGAGACGTCGCACTCGGGCGGCAGGTAGAGGGCCTCCTCGAAGCGGCTGGTGACGACGGTGTAGTTGCTGAAGTCGGTGTGGTCGACGACGTACCGCACCGGGTCTTCGGCGAGACCGTTCTCGTTACCCACCCAGCGGATCGTCGGGGCGCCCATGTTGAACACCATGGCCTGCGGCTGAAGCCGTTCGATGATCGCGGAGATGCCGGGCCAGTCGTAGGTGTACCCCTCGGACCCGGCGCCGTCGAACCACAGCTCGACGAGCTCGCCGTAGTTCGTGCACAGTTCGGTGAGCTGCCGGGCGTACACCTCGGCGTAGCGCGCCTCGTCGGCGTACTCGGGGGCGTGGCGATCCCAGGGCGAGAGGTACAGCCCCAGTCCGAGGCCCGCCTCGCGACAGGCTGCAGCGAGCTCGGCCACGACGTCGCCGTGGCTGTCCTGCCACGGTGAGGATGCGACGCTGTAGTCGGTCGTCGAGGTCGGCCAGAGACAGAACCCGTCGTGATGCTTCGCGGTGAGGATGACGTATCCGGCGCCGATCGAGGCCGCGACGCGCACCCACTGCCGCACATCGAGGTCGCTCGGATCGAAGCTCGCGGCGGGCAGGGTGCCGTCGCTCCATTCCTTGCCGGCGAAGGTGTTGACGCCGAAGTGGAAGAACACGCCGAACCCGTTCTGTTGCCAGCGCAACTGGCCCTCGGTGGGGACGGGACGGTGCTGGTGGTGGTGCGGCTGTCGACTCACTTGACTCCTCCTGCTGCGACGCCTCGGTGGAACCATCGTTGCAGCACGATGAACACCACGAGGACCGGGACGACGGCGATGATGGATCCGGCCATCACGACCCTGGGGTCGAACCCGAACGACGACGCCGAGAGTCGTGCGAGTCCGAGCGACACGGTGAACGACGACTCGCTCCGCAGGACGAGGAGCGGCCAGAGGAAGTCGTCCCACGCGGTGATGAACGAGTTGACGACGACGACGAGCATCGCGCCGATGGACGACGGCAGGAACAGGGCGGTGAACCGCTGCCACTCCGACGCTCCGTCGAGGAACGCGGCGTCCTCGATCTCGTCGGGCACCGCCGTGAACGCGGCCCGCATGATGAGGACGTTCATCGCGGAGACGGCACCGGGGAGCCACGCGCCGACGAGGGTGTCGAGCAGGCCGAGCTCCTGGGTCATGAGGAAGAGCGACACCATGATCGACTCGAAGGGCACGACCATCGACACGATCAGCACGGTGAAGGTGACCCGCCGCCCGCGCCAGCCGCGTCGGGAGAGCATGTACCCGGCGGCGGTCGGCAGCACCACCTGGGAGGCGATGGTGAGCGCGCAGACGATCGCGCTGTTCGTCAGGTAGGCGTCCATCGGGATCTGCCGGAAGATCGTGACGTAGGCGTCGAGCGTCGGCGACTGGGGGAACAGGGTGGCGTCGCGCCCGAAGAGTGCTTCGCCGGAGCCCTTGAGCGACGACAGGAACTGCCACAGCAACGGGCCGACGGAGATGAGGAGCACGAGGAGCAGGAGCGCGTACCGCACCGGTGTCGTCCTCGACCAGCGCCGACGCCGACGCCGCAGGAGCGGCCGCGCGGGCGGCTGCTCGATGTGCGCGCTCATGCGTCCCGCTCCCCGCCGAAGCGCTGAGCCAGCACGGCGAACACGGCGGTGAGCGCGAAGAGCGCCACGCTCGCGGCTGCACCGTAGCCCGCGTTGCCGGTGATCGGGTCGAGCGCTGCGTCGCGGATGAAGAACGGGAGTGTCCGTGCCTCGCCTCCCGGACCACCGGTGGCGCCGCCGAGCAGGTAGACCTCGCTGAACACGCGGAGCGACCCGATGCCGGCGAGGAGCCCGACGAGGAGCATCGTGAGGCGGGTGCCCGGCACCGTGATGGTGAGGAACCGTCGCGTCGGGCCGGCGCCGTCGAGCTCGGCCGCCTCGTACAGCTCACGGGGGATGTTCGAGAGCGCCGCCAGGTAGAAGATCAGGTACCACCCGAGCCCACGCCACACCGTGAGGGCGATGGCGCTGAGCAGGATGAGTGACCCCTCGGAGAGGAACGGCACCGCCTGCTGGATGAGACCGACCCGCTGGAGCACCGTGTTCACGGGCCCCTGTTCACCGAGGAGGTTCTGCCAGACCAGTCCGACCGCGACGACGGACGCCACGATCGGAGCCGCGTAGGCGGAGCGGAAGAACCCCATCCCGGGGAGCCGGGTGTGGACGAGCTGCGCGAGCAGTAGCGGGAGGACGACCAGCAACGGGACGGCGATGATCGCGTACAGGACGCTGTTGCCGGTCGCGGACCAGAACGCGGGGTCCTGCAGGATCGAGCGGTAGTTGTCGAGGCCGACGAACGCTCCACCCATGCCGAGCGGGGACGTGTCGGTGAACGACAGCGCGATGGTCCCGACGAAGGGCCCGACGCTCCAGATCGTGATCATGAGCAGCGCGGGTGCGCACCACAGCAACGGCACCCAGGGCGGTCGATAACGCGCCGCTCCGTTGAGGTGGATCGCGGTCGTCATCGAGCGTCTGCTCCGATGACCCGGTTGGCCGCGTCCTGCGCGGCCTGGAGTGCCTCACGCGGCGCCTTCTTCCCGGTGAGCGCCAGCTGGAGCTCGGCGTTGACCGCGTTCGCCACTGCGTCGCTCCACTGCACGATGGTGACGATCTCTGCTTCGTCGGCGAGGTCGACGGCGAGACGGTTCGCCTCGTCGATGGGGGCGGTACCGGTGATGTCCGTGAGCTTCGGGATGCCGAGCGACTCGGTGGTGCTCGGGAAGTTCTGGATGCGTGGGTCGCTGATGAAGCGGTTCTGCTGCTCGGCGTCGAGGAGGAATCGCGCGAAGGCGATGGCGGTGGCCGGGTTGGTGCTCGTGCTCGGGACACCGATGGTCTGCACTTCGGCGATCGCCGTGCCGCGGCGGTCGAGGAGGGACGAGACGCCCACGTGCTCGTAGACGCCCGGGTTGCCCTCCTGCACGTACCGGAGCGACGAGGCGTTCGGTGAGCCCCAGACGGTTGCACCCTGGGTGAACAGGGCGGTGGGCTCGTCGTCGGACGCGATCGAGTCCTTCGGGATGCCGCCGGCCAGCGCGAGTCGCGTCATGCGCTCGGTCCACTCCTGCACGGCCGGATCGTCGGCGAAGACGAACGCCGAACCGTCGTCGGCGATGACCTCGGCCTCCTGCAGCTGCCACTCGAGCGGGAGTCGCAGACCGAGACTCGCGGAGAAGGCACTGAACTCGCCGTTCGACCGTTCGGCGACCTGATCGGCCGCGTCGAAGAGTTCCTCGAAGGTGGTCGGCGGCTGCTCCGAGTCGAGTCCGGCTCGCTGCATGAGCTCGGTGTTGTACGTCTGGAGGCCGATGAGGCCCCAGTACCAGGGGAGCACGTAGTGGTGGTCGTCGCCCGGGAGGACCAGGCTGTCCCACAGGCTCGGGATGAAGTCGTCGCCGATGCCCGGTGACGCGGCGTCGAGGTCGGCGAGGAAGCCCTGTTCGCGGAGCCCGCCGGCGGTGGCGAGCGGCATGTTCACGACGTCTGCCAGCGAGCACGCCTGCGCGTCCGCGACGAGCCGGGTGGCGAAGCTGCCGTCGCCAGGGTCGTCCTCCCAGGTGACGGTCGTGCCGGGGTAGGTGGCCTCGAACTCCTCGATGAGTTCGGTGAAGTACTCGGAGAACGAGGCCTTCAGCGCGGTGGTCTGGAAGGTGATCTCACCGGACGGCGTCGCGTCGACCGGCGTGCCAGCGGCGAACTCGTCTGCGATCGCGCAGCGACCGACGCGCTCGCCCCCGGCGTCGCCCGTGCACGCGGAGAGCACGGCCAGCGTGGCGGCTGCAGCGGCGATCGACAGGGTTCGTTGGTGCTTCATGGGGGCTCTCCTCGTCCGCGGACGGGTTCGTCAGCCGTCCTTGCATATCGAGGATAGGCATGAGGTATGTGATATGCAAGCCCTGTGTACAAAAGCCTCATGAGGGCTGCTTGTGGAGTGCGCTCAGCCGTCCAATCGACGGAACCCCACGGTCATGGCCGGATATCGGTGGCCCATGGCCGGGAATCCCTCGGCAGGGTTCGCGGCACCCGTCAGAATGAGGGCATGACCGAACAACGCGCCGTCCTCGATGCCACCGTCAGCTTCCTGAACGGCGGCGGTCTCGCCGTCGAGGACTTCCGTCTCGACCTGCCGCCCGCCATCGCGCAGGCGAAGGGGAAGGCGCAGCAGCAGGAGGTCGGTCGGCTGCTCGTCACGCACCTCGGTCTCGCGATGGTCGGCGAGATCCGCATCACCAAGCTCGAGATCGTGCGCGAGCAGCACAAGGGCTCCCGCGGGATCCTGGCGGCGGCAGCGGCAGCCGGGCTCGAGATCCCGGACACCGCAGCGCAGGCGGACGCCGTGCGCCCCCGTCCGGAGGGCGCGCTCGTCGAACTCAGCCACCCGATCCGTGCCGGCCTCCGCACCTACCCGGGATTGCCGGAACCCGTGATCCGTCCGTTCCTCACCCGTGAGGACTCTCGCCCGAAGTACGCCGAGGGCACCGAGTTCGCGATGGACATCATCGAGATGGTCGGCAACACCGGCACCTACCTCGACAGCCCGTACCACCGCTACGCCGGCGGCGGCGACCTCGCGAGCCTGACGCTCGAGCAGCTCGTCGACCTCCCGGCCGAGGTGTTCCACCTCCAGGACTCGGCGGAACGCGGTATCGGCGCGAACGTCTTCCTCGAGCGCGACCTGCGCGGGACCGCCGTCCTCCTGCACACCGGGTGGGACCGCCACTTCGCGACCGAGGCCTACACGAAGGACGCTCCCTACCTCGCCGAGGACGGGGTGCGGTACCTCGTCGAGCAGGGCGTGGTGCTGGTCGGCATCGACTCCATCAACATCGACGACACCGAGCCGGGATCCGGTGGCGCGCGTCCGGCCCACTCGCTGCTCCTCGAAGCCGGGATCCAGGTGGTCGAGCACCTCACCGGCCTCGAGCAGCTCCCCGCGAGCGGCGCCGCCTTCACCGCGACGCCGCCACTCGTCGAGGACTTCGCGACCTTCCCCGTCCGTGCCTTCGCGCGACTGCCCTAGGCGCGGTCCGAAGGCCGTCCTCGCGGTGCCGTGGGCGCGCTGAGGACGGTCCCGATCACTCCTCGATCTCGGCCCGGAGCAGTGCCGCATCGGTGTGCTGCTCCAAGCGCTCGTGCGCGTCCGCGAGCTCGGCCGTGACCGTCGTCCAGTCGGACGAGCCGGCAGGGAGGCGTCCGCGAGCCGAACGGAACAGGTCGACGGAACCGGCGTGGTCGTCGACGGCGACCCGGGACCTCGCCGCGAACACCTCGGCCACCGCCGCGCCGTTCTCGTCGCCGGCGGCCACGAACCCCGCGGCGGCGAGCCGAGCGGTCGCCGTCGCGTCGTCGGCGCGTCCGAGTGCACCGAGCGAGCGGGCCTCCGAATCGGTGATGTCGGCCACGAGCCACGCCGCCTCGTGCGCCGAGGCGATGTCGCGAGCCTCCGAGTAGAGCGGCAGCCCGGTGTCGTCGCCGAAGGCCGCCCGTGCGCTCGCCGCACGCTGGAGTGCCTGGACGAGGAGCTGCGGGTCGCCCAGACGGCGAGCGGCGGCGAGTGCCTGGTCGATGACCTCGATCGCGTCGTCGTCCTCGAACTGGACGAGGAGCGTGCTCAACCCGAAGCCGGTGCGGATGACCACCTGGTCGTTCCCGACGGATGCGGCGTCGTCGATCGCGGCGCGCCACACGCCGTACGCCATGCCGTGTTCGCCGATCATGCGCGCGGCCTCGCCCATGTTGGCGAGCAGGTCCGCGAGCTCGCCCGGCGCGGCGTGCTCGCGCTTCGCCTGGTAGACCTCGTCGTAGTGCTCGAGCGCCGTGGCGGCATCGCCCGCGAACTGGAGGTACCGCGCGAGTTGGAGCGTGAGCGAGTCGAGGTCGGCGTACTCCGCCCGCTTCGCGTGGGTGATCGCGAGCTGCATGCGGGCCGCGGCCTCGCGATCACGGTCGGCGTCGCTCAGGAGGGCTGCCGAGAGGGAGCACGCCTGGATGATGCCGAGTCGGTTGCCGAGGACGGTCTGGAGCGCGACGAGTTCGTCGGCGAGCGCGACCCCCTCGGCGAAGGCCCCGGCCCCGCCGAGCATGCGGGTGCGGAGCGTCAGTGCGGGGAGGCGGACCGACGCCCGCTGCCCGGGCTCGAGGAGTGGGTCGAGGAGCTCTGCCGCCTCCTCGATCCGGCCGGTCACGGCGAAGAGGTGCGCGTGCAGGAGACGGGCCGGCGGGCCTGCCTCGCCCGGGTCGTCGATCGCGGCGGCGAGCACGGCCTCACCGGCGAGCCGGTCGGCGATCCCCATGAACCGTTCCGCGGACTCCTGCTCGGTCTGCGCTCCCGCGAGCTCGAACGCATGGCGTGCGGTGACGACGAGCGTGTGGATGAGCCGGTCCGCGTCGACGGGGACGAGACGGGCGTCGTCGAGCTCGGCGAGCAGGAGGGTGAGCCGGTCCTCGGTCGCCGTGCCGAGGAGGGCCACGCCGAAGCGGGCCTCGACGTCGGCGACCGCGATGCGTCCTGCTGCACGGAGCGCCGTGTCGCGGTCGGCCCAGGCCGCCCCCGCACGGTCGTCGTCACCCTCGATGACCGCTGCCTGCGCGATCGCGCCGAGGAGCCCGGCGCGGAGGTTCTCGTCGGGATCCGCGTCGTCCGCGAGGAGCGCGAGGCCCTGCTCGGCGGCGACGATCGCACCGCGTGGGTCGGCGCTCTGCAGGAGTGCGGAGGTCCGTTCACGCCACTCGGCGGCCGTGGTCGCCGGTTCCGGCTCGGCGACCGGGGCTGCGAACCCCTCGACCGACAGTGGGAGGTCCCAGTGCTCCGTCGCGAGTGCCCGCGCGGCCTCGAGTCGCTCAGTGCGGAAGCCGTTGCCGTTGCGTTCGTCGAAGGCACGGGTCAGGTGCTCGGCGGCTGCCCAGGCGCGCGCCGCGACCGCGGTGACGGTCCAGTCGGCGGCGTCGGTCGACTCGGTGCCGAGGTACCGGGCGAGGTCCGGGGCGTCGGCACCGCGGACGGGCAGATCGCCGTGACCGGCTCGGGCGACGGCATCCAGCAGGACGCCGACCGCGATGAGCCCGTCGGCGTGCCCGGACAGGTTGATGGGGTCGTTGACGAGGGTCGGCAGGTGGCGCTCGAGCATCGCCAGGCCGCGCGCCTCGTTGCCCGTGACGGCGCAGAACACGAGGTGGTCGGCGATGATACTGAATCCGTCGGCGTTGGAACGGGCGACCCGGTAGCTGCGCTGGTGCGCCGCCTTGGCATCGTCGAACCGGCCGGTGCGGAGGTAGGGGAGGAGCGCCTGTGCCTCGCTCGTCTCCGGCTCCTCGCCACAGCTCATGCGGTTCTCGAACATCTCGTCGTAGATCCGGATCGCGTCGTCGTCGTGCCCGCGGAGCTGGTGGAACCAGGCGTCCTCATTGCGCACGCACGCTTCGCAGTGGCTGTAGCGGTCGTCCTCGATGGTCGAGCGGTGTTCCAGGAACGCGGCGGCCTCGTCGAGGCGACCGGTCACCGTCGCGATGTGGAACTGCGACTGCACCACGCCGCTCATCGTGGCGCCCGCTGCCGCATACCGCGCGCGCATGTCCTCGTGCATGGCCTCGATCTGCGCGAGCGAGAAGGTCGGGTTCGTCGACAACCGGCCGGCCATCCACTTGTACTGGAACAGCAGGTCGCAGCCGTCGACCGTGATCGGGAAGCGCTCCGGGTCTGCGTCGTGCTTGCCGACGCACCAGCCGAAGGAGCTGAACATGGTGTCGGTGTCGCCCGTCATGTGCGCCGACTGGGTCAACCGCATGCGCGTCGCGTACGCGGCCTCCTCGTCGCCGGCGGCCTCAGCTCGCCGGAGTGCCTCGTCGAGCAGGGCGCGCTCGGCGGGACCACACGGCAGGGTGTCGGCCTCCTCGAGGAGGTCCTGGACGCTCGCGTCGGGGTCGATGTCGTTCACAGGGGTGGCGGTGGTGTCGGTCATCGGAGTTCCTTGTCGTCGAGACCGACACTGAGGCCGATCAGGTCGGTCATGGCTGCGTCGAGCATGCGGCGGTCGCGTGCTTCGAGGGGGCGGTGCCCGGCGAGGAGCGCCTGGACGTAGAGCAGTTGGATGCTGCGCTCGAACACGAGGTCGTCATCGAGGGTCGCCAAGCGGCGGACGAGCGCCGCGTTCCAGTTGAGGCAGAGCCGGGCTGCGGTGTCGGCCTCAATGCCTCCCGGGCCGGCGTCGGCGAGGAAGGAGTCGACGGCCCCGACGACCTGCGACCAGATACCCGGCGCGACCGAGGCGGCCCGGTGCCGCTCGAGCCGTCGGAGCACGGACGGGTCGGCGACGTACAGCGCGGCGAGGTCGTCCGGCCGGTACCGGCGCACCGAGACCCGGCACTCGACCTCGGCGAGCACGCGGCTGGCGCGGTCCTCGAGTGCCGTCGTCGCGGCGAGGTCGTCCAGGTGCGGCGGCTCGAGGTTGTCGAGCTCGTCGGCGACCGTCACCCGTTCGACCCGAACGCCGTCGATCAACTGGGGCAGTCGCTCCAGGATCTCCTGGTCGTACACGTACCCGCCGTTGACGATCGGTGAGGCCGGATCGACGACCGCGGCGATCTGACGGAACTCGTCGCGGGATGCCGTGTACCGGATGATGCCGGTCTGCGACAGATGTTCGTCGATGGTCATCGTGCCGGCGGAGGTCTCGATCGGGAGCCACCGGACGACGGCGCTCGCGAGGTCGTCGTCGTGAGCGGCGATCGCCTTGATGCCGAGCTGGTGGACGCCGATGAACTCCTGGAGTCGGTGCGGCCGCTGGCGGGCGAGGTCGAGGATCCACCGTCGCAGGGTTGCTCCGATGGCCTCGCGGGTGAACTCCAATGCGTCGTCCTGCACGAGCTGCTCGCGCGACGCCGTCGGACGGAGCCCCGTCGTGTCGACGATGCAGCGGACGAAGAACGCCCACTCGGGCAGCAGGTCGTCGATCTGTTCGCTCAGCAGCATGCCGCCGAGGTAGACCCGGCTCGCCTGCCGGGCGCCCGGCGGAGGCGGCGAGGGGAGGACGAAGGCGGTGCCGCGGGTGCCGGTGCCGGGGACCACGATCTCGACGGCGTCGAACGGGCGCGTCCCGAGGAGGTCCTCCCCGAACGCCAGGAGTGCCTCGCGAGTGGTCGCCTCAGCCGTCCGGAACACCGGGTCGACGTTGATGCGCACCGGGTGGTCGGGTGCGGAGGGATCGACCACCTCGACGTCCAGGTCGAGGAACCGTCCGAAGGTCGTGGCGAGGCCGAGCACCGTGCCGTGTCCGAGCAGACTGCCGTCGTGCAGCGGACCGTCGATGCGCGGGTCGAGGACGACCTCCGAGCCGATCGGCATGGCGGCGGTCGTGGCGTCGTCGAGTTCGCGGATCGTGAACGTGCCGTCGGCGTCGCCGATCCACTCGATGGCCGGACCGCCACGAGCCGATCGGCTGCGGACGGTGATGGTGTCGGCGACCATGAAGCAGCTCAGCAGCCCGATGCCGAACCGGCCGAGGTAGTCGCCGCGCTGGAGCTCGTCGAGGTCGCCGCGCTTGGAGCTGCGGCCGACCGTCGCCAGCAGCTCGGCGGCTTCGTCGCGGGTGAGCCCGACACCGTCGTCGCGGAATCGGAACGGCGAGCCCGCCTCCGAGCCGGACGGTGGCACGTGCGGGGTGATGAGGAGTCTGCCGGGAGGCGCCGTCGGGTCGTCGGCGCGACGGGCTGCGACGGCGTCGCGTCCGTTCTGCAGGAGCTCACGGAGGTAGACGCGCGGTCCCGAGTAGATGTGGCGGCTGAGCAGGTCGACGACTCCGCGGAGATCGACCTGGAACGGCAGCGGGGCTCGGGAGTGGTCTGGCATGGCTCTCTTCCGTCGGCGGCTACGGGGCCTGCATCGGGGGTACATGCAGGGTGGATCGGGCTCCAGGCAGGCGGACCGCGACCGGTTCGTCTGCAGCCGGATCAGCCTAGCGAACGTCGTGAAACGGATGCTGGGCGGTCGCCTGGGAGTCGTCGAGACGACCGCGCTCCCCAGGGCCTGTGGAGCGAGGTCGACGCCGATCGGTCGTCCGGGGGTGTCGCGAAAACGCGTCCCCGGCTGCTAGCCTTGACGCCGCTTCTCGAATCGATTCGACATCGATTCGGACCACCCCTCCCATCCCCCCCCCGCACCTCGCTAGGAATCCGTTCACCAGTGCACACCGCAGGAATCACCGTCGTCCACCCCGGGGACTCGCTCTCGGGCAGGCAGCGCCTCGTCTACATCCTCGTGCTCGGCGCGCTCACCGCGCTCGGGCCGTTCACCATCGACCTCTACCTGCCGGCGTTCCCGATCCTCGAACAGGACCTCGACGTCCCGGTCAGCCTCATCCAGCTCACCCTCACCGGGACCACGATCGGCTTCGCAGTGGGCCAGCTCTTCATGGGGCCCTGGAGTGACAAGGTCGGCAGGCGTCTCCCGCTCATCCTCGCGACGAGCATCCACATCCTGGCCTCGGTCGGCGCCGCGTTCGCGCCCGACATCGGGTGGCTCATGGTGTTCCGCGTGCTGCAGGGTGCTGGCGCGGCGGCCGGTGGTGTCGTCGCGATGGCGATGGTCCGCGACCTCTTCGGCGGGAAACCGCTCGTGCGGATGCTGTCGCGACTCGCGCTCGTGAACGGGCTCGCGCCGATCGCCGCCCCCGTCATCGGGTCGCAGCTCCTCCTCGTCCTCGACTGGCGCGGCCTCTTCGTGTTCCTCGCCGCCTACGGGCTGTTCGTCGTCATCGCGGTGTCGCTCTGGATCGTCGAGACCCTGCCGCCTGCGCGGCGTCGCGACGCCGGACACAGCACCGTCCGCGACCGCTACCGCTCGGTGTTCAGCGACCGCGTGTTCGTCGGTGTCGCCCTCATCGGTGGCATGAGCTTCTCCGGCCTGTTCGCCTACCTCTCGAGCTCGTCGTTCCTCTTCCAGGAGGTCTACGACTTCGACGCACAGGAGTACGGCCTCCTGTTCGCGGTGAACTCGCTCGGCATCGTCGCCGGCGTGCAGATCTCGTCGCGCCTCATGCGCTGGTACGGGCCGCAGTGGATCCTCGCCTGCACGACGATCGTGCAGCTCATCTCCGCGGTCACGATCGTCGCGCTGACGATGGCCGACGTCGGGCTGTTCGGTGTGCTGGTGCCGCTGTTCTTCTTCATCCTGTCGTGCGGCTTCGGCTTCCCGGCGGTGCAGGTGCTCGCACTCGCGAACCACGGGCACGAGGCCGGGACGGCGGCGTCGCTCCTCGGGGCGCTCAACTTCGGGCTCGCGGGACTCATCTCGCCGATCGTCGGCGTGCTCGGGATCGGTACCGCGATCCCCATGGGTGCGGTGATGGCCGCGACCTCGGTCGTGTCGGTGTGCGCGCTCTGGTTCATCGTGCAACCGAAGAAGGTCCCGGCCCTCGCCGGCTGACCTGGTGGGCTCGCGCCAGCGCGGTGCGCTGACGTGAGCGCGGGCCTGTGGCGTGAGCGCGGGTCTCCGGAGCGGCGCGCTCAGGGCTGCGACCCGCGGTCACGCCGGTTCGGGCTCACTCGGGTGGCCGCACCGCGCTGACGCCGGTTCGGGGCGGTTCGGGCCAGCGCACCGCGCTGACACCGGCTCGGGCCGGGCCGGGCGAGCGGGTCCCGGTCAGGCGGAGGGGTCCAAGCCGTCGACGTACGTCCAGGCGCCGGTGTCCTTCGAGAACCGACTCCGTTCGTGCTGGCTCCCCGCCGAGCCCCGCACGCCGGGAACCTTGTGGTGCGCGACGAACTCGACCATCCCCTCGGTGTCGAGCAGGCCCCCGCGGGAGGTCTCGACGATGTCGAGCCGGTACCAGCGGAGCGAGCCGTCCAGCTCGAGCGACGCCGGCCTGGTCGACGGATGCCAGGTGCGCAGCAGGTACGCCGCGTCACCGACCGCGAAGGCCGAGAACCGCGACCGCATGAGCGCCTCCGCGGTCGCAGCCGCCGAATCACCTCGGTGCAGGCGCCCGCAGCAGGCACCGTACGTCTCACCGGACAGGCAGGGGCACCGCGCGTCGTCGGCGAGGAGAGCGGTTCGGGCGTCAGGGGTCACCGCTCCAGTATCGCCCGCCGGGCCCGCCGGTCCTGCTGGTCGGACGTTGGCCGTACTGCCCGCCGGCGCGAGTCCGGCGGTGCATCGACGCGGCGATCAGGGCGTCATCCTCCTGGCGCAAGCCCACGCGTGAGACATGCCCGACACGGCATGATGGGACGATGACGGCACCCGACGACCACGACGACCCAGCAGCTGCACCGGCTCCCGAGGTGCACGAGGCGGTCTCGCCCGCGCTCGACGAGTCCGGTGCACTCGCGATGGATCCGGACCCGGCGTCGATCCGGCCCGATCCGAAGCTCGCCGCGAAGGTCTCCCGGCGGTGGCCGTTGATCAGCGGCGCGATCGCCGTGGTCCTCGTCCTCCTGCTCGGCGTGCTGCTCTTCCAGCGCGGTCCGAACGCCCCGTTCGGGTTCGACGAGGAGTGGATGCAGGAGGTCCTCGAGGAACGCTCGCCGTGGCTCGTCCAGGCTGCGCTCGTGATGAACTGGCTCGGCGGCGGGGTCGTCGCGATCTTCGTCGTACCGCTGCTCGGGATCGCCGTCCTCCTGCTGTTGCGTCGGCCGTGGGCCGCACTGTACTTCGCGATCGTCTCCGCCCTGAGTGCAGGAGCGGTGCAGATCATCAAGAACATCGTCGGTCGATCGCGGCCCGAGGACATCCTCGTCCACGCGGACTTCGGTTCGTTCCCGTCCGGGCACAGCGCGAACGCGGCGACCATCGCCGTCGCGTTCGGGATCATCTTCCCGCGGGTCTGGGTGTGGTTGATCGGTGTCGCCTACACGCTGCTGATGATGCTGTCGAGGACCTATCTCGGCGCCCACTGGGTGAGCGACACGATCGGTGGGCTGCTGCTCGGTGCCGGTGTCGCGCTCATCATCGCCGTGCCGTTGCTGCACCGCATGTCGACCGAACCGAAGAAACGGGTCCCGCTCACTGACGGCTGATCGAGCGGACGCCCGTCGCTCGATGCCGGTCGTCCAGCGCTCGTCGTTCGTGTTCGGTCCTGACGCCAGCGCGGTGCGCTGACCCCAGACCGCTCGGATGGGCGTGAGCGCGGGTCCACCGCGCGGGCGCGCCCCTCCGGAGGCCCGCGCTCACGCCAGAGACCCGCGCTCACGTCAGCGCACCGCGCTGGCGGCCACGACACCCCGTGCCGGCGGAGCGGTAGTCTGCTGACAGCCGGGAGCCGGCCGGGGGAGGAGACGCGTGTCGATCACGATGCACGACGTCGCCGCACGCGCGGGCGTCTCGATCAAGACCGTCTCGAACGTCGTCAACGACTACCCGCACGTGAGCGATGCGACCCGCTCCAAGGTCGAGCGCGCGATCGCCGAGCTCGGCTACCGCCCCAACCTCTCGGCCCGGAGTCTCCGCTCCGGCCGGTCCGGCGTGATCAGCCTCATCATCCCCGACCTCCGCAACGCCTACTTCGCGGAGCTCGCCGACGCGGTCATGCGTCAGGCTCGTGCGCGCGGGCTCTCGGTGCTCATCGAGCAGGTCGCCGGCGGTCGCGACGTCGAGCTCGAGATCCTCCGTGGGCCGCGCATGCAGCTCGTCGACGGCATCCTCTACAGCCCGCTCAGCCTCGACCGCGACGACAGCGCGCTCCTCCCGGACGGGCCCATGGTGATCCTCGGAGAGCAACTGTTCGACGGCGACCGCGACCACGTGACGATGGCCAACGTCGACGGAGCCCGCGCGGCGACCGAACACCTGCTCGCGCAGGGTAGACGCCGCATCGTCGCACTCGGCACCGACCCGCACGACACCCTGGGGCCGGCCGCCCTCCGTCTCCAGGGGTATCGCGAGGCGCTCGAAGCCGCGGGCATCCCGGCCGATCCCGCCTACGTCAGCACCGTCGTCAGCTGGCACCGCAGCGACGGGGCGAACGCGATGCGCGAGGTCATCGCCGCGGGCCTGCCGTTCGACGGCGTCGTCGCCTTCAACGATGCGATGGCCCTCGGTGCCATGCGCGTCCTCCAGGACGCCGGGCTCCGCATCCCCGACGACGTCGCGATCATCGGCTTCGACGACCTGGACGAGACGCGCTACGCCCTCCCCACCCTGTCGACGGTCGACATCGGCCGGGAGGAGATCGCCGAGCGCGCCGTCGAGCTCCTGATCGAGCGGATCGCCGCACCCGGGCAGCCGGAGGCACCGCGCGCGATCGTCAGCGGCTTCCGCGTCGTCCCGAGGGAGTCCACCGGCTCCGTGATCGCCCACACTCCCGGATCCAGGGCCGCTCCTTCAACGTTGTAGAGTGCGTACAGGGCGGCCGGGCATGCCGCCGCCGAGGAGGATCATGGCGACCACCCTGCACGACGTGGCGAAGCTCGCCGGGGTGTCCGCCAAGACCGTCTCGAACGTCGTCAACGACTACCCGCACATCAAGCAGACGACCAAGGAGCGGGTGCTCGCGGCGATCGCCGAGCTCGGCTACCGCCCGAACCTCTCCGCGCGTGGGCTCCGCTCCGGCCGGTCCGGCGTCATCAGCCTGATCATCCCCGACCTCCGGAACTCCTACTTCGCCGAGCTCGCCGACGCCGTCATGCACGCCGCCGACCAGCTCGGCCTGTCGGTGCTGATCGAGCTGAGCGGCGGCGACCGGGCACGCGAGGCCGAGCTGTTGCGCGGCGCACGACTCCGCGCGGTCGACGGTGTCCTCTACAGCGCGCTCCACCTCGGCGACGAGGACCTCGCCGTCGTGGAGGAGGTCACCATCCCGATGGTGCTCCTCGGTGAGCGCATGTTCAACGCCCCGAACGACCACGTGACGATGCGCAACACCGAGGGAGCGCGTGCTGCGACGGAGCATCTGATCGGGCTCGGTCGGACGCGGATCGTCGCCTTCGGAGCGCACCGCGCCGACATCGTCGGTTCGGCCAGTCTGCGTCTCGCCGGGTATCGAGCCGCGCTGGAGGCCGCCGGCATGGTGTTCGATCCGGCGCTCGTCCGCGAGGTCCCGATCTGGGGTCGCTTCGACGGAGCGGTCGCGATGCGCGCGATGCTCGACGAGGGTGTCGTGTTCGACGGCATCGTCGCGTTCAACGACGCCCTGGCGCTCGGGGCCATGCGCGTCCTGAGTGAACGAGGCGTCGCCATGCCCGACGAGGTCGCGATCATCGGCTTCGACGACATCGACGAGGGTCGCTACTCCCTGCCGTCGCTGTCGACGATCGCACCGGGGCGGGAGCAGATCGCGAGGACCGCCGTGTCGCTGCTCGTCGAGCGGATCGCCGGCGGCGTCGAAGACGTGCCACCCCGTCGGGTCTACGCCGACTTCGAACTGGTGCGACGTGAGTCGACCGCGTCCTCGCCCGTCGGCGCCGGATCTCCACCTCAAGACGAGTCTTGACAGCTGCCGATCGGCACACGAGACTGCTTCTACAACGTTTACCTTCAACGTTGTAGAAACCTGGACGACGACGTCCCCGGAGAGGACCCAATGACCACCGCACGCATCGCCATCGACCCGAACGTCACGGTCGCCCCCGTCAACCGCCGGATCTTCGGCTCGTTCGTGGAGCACCTGGGCCGCTGCGTCTACGACGGCATCTACGAGCCGGGCCACCCCACCGCCGACGCCGACGGTTTCCGCGGTGATGTGGTCGACCTCGTCACGGAGCTCGGCACGAGCACCATCCGCTACCCCGGTGGCAACTTCGTCTCCGGCTACCGCTGGGAGGACGGCGTCGGGCCGCGCGAGCACCGCCCCGTGCGCCGCGACCTGGCCTGGCACTCGCTCGAGACCAATCAGGTCGGCGTCGACGAGTTCGCCAAGTGGTGCAAGCTCACCGGCAGCGAGATGATGATGGCCGTCAACCTCGGCACACGCGGGGTGCTCGAAGCGCTCGACCTCCTCGAATACACGAACCACCCGAGCGGCACGGCGCTGTCCGACCAGCGGATCGCGAACGGCGCACCCGAGCCCTACGGCATCAGCATGTGGTGTCTCGGCAACGAGATGGACGGGCCGTGGCAGGTCGGCGCGATGTCGGCCGACGACTACGGCAAGCTGGCCGCCCGCACTGCGTCGGCGATGAAGATGGTCGACCCGAGGCTCGAACTCGTCGTCTGCGGTTCGTCGAGTTCCTCGATGCCGACCTTCGGCGACTGGGAGCGCACCGTCCTCGAGCACAGCTTCGACTCGGTGGACTACATCTCCTGCCACGCGTACTACCAGGAGCGCGACGGCGACCTCGGGTCGTTCCTCGCGTCGTCCCTCAACATGGAGTACTTCATCCGCACGGTCGTCGCGGCCGCCGACCACGTCCAGCACAAGCGTCACTCCGACAAGCAGATCCAGCTCTCGTTCGACGAGTGGAACGTCTGGTACCTCGACGAGTGGAACGCGATCGAGGGCACGATCGAGGAGTGGGCCTACGCGCCCCGCCTCATCGAGGACGTCTACTCGGTCGCCGATGCGGTCGTGTTCGGCAACCTGCTGATGACGCTCCTCAAGCACAGCGACCGCGTCGGTTCCGCGAGCCTCGCGCAGCTCGTGAACGTCATCGCCCCGATCATGACCGAGCCGGGCGGTGGCGCCTGGCGGCAGACGACGTTCTTCCCGTTCTCGGTCACCAGCCGGCTCGCGTCGGGTGTCGTGATCGCGCCGCGCATCGAGGTCGGCAGCTACACCACGAAGGTCCACGGTGACGCACCGCTCGTCGACTCGGTCGCGACGTACGACGCCGAGGCCGGGACCGCGGCCGTGTTCCTCGTGAACCGTCACCAGGACGAGGCGATCACGGTGACCGTCGACGTCTCGGCGCTCGGCGTCGGTTCGATCGTCGAGGCGAACGGCATCCACGACGAGGACGTCTACGCGAAGAACACGATCGACGACCGCGAGCGCGTCGGTCTCGTCGCGAACGAGAGCGCGTCGCTCGCCGACGGCACCCTCACGATCACGCTCCCGCCCGTGTCGTGGACGGCGGTCGCACTCGGCGCCTGAGTCGGGAAGCGGGCTGCGGGCTGCGAGGAGGGGTCTCGACGTTCGCAACTCAGGACGATCGCGGCGGGTCTGCCGCGCTCGCGGTGTTCGCCGAACGGCGCGCCGGACCCGTCCTGAGTTATGCACGTATCGGCGTCCGCGGTGGGTGGGGGAATCACACCCACCGCCGACGTCGTGCGGCCCTACAATCGGCACATGACGGCACGGGGCTCCTACGCGAAAGGCGTTGCGCGCCGGGAGGAGATCCTGCGCGTCGCGCTCGCGGTGTTCGCGCGCGAGGGGTACCGCGGCACGTCGCTCCGTGAGGTCGCGCGTGAGGTCGGCGTCAGCCTGCCGGGGCTCATGCACTACTTCGAATCCAAGGAGCACCTGTTCGCGGCGATCCTGCGGGAGCGCGACGCCGTCGACTACGAGGAGTTCGCCGCGGCCGGCTCGCAGGACGCGATCGAGGGTCTGGTCGCCGTCATGCGGCACAACAGCGATGTCCCGGGCCTCGTCGAGCTGTACCTGACGATGGCGGCGGCCGCCGGAGATGCGGAACACCCGGTGCGCGGGTTCTTCGTCGATCACGTCACGGCGGTGCGCCGGAGCATCGCCGACGTCGTCCGGGATCGCCAGGCTTCCGGGCGGGTCGCCGCGGGCATCGATCCCGATCACGTGGCGCGCGTCATGGTCGCCCTCGCCGACGGGCTGCAGGTGCAGTGGACGCTCGACCCCTCCGTCGACATGGCCGGTGACCTCGAGCGCGCCTGGGCCCTCCTCGTCGGCGACGCCGGCGCGGTGCGCTGACCCGAGCGCCGCGGAATCGGCGTGGGCGCGCCCCGGGCGCGTGAGCGCGACCCTCCGGAGACCCGCGCTCACGCGGCTGGGGTGCGCTCGCGTCAGCGCACCGCGCTGGCAGCAGCCACCCGACAGGTTTCGTGAAAACCTATTGACCGCTCGGGTTTCGCGCCTATACTCAAAGCCGTGCAGTGATCGGTTTCCCGATCCTGCCAGGACAGCACCACCCGCGGGCCAGAGCCGGTCCGCAGCTCAGCGTTGAGAGGAACTCGGATGTCCAACCCACCCCGCCGCCCCAAACCCACCGGCCAGCGAGCCTCGAGCGGCCCCTACGTCAGCCTCGTCACCGGTCCGTCGGGGCCGACGGAACGGGCGTCGAAACGGGTCGTCACCACCATGGCGCTCGCCCAGTTCGGTCTGTTCGTGGCCCTGCTCGCCCCGGTCACCGTGAGCCTGGCCCTCAAGACGCAGCAGCTCGTCCCGGGTGACCAGGCGGCGGTCGTCAACGGCAACGTCCTCTCCATCGCCGCCCTGTTCGCCCTCGTCGCGAACCCGGTGATCGGCCGCCTGTCCGACCTCACCCTCTCGCGGTTCGGTCGCCGTCGGCCATGGATGTTCCTCGGCGCGATCGGCTTCGTCGCGTCGCTCACGATCGTCGCCCTCGCGCCGAACGTCCCCGTCCTCATCGCCGGGTGGTGCCTCGCCCAGCTGACCGGCAACGCCATCCTCGGCCCGCTGCTCGCGACCATCGCCGACCAGGTCCCGCCGGAACAGCGCGGGAGCGTGTCCGCGAACGTGGGGGTCATGCAGAACGTCGGCATCCTCGCGGCGGCCTTCGTGGCCAGCTGGTTCGTCACCGACATGCTGCTCCTCTTCGTCGCCCCGGCGGTCTTCGCGCTCATCACCGTGTGGCTGTACTGCTTCGTCCTGCCGGACCGCGCGATCACGACCCGACCGGATGTCGGCGGCTGGAAGGGCCTGCTCTTCACCTTCTGGGTGAACCCGCTCAAGCACCCGGACTTCGGCTGGGTCTGGCTCTCACGGTTCCTGCTGACGCTCGCGTCGTTCCTCTTCGTCGCGTTCCGCCTGTTCTTCCTGCAGGAGGAGGTCGGGCTGACGCAGCAGGGCGCCGTCGACACCCTGACCATGGGTGTGCTGATCTACACGATCGCGCTCGTCATCACCGCGAAGCTCGGCGGTTGGCTGTCGGACCGGATGCTCAACCGCAAGGTCTTCGTCATCGGCTCCACGGTGGTGTTCGCGGTCGGACTCATCCTGCTCGCCCACACCACGACCGTGCCCATGTTCTACGTGGTCGAGGCGATCATGGGGGCGGCGTACGGCGTGTACGTCGCGGTCGACACCGCCCTCGTCGTGGACGTCCTCCCGAACCCCGACGACGCGGCGAAGGACCTCGGCGTCCTCAACATCGCGAACGCCCTGCCGCAGTCCCTCGCCGGCGCGGTGGGCGCGTTCCTCCTCGGACTCGGCGCGGTCGGCAACAACTACACAGCCCTGTTCTGGGGCGCCGGGGTCATCGCCGTGCTCGGCGCGCTGACGATCCTGCCGGTCCGACACCGCATGACCCGGAACGCCGACGGGACGATCACCGGATCGATCGCGACCCGTGGGTGACCCCGGTCACGCCTCCCGCACCCCGATCACCAGCTCCACTCCATCACCCAGCGACGCCAAGGACGGCGTCAGAACGGACGGCAACACCATGACCGCACCAGCGCTCTCCGTGCAGCTCTACAGCATCAAGGAGCACCTCGATCAGGGCCTCGACGACGCCCTCGCCCGGCTCGCCGGCATGGGCCTGCGCGAGGTCGAAGCCTTCGACTTCGTCTCCCGCGCGACCGAGCTCCGCGAGGCGTTCGACCGTCACGGGCTCGCCGCCCGCACCGGGCACGCGACCCTCCTCTCCGACGAGATCCGCTTCGGCGACCAGGTCATGCCGGTCGCCCCACAGGAGGACGTCTTCGCCGCGGCGAAGGCCCTCGGCCTCGAGATCGTCATCGACGCGTTCGTCAGCCCCGACCGCTGGCTCGACGAGGCAGCCGTCGCCGACACGGCGTCCCGCCTGAACGCCGCAGCGGAGCGCGCCGCCGACCACGGCCTCCGCGTCGGGTACCACAACCACTCGCAGGAGTTCGTCGCATCGTTCGGCGGACGCAGCGCGTTCGAGGTCTTCGCCGATCAGCTGCGTGACGACGTCGCCCTCGAGGTCGACCTGTTCTGGGCGGCGACCGCCGGTCAGGACGTCCCCGCGCTGCTCGGTCGCCTCGGCGACCGCGTTCAGGCGCTCCACGTCAAGGACGGCCTGCTGCCCGCCGACCCGTTCGCACCGGGAGCCGCGCCCTTCGTGCCGACGAGTCTCGACCAGCGACCGTTCGGGCAGGGCGAGGTCCCGCTGCGTGAGTCCCTCGCCGCAGCGCCCTCGGCGCGGTTCGCGATCATCGAGTTCGACCACTACGGCGCCGGCGACATCTTCGACGGCATCCAGGCGAGCGTCGACGCGCTCGTCGCCGAACAGCTCGTCTCGACCGAAGCGGTGGTCCGCTGATGCCCGCGGCCGCGCAGGGCACGACGGCACGCGCACCGCAGGGCAGCGGCCCGGTCGGCGTCGGGTTCATCGGCACCGGCATGATCAGCGACACCTACCTCGAGCACCTCACCGCGTTCCCCGACGTCCGCGTCGTGATCCTCGGCGACCTCGACGTCGACCGCGCGAAGGTACAGGCGGAGAAGTGGGGCGTCGGCGAGTGGGGGACCGCCGACGACGTCCTCGCACACCCGGACGTCGAGCTCGTCGTGAACCTCACGATCCCCGCCGTCCACGCGCAGGTCGCCTCGCAGGTGCTCGCCGCCGGCAAGCACGTGTGGACGGAGAAGCCGATCAGCGTCGACCGTGCGAGCGGGCTCGCGCTCCTCGAGCAGGCCGACGCCGCGGGACTCCTCGTCGGCATCGCGCCGGACACGGTGCTCGGCCCGGGCGTCCAGTCCGCGCGTCGCGCCATCGCCCGCGGTGACATCGGTCAGCCGCTCACCGCCCAGACCGTCATGCAGTACGCGGGGCCGGACATCTTCCACCCGAACCCGGAGTTCCTGTTCGCGAAGGGTGGCGGGCCGCTGTTCGACATGGGGCCGTACTACCTGACGACGCTCGTGCAGGTGTTCGGTTCGGTCGCCTCGGTGTCGGCTGCGGGCTCCCGTGGGCGTGCGACGCGGACGATCCAGCAGGGCGACCGCGTCGGCACCGAGTTTGCCGTCGAGGTGCCGACGCACGTCAGCGCCATCGCCCGCTTCGTGGACGGCGGCGTGAGCCAGAGCGTCTTCAGCTTCGAGTCACCGCTCGCGAAGATGGGCGTCGTCGAGATCACCGGCACCGAGGGGACGCTCGTGATCCCCGACCCGAACATGTTCACGGGCGAGGTGCGGATCACCCGCGCGGCACCCATCGAGCGGATGCAGCAGGATCCGGAGTGGGAGGTCGTGCCGACCGAGGGTGTCCTCGCCGGCCGCGGGACCGGGGTCCTCGACCTCGCCCGGGCGATCCGTTCCGGCGGCACGCCGCTCGCCTCGGGCGCCCTCGGCTACCACGTGCTCGACACGCTCGTCTCGATCGACGAGTCCGTGGTGTCCGGCCAGACCGTCGACGTGGCGAGCTGGGTCGCGCCGGTCCCGCTCGTCGCCGAGGACTGGGACCCGTTCGCCGCAACACTCTGAGCGCCGTGAGCCGAGCTGCCACGAGCAGAACAGAACCGAGCAGCATCGGAGCAGCCTGAGCAAGCCCCCGGTGGTGTCCGTCGCCCCACGTACGCTGAGGCGATGGACACCACCGGCCGGAGCGCCGCCGAGCACCCCGATGACGCGGCCCCTCGCCGGCGATGGATCCTCACCGGCCAGCTCGGCCCGGCGTTCGACGACGGCGGACCGATCCTGCTCATCGAATCGAAGTCCACCTTCACCAAGCGACCGATGCACCGGGCGAAGGCGCACCTCTTCCTCTCGGCCATCCGACATCGTGCGGCGGAACTCGGCGACCGGGCGGAGTTCCGCCAGGTCGACCGCTACGAGGAGGTCGTCGAGGTCGGCGCCGACCTCGAGGTGATCGACCCACCCTCGTGGACGGCTCGGCGCTTCGTCCGTGAGCGCGGCCTCCGGGTGCTCCCGAGCCGCGGCTTCGTGACCTCGGAGCCGGACTTCGCGGCCTGGGCGTCGACGCGGGACGGCAAGCGGCTCCTCCTGGAGGACTTCTACCGCACGGTGCGGGAGCGGACCGGGATCCTCATGCGCGGCGACCAGCCGGAAGGTGGCCGCTGGAACTACGACCACGACAACCGGAACCCGCCGCCGAAGGGGGCCGCCCGGCTCGGTCTGCCCGAGCCGCTCTGGCCCGAGGAGGACGACATCGACGCGGAGGTCCGGGAGGACCTCGACCGGTGGCAGCGCGACGGACTGGTCCAGCTGGTCGGCGACGACGGGCCGCGGCGCTTCGCGGTGACAGCGGCCGAGGCGGAGGCGGCGCTCGCGGACTTCATCGAGACCAGGCTCGGCGACTTCGGCCCGTTCGAGGACGCCATGCTCGGCGGCGACTGGACGATGGCGCACTCCCTGCTGAGCGCACCACTCAACCTCGGCCTGCTCGACCCGCGCGACGCCGTCGAGACGGTGATCGCCGAGTACCACGCCGGTCGTGCACCGCTGTCGAGTGTCGAGGGCTTCACCCGTCAGATCATCGGCTGGCGCGACTACGTCTGGCATCTCTACTGGCACCTCGGCGAGCCGTACCGGACGAGTCACAACGCCCTCGGAGCGCACGAGCCGCTCCCTCGCCAGTTCCGCGAACTCGACGCCGCCGCCATCCAGTCCAACTGTCTCCGCGAGACGATCGACGGGATGCGTCGCCACGGTTGGGCGCACCACATCCAACGGCTCATGGTGCTCGGCAACTGGGCCCTGCAGCACGGGTACGACCCGGTCGCACTCAACGACTGGTTCATCGACATGTTCGTCGACGGCACCCCCTGGGTGATGCCCGCGAACGTCATCGGCATGTCGCAGCACGCGGACGGCGGCATCGTCGCGACGAAGCCCTACGCCTCGGGCGGTGCGTACATCGACAAGATGTCTGACTACTGCGGTGGGTGCGTCTTCAATCCCAAGGTGCGGCTGGGCGAGGACGCCTGCCCCTTCACCGCCGGATACTGGGCCTTCCTCGACCGCGTGGAACCGCGCATCCGGCACAACACCCGCATGGCGCAACCGCTGGCCGGGATGCGACGACTGTCCGACCTGCGCGCCGTCGTCGACCAGGAGCGCACCCGCGAACAGTGGTGATCGGAGCAGTCGTCCAGCCCTCGCGCGACCCCTCGACCGGTGGGGAACGCCTCGCTAGGCTCGGCACATGACGCCCAGTGATGCAGCATCCGACCCGCAGATCGCCGCACTCCAGGCTGCCGCCGCCCAAGCCCAGGCCGAGCTCGAAGCCGCCCAGGCGCAGGCGGCGCTCGCCGCAGCGAAAGTGAAGGCGGCCGAGGCGGCAGCGGCGCTCGCCGGGGCCGGGATCACCGCGTCGGGCGGGGCCACCGGAGCGGCGTCACCGGTCGAGTCTGGGGACCCCGGTTCCGCGAGTGATGCGCCGGCCGCCGAGGCCCCATCCGACGTCCTAGCCGGCGTCCCAACCGACGAAGCGGTCGGTACCGACACCAGCACCGCCGGCACTGGCACTGCCGACACCAGCAGCACGGCCCCGAGCAGCAGCAGCGGCGACGGCGCCAGCAGCACCGACGACCTCAACGCCGACACCATCGGCCCGGGCCCGCTCGGCCTCGACGACGTGCTGAAGATCCGCGACGGCTACCTCGTGCACGGCCCGGCGCTCGAGATGGGTGCCCTGGTCAACGGGGAACCGGTGCCGGGGGTGCAGGTCCGCATCCCGCTCAGCGTCATGAACCGGCACGGGCTCGTCGCCGGCGCCACCGGAACCGGGAAGACCCGCACGCTCCAGGGCCTCGTCGAGCAGCTCTCGGCCGCCGGCGTCCCCGTGTTCGCCGCGGACATCAAGGGCGACCTCTCGGGCATCGCGACCCCGGGGGAGTCGAACGAGAAGCTCCTCGACCGCACCCGCGGGATCGGCCAGGACTGGACGCCGGCCGCCACCCCGACGGAGTACTTCGCGCTCGGCGGCGTCGGCAAGGGCGTCCCGATCCGCGCCACCATCGCGGCCTTCGGCCCGCTGCTGTTGAGCAAGGTCCTCGGCCTCAACGCAACGCAGGAGTCCAGCCTCGGTCTCGTCTTCCACTACGCCGACCAGGCGGGCCTGCCGCTCCTCGACCTGAGCGACCTGCGCGCGGTCCTCACCTACCTCGCGAGCGACGACGGCAAGGGCGAGCTGCAGGAGCTCGGCGGGCTGTCGGGCGCCACCGTCGGGGTGATCCTGCGGGAGCTCATCACCTTCGCCGACCAGGGCGCCGACGTCTTCTTCGGCGAACCCGAGATCGACACCGCCGACTTCATCCGCCTCGACCCGAGCGGCAAAGGCATCGTCAGCCTGCTCGAGGTGCCGGGCGTCCAGAACCAGCCGGCCCTCTACTCGACGTTCCTCATGTGGTTGCTCGCCGACCTCTTCAACACCCTCCCCGAGGTGGGCGACCCCGAGAAGCCGAAGCTCGTGTTCTTCTTCGACGAGGCGCACCTGCTGTTCCGCGACGCGTCGAAGGACTTCCTCGCGCAGATCACGCAGACGGTCCGGCTCATCCGGTCGAAGGGTGTCGGCATCTTCTTCGTCACGCAGACACCGAAGGACGTCCCGGGCGAGGTGCTCGCGCAGCTCGGTTCGCGCGTGCAGCACGCCCTCCGTGCGTTCACCCCGGACGACGCGAAGGCACTCAAGGCGACCGTGTCGACCTACCCGACCTCCGGCTACGAGCTCGGCGAGGTCCTCACCTCGCTCGGCACCGGTGAGGCGGTCGTCACCGTGATGAACGAGAAAGGGGCACCGTCGCCGGTCACGTGGACGAGACTGCGGGCGCCGCAGGGACTCATGTCGCCCAGTGCCGACACCGCGATCGACGCGGCGATCGCGGCCTCACCGTTGCTCGTGCGGTACGGGACGCCGGTCGACCGAGAGTCGGCGAGGGAGATCCTGACGGCGAAGCTCGAGGAGGCGAACCAAGCAGCGCTCGCGGCCGAGGCCGAACTCGAGCGGCAGCGCATCGCGGCGGAACTCGCGAAGCAGCAGGCCGCCGCCGACAAGGCGCAGGCCGCGGCGCAGAAGAAGGCGGACGCCGAGTACGAACGGTTGCTCCGGAAGACCGCCGGCACGACCCGCCGGACGTCGACGAGGTCGTCGTCGACGTCGACGTCGTCGAAGAGTCCGCTCGAGGAGATCCTCGGGTCGAAGGCGACGCGGTCGATCCTCACCGGCGTCGTCGAGGGCATCTTCGGGACGCGTCGCCGTCGCTGAGCTGCTGCTCCGGTCTTCAAGCGGTGTCCCGTCCCCTGAGCGGTTTCCCGTTCCCTGAGCGGTGTCCCGTTCCCCTGAGCGGTTCCCCGTTCCCGGAGCGGTTTCCCGTTCCCTGAGCGGCTCCCGGTCCCTTGAGCGGTTTCCCGGTCCCTGAGCTTGTCGAAGGGCGCGAACCTAGCGGAGGCCGTCTTCGGCGAGGCGACCGAGCTCGACGGTGGCGCGGGCGTCGTCGAGCAGCCCGTCCTGCAGCGACCACACGGCGGACAGCGCGGAGCGCGCGACCACCCACTCGAGGAGGACGGTTCGCGACAGGCCCAGTGATCGACTCACCAGCCCCACCCGCTCGGTGAACAGCCGCGGATTCCGCGCCGTCGCTGGATCGGGGTTGCTGAACAGCGCTGTGGCGTCGAAGGCGCGGTGGCCGATGATCCCCTTGGGGTCGATCGCCCGCCAGTCACCGGGTGCGAACTCGAGCACGTTCATGTGGTGGAGGTCGCCGTGCAGCACGACGACGTCGGCAGGCGTCGTGGTGTCGAGCAGTCGATCGGCGAGCTCCCGCCCACGCTCGAGGAACGCGGCGCTCGCCGGATCGCCGAGGAGGGTGCCGAGGGCGGGTGCGTCGTCGGCGAGCAGCTCGCGGAACCACCGGCGGAGCGTGGGGAGTTCGGCGATGACATCACCGGCATCGGTCGGCGCCGGGGTGGGGATCGCCGCGTGCAGGGTGTCGAGCACGGAGCACAGGATCGCGACGGCTCCGAGGTCGTCACCTGCGCGGGTCAGTGAGGCGAGATCACGGCCGCCCGTCGCGCGTTCCAGGACGATCGCGTGGTCATCGCCCGCGAACACCGCTGCACACCCGGCGCCGTCCCACGCCGCGAGCAGCTGACCGCCGAGTGCTTCTTCCTCGACGAGCGGAACCTTGAGCATCGCCGGTCGTCCGTGATGTGTCACGGGGAGCAGCCGGCTCGACGGCGTCACGATGAGCTCGCCGTCGCGGACGAGCCGCCACTGCTCGACGGCCGCGTCGATGCTCCCTGGTCGCCATGTCACGGGACTCAGCCTAGGCAACCCGGTCGGACCGGTGCCTGGGTCGTGCCTCGGGCGGTCTCGTGATCGCGCCTCTGTCCTTGGGTCGCGCCTCGATCGCCGCCTCGATCGGACCCTTGGTCGCCCCCGGGCCGCACCTCGGTCGGTTCCTGAGCTTGTCGAAGGGCACACGGGCGAACATCGCCCTTCGACAAGCTCAGGGACCGGAGGGTGGTGGAAGGGCAGACGAAGGAACGCCGCCCTTCGACAGGCTCAGGGACCGGGAGGGTGGGGCTCAGGGACCGGGAGGGTGGGGCTCAGGGACCGGGAGGGTGGGGCTCAGGGACCGGGAGGGTGGGGCTCAGGGACCGGGGAGGGCGGGGCTCAGGGACCGGGAGGGTGGGCTTCAGGGACCGGCGAGGATGGGGCTCTGGGACCGGGGAACGCCGGTTAGGCTGGCGCGGTGACCGAGATCCGCGCGTACCGACCGACCGACCGCGCCGCCGTGGCGGCGATCTGCACCCGAACGGGCGACTCGGGGGCGGACGCGACCGGACAGTTCAGCACGGACGACCTCCTGCCCGACATCTACGCCTTGCCCTACGTCGAGCACGAGCCCGAGTTGGCGCTGCTCGTCGACGCCGGTGCCGGTCCGATCGGGTACATCCTGGGCACCGCGGACACGACCGCCTTCGACCGCTGGTTCATCGAGCGCTGGTGGCCGACCGTCGAGGCGAAGTACGCGGTGGCCGCGGCCTCCGGTGCCGCCTCGGAGGAGGAACGCGGCATCGTCCGATCCGCGACCGATCGCGGCGGGCTGGCCCCGGACCTCCTGGCGCAGTACCCGGCGCATCTGCACATCGACCTGCTGCCGGAGACCCAGGGGATGGGTGTCGGCAGACGGCTCATCGACGCGTTCTGCGAGCTCCTCGCGGAGCGCGGCGTCCCGGGTGTTCACCTCGGCGTCGGCGTCTCGAACACCGGTGCACAGCAGTTCTACCAGCGGACGGGCTTTACCCGGGTCGACGGCGATCCCGGCGCCCACTGGTACGCGAAGGCGCTCTGACCCGGGCGGTATTCGCCTCGAGCCGGATCCCGCGGGGTGCGACGACGCCCTCGCGCTCCGTCGCGGTAGCCGGGGCAGGCCGACTCGGCGAGAGCAGTTCGGCTAGAGCAGTTCGGCGCGCGCCCAGCGCAGACGCTCGAGCGGGGTGAGCAGGTCGGGGTGGTCCTCGCGGAGGTCGTCGAGCGAGACCGGCTGGCGAGGTCGTTCCACCGGGCCGTCGTAGGCGGCGACGACGGCCGCGATGCTGTCCGTGCTCCACCGGTTGCTGCGCATGCGGAGGAGTGGGCGGTTCTCGGCGTCGCAGACGAAGAACTGCGAGCTCGCATGTAGACCCCGACCCCGGAACTCGAAGAGCAGACTGCGGCCGATCGCCTCCCGTGGAACGAACCGCTGCCGCCCGACGATGGGCTGCTCGACGAACCCGTCGTGCCGCACGACGATGCGTTGGCGACGGGAGAGGACGGCGACGCCGAGCAGGACGACCATGCCGATGATGCCGAGCGTGATGACCCACGTGCGTTCGACACTCGGGCTCGGGCCGACGAGCCAGAGCGAGACGCCCCAGACCGGGAGGACGACGATGGCGGCGCTCAGGACGGCGCTCCAGAGCACGCGAGGATGCGGTCTGACCGTCACCGGTTCATCACCCCGTTGCACCACGCGCTCACCCCCGCCGACCATGGTGTCCTGCTTTCAGTGGGTGGACAATCCGCTATCTGGGGGACAAGTAGGACGAATACCCCATTCTTCGAGCCGGTCCACTCGCTTGCGCCGATGCGCTTGACTTCTCAGTGGCGCGATGTGCAATATATTGCATGCCCGCTCCCGCTCAAGCCAACCCGCAGCGCCGGGCGCTCCTCCGCGACGACGTCTACCAGTCGCTGCGCAATGCGATCGTCGACGGGACCTTCACTCCGGGCGAGAAGCTCGTCGACACCGAACTCGAACGCTGGCTCGGCGTCAGCCGAACGCCCATCCGTGAGGCCGTCCTGCGTCTCGCCCGGAGTGGGCTCGTCATCGCGAAACCCGGACGTTCGACCGTCGTCGCCCCGCTCGACAGCCGGGCGACACTGCAGGCTCAGGCGGTCGCCGCGGCGATGCACGAACTCGCCGTCCGTGAGGCGGTGCCGCACCTGAGTGCGGCCGACCTCGACCGCATGCGCGCGGCGAACCGTGACTTCGCAGCCGCGCTCCAACGTGACGACGCCGACGCCGCGCTCGCAGCGGACGACGCCTTCCATGCCGTGGCCGTGGACGTCGCCGGGAATCCGTTCATCCGTGATGCGCTCGAGGCGGTCACTCCGCTGCTGCGCCGGATCGAACGGCTGCGGTTCTCCTCGGTCGCGGCACGCGGGTCGATCGCGCAGCACGATGCCGTCATCGAGCGCTGTGCGGAGGGGGACGTGGATGCGGCGGCCGCGCTCGTCCGGGGCAACTGGACGACCCTCGCCGACCTTGTCCTCGCCCACCTCGACGAGGACTGACCAGCTCGCGCCACCCGACCCGTTTCCCGGCACCGATCGCCACCACTCAGCCGCACCACCGAGACCCAGGAGCCACCACATGTCCCTCAGCGACTTCGCCCGCTACCCGCTCACCTTCGGACCGAGTCCCGTCCACGAACTCACCCGCCTCACCGCCCACCTCGGCGGCGCGACGATCTGGGCCAAGCGCGAGGACGTCAACAGCGGTCTCGCCTACGGCGGCAACAAGACCCGCAAGCTGGAGTACCTCATCCCCGACGCGATCGCGCAGGGTGCCGACACACTCGTGTCGATCGGTGGCTACCAGTCCAACCACACGCGGCAGGTCGCGGCGGTCGCGGCGAAGCTCGGGATGCAGGCGGTGCTCGTGCAGGAGAACTGGGTGGACTGGCCGGACGCGGTGAACGACCGGGTCGGCAACATCATGCTGTCGCGGATCATGGGTGCCGAGGTCCGTCTCGATCCCGCGGGCTTCGGCATCGGCTTCAAGTCGAGCTGGGAACGCGCCCTCGACGACGTGCGCGAACGCGGCGGCACCCCGTACGCGATCCCGGCCGGCGCGTCGGACCACCGGCTCGGTGGTCTGGGGTTCGCGAACTGGGCCGCGGAGGTCGAGCAGCAGGAGCGTGAACTCGGGGTGTTCTTCGACACGATCGTCGTCTGCAGCGTCACCGGGTCCACCCACGCCGGCATGATCGCCGGGTTCGCCGGGCAGGACCGACCGCGCCGGGTGATCGGCATCGACGCGTCGGCGAAGATCCAGGAGACCCGCGACCAGGTCGCACGCATCGCCCGCAACACGGCGGAGCTCATCGGCCTCGAACGCGAGCTCCGCGACGACGAGATCACGGTGTTGGAGGGGTGGGCCGGCGACCTCTACGGGATCCCGGTCGAGTCGACGATGGAGGCGATCCGCCTGACCGGTCGGCTCGAGGGTGTCATCATCGACCCGGTCTACGAGGGGAAGTCGATGGCGGGGCTCATCGACCTCGTGACGAGCGGTGACATCCCGGCGTCCAGCAACGTCCTCTACGCGCACCTCGGCGGGCAGCCGGCGATCAATGCCTACAGCGCCCTCTTCCGCGACTGAGCCGGTGCCCGGCGCCTCGCCCGAGCGGGGTGCCGGCGCGGTGCGCTGGGCTGAGTTGCCGAAACCTGGCGTCAGCGCGGTGCGCTGACGCGAACCCGAGGGAACCGGCGTGAGCGCGGGTCAGGCGACCGAGCGCGCCCCTCCGGAGACCCGCGCCCACGTCCATGGCCCGCGCTCGCGTCAGCGCACCGCGCTGACGCACTACCAGGGTCGATGGTCGCGGTCCAGGGGCGGGCGGCGGCGCGTGGCGGTGCGAGACTTGGACCTCCACGACGCGAGGAGGTCGCATGCGCGCACCGATGGAACCCCCACACCAGACGCGGATCGCATGATCCGTCTGCAGTCGACCGCCTGGCCAACCAGCGGCACCTCCCTCGACCTCGACGCTCTGCACGACGCGGCGACCGGATCGTTGGCGAGCATCGAGTCGCGCCTGGCCTTCACCTCCACAGCCGTGCGACTCGTCGGTCCGCTCGAGCAGCACACCGCCGGGCGCGTCTTCGCGGGACTCGGCGCGATCGCCGCGGTCGACGTCACGCTCGCACGCGTCGTCGAACCGCACCTCGACGCACTGGCCATCCTGCATCAGGCCGACCTCGAACCGCCGGCCGTCTCCACCTGGGGCGTCTTCGCGGCCGAGGCACCCGGGCTGCGTCTCGACGCGACCCTGGTCGACGACGCCTGGCAGCTGTCGGGCACCAAGCCGTGGTGCTCCCTCGCCTCCCACCTGAGCGACGCCCTCGTCACCGCCCACACCGCGCCGGGGGAGCGGCGGTTGTTCGCCGTCGCGCTCACCGATCCCGGGGTCACGACCGACGACAGCGCGTGGCTCGCCCGCGGGCTGCCGCTCGTCCCGAGTGGCCCGGTCGGCTTCGACGGCGTCCCGGCGTCCCCGGTCGGCGACGACGGGTGGTACCTGCGACGCCCCGGCTTCTCCTGGGGTGGGATCGGTGTCGCCGCCTGCTGGTGGGGCGGCGCGATCACGCTCGTCGACCGCCTGCTCGCCGCGGCACGCACCCGACCTGACGCCGACCTCCTCCTCCGCACGCTCGGCGCCGCGGCCATCGACCTCTCGATCGCCGAGCAGGCGATCGCCGACGCGGCCCAGGCCATCGAGCACGGCCACGCCGATGACACGGCCGGCCCGCGCCTCGCCCAGCGTGTGCGGTCGACGGTCCGCGGTCGGGTCGACGCCATCCGCGCCGGGGTGCTCGGAGCGCTCGGCCCCGGCCCGCTCACCTCCGAACCCGCGTATCTCGCGCGGATATCCGACCTCGAGCTCTACGTCCAGCAGGACCACGGCGACCGCGACCTCGCGCGCTACGGCCGCATGCTGGTGGAGGCCGACTGATGCCCGCGTTCGACCACCGCGACCCCGGCACGTCGGCAGCCGCCTGGGCGACCCGCTTGCACGAGCTCGACCTGCTCGTCTGGGACGGTTGGCGCCACGCCACCGGCGTCGTCGTCCTGTCACCGCACCCCGACGACGAGTCGCTCGGAGCCGGCGGGCTCATCGCGGCCGCCGCAGCCGCCGGGATCCCGGTCGAGGTCCTCCTCGTGACCCTCGGCGAGGGATCGCACCCCGACTCACCGACCACCACCCCCGAGGAGCTCGCCCCGCGTCGGGAGGCCGAGTTCGTCGACGCGGTCGGTCGTCTCCACCCGACGGTCGGGTACGACGTCCTGCACATCCCGGACGGCGGCCTCGACGCTGAACGCGCGGGCATCGCGGAGCGACTGCGAGCAGCCGTCGCCACCGCGGGATCGCGACCGCTCATCGTCGCCCCCTGGCGCGGCGACGGGCACCGCGACCACCGGATCGCGGGCGAACTCGCCACGGCCCTCGCGACCGAGCTCGACCTCGCGCTTGTGGAGTTCCCCATCTGGCTCTGGCACTGGGCCGACACCGACGACGCGACCCTGCCGTGGGCCGAGGCGCGGATCGTCCCGCTCGACGCGGCGGCGCACGGGGCGAAGATCGCCGCGATGGACGCCTACCCCTCGCAGACGGAGCCCCTCTCGGACGCACCGGGCGACGAGGCGATCGTCGACCACCACCACCTGCAGCACTACGCGCGGCGGTTCGAGGTGCTGTTCCCGAACGGGCGTGCGCTGGACCTTGAGCCCGACAGCGACCCGGACACACGTGCGGCGGCGGACACCGACACCGACCCCGCCGGCACCGATGCCGTGACGGCTGCGACGGCCGATGCGATCTCGCGGTCAAAGGAGTCCTTCGAGGACCACTATCGCGACCACCCCGGGGGCTGGGACTTCGGTTCCTGGTACGAGGAGCGCAAGCGCCGGGTCCTCCTCGCCGCCCTGCCGCGCCAGCGCTACGGCTCGGTACTCGAACTCGGTTGCGCGACGGGTGTCCTGACGGAGCGGCTCGCGGACCGCAGCGACGACGTGCTCGGTGTCGACATCGCCGAAGCACCCCTCGAGATCGCCCGTCGACGGGTGCCCGCCGCCCGGTTCGAACGCGGCACGCTCCCTGACGACTGGCCGAGTGGTGCCTTCGACCTCGTGGTGATGTCGGAGGTCGGCTACTACCTGTCGGCGACCGACCTCGACCGGGTGATCGACCACCTCCTCGGCTCACTCACGCCCGGCGGGAGCATCGTCGCATGTCACTGGCGGCACCCGGACGACCACGCCACGACCTCGGCCGAGTTCGTCCATCGCCGGTTGCTCGAACGCTGGCCCGGCCGTCGGTCGATCCAGCACGTCGAGGACGATTTCCTGCTCGACGTCCTCGTGCCTGCCGATGAGGCGAGCATCGCCGCGGTGGACGGTCTGACGGGCTGATGCTGCGACGGATCGATGCCGTCGTGCCCGCGCACGACGAGGAGGAGCTGATCGGGCCATGCCTCGACGCGCTGCTCGTCGCGCGTGCCGCCGCGCTGCGTCGTCGTCCCGAGCTGCAGGTGGGGATCGTCGTGGTGCTCGACGACTGTCGCGATGACACGGCGCGGATCGTCCGTGAGCGGTTGGCGGGATTCGGTCCTGAGGAGGCGGTCACCGTCGTCATCGACGAGCGCAGCGTCGGAGCGGCCCGTCGGGCCGGTGTCGCTGCCGCTGCGGGATCGGGCGCGGCGGACGTCTCCGCGCGGTGGATCGCCAACACCGACGCCGACTCGCGCGTTCCGGAGGACTGGTTCTCCGTCCACGCCGATGCCTTCGACGACGGTGTCGACGTCCTCCTCGGGACCGTCCGTCCCGACTTCACGGACTTCTCCGAGGACGACGTGGAGCGGTGGTCGCTGACCCACCCGCCCGGACATCTGCCGGGCAACGTGCACGGGGCCAATCTGGGTGTCCGGGCCGATCGGCTCGACGAACTCGGCGGCTTTCGTGAGCTGCCCGAGCATGAGGACGTCGAGCTCGTCGAGCGCGCCCGGGCGGCGGGTCTCCGGGTCGTGCCGACGCTGGATGCGCCCGTCGAGACCTCGGGTCGGCGACGTGGCCGGACCCCGGGTGGCTACGCCGCGTTCCTCGCCGAGACCTACCCGCGATCCTGACGGTCCAGCGCGTCTGAACCCCCGGCCCGCGTCGACCGGTCCTATCCGTCCGTCTTCGGGTCGACGATGACCTCGGTGACCTCGCCGAGGTCGAGCACCGGGTACCGGGAGACGGCCCCGACCTTCTCCTCGCTCGCGAGGACGTAGACGTCGGTACTGCGCTCGGCGAGGGCGCGCTTCGTCGCGGCGTCGTCGAGGTCGCCGGTGGTGAGGCCGTGCTCGGGATGGAAACCTGTGACACCGAGGAAGCAGGCGTCGGCGCTCAGGTGACGGATGGCCTCCGCGGCGAGGGCGCCGCCCGCGACCATCGAGTGACGTCCGAGTTCGCCGCCGATCATGATGACGCGCGCCGGCGAGTGTTCCGCCACGGCGAGGGCGACCGCTGGGCTCGGGGTGATGACGGTGAGGGTCGGATCGTCCGGGAGGAGTCGGGTGAGCGCGAGCGCGGTGGTGCCGGCGTCGATGATGATGGTGCTGCCTGGTCGGATCCGCTCGGCGGCGATGCGGGCGACGCGCTCCTTGCTCGCCGTTCCGAGGGACAGCCGATCCCGGAACGGGCGGTCGGCCGCGGGGACCGGGAGTGCGCCGCCGTAGACGCGGACGCAGAGGCCGGCTTCGGCCAGCTCGCGGAGGTCTCGGCGGATCGAGTCCTCCGAGAGTCCGAGCGCAGCGGCGGCGTCCTTCGCGACGATGCGGCCGTCGCGTTCGAGGAGGTCGAGCAGGTGCGATCGTCGTTGTGCGCTCAGCATGCGTGCTCCTTCATGATCTTGCACGAACGTGCACGGTTAACGCTACAGTGCTGGACATGACAACGCCACTCCTCATCCTCATCGCCGGCCCCTACCGCTCCGGGACCGGCGGTGATCCCGACGCCATCGCCCGCAACCTGGAACGACTCGAGGTCGCTGCAGCGCCGATCTACGCGCTCGGTCATGTCCCGATGATCGGGGAGTGGGTCGCGCTGCCGATCCTGCGTGGGATCGACACCGCGTCGGGCGATGGCGACGTGATGTACGAGACGGCGAGGCGGCTGCTCCAACACTGCGACGCCGTGCTCCGGTTGCCGGGGGAGTCGTCCGGCGCCGACACCGACGTCGCCATCGCCCGTGAGCGCGGGATCCCCGTGTACACCGACCTCTCGGAGATCCCGGCCATCGAGGGCTGAGGTCGCTTGCCCGCGGAGCCCCCGTGCTCCGGCTAGGCTGACGCGCGTGCTCGACGACCTCAGGATCCGCCGCTACCGCGACACCGATGCGCGGGCGACCAGGTCGATCTTCGAACGCGCGGTGCGGGTGACGGCTGCCGCCCACTACACGGCCGAGCAGCTCGCCGCATGGGTGCCGGACGAACCGGCAGGCGCCGTGTTGGACGACTGGGCCGACCGACGTGCCGCGGTGACGACGTGGGTGGCCGAGCTCGACGACTCGGTGGTCGGATTCACCGACCTGGACGTCGAGATCGGCTACCTCGACATGCTGTTCGTCGATCCGGACGCCGGGCGACGCGGCGTCGGTTCCGCGCTCATCCGTCAGGTGCTCGATGAAGCCCGGGTGGAGGGACTCCGGGAGGTGACCGTGCAGGCGAGTCGGACGGCGCAGCCGGTGTTCGCGCGTCACGGCTTCGTCGTGGTCCGCGAGCAGCGGGTCGAGCGTCGCGGGGTGCTCATCGAGAACGCGGTGATGCGGATACCCCTGGACGCCACTGCGGGGTGATGCTCCAGGGACGTCCCGCGCGCCCGGCGGGGTGTCGCCAGCGCGGTGCGCTGACCCGAGCGCGGTGGTGTGGGTGCCGGCGCGGTGCGCCGACGCGAGGTCGCTGCAATCGGCGTGAGCGCGGGTCATGGACGTGGGCGCGGCCCTCTGGAGACCCGCGCTCAAGCGTGTGACCCGCGCTCACGTCAGCGCACCGCGCTGGCAGTCCGTCAGGCGTCGGCGAGTTGGGCATCGGCACGCTCCGGGGAACCGGCTGCGAGGCCACGGCTGATGGCACGTCGCGAGCCGAGCCAGAGCAGGACCCCGACCAGGAAGACGATGACCTCCGTGACGGTGAGCGACCAGACGATGCCACCGAGTCCGAACCACAGGTTGCCGAGGAGGACGATCGGGACGAACAGCACGCCCTGGGTGACGGCCATGACCGCCGCGGGGAGTGCTCGCCCGGTCGCTTGGAAGAGCGAGGTGATGAGTCCGGTGAACCCGTTGGCGATCATCGCGGTGAGCTGGGCGACGAGGATCGTGACGCCGAGTCCGAGGACGGCGGGGTCGGCGATGAACGCGGAGACGATCGGCTCACGCAGGACGAAGACGACGCCGGCGAAGAGGACCGAGATCCCACCGACCGTGAGTGCCGAGGCACGGAGAGCGGATCGGAGGCGCGCACCGTCGCCCTTGCCGAACGCGTAGGCGAAGAAGGGGAGCACGCCGAAGGTGACGCCCATGACCAGGAACTCGGGCACTTGGGCGATCCGGACCGCGACGCCCATGGCGGCGAGCGGAGCGTCTCCGTAGGCTGTGGCCAGCGTGTTCAACACGAGCGCGGTGACGATGAGGAACCCCGACTGCAGAAGCGTGCTGACCCCGACACCGAGGACCGGCTTGAGGATCGTCGGCGACATCGTGAACCAGCGCGGAGCCAGACTGACGTGTTCGCTGTTGCGCTGCAACCACGCCACGAAGTAGACGAGGACACCGAGGTTCGCCAGGCCCATCGCGAGCGCTGCGCCGGCGACGCCCCAGCCGAACCCGAGGATGAAGACGAGATCGAGGACGAGGTTCGCCACGGCCGACGCGATGAGGGCGATCATCACCTGACGGGCTGCACCCTCGGCCCGCACGAGCTGTTCCAGACAGAACGCGGTCGCCATGACGGGGACGAACGCGAGCATGACACCGATGAACGCCGAGGTCGCCGGGGCGGTGACCGCGTCCGCCCCGAGCAGCGACACGAGTGGACCGAGGAACACGAGGCCGATTCCGCCCAGGACGGCGCCCGTCAGGAACGCGCCCCAGACGGAGAAGGAGGCGGCCCGTTTGATGTCCCCGGCCTGTGCCGGGTCGTGTTCCGAGGCGCCGAGGAGTCTGGAGATGAGCGCGCCGCCACCGACGCCGAACAGGTCGCCGATGGCCATGATCAGTCCGAGGATCGGGGCTCCGAGGGTGATCGCGGCGAGCAGGGTGGTGTCGTGCAGCGAGCCGACGACGCCCGCGTTGATGAGGTTGTAGACGGCGCTGACGACCAGGGCCGCTGCCATCGGGACGCACAGGTGGATGAGTGCCCGGACGATCGGGGCGGTCGCGAGGTACCAGCGGTTGCTCCCGACCGTGTCGGCGGCGGTCGAGGGCGCGGTGGCCGTCGACGGTGCGGTGCTGCTGGGGACGGGTGTTCCGGCGGTGGGATCGGTGTGGTGTTCGGGGTGCATGGCAGGCTCCGTTTCGGGCAGGTTCCGGGCGCGACGATGAGCGCCGGCGCGGCGAGGGTTCGGTGATGGGGGGTGGTCGTCCGGCGCGGGCTGGGCGGACGGGCTCAGCGGGCGTTCGGGCGCGACGGGCAGCGCCGTCGTGGCGTTCGCGGTCGCCATCGTGCGCGGCGGTCGGTGGAGGGCGCGGCGAGTGGTCTCGGCGCGTGGTCAGGGAGCTCGGGTTCCCCGAGCGGTGATCAGCGGGTCGGCTGCGGCAGGTGCGCCGTGAGCTTCGTGAGCAGAGCGTGTAGGGTGTCGCGTTCGCTCTGGTCCAACGGGGTCAGGATGATGTCGTCGGCCTCGGCCATCGCGGTCTCGAACCCGGCGATGAGGTCGGTGCCGAGCGCGGTGGCGTAGACGCGCTTGGTGCGTGCGTTCCCGTCCTCCGTGCGGCGTTCGACGAGGTCTCGACGTTCGAGTCCCTGCAGGAGGCTCGAGACGCTGGCGGCGCTCGTCCGGCTCACCTCGGCGATGTCGCGTTGGCTCGATCCTGGATGCCGGACGAGGTGGCCGAGGACGAAGGCCTGTTCGTGACTGAGTTCGCGGGCTCGGATCCAGTCCTCGCCGGCCTTGCGCTGTGCCCACCCGATCCAGCGGACCAGTTCGAGTGTGCTGCTGAGGGTGGGTGTCTCGTCGTCCATGGTTAGAACGCTAATGCTTTGACTTCTAACTGTCAACCATCGAATGATCGACTCACTCAGCGCGGTGCGCTGACGTGAGATGTGCGGACTTGGTGCCAGCGCGGTGCGCTGGCGCGAAACCGACGAGTTCGGCGTGGGCGCGGGTCGTAGCCCTGAGCGCGCCCCTCCGGAGACCCGCGCTCACGCGTGTGACCCGCGCTCACGCCAGCGCACCGCGCTGGCAACCTGAGGACACGTCGCCGGGGTGCTCCGGAAACGCAGAACGCCCCGCGCGGGGCGGGGCGTTCTGGTGAAGCTGGCGGAGAATGGGGGATTCGAACCCCCGAGGGCGTTAACCCAACACGCTTTCCAAGCGTGCGCCATAGGCCACTAGGCGAATTCTCCATGGCTGTTTGTGAAAAACGGCCAGATAGCAGCATACCTGGTTCCCGGACCGCCGCGCGCCACCCGGCCCCGCCGCCGCGCTCCGAGGCCGGCCGAGCAGGAAGGCCCGGAGTCGGAGACACCGGCACGGAGCGCCACTCGCGTCAGCTCGCAGCAGGCGGTCGCCAGTCCACCCGTTGGTCACGCCGCAGCACGAGCGACCGGGGGAGGACGGCCGCGAGCACGCGTTCGAGCGGCTGACTCGCCGACCGCAGGGCCGCCTTCGCCTCAGCCAACGCCGCGTCGACGGAACCGGCGCTCGCCGCACCACCAGCGCTCGGCGCATAGCTCTCCCGCTCGACCGCAGCCACGAGCCGGTCGACGGCCGGCGACTCGATCCGGAACTGCCCGCGCAGCCTCGACGCGAACCCGCGTGGTGACTCCGCCGACGTCACGGGGAAGCCGAGGTCGCGGGCGGTGTCGAGGAACTCCGCCCAGGCCCAGCCCGCCGAGGTCCCCTCGGCCAGTGCGCGCCGACGCCCGGCCGCACGCCGGAGACCCCGGGCGATCGACGGGGTGGCGAGCAGCACCAGCACGCCGAGCAGGATCGCGAGCGGGACGAGGGCGGCAGTGAACGCCCCGCCGGACTGGGTCGAGGTCGGTCCGCCGAGCGCGCCCGCAGTGGGGGTGGGCGTCGACGCCGCTGTCGGAGCCGGACGACTGTCGGGACTCACCGATCCGCTGCCGGGCGTCGCGGTGCTCGCGTCGCTGAACTGCGTCACGACCCCACGGCTGGCCGTCGGCTCGAACGGCACCCAGCCCACACCCTCGAAGTACAGCTCCGGCCAGGCGTGCAACTGGTCCGAGGTGACGATGTAGGTGTCGCGGTTCGCCGGGGTGTTGTCGATCGTCGTGCCCGGCAGGTACCCGATGGCGATGCGCGCGGGGATGCCGAGGACGCGCGACATCACCGCCATCGCGGACGAGAAGTGGATGCAGTAGCCGGCCTTGCGCTCCAGGAACGTCGCGATGACCTCAGCGCCGCTGCCGTCGAAGCCCTCCTCGACCGGCGCCGACTCCGAGTACTCGAAGGTGCTGCGGAAGTAGCGCTGCAGGGCGATCGCGCGGTCGTAGTCGGTGGAGGCGGTCGCCGTGACGTCCGCAGCGGTGTCACGTATGATCTGCGGCAGGTCGTCGGGCAGCTCGAGATACGGGGCGGCTGACGCCGGGTCGGCGACCGGCGGGACGTCGCGCATCTGCTGTGCGGTCGGCAGGATCGCGGTGCTCGTCGCCGTGTACGTCTGCCCGCGGGTGGATCCACGCTCCGCCATCGCCGTCAGCCCGGCGGCCTCGAACCGCCAGTCGCCGCGGAGCCCGTCGACCTTCTGCGTCGGGTACGGCAGCGGGAGCCATGGGCTCGACAGCGAGTCCACCGTGACCGTCGTCTCGAAGGTCTCCACCGGGATCGCCTCGCTGAGCCCGGCCGGCGCGGGGAAGGCGTCGAGCGTGTTGCCGTCGTTGTAGCCCGAATTGTCCGGTCCCCAGACCGTACCCGTGAAGTCGCTGAGGTCGGTGACCTTGAGGTAGGGGGCGTCGTCGGCGGTGGTCGTGTACTCGAGCGCGGTCGTGTTCGCGGGGCGCCGCAGACTCTGGCCGAGCGAGATGAGCGGGTTGATGCCGTTCACGAACGGACCGCTGCCACGGGCACCGGCGGTGACGTCCCGCACGGCGAGGTCGGGGAGCACCGCCGGCGTGAGGGGGGCGACGACCACCGCGACGGCACTGACGAGGACGGCCGGGCCGAGGCCTCCGAAGCGGCCGACACCGGTCATCGCCGACGGTCCGGCGCCGCGTCCGTCGCCGGCAGCCTGGGCCGAGGCGAGCGCTCGCAGCAACTCGCGGCGTCGGACGTCCTCGCGGAGCAGCCAGAGGAAGGAGAGGGCGACGAACGCGAACACCCACGGATCAAGGGGGAACGACACGGCGACCGTCGGCCCGGCGTACACGGCGAAGACCAGGACGGCCGCGAGCACCGGTGCGTGGCGGCCGAGCACGAGCCAGGCGACCGCCAGCGCGACGAGGCCGCCGCCCGCGGCCATGACGAAGACCACGCCAGCGTCGGTGTCGAGTGGGGCCGAGCCGTCGTGGAAGGTCTGGAACCCGGCGTCGCGCAACCGTTCGAAGGCGCCGAGCGTGGTCGGGGTCGGGACGATGCCGATGATCGCCGTCTCACTGGCGAAGAACAGCGTGATCGTCAGCAGCCATGCGACGCCAGCGCCGAGCCACACGAACACCGCCGGCAGTCTCGTGCGCCGGAGGAGGATCGCCGTGGCGAGGACGATCGCGATGACGAGGTTCGTGACGAACCACCAGTCGAGCGCGTCGAGCACCCGGCCGAACCCGAGGCCACCCGTCGCGAGGAGCAGGAAGGCGGCGAGGCCGAGACGCAGGTCGCCGACGTTCGCGGTGTCGCGCGGGTCGTCGCGGCGTCCGCCGGCGCTTCCCGACCACGACCCGCCACTGGATCCACCGCGGGACGGGCGTCGAGGGTTCGACGAGCCGGCACCAGGACGGACGCCCGATGGCACGCCTCCGCGAGACGACACTCGGCCACGGGCGGCCGCAGCCGCACGGCGTTCCTCAGCGACGGACATACGCACCTCCGGCACCCCGACGACCGCCCTGGCCACCCCGACCGCCCCGGCCGGCCGACTGCGGCGCCAGCGTGGTGGTCGCCGGACCGCTCGTGCCGGACCACAGGGCCTGGAACGAAGCGCCGCGCTCGCCGACATGGCATCGCCACCCGGCCGACTCCAGGAGCTCGATTGACCGACGCCGCGCGCCGGCCGGGAGGAGTGCGACGGGGAGTGGTGAGAGGTGCGCGACCGCGGTCAGCTCGCCGAGGTCGCCCTCCTCGACGTCGCCGAGGATCGCGATGACCGGTTGCGACCGGCGCGCGGCGATGACGGGTGAGAGGTCGAGGAACCGATCGGGCCGGACCGACGGGCGCAGGAGGGCCAGGTCGAGCAGGGCGGCGTCGAGGTCGTCCTCCTCGAGATGCTGGCCGCCGCGGGCGAGCGCATCGCCCATGTCGCCGACGGGGCTGGACCGCAGGCCACCGGCGGCAGATCTCGCACTGATCTCGCGGGAGAGCTCCTCGGTGCCGGCACCGACCAGATTGACGCGGTAGTCGGCGTCGACGAGGTGGGCGGTGATCGAGGCAGCGAGCGACACGGCCTGCTCGAACGCCGGCAGGTACGACGGATCGTCGTCGGGCCAGGCCCAGTGGGCTGCGGCCGTGTCGAGGAGGACGGTCGCCTCGGGGTCGTTGCGCTGCTCCTCCTGCCGCACCATCAGCTCGCCGTGGTGCGCGCTCGCCCGCCAGTGCAGTCGGCGGATCGCATCCCCCGGCAGGTAGGGGCGGGCGATGATGTCGTCCTCGCCGGCGCCGACGTGCAGCGACGACGGGCGCGTGGAACCGTCGCGGCTGGCCGTGAGTGCGGGGATCTCCGGCAGGACGACGACCTCCGGCAGGACGACGACCGCATGCGTCCCGCCGACGTCGCGCCGACGGACGACGAGGCCGAACGGGTCGCTCACGGTGAGTCCGAGCGGCCCGAGCTCGTGTTCCCCGCGACGCAGCGCTGTCACGGTGTACTCGGCCGTCCGACGGCGCGAACCGATGCCCGCGACGCCGGTACTCGGCAGGGTCCCCTCGGCGCTGCCGGTGAGTCCGGCCGGCACGCGGTCCTTCCACTCCGTGTGGACGTGGGGGAGCGCGCTCGTCTCGGCGATCGTGACCTCGACGGAGATCCGACCGCCGACCGCGACGAGGTCGGGCCGGGTGGTGCGGTCGACCCGGAGCGACGGCCGCTCGAGGTAGACCGCGCCGAAGCTGGCGGCGACGAGCGCGACGAGCAGGCCGGCCGCTGCGAGCAACTCCGGGGAGCCGATCCCGCGCGCGAAGATCAGGCACACGCCGGCCGCGATGAGCACGCCGACCGCGCGTCTCGTCAACGGCACGCGACGCTTCATGGGCTCAGGACCTCCGGTGCCGGATCACGGCGATCCGGCGGTCGCGGTGCGGGGCCATCGGATCAGGACCTCAGCTCGGTGCGGCCGGAGTGCGGCACGGGTGTCCGTTCCAGCAGCTCGACGAGCACTTCGGAGACCGCCTGGACGCCCGAGCGGTCGTGGGCGCTCACCGCTCGGCGGGTGGGGATGAGCCGGTGGGCGAGGACCGGTGCCAGCAGCTGGTCGATGTCGTCGGGCAGGACGAACTCGCGGCCGTCGAGCGCCGCGAGCACCTTGGCCGCGCGGACGAGTTGCAGGGTGGCGCGCGGGCTTGCGCCGAGTCGGAGTTCCGGGTGCACGCGGGTCGCCTGCACGAGCGAGACGCAGTACTGCTCGACGATCGGCGACACGAAGACGCCGCGGGCCCAGGCGATGAGGCGCTCGACATCGCCGCGTGAGGCGACCGGTCCGATGGTGTCGAGCGGGTTGACGGTGTCTCGCTGGCGGAGCATCGCGAGCTCCGCGGACGCGTCCGGGTACCCCATCGAGATACGCGCCATGAAGCGGTCTCGCTGGGCTTCCGGCAGAGCGTAGGTGCCCTCCATCTCGAGCGGGTTCTGCGTGGCGACGACGGTGAACGGCGACGGCAGGGCGTGCGTCTCGCCGTCGACCGTGACCTGCCGCTCCTCCATCGACTCGAGCAACGCCGACTGGGTCTTCGGCGAGGAGCGGTTGATCTCGTCGGCGATGACGATGTTGGCGAACACCGCGCCGGGCTTGAACTCGAACTCGCGGTCGACCTGGTTGAAGATCGAGACGCCCGTGACGTCGGACGGGAGCAGGTCGGGCGTGAACTGGATGCGGCGGACGGTGCTGCCGACGGACGCGGCGAGGGCCTTCGCGAGGACGGTCTTGCCGACGCCGGGCACGTCCTCGATGAGCAGGTGACCCTCGGCGAGCATGACGATGAGGGCCATCCTCGCGGCGAACGGCTTGCCGTCGAGGACGCGCTCGACGTTGTCGAGGATGCGCTCGGCCAGCACCTGGAACTCCTCGGCGTTCAGTGCTGGCTTCAGTTCGGCGACGGTGTCCCGTGGGGCGCGGCTCGTGTTGCTCTGCTCGGTCATGGTCGGCTCCTGCGGTCGTGGTCGAGCATGCGCTTGAACAGCAGCGCGACGATGGTGGCGAGGCCGATCGTGATGAGGGTCGGGGCGAGTGCTCCGAGGAACTGCATCCAGAGGTAGTTGTCGGTCGGGCCGCTGTCGCCGACGAACCCGCGGTAGAGCAGGGTGAACGACTGCCACAGCCCCACGCCGCCGCCGAGCGTGAAGACGACACCGACGATCCAGAGGACCCGTTCCCAGACGACGGCGCGGACGCGATGGGCGTCGACGGCGTCGAGGTACTCCTCGTACCGCTGCTGGTCGAGCTGGGTCTGCTGCGCGTCGGGACCTGCCACCCCAGGCTGATCGGCGACCGCGGCGGCGTCGCCGGTCCGGGCTTCGAACGGGTGGACGCGACGGTCGGTCTGCGAGGGCATGCCGCGGGACGGCTGGGCGCGCGGGCCGTCGTCGAACCGGTCGTCGGTCGGCGGGCGGACGGGGCGACCGTCGGTGGGCGGCTGGATGAGCTGCGGGGCGATCTCCTCGAGCGAGGCGAGGTGGCTGCGCCGGCCGGTGTCACCGGCGTTCGGGCGCGTGCGCTCGTCGGTGTGTCCGCGCTGGAACGCGGGGTCGTAGCGTTGGTCCATCGTCGGCCTCCGTCGCGCTGCGTACATCGTCCGGGCCGGAACCCGTTGCCCGATCCTAGGACTGATAACGAACAGGTAACACCCCTGGACGTGTCGCCCACAGGAACTCCATATGTGCGCCAGGTCGCGCGCACACGGTGCCGGTGCGGGTCAGGGAACTCTTCGGAGCCCGCACCCGCATCGGTTGTGTGGGCCCGAGCACTGAGCACGTACCCGGTCGGAGAGACGTCTTCCGGTCCCTGAAACCCTCTCCGGTCCCTGAAACCCTCTCCGGTCCCTGAAACCCTCTCCGGTCCCTGAGCTTGTCGAAGGGCGGGGCGTCCCGTGTGCACTTCGACAGGCTCAGTGACCGGTGTTCGTTGCCCGTCCCCGTTCCGGTCCCTGAAGCCCTCCACGGTCCCCGGAACCCTCTCCGGTCCCTGAGCTTGTCGAAGGGCGGGGTGTGGCGTGTGCACTTCGACAGGCTCAGTGACCGGTGTTCGTTGCCCGTCCCCGTTCCGGTCCCCGAAGCCCTCTCCGGTCCCTGAGCTTGTCGAAGGGTGGGGTGTCCCGTGTGCACTTCGACAGGCTCAGTGACCGGTGTTCGTTGCCCGTCCCCGTTCCGGTCCCTGAAGCCCTCCACGGTCCCTGAGCTTGTCGAAGGGCGGGGTGTCCCGTGTGCACTTCGACAGGCTCAGTGACCGGGTACCGGCTCAGGGACCGGGTCTGACGGAGACGACGACAGGCCCGGGAACGGGGATCCGTTCACCGAGCCTGTCGAGGTGCNCTCGAACTGCGTGCGGGACGCTGCGCCCGACTCGATGAGCGCGAACAGCACGGCGGCGACGTCGGCGCGCGGGATCGAGCCGCGGTCGGTGGTCGTCGCGGCGGTGATGGTGCCGGTCGGGGCGTCGTCCGTCAGGCCGCCCGGACGGACGATCGTCCAGTCGAGGTCGCGCCCGCGGAGGTCGGCGTCGGCCTCGGACTTCGCCCGCAGGTAGACCTGGAACACGTCGTCCGACTCCGGGTCGAAGTCGTCGGTGCTCATCGCGGACACCATGAGGTAGCGCGGGACCTTGGCGAGCTCGGCGGCCTCGGCGAGGAGGATGGCGCCGTCGCGGTCGAGGGTGAGCTTGCGGTCGGCGCCGCTGTTCGGGCCGGCTCCCGCCGCGAACACGACGACGTCGGCTCCGGCGAGTTCGTCGGCGAGTTCGGCTGCCGAGGAGTGCTCGAGGTCGAGGACGATGGCGCGGGAGCCGATGCCCTGGAGCTCGCCCACCTGCTCGGGGTTGCGGATGATGCCGGCGGGGGAGTGTCCTGCTTCGGCGAGCAGTCGCTGCAGGTGCAGGGCGATCTGTCCGTGTCCTCCGGCGATGACGACGTCGGTCATGTGAGTCCTCTCGTTCGATGCGGTCCCGGTCGGTGCGCCGCCCGTTCGTGGGGACGGCGGTCGATCGGTGGTCTGGGGCCAGTGGTCCCAGATCCGCCAGTCAACGCCTCAACCGGGGCGTACGCAACCCGGTCGCGGCTCGGGTACACTAGGTGACGGCTCCCCGCGTGGCGCCATCCAGGCCAACTCCCCCAGGGCGGAAACGCAGCAAGGGTAACCGGGCTCTGGCGGGTGCGCGGGGAGTCTTTTCGTGCCCGCGGTGCCCTGCTCCCGCACCCTGGCCGCTGGCGCCGCAGCAGGACATCCGCCCGGCACCAGGACATCCGGCGCTGCTTTCTCCTGCTCCCGCGCCGATCTCCTGCTCCAGCGCCGTTCTCCCGTCGCCCGCCGACGACGAAGCCCCGAAGTCCTGCGGTGGCAGGACTCCGGGGCTTGCGAGCACGTCAGGTCAGCTGAGCTGGGCGCGACGCTTCCGGACGGCGACCAGCGCGAGGCCGCCGAGGAGCAGCATCGCAGCGAGTCCGAGCGGCGCCGCGGTGTCGGCACCGGTCACCGCGAGGGTCGGGCCGTGACCGGACGCTGCGGGTGCCGCTGCGGCGGCGAGCGTGAACTGCACCGGAGCCGACGGTGCCGAGGTGGGCACCGGGACGGCTTCGCTCGGGTCGGCGATCAGCGTCGCGACAGCGGTGTAGTCACCGGGTGCCACGGCCACCGTGACCGACCAGTGGCCGTTGTCGTCGACGAGGATCGGGGCGCGTGGGTCGGCCGGAGCGGCGTCCTGGCCCTCGGGCAGGGCCACACGGGCGTTCGCGTCGGCACCGTTCGCCACGTCTTCGAGTTCCTCCTTGAGCGCGTTGTAGAACGCGGTCGGCAGGAGGGCGATACCGAGGTAGGTACCCGGTGTCGCGGTTCCCGAGAACGTCACGACATCACCCGTGAGGGCCTGGCCCTGCGTCGGCGTCTCGATCACCGGTGACGGCAGCAGCGGGGGCGCCGGAAGGGTGAAGGGGACGCTGTCGAAAGCGACCCGACGACCATCCGTCGCGACGATGGGCTGGCTCACGAGAGCGCGCGTCCCATCGCCGTAGGTCGCGGTGATGCTCCAGGTCCCGTCGACCACGGTCGTCTCGAGTCGTCCGCCCTCGGAGATGTTGAGGTAGACGTTCAGCCCGTCCCGCCCGGTTCCCGAGAAGGTGACGGTGCGATCGGTGAATACCTGGCCGGCGGTCGGCGACAGGATCTCGAAGTTCCACACCTCGGCTTGGCTCGGGAAGACGACCTGTCGCTCGATCGACTCGTTGGAGCCGTCGACCTGTTGGGTGGACATCGCGACGATCGTGACGGAATCGACCATGGGGATCGTGATGGTCGTGGTCCAGGCCTCATCGACGACCGGGACGTCGTCGGCGTACACCGTCAAGAACCCGTCGCCCTGGTCTGCGGCGATGTCGACGACCGTGCCGGACTCTCCCACGCCAGAGAACGTGACAGTCTGGCTCGTCAGGACCTCACCCGCTGTGGGCGTCAACATGTCGAATTTCGGAGCTGCCGCGCGGGCGGCCGCGTCCTCGGAGGGTACCTCGTCCGCGGGTGCCGGCGACTCCTCGGGAGCGGGGGATTCGGTCGGCGCGGTCGACTCGGCGGGTGCGGGCGATTCGGTCGGCGCGGCGGTCTCGGAGACCGACGGGACCGGCTCGGTCGCAGCGGACGCGGGCGCGGCGGTGAGCAGCGCGCCGCCGAGGGCGAGTGAGATGACGACGGGCAGCGAAAGCGCTTTCCGCCAGGACGAGGTGCGTGGCAAGGTGTTTCCCCCAGAGAAAGTCCTGCCGCGGCACTGAGGCCGCAGCAGGACGGATGTGACAGCTGTTGTTTCTGAACCTAGCAGTTTCCTGTGAGCTGGCATTGGGGTTTTCCCTATGGTCTGGAGACCTTCGCGCAGGCCGACCGATCATCTCCTGCGACCACGACATTGTGCGCTTACCCAGCCCCCGCAGAGCCCGCCCCCGTAGGCTGGAAACCGTGGCGCGAAGCATTTACATCATCTCTGCCGAAGGACACTCCGGGAAGTCGACGGTGGCCCTCGGGGTCCTCGACACCCTGAGCCATCAGATCGAGCGGATCGGGGTGTTCCGCCCCATCGCACGGTCCACCACGAAACCCGACTACGTGCTCCAGCTGCTGCTCGAGCACGACGGCGTCGACCTCGCCTACGAAGACTGCATCGGCGTCAGCTACGACGACGTGCACACCGATCCCGAGGCGGCGCTCTCGCGCATCGTCCAGCGGTACAAGCACATCGAGGCGCAGTGCGACGCGGTCGTGATCCTCGGCTCCGACTACACCGACGTCGGTAGCCCGACGGAGCTCGGCTACAATGCCCGGATCGCCACCAACCTCGGCGCGCCCGTCCTCCTCGTGCTCGGCGGTCGCGCCGGTCAGGGTGCGGGGGAGCAGCTCGGCCAGTCCGTCGCCCGCACACCCGACGACATGCGCAACATCGCCGAACTCGCCCTCGGTGAGCTCGCCGACGCGCACGCCCAGTTGCTCGCCGTGGTCGCGAACCGCGCCGATCCCGACAAGCTCCTCGAGATCACCGCCGCGATCAGCGACGCCATCCACCCGAACGGCTCCGCGAACGGTTCCGTCGTCGCCCCGGCCGGCCACGCCGCCGGTGCCGCGATGGTCCCCGTCTGGGCCATCCCCGAAGACACCTTCCTCATCGCGCCGACGATGGACAGCATCCTCGAGGCCGTCGACGGCACTCTCGTGAAGGGCAGCGAGGAGCTGCTCACCCGCGAGGCGCTCGGCGTCGTGGTGGCGGGCATGTCCATGGTGAACGTGCTCCCGCGCATCACCGAGGGATCCGTCATCGTCATCCCGGCCGACCGCACGGAGGTCCTGCTCGCCGCGCTCATGGCCAACGCCTCCGGCACGTTCCCGTCGATCGCGGGCATCGTGCTCAACGGTGGGTTCCCGCTGCCCGAGGTCGTCGAGGAGCTCATCTCCGGTCTCGGGGAGATCCCGCCGATCGTCAGCACCGACCTCGGCACCTACGACACCGCGGTCCGCGTCATGAACACCCGTGGCCGTCTCGCCGCCGACTCGCAGCGCAAGTACGACACCGCGCTCGCGTTGTTCGAGCAGAACGTCGACGCACCGCTCCTGCTCGAGCTGCTCAACGTGGCGCGCGCCGACGTCGTGACGCCACTCATGTTCGAATACGGGCTGCTGGAGCGTGCGCGATCGAACCGCAAGCACATCGTCCTTCCCGAGGGAGACGACGACCGCATCCTCCGCGCGGCCGGCACCCTGCTCGCGCGTGAGGTCGCCGACCTCACCATCCTCGGTGAGGAGATCGAGGTGCGGTCACGCGCCATTGAGCTGGGCATCGACCTCAGCAAGGCGACCATCGTCAGCCCCTTCGACGCGGTCCTGCGCCTGAAGTTCGCCGAGGAGTACGCCCGGTTGCGGGCCCACAAGGGCGTCACCATCGACATGGCGAGCGACGCCGTCACCGACGTCTCCTACTTCGGCACGATGATGGTGCACCTCGGGCTCGCCGACGGCATGGTCTCGGGCGCCGCCCACACGACGGCTCACACCATCCGGCCGTCGTTCGAGATCATCAAGACGAAGCCCGGCGTCTCCGTGGTGTCGAGCGTGTTCCTCATGGCGCTCGCCGACCGCGTGCTCGTCTACGGTGACTGCGCGGTGAACCCCGACCCGACCGACGCCCAGCTCGCCGACATCGCGATCTCCTCGGCCGAGACGGCGGATCAGTTCGGGATCGAGCAGCGCATCGCGATGCTGTCGTACTCCACCGGTGACTCGGGTGCCGGCGCCGACGTCGAGAAGGTCCGCTCAGCGACCCGGCAGGTGCGTGAGCGTCGGCCGGACCTCCTCGTCGAGGGGCCGATCCAGTACGACGCCGCTGCCGATGCCGCGGTGGCCGCGACGAAGATGCCCGACTCGCAGGTCGCCGGCCGCGCGACGGTCTTCATCTTCCCCGACCTCAACACCGGCAACAACACGTACAAGGCGGTGCAGCGTTCGGCTGGCGCCGTCGCGATCGGTCCGGTGCTGCAGGGCCTCAACAAGCCGATCAACGACCTGTCGCGCGGCGCGCTCGTGCAGGACATCGTCAACACCGTCGCGATCACCGCCATCCAGGCGCAGGAACAGGAATAGGTCCAGACACACATGCCCACCGTCCTCGTGGTGAACTCCGGTTCCTCGTCGTTCAAGTACCAGCTCATCGATGTCGAGACGGAGCGGACGCTCGCCAGCGGACTCGTCGAGCGCATCGGCGACGCGACGGGTGCCGCCGAGCACCGGTCCTACCTCCCGGATGCGGCCGGCGCGACGACGCCGCCCATCGAGGAGCGTTGGGTCATCGAGCGCGAGATCCCCGATCACACGGCCGGGTTCCGGGTCATGCTCGACGCGTTCGCCGAGCACGGGCCGTCACTCGACGAGCATGCGCCGATCGCGGTCGGCCACCGGGTGGTGCACGGCGGGAAGCGCTTCTTCGAGCCGACCGTGGTCACGGACCTCGTGAAGATCAACATCGAGGACATCTCCGAGCTCGCGCCGCTGCACAACCCGGCGAACCTGCAGGGCATCAACGCGGCGCAGGTCGCGTTCCCCGACGTCCCGCACGTGGCGGTGTTCGACACGGCGTTCCACCAGACCATCCCGGCCGCGGCGTACACGTACGCGATCGACGCTGAGCTCGCCGCGAAGCACCGCGTGCGTCGGTACGGCTTCCACGGCACCTCGCACAAGTTCGTGTCGGAGGCGGCTGCTGCGTTCCTCGACCGTCCGCTCGGTGAGCTGAAGCAGATCGTCTTCCACCTCGGCAACGGTGCGTCGGCGTGCGCGATCGACGGCGGGCGCTCGGTCGACACCTCGATGGGCATGACGCCCCTCGAAGGACTCGTCATGGGCACGCGCTCCGGCGACCTCGACCCCGCGGTGCTGTTCCACCTGCATCGCAAGGCGGGGCTCGGGTTCGACGAGCTCGACACGTTGCTCAACCGCCGCAGTGGTCTGCTGGGGCTGTCGGGTTCCGGAGACATGCGCGACGTCACCGAGTCGGCATCGAAGGGCGACGAAGCGGCGCAGCTCGCGCTCGACGTGACCGTCCACCGCTTGCGGCACTACCTCGGGGCGTACCTCGCGGTCCTCGGTGGGCTCGACGTGGTCGTGTTCACCGCCGGTGTCGGTGAGAACGCGCCGTTGATCCGCGCGGGTGCGGTGCAGGGCCTCGAGGGCCTCGGCATCATCCTCGACGAGGACCGCAACGCTGAGCGTGCGCGTGGCATCCGGGTGATCTCGACGGACGACTCCCCGGTGACCGTCCTCGTCGTCCCCACGAACGAGGAACTCGAGATCGCCCGCCAGACGGTCGCCGCCCTGGCGTAGTCCCGGCGCTTCGACTCGTCTCGTCGCTGAGTCCCGCCTCCGGTCCCTGTGCGCCCCTTCCGGTCCCTGAGCGACCCCGCTGGTCCCTGAGCGACCCCGCTGGTCCCTGAGCTTGTCGAAGGGCCCACGGGCGACCTGTTCGATCGGCGGACTTCCGCGCGCGCACTTCGACAGGCTCAGTGACCGAAGCTGTTCCCTGGGGCCTTCCGCCGGTCCCTGAGCCACCCTCGCCGGTCCCTGAGCTTGTCGAAGGGAGGGTCTCTCGTGTGCATTTCGACAGGCTCAGTGACCGGTGTTCGTCGCCCGCTCCTGTTCCGCGAGTCCCTCTCCCGGTCCCTGAGCTTGTCGAAGGGCGGTCGAGGAACTCTCGTTCTCATGTCCCCCCTCCTGAGGACAAAAGAATGAGTGGTTCCCCCTATTAACTTTCCCTGAGAATCCACTTAGTCTCAGAAAACCAACAGGTACGTCGCGCCTGTCGGACCCCTAGACGAAAGTACTCACCTCAGTGAATTTGAAGACGTCACGCCGCGCTGCGGCTCTCACCACCGGCCTCGCAGTTGTCGCCGGATCCACCCTCCTCCTCGCCGGACCCGCGTCCGCAGCTGAGATCCAGGTCACCGATGACCAGGTCGCTGCCAACGAGACGGTGTACACCGGCTGGCACGAGGGCTACGGCCTTCCCGGCTCGACCACTCCTCCCGGCGCTGACGCAGTCGTCACCGAGGCCGGGCTCGACATGACCGGTCCGTCACAGATCATCAACGGCCTCGCAGCTCCGCTGGCCGTCAACGGGACGACCGCCACCTTCGCGACGATCGCGGCCACGGCTGGAGTCGTGTCGACGAACAACCTGGCATACTTCCAGATCCCGGTCTACGCCGAGACCGGCGACACCAACACCTTCACCACGCTTCGTCCCGAGAACCCGGGCGCAGCGGGTCTCACCGGCAACTGGGTCGCGAGCAGCGATGACATTGCGGGCATCGCAGCGAACACGCCGACGTCCATCGCTGACCTGAGCACCGCGCTCGGCAGCTTCGACCTGCTCGCCTTCGGTGTGCTCGTCATCGCAGGTGGCGACGACGTCGTCCAGACGATCTCCTTCAACGGCGACAACTACAACTTCGCCGCTCCGGTCGTCGCTCCGGTCTTCGACCCCCTGGTGGTCGTCGACCCCGACACGATCTACTTCTCCGACGTCCGTCCCGGTGGTGCAGGCTTCAAGGTGACCGTCACGGGCTTCACCCCGGGTGACACCCTGACGATCGCCGTCATCGACCCCAACGGCGAGGTCTTCGGCTCCGCTGACGGTGGCGACACGGTCATCGCCGGCGCAGACGGTGGCTTTGCCGCTGAGAACCTCACCTTCGTGGGCGAGGGCATCCAGGTCGGTACGTACACCTTCCGCGTGACTGACAGCGCGGGTGTCTTCGCCGAGGACGCGATCGCCGTCATCGCCGACCCGGTCGCCGCTGGCGCCCCGGTCGTCCCGACGCTTGCTGACACCGGCTCGGACTCGGGTGTCCTCGTCGGTGGCGCTGCCGCGCTGCTGCTCCTCGGTGCTGCCGGCATGCTGTTTGCAGCTGCTCGCCGCAAGGGCGCGCAGGTCACGGCCTAGTCTCACCCTGCGAAGCCCCGTCCTCGACTCCGGTCGAGGGCGGGGCTTCGTGCTGCCGCCGGGTGCCCTGACACGCCTGAGCTTGTCGAAGAGTCTTCCGGGTGACTGGTCCGATCGGGAAGGTCGTCCGTGGTGCATTTCGACAAGCTCAATGACCGGTCTCCGTTCCGGAACGCTTCCCCCGGTCTCTGAGCTTGTCGAAGGGCAAGGTTTCTCGTGTGCACTTCGACAGGCTCAGTGACCGATACCGCCCCGCCGGTCCCTGAGCTTGTCGAAGGGCAAGGTTTCTCGTGTGCACTTCGACAGGCTCAGTGACCGATACCGCCCCGCCGGTCCCTGAGCTTGTCGAAGGGCTTACGGGAGAGTTCTTGGTTCGAGCCCAGCGGGAGAGGAAGGCGGAGCGGCAGCTCCATTGCTGCACTCCGCCCGGTCGCACGTGCCGGGACCGCTTGGCCCAGGCCATGCGCGCCGGCCATTTGCGCGTTCGGGTAACGAAAATGACCGGAAACAGTGCTTCGGAGCGTCCGGCCGCGTGGATTGGGTTGACGTCAAGATAATCGTCCGGTCGTGCTGAGCACGTCACGCAGCGCGCAGCCTCGGCTTGCCGCCGCGTCGTGGAATGCGATGCGGATCGATGTGCGCGGGCGGGATGAACCAGGGCACGTGGTCGCGCACGATGACCTCCCATCCGTCGTTGTGGATGCGATGGTGATGGAAGCTGCACAGCAGGATGCCGTTGGACAGGTCGGTCGGCCCGCCCCGTGACCACCAGATGAGGTGATGGGCCTCGGTATACGACGGTGGATGGGTACAGCCCGTCCAGGCGCAGCCGCCATCACGCTCGGCGAGGGCCATCTTCTGCCCCTTGGTGAACAACCGTGTGCCAACTCCGAGGTCGAGCACCTGCGACGGCCCGCCGAGCACCATCGGGATGATCCGGCCATCGGCCGCCATGCACCGTGCGGTGCCGGCGGAGATCGGTTCGGAGACGCCGTCGATGTAGGCCTTGCCGTCGGACCATTGGCCGTCGTCGGCCAGATCGGGTTCGTCCATGCGGATGATGAGGGAGACGGGCGCCAGTTCCATGACGGCCGACTCGCAACCCGCGGCGTGACGGAAGACCCCGACGAGGGCCTCGACCCGGCGTTCGTCCATCGTGCGGGTGTCTGGCATCTCTGCGGCCGGAACGTAGGCGTCGTCGAGGGGATCGGCTGAGGGCAGCTCACTGTTGGTTGCTGCCGCCGCGGCCGTTTCATCGGAGGGATCGACGAACCGGACCTGCCGCAGCTGTTTGCCGACGACGGCGTCCATCGTCGCGCGGACCCATCCCGCCGCCTCGGGCGCGAGGAAGGCGCGGAGCTCGGTCATACCGTCGGGGAGTTCGCGGAGGGTGCAGCGCTGCTGCTTCCGGAGCGCGATCTCGCGCGGCACGGGGCCGTCTTGGTCGAGGCTGGTGCGGACGAGCTTGGCGAGGCTGCTGACCTCGGCGAGCGGTGCACCGTCGCAGTGCTCGATGCCGGCGCTGACGGCGCGGTGGACGCGTTCGTCGTCGACACCGGAGCCCACCAGTCGCAGCTCGCGCAGCAGGATGCCCGCGCCCTCGACGCTGAGTGCGGATCGGACGAAGCCGGATGGGGCGGCCGCCTCGTCGTGGTCGACGGTGCAGGTCGAGTTGTCGCCTTCGGACAGCGGCAGGCAGGGGGCGTCGGCGGCGGGCCGGGGTTCGATGGCCGCGGCGATCTCGGGGCGGTCGCATTCGATGACGTCGCCGGTGAGGGCGCGCTTGGGGGTGATCGCCTGGGCGACCGAGGTGATGGTGGCGGCGCGTCCGCGAGGGATGCGCCACCGCTCCGAGAGCATGACGGCCGGCGTCGCATACCCGTGGCTGCGGGCCAACGGGTCGTGGCCGACGATGCCGCCGCGGGAGCGCTCGGACACCGAGCCCATTACACGTGCTGCCAGGACCTCGACCACGTGCTGTACGGCACCCAGCTGGTCGAGGACGCGGACCACGCCCGCGTCGTTCATGCCGGCGAGCTGCTCGATGGCGTCGTCGCCCGGCCGGATCGGGTCGAGCGCACCCGACCAGGTGCGCAGGAGCTCGGACACCGTCTCGCCGAGCGTGCCCAAGGGGTCGGCGGAGACCGGACCGAGGGGAACGCGTGGGCCGCTGGACATGGGACCATCCAAACATGAGCCACTGACATTCGAACGCCGACCGATTCCGCCGCTGATCTGGGATATTTAGCCAACGTCTGTTGCGCGCGGATGCCTCGCCGGGCTCTGTGAGCGGCGAGGGACTTCTCGTGTGGCCCGCGTACACTCGCCATATGCGCCCCCTGTCCGACCGCGAGCGCGACCTCATAGTCGCCCTGATCGCCCGCGGTACGGAGCCGGGTGCCGACCGGGCCATCGCCGCCTCCGATCGAGAACGGTGGGCGGGACAACTCCCGGGCGTCATGGTGCACGGGACGTGCGGGTGCGGTACCTGTCCCTCGATCGACCTGATTGGCGACAGCGGCGGCCGGCCGGCCCCGACGCGTCAGACGGTCCTCGAGGCGAGTACCGCGAACGCGTTCCTGCTCCTCTTCATCGAGGACGACCGGCCGACGTACCTGGAACTCGCCCCGTTCGGCGATGAGCCGATCACCGAGTTCCCGCTGGTGGCGGACGTCGAGTTCTGAGGTCGCCGGTCGACGGGCTCGCACCTCGATGGGGGTCGCCGCCCTTCGACAGGCTCAGGGACCGGGAAAGGTGCTCAAGGACCGGGTGGGGTGCCCAGGAATCGGGAGGGGTGCTCGGGGACCGCGAGGGGCGCTCGGCGACCGGGAGAGGTGCTCAGGGATCGGGTGGGGTGTTCAGACCGGGAGGATGCTCAAGGACAAGGCGGGGTGCGCAGGGGCCGGGAGCGGTGCGGAGAGAACCGGAGCGTTCGCGCCCGTCGCGATCCGGTTCGGTCCCTGAGCTTGTCGAAGGGCACCACCGCCCGCTCAGTCCCGCGTGCCGAACAGTCCTGCTCCGTGCTTCGTCAGCACCTCGTACGCGTCGGCGTAGTTGTCCGGCAGGGGCGCTCCGGGTTCGTACTTCGCGAGGAGGATCCCGATGAGTCCGAGGGCCGGAGGCGTGAGTGGTCGCTTGCGGTCCTTGTCCTTGTCGGCACGGGCGTTCGCCTCGGGGTTGGGCGGCACGTAGGCGGGCGTCACCGTCGGCCACAGCACCGGTTGCCGCGGTGAGGTGAGGTTCACGGCGTTGAAGATGCTCGTGGCGGTGCGGTCGCGTTCGGTCAGCGGGTCGAGTCCGTGCAGTTCGGCGAGGGTCTTCATGAGTGAGCCGTGGTGCATCTCCTCGTTGATGACGCTGCCGGCCTTCGTGTACGCGGAGATGACGATGGTCGGCACTCGCAGCCCGAGACGGTCGAAGGTGAAGCCCATCTCGCCCGCCTCCGGCTCACCTGACGGCGGGGTCGCCTTGGGTGGTGCGACGTGGTCGTAGATGCCGCCGTGTTCGTCGAAGGTGACGAGCATGACCGTGTTCATCGCGTTCGAGCCGGTGGTCGACGCCCCGTGCTTGATCGCCGTGTAGACCTCGCCGAGGAGTTGCTCGCCGGCGCGCATGTCGGAGTAGGCGGAGTCGAGCTCCGGGTCGACGTCGTCGCGGCCCGGGTTGTCGGGACGGACGACCGGCGGGTGCATGTCGTTGTGGTCGAACACCATGCGTGGTTCGACGAACGCGTAGTCGGGCAGGTTGCCGTTCGCCGCGTCCTCGTGGAACTGCTCCATGCTGCGGAAGTTGGTCTTCCAGTACTGCTCGATCGACGGCGCGCTCAGGAGGCCGGTGAGGGAGACGACCTGTTGGGCGTCGTAGTAGACGCGCCAGGTCTTGCCGGCCTCCTCGAGGCGGTTGAACACGGTGGGGACGGCCGGTGCGCTCAACCACTTGCCGATGCCGTCGCCCTCGATGTTGGTGACGTAGCCGTGGGAGGTGCTCGCGTGGAAGAAGGAGCGGTTGCAGAAGGTCTGGGAGGGGACCGCTGCGTACCAGTGGTCGTAGACGCCGAAGTTCTTGGCGAGCGTGGACAGCACCGGCAGCATCTCTGGGGAGAAGCCGCCCATGACGGTGGAGTACTCCTCGGGCGTCGGCTTGCGGCCGCGGGCGAGCGTGGAGTTGACGATGTAGTCCTTGACGAAGCCGTCGTTCTTGGGGGAGGAGGTGTCGGCTGGGAGGTTCCACGGCGGCTGCAGCGGGTTGCGGAGGTCGCCGTTGCTCTCGGGGTCGATGGTGCCGAAGAGCTGCGTGTTGACGTGTGGGTAGAACTCGCCGGGGTCCGGGTCGGGTTGGGCCATGATCTGGTCGGTGGGGCCCGTGTAGACGTGGGCTGGGACGGCTTCGCCGGACTCGCCGGGGTTGCTGTAGTCGCCCTGGGCGAGGCCGTCGAAGGTCTGGCCGGCCGGTTCGCCTCCGGCGGGGTACAGCCATCCGAGCATGTGGTCGAACGAGCGGTTCTCGAACATCACGACGACGACGTGGTCGAACCCCGGTTCGCTGCGCTTGGGGAGCGGCGTGAAGCCGTAGTCCTCCTGCGGGTTGGACGCGGTGGCGGCTGCGATCCCGCCGGCGACCGCTCCTCCCGCTGCCAGCCCCGCGACGCCGAAGCCTGCGGCGCGGAAGAAGTCGCGGCGGGAGGTGGGGTGAGAAGGAGACGTGGAGTAACCGTCGGGCATCTGGCCGGATCCCTCGTCGTGTGTTGTCACTCTTGCCTCCTATCTGCATCGCGGTGGACCCGTATGGGGCCATGAGTTGTTGACTCAGGATACGACGATGACCATCAGAGCTTCACCGCGGCCGATAGCCCACCGGAGAGCTCCGGATGTAGCGGTCCCTGCGGGCTTCGGTGACCTAGCCGCAGCCGAGATACCCCGTCGAAACATGATCGTCACAGAAAGGGGGACATCATTGTTTCGAAAATTCGAATAAAATAGGCCGCAAGCCGCTGACTTCTGTGGTGCTGTGATGGGAGTACCGTGAGTTTTGCTGGAACACATACCGCGCGAAAGATTGAGTTTCTCGAGGCTGTGAGGGGAATCGCGGCGGCCGTTGTTGTTGTTCAGCATGTCCTCGCCGCGGACATTCCGGGCTATGCAGAAATATCGAATCAGTACCTCGACCTTGGCCGTGTGGGAGTTGTCGCCTTCTTCCTGGTGAGCGGGTACGTGATTCCGATGAGCCTGCAATCACAGTCGCTCAAGGTGTTTCTCACTCGCCGCTTCTTTCGGCTATATCCAGTCTATTGGATCGCTCTGGCTATATACTGTCTAATCAATATCAACGCCGGCGTGTTCGCAGACGAAAATCTTATGACAGTAATGGCAAACATATTTATGATACAAGGCCTTCTTGGGCTCGCATCAATATTGCCGCCGGCATGGACGCTCTCCATCGAGCTGCTCTTCTATGGGCAAGCTGTTGGGGCTCAAATCATGAACAGACTGCGTTTGATAGCTCTCTCGGGATGGTGTTGGTTGGCGCTTTATCTAATTCTCTGCTTAGCAGCGCGACTGTTGAACCGAGATATGCCAGTAACATTCGCTCTTCTTCTATTCGTTGCGGCGGTCGGGAACAGCGTCTATCGGCGTGATCAAGGTACGACATCGCTCCTGGTCCCCTATCTTATTGCCGCCGCCGTAGTCATCCCGGTTGGATCAGTGCTCTCCGTTGATGGCGAGTGGCCGCCGTTTACATATACAATTTCGACATTCGCCGGCTTCGCTCTATTTTTCGCGATGTACGCGATCAGAAACCGACAATTTTCTTCAGTCGTAATCAAGTTGGGCGCGATCAGCTATGCAGTATACATATTCCATCCCATTATTGCTGACTTGATTCAAATCTTGCCCGCAATCTCGGGCTGGTTGGCGGTGGGCCTGAACTTTGTATTGGTTCTAGTCGTGGGGCTTGCTGTGCATCGGTATGTTGAATTACCCTTCATTGGCCTCGGGCGGCGTATCAGCAAAAGCTATCGCGGCCCTGACGACAAACCGACTGATCCAAAGTCACCGGCCACTAGTCGCGTGTGACACCGCTTCAACCTGCGCGGCATTTGAAGGTGGACGGAAGCTGCGGAATCGCGATCTAACGAAAACTTCGCGGGATGTTCGCGAGACCAAAAATGGTGGCCGAGACACCAGGCTTACCGTGTCTGAAAGCTGCGCGAATCATGTCAATGACACCTCTTGTATTCTTAGTGCGTGCCGCGTAGCTGGTACAGCTCGTTAAAATGAAGTCACCAAGACTCCGTGGATCGTCGACAATATTGGTCAAGGCCCATGTCAGTGACATCTCCGCAGAGATGCGACTTGACACGCTCCCGGATGCAATGGCGTATCGGGTGAGGGGGGACGGGACCTGCAAGACGCGGAGATCGGGCACTTCGCTGTCGAGGCGAACTAACCAATCAATATCCTGATGGAAGCGTAGCGACGTATTGAACGGCACCCTCAGGGCGAGACTGCGAGGAAACAATAGGGTTGATGCCTGAATGAAGCCAACGCCCCCTATCGGGCGGTGCTTTCTAAAAATGTAGTGGGGGAGGCTCTCTCGCCCTGCGATTAGCCTCGTTGGCCAAATTTCTTCACTGCCGTTCGAGAACGCGGCGGTCAGTTGAGAGGTAGCTAGCCAAGAGTCCTCAGGCTGCACTTCCCGCTCCACTAGTGCGAGCTGGCGTGAGAGTTTGTCCGGTTGCCAGGTATCGTCGTCGTCGAGTAGGGCAATGAGATCACCGGACGCAGCTTCAATGCCGGCCTGCCGGGCCGTGTTGCCCCCTGCGCCGGGGCCCACGCGGAGACCCCAGACACGTGGGTCATCTCCTAGTTGGACGTCTCTGTCGGTGTCTAGGCACACGATCACCTCGAGAACGCTAAAGGTCTGCAATAGGGCAGACTCGATCGCGCTTTGCAACTGATCTTTTCCGACGGAAGGGATGACTACTGAAACTGAGACCATTGAAGGATATCCTTAATCGATAGACTTCTGTGTGTTAGTGGAAGCCGTGCGGTGAGGTTGATGCGGATAGTGGCGCTGGTCAGGAGTGACCTTCGAACGGTTTCCAAATGGTGCGCATGCCAATCCGACAAGAGCCAACATCACGACCACGGCGGCGAAATTGACGAAGTTATAAGCGAGGCCGCCTTTCAGAATCCAGCTATAAAGAGCGAGGGCGACCACAGCGCTAAGACTTATTCCGACCGTCGACACTCGTTCAATACGCTCTAGGCGTGCGAACAACATGCCGCACAGATACATTCCTAGTAGCGCTCCCGGTATTCCGAAGGTGAACGACAATTCAGCGAATCCGCCGATGGTCACAGGGGGAGCCCACGCAGATGAGGCTGGCGGCACATTAAGAATGGAAGCCGAAACGGCCCGTTCGAACGTGAATGCGCCGGGAGGGGTCTGGCCAGTATATTTGGCAATAAAGTAGAAGAAGTCATTAAGGAGCGCGTTGCCTGTCATTGAGACCCTGCCCTCCATGGCGTACTGGGTCGGCTCCGCAGATACGATCGTCGTTCGCTCGATTAGCTGGACGACTATAGATGAGCTTGATGCTGCATAGGTTGAGTACAGACCTGCCACGGACACAAAGTAGGCAATTGGTGCAGCGGCTGCCCACCAGTAGCGCTTTGCAACAGTACCGAGCTTGAGAACGGAGCCAGTGATTATGCAGTACAGTGCGACAATAGTCACAACTAGTACCAGTAGTTCACCCTTGAACCCACTCAGCAGCGACGTTAGGACGAGAAATCCAGTCGCCCATCTCCACGGGCCGTAACTGCGCCACTTATGGCCAAGAAGGTGGGCATTCGCTGATGCGACGATCCACGCGATATTGACGCCAAACAGGTACATGCGCCCAGGTATGCCGAAGAAGCCCGACGAGGTGAAGTCGAATCGTGACGTTTCGATCGAAGAGGAAAACAGCGGTATGCCGATAGCTACCAAATGGTAGAGACTGAGGCCACCGCTCACCAGTACGATGCCCCACACCGCGCCGTTCGGAAGCACTCGCACCTTCTTTTGCGCTGTGACTATTGGTCGTCGACGCTGACTAGAGGAAGAGATTGCAACAGCAGAAAAGTAGCCGAGCGCCATGGCGACTATCGATAGCGCAAAGAACCAGGCAGTGGACGGTCGTGCGAGATCCTCCGTTGACAGACGGAATAGACCAATCGCCCGCAAGGACAGCTGGAGCGTCACGGCCAGCATGAAACCCACAGGCGAACGCAGAAGCAGGGTGACACCTGCGCAGGCGAGTATGAGAACCGCGAAAACTTCCATAACTAGTCAACCTCTACGGCGTCGGCTGTTTGGATGAAGTCCGACTTCTTCCATTTTAGGCCGGAAGCCAATCCCGCTAGCACATCGAATCCTGCGTGCAAACCTGCGCTCCAGGCCATTTTCAGTGCCCACATGAGCCGCGAGACGATTACGGTTAGTAAGAATTTTCTCAGACGATCGTGCTTCCGAAACAGCACAATGCTGCTGCGGGTCGCATGGTGAAGAGTGGTCTTGGACCGCCGTCCCGATTGTGAGCCCGTCGTCAGTCCGCTAGCGTGCTCAATTCTCAAGCCGGCAACCATTCCGATCTCATCACCTTCGATTCCATGTCGGAGGAAGAAGTCCGCTTCCTCTCCATAGAGAAAGAAGTCCTCGGACAAGCCCGCGCCGGCGTCCCACAGACTGACGGAAGTCAAGAAAAAGTGACCTCCAGCGTAGTAGAGCGAGCGTGTCGAATCTGAGATCGGATCCCCGTTACGCAACTGATGGGAGCGACCAGTGACAAGGTCGAGGCGGGCCGTCCCGGTCAATAGCGCTCCCGCGTCCGTCGCTGTCTCTGCTGCCCAGACACGGTGGCCTGTTCGTAGGGCCGCCAAACACGCACAGTAGACGTCGCCTACGGAAACGATTACATCAGGGTTCAAAATTAGGATGCCTGAGAGATCGTTGCCAAGTAGGTTCCTCGCACGGTTGTTGCCGCCGGCGTAACCCATGTTGTGGGGTGCGGCGTCAATCCGTATCGACGCGAAAGAATCGATTGAGCGGAGTGTCTGTAGCTGTGCAAACTCTGCTGAATTGCAGGAGTTGTCGACAATCGCAAGAGCAAGACCCTGCGCGCCTGCTTGCGCGGCTAGTCCGCGCACGAGAGTACCCACACTGCCGTTCGAGAAATAGTTCACGATCAGCACGCCGAGAGGGCGGTCTCCCTCGCGCACTCTTTTGTCAGTCGGATTCATCATGTGCGGCCTTTCGCCTAACGGCACTCTTCGCGAACGAAATAAGGGTCGCGAAATCGCGTCGTACACGGGGAACGAAGATTCCAACGATTGTGACCCAGCAACCTGCAGCGATCATTCCGACTACGAGCTGCAGGATCGCGCCTGGAAGCAAGGAAGCAACCAACGCAGCGAGTACTCCAGCGGGTGCACTGACCAAAAGAATGGCCCGAACCGCGTCTTGGAAGAACCCACGGGTCGAGATTTTCGATACGTGTCCGGCCCAGAGCAGCGCAATTGCCCAGTAGACGGTAAACGAAACCGAGTGAGCAACCGCAACGCCGATTGGACCCCACGGTAGTCCTGCGAGAATACCGGCGACGAGCAGTGGTTGGGAAACGAGGTAAAACCGTAGCTGTGCCCGTGTGTGCCCGAGGCTGACATACATCCAATAGGTGACCTGCACCAGCGAACGGAACAGGCCACCGACTGCAAGTATCTGCAAAAGAATCGCCGCAGAGGGCCAAGCGGGCCCGAGGAGCAGCGCGACGACACTCGGCCCGAGTGCAATGGCCATAATATAGATCAGTGAGCTGAGGTAAGCCCCGATCAAATGGGCCTTACGGAGAGCCGCAGTGAATCGAGCCGTGTCATCCTTGACCTGTGCAAGTAGTGGAAGGGCTACCCGTGTGAGTGGTGCACCGATCTGATTCAAGGGGACGATCATGAGTTGATAGGCCCGATCGTAGAGTCCAAGCCCGGTGGACCCCCAAACGCGTCCAATGGCGATGCTGTCGACGTTCTTCGGCCAGTACGCGAGTAGCTGGGTCACGGTCAGATGCCACCCGCTACGCAGGAGATCATCCATGTCGGTCCTGCGAGAGGGAGGTCCGGGGATCCACCGGGCTAGGACGGCGGCCAGAACTAGACCACCGGCTGCGATGACTAGTTGCTGTGCCACCAGCGCCCAGACACCGAATCCGACGAGAGCGCCGGTTGCTGCCACGCACAGTGCGGTGGCGATCGGAACAAGGTCGCAGATTGCCAAGGCGGAGAAACGTAGTTGGCGATTCAGTCGTACGCGGAACTGCGTAGCCAGCCCGTTTAGGAGAAAAATCGAGCTTGTTGCTGCTGTGATCGGCAGGAGCTCTGGCTGGCGAAAGAAGCCCGCGATGAGAGGCGAGGCAGCCAGGACCAGCGCGGAGCAAACGGCTCCAATCGCGGTGTTCAGCCAAAAGAGATTTGACTGTTGAGCGGCTGTGAGGTTCTTTTTGCGGAGTGCTGCGTGGGAGAAGCCGAAGTCGCGAATGAGCTCGCCGAATCCGACGACCGTCAGAACCATTGCGATAAGCCCGAAGGCACCTGGCTCCAACAGCCGAGCCAGCACCGCGGTTGACAGAAGCGTGAGAGCTAAGCGTGCTAGCTGGGATGCAATGGTTATGGCACCGCCGCGTGCGGCGTGAGAAGTCAAGTTTGCCATATCAGCATTCCTGAGGCGCGCGCGTTGTGAGAATGCATGATGAAGCTGTTCACAGCCGACCGACCTCATCCGCGCATGTGGAAAGTTGCGCGCGGGCGCTTGCCACGGCGCTGTACTGCGGCGTGGAGCGAACGAGTGTCACGGCACGATCCAACTGCGCCGTGTCCATGCTGTCTGCCGCGAAGCACAAGTCTTGAAGCCCCACGACCGCGAGCGTGCGGTGCAACTTTTCTGGACTGCCCACGGTGAGTCCCACTGGAGCCGCGCCTTCAGTCGCACCAATTATGAGCGCATGCAGGCGATCACTGACTACGACGGAGCTGCTCGCATATAGGGCACGCACGGTTGTTTCCCGTACGGTGTGATTTTCCATTTCCCAGGGTACGAACCTAGCTCCAAGACGTTCGCTTAGTTCTCGGTTATGACGATTATCGCGCCTCACCTGGGGAACGACCACAATTTCTAGATCGAGGACTTGTGCTAGCGCGAGCACAGAGTCAAACCAATTCGGCGGAGGAAAATCGCGATCGCCGCGCATCGATAGCGACAGATAATTCCGTGAGTTGAGACGGCCTTTGTCGAGTTGTTGCGCAGACTGGCCGGTCGAAAATGCCCAGTCTGGCGTTACCGAGCCCACACGCATTAGTCTCGCGCTTGATGAGTCTCTCCAACTGCTCAAGCGGGTGAGCCGGAGCATCATCCCGATAGTTCTGCGCCACCGGTAGGCAGACTGACGTACGCCGTACCCGAGATGCAGACTGTATCCACCGTGTAAGCGAGAGAGAAGTACCAGTGGAAGGTGGCCGAGGTAGGTTTTTAAGTAGGCTGAGTCGAGGCGAATCTCTCCGCAGTTGAACGCCAGCGCGGTCCGGCGACGCAGCATTGACATGGCCGCCGACCGCCGCCATCCCGCAGGCGACGAGTACTGAACATCCTCGGCGGATAAGCCGAGTCCGGAAATGTAGTCCTGGCTGTTCGCGCCGACGAGCACGTGAAGTGAGCCAAACGAGCGGAGAAAATCCAGGTGAGCGCGTCGGAGTACAGAATCACCAATGTTGTCATCTTGACCGGTGGCTGAGACAAACATTCTTGTCGGACGCGGTATGCGGTCTGGCGTAGTCAATCTAGTTGCACTTCTCCTCGTGAATCACGCTCGTTGCCGATGAATCGTCCTACGCTCGGCTGGGGCTCACTTCTCTCTACCCATGCCTTCGCGCGCGTCTGGAACGCGTTAGAACCGAACGTTGACGCTGCCGCTTTCACCGCGGTCCTCATGTCCTTGCCAAGCGCGAAGTGAATCCCTGGGTGAAGGCTGGCATCCTCGAGCGAATCGATGACAGTACCCCCGTCCAACGCGAGCACGCTCTCCGATGCCCCACCTTCGGCGACGACCAGTACCGGAGTGCCGAGCGCCATCGCCTCGACGGGCATGATGCCGAAGTCCTCGACCGCTGCGAACACGAGGAGGGAGGCCGCCTGGTACAAAGCGAACAGCAGTTCGTCACTCGGCCGGGTTATGAACATGACGGGCACCGACGCACGATCGGCGATCGCCTGCAGTTCTGCGTACTGCGGTCCGGCGCCGGCCAGCACGACGGGGAGTCCCGCGAGCTCACCTGCACGGATGGCGACGTCGAGTCGCTTGTAGTCGACGAACCGGGAGGCCCCGAGGATGAACTCCTTCGGCAACGTTGAGAAGACGTATTCGTCGGCGCTATCAAGCTGGTCCGCCCACGACGCGACACTCTGCAGGTGCTCGACGCGGACTGGGGGATGGATCACCGTCGCTTCGACACCCCAGGCGCGCTCCATCCGCTGACGGATGTAGGCGCTATTCGCTGCGAACGTTGCGCCGTCGTGCGCGCGCTTGCGGTCGATCCGACGTAGAGACGGCGCCACGGCGCGTGCGATGACGTTGCCGCCACGGACGTCGAGTTCGGGTGCCCACAGATAGCGGGCCGGCGTGTGTACGTAGACGAAACGCTCCGGGCCGTCGGGTGTCTGGCGTCCTCCAGCGTGGTGGGCGAAGGCGTGTGAGCTGATGAGCACAAAGTCCGCCTTGGACACCCTCGTCGCGGCCCACGTCGCAGGCATGAACGGCAGCGCGGCCGCCTTGCTCTTGCGGAGCGGTGTTCGAGCCAACCAGGACTCGGTCACGCTCCTACCGGGATATCGGTCCGGGGCGTTGTTCCAGAGGCAGTGGATGTCGGCATCCGGGAATGCCGCGGCCATCTCATCGACGACGTTCTCCGAACCACCGTGCCGCTCGATCCACTCGTGGATGATGAGCCCCGCCATCAGTGGGCTTCCTTCCCAGGAGCGACGACCGCACGGATCGTGCGCCACAGGATGACGACGTCGCCCATGAGCGACCAGTTCTCGACGTAATACAAGTCCAGGCGGATGGCGTCCTCCCAGCTGAGCGCGGACCGGCCGCTCACCTGCCAGAGGCCCGTCATCCCGGGCTGCACGATGAGGCGACGCTTGGCGGCCGAGTCGTACAGGGCGACTTCGCCTTCGCGCTGCGGGCGTGGCCCGACGAGGCTCATATCGCCGCGGAAGACGTTGATGAGCTGGGGGAACTCGTCGAGTGAGAACTTCCGCAGGGTGGCGCCGACGCGGGTGAGGCGCGGGTCGTTCTGCACCTTGAAGAGTGGGCGGTCGTGCGTCCCCTGCTGGGCGAGCAGCGCGGCGAGTTCGTCGTCCGCATTGACCCGCATGGAGCGGAACTTCAGCATGTTGAACGGCTCGCCGTTGAGCCCGACCCGCTCCTGGCGGTACAAGACCGGTCCGGGGCTGGTCAGCTTCACGAGCAGGGCGACGACAAGAAGGATCGGTGACGCGACGAGGAGAATGGCGCCAGAACCGAGGATGTCGAAGAAGCGCTTTGAGAACCGCTTCCGGCCCTCGTAGCGCGGGGTCTCCACGTGAATGAGCGGCAGGCCGGCCACCGGTCGGGTGTGGATGCGGGGACCACCGATGTCGGTGAGGCTCGGCGCGACGATGAGGTGCTGACGACCGGGCTCGAGACTCCAGCTGAGCTGCCGGACCCGCACCGGCGTGAGCTCGTCGGAACTCGTGATGATGACGGTGTCCGCCCCAGTCGCTTCGAGCGCCTGCAGGACCGTGTCGACGGTGCCGGACACCGGGATCGTCGTCGATCCGAGTGTGCCGCCGACCTTGCCCGTCGGAACGCAGGCGCCGACGACGCGGTACCCCGAATCTGTCGAGCGACCCAGCTCGGCGGCGATGTGCTCCGCGGAGTCGGCTGACCCGACGAGGAGCACCAGCGAAGAGTACTTGCCCCGGGCTCGCTGGACCGACAGCCACTGCCGCCACATCCAGCGCGACAGGAGGAGCACGAGGATGCCGAGCGGGAACGCGAGGAGGAAATACCCGCGGGCGAGGTCGAGTTTGAAGAGGAACGCGACGATCGCGACGAGCCCGAACAGTCGGATGCTCGCGTCGGCGATGAGCTTGTACTCGGCGTTGCCGTTGCCGACGATTCGAGCCTCTCGGGTGCCGAACACGCGGAGGGTCAGCATCCACGCGCCGATGAGGACGAGCGAGATGACCGTGTAGTTGACGGCGACGTACATCCTGTTGGAGAGGCCGACATCGGTCGTCTCCTGGTCGAAATCGAACCAGACGAGCTGCGTGCCGAACACCACCCAGATGAGGACGAGCGCATCGGTCAAGGCCAAACGGTTCGCGTACACCCGACGCCAATCGCGCACGGCGACGGGAGCTGGGGCGGGGGCAGTGCTCGCAGGCGTCGTTGACAGCGGCACGGAAGGCTGCGACAGCATGCGGTCTCCGTGGTGGAACACGTAGTTAGTACTGATGGCGTTGGGCGGAATCGCTGTTTCGATACGCGGCTGTATCGGTGTTGTTGAGACTAGCGGTCGAGATGCGCAACATCTGTCCCCTTTTTGGTGGATGTCCCCCGTTTGGGCCACGAGAGCGACAAATGTAGGGAAAACCCTACTGCGAGTGGCGTCTGAAGAGCGGCTCAGGACGCGAGCGCTGTCCAGGTGGCACCGCCATCGCTCGAGGTGAAGAGCGCATCGCCGACCCAGAGCCAGCTCGCGCCGTCGCTGGAGGCGAATGCCGCCGGTGCCGCGAGGTCGGCGTCGGAAACGCAGCCGATGCTCTCAGTTGCAGATGCCGAGGTGAGCGTGGCGCCCGACACGCGAAGCACGCCAAGTCCTGCGCACCCCGGAACGCCCCTGGCAGCGAATAGGATCTGCTCGGCCTGGACATCGAGGGCGTGGATACCGGCGAACGGGATCGCCGACCAGGATCCGGTCGTTGCGTCCCACTCTGCGAGCACAGCTGAACAGGCGGCGACGGTGCGCTCGGACCCCGCCGCCATGGCCTCGACCCCTGGACACGGTGCGGCGACCGTCTGACCGGCCAGCACAACAGCTCTCGAGCCATCGGCTGCTCCACCCGGCGTCTGGTACGCGACGGTCGAGAGCAGTTCGGGCGAGGAGTCCCAGGTGTCGCCGGCGTCGGTCGACGAGAATCCGCCGACCGCGCAGTCCGCCCCGGCTGATCCGACGAGCTGCACCTCGTCCTCGCTCGTCGCCGTGAGCGCGTAGACGACGCGGAGATCGAACGCCTGGGCGGTCGGGATCACCGCCCACGTGACACCAGCGTCCTCGCTGCGCTCGACGACGGCGGGAGCTTCGCAAGTGCCCTGAGTCGCACGCCAGAGGACCGTTGCGTTCCCAGCAGCCATGAACCGCTCGGTCGACTCAGCGGCAACGGGCTCCTCGGCGACCTCCGGCGAGGCGGTGGTCGACGGCGTCCCGCCGAACGTCGGAATCGGGCGCTGTGTGGGCTCATCGGTGCTGCGGCCGTTGGCCGTGAGCGCGAGCCCGACGAGGACGACGTCGGCGATGAGGAAGAGCGCCAGCCCGATGATCGCCAGCGTCCGACGTCTGGAGCCGAGCCGATCCCAGAAGGTCTCCTTGCGATCGCCCGCGCGATACGTCGACCTGCTCTGCTTGGGTGTCACTATCGGTCGCCTGCCTGAGCGAGTCGATCCGCGATGACGGAGACGTGGTCGTGGATCTGGTCGCCGACCCGCGCGTAGGTGGACGCGCTCCGGCGGTACGGGTCTTCGATGTCGTCGTCCTGCGGGTCCTCCGGAGGCGGGACGGACCCGCGCTGCGCGGCGACCTCGTCGACGAGTGTCCATGGGTCGGAGACAACGGGGGCCTCTGCGACGAGCCTCGCGAACTGCGGCACGGTGAACGTGACGCGGGAGGCCCGAGGGAGGAGCCGTGCCACGACGCTGCGGTGCTCGCGGGTCGCCGTCAGGATCAGGTCGGCGTCGGCCACGAGGTCGCGGTCGAGCGGGGTGGGGACGTGGCCTTCCGGTGAGCCACCGAACCGGCGCGACTGTTCGACGACCTCATGAGGCATCTCGAGGCCCTGGCCGACGCCCGTCCCCGCGCTCGACACGGCGATCGGCCGCCCACCCGCGGTGACGCCGGCGGCCGCGAGCCTCGCGGTGAGGATCTGCGCCCCCAGTGCCGAGCGGCAGATGTTGCCGGTGCAGACGAAGAGGACCGAGAACGGCCGAGAAGGGGTTCCAGAGGAACCGGTCACTTCTTCACATCCTCGGCGTAGCCGTACCCGGCTCCGTAGCCGTAACGTGCGTACCCATAGGCGTCAGGGCCCTTCGTCGGCACCATCGTCATGACGAGTCCGGCGACCGAGGCATTCACGTGCGCCAGTGATTCGAGCGCACCCTTCAGCTGGTTCTTGTGGGTCCGGCCGGCTGCGACGACGACGAGCGCCCCGCCAGTGTGACGAGCGAGGAGCGCCCCGTCGGTGACCGGCAGGAGCGGCGGTGCATCGATGATCACGTAGTCGAACTGCTGCTCCAGCCCACGGATCAGCTTCTGCATGACGACGGAACCGAGGAGCTCGCTCGGGTTCGGCGGTACGGCACCGGCGGGGAGGATCTGCAGCAAGCCGCGCCCCCACTGCTGCATGGTGTCGTCGAGCGTGGCTCGACGGATGAGGACGTCGCTGAGTCCGACGGCGCCCTCGATGTCGAAGTAGTTCGCGAGCTTCGGGCGGCGGAGGTCCGCGTCGATCAGGACGACCTTGTGGCCGGCATCCGACAGCGCGATCGCCAGGTTCGCCGCCGTCGTGCTCTTCCCCTCGCTCTGGATCGACGAGGTGATGACATAGCTGCGTGGCTGGTCGGTGACGTCGAGGAACTGCAGGTTCGTCCGCAGGCTGCGGAACGACTCGGCGCGCGGGCTCTTCGGGTCGGCCTGCACGATGAGCGGACGCTGCTTCGCTTTCGGGTCCCAGGCGATCCCACCCATGAGCGGGATGTCCGTGACACCTTCGACGTCGCGCTCATTGCGGATGCGGGTGTCGAGCGTCTCCTTCAGCACGGCGAAACCAACACCGATCGCGAGGCCGACGAGCAGGCCGAGCGCGATGTTGAGCGGAACGTTCGGGCTCACCGGAGTGTTCGGGACGCCGGCCTGCTGCACCAAGGTCAGTTTGACCGGGCTGGACGCCCCGTCTTCCGGCGTCTCGATCTTCGACACGACGGCCGTGAGGCTCTCCGCCGTGGTGTTGGCGATCTCCGCGGCCAGCACCGGGTCGGGGCTCATGGCCGTGATCTCGATGAGCGTCGTGTCGAGCGGCGCCGAAGCGGTGATCTGCTCGGCGAGCTCGCCCGCGGTGATGTTGAGTTCCAAGGAGCCGACGACCGGGAGCAACACGATCGGGGTGCTCACGAGGTCGGCGTAGGTCTTCACCCGCTGCTGCGTGAACGTGTTCCCCTGAGCCAGTTCCTGCACGTTGTCGCTGGACTGCGTCGAGACGAACACCTTCGCCGATGAGCTGTACTCGGGCGTCTTGATGAGCGAGTAGGTCGCTGCGATCGCGACCCCGAGGAGCGAGAGCGCGACGATCAGCACCCAGTACTTGCGAAGGACACGGAGATAGTCACGAAGCTCCACGCGGTGGCATCCGATCAGTCAGAGGGGAGAGCATGGCACCTCGGTTGGAGGCGGCCCCGAAGAGGGGGTTGTGAGCCATGGTGCCACAAACCGTCAACTGTTCCCGAGCGTCGTGATCGAGCGGGTCGACGCGTGGCGTAGCTTTGCGACCGTGACGGACGACCCAGGAACCCCTTCGAGCACGGACACGCGACGCGCCAGGACGAGGGTGACCATCGCGCTCATCGGGCTCGCGGTGGCAGCGCTCCTGGGCGCGACCATCCGTGCCGGGGTGCAGATCCCGCAGCCGTTCGATGCCCTCGGTGGCTACGTACTCGTGTGGGTCCCGCTTCTCGGCGCGGTGCTCGTCGCCCGGTTCGCCGTCTCGTCCCCTCGTGGAAGTGCGCCCGTGCTCGGCCTCGCCTTCCGACCGATCGACCTGCTCTGGGGGCTGGCCGCGGGGCTGCTCCTCCGCATCCTCGTCAGTGTCCTCGAGGTGGTCGTCTACGGCTCACTGCCGTCGACGGCCGGCGGCGGAGTGCCGGCCGGGAGTGCGCTCATCGTGGCCTCGTTCGTCGTCGCGGTGCTCGCGGCGACGGTGATCGCCCCCGTCGTCGAGGAGCTGTTCTTCCGGGGGCTGCTGTTGCGATCGGTTCGCGGAAGTCTGCCCGGCCGGGCCGCTTGGATCGCCGTCGTGATCTCCGCAGCGCTGTTCGCGTCGCTCCACCTGGTGGTCGCCAGCGGGCCGTCGGAAGCACTCGTCACCGGTGTCGGGACGTTCCTCGTCGGCCTCGGAACCGGCACAGCCGCAGTGCTCACCGGGCGACTCGGTCCGGCCATCGTGACGCACATCGTCTTCAACGCCTCGGTCCTCGTGCTCGGTGTGACCGCCGTGACCGGTGGAACAGGCGTCGTGATTGAATAGCGCCCATGCCGTCCCCATCCGACGACCGTCGTTCATCTTCCGGCGATCGCCCCGCCGCCCGACGGTCCGAGGGATCGAGCCGCATTGACGGCTCCCGCCGGAGGTCGAGCGCCAGTTCGCGGGCCCGTCGTCGGGAGGGCGCGCGTGACGAGCGACTGAAGGTCCGCCGTCGCAGGACGCTGCTCATCGTCGGTGGCCTCGTCCTCGTCGTCGTCGCGGCTGTGGCTTGGATCGGTGTGCGCGCCTTCCTCGCCAAGGGGGAACTCGAAGCGGCCGTTCCGCTGGCGCAGACGGTTCGCGAACAGGTCGTCGCCGACGATCCCGGTGCGGCCGGCAAGACCGCACGCGAGCTGGCTGCGCATGCTCGAGCGGCCGCCGGCCTGACGAGTGATCCGATCTGGCGGGCCGCCGAGATCGTCCCGTGGGTCGGACCGAACCTCACCGCCGTCCGCGAGCTGGCCGGCGCGACCGAAGACGTCGCCGTCGGCGCCATCACGCCGCTCGTCAACCTCGCAGGCTCGCTGCGCCCCGAGCTGTTCAAGCCGGTCGACGGCGCGGTGCCGCTGCAACCGATCGTCGATGCGCAGGAGGACGTGCGCAAGGCCGACGACGCGTTGGAAGGTGCCGCCGAACGCGTGCGGACGATCGACGAAGGCTCGCTCATCAGTCAGGTCCGTGGCGCGGTCGATCAGCTGCGCCCCGTCCTCACCGAGACCGCCGACACCGTGGACGCGGCGAGGCGGGCGATCGACCTGATGCCGGCCATGCTCGGCGCCGACGGACCGCGCACCTACCTCGTGATGTTCCAGAACCCGGCCGAGCCGCGCGCGAGTGGCGGGAACCCCGGCGCGCTCGCGCTCATCGGGACCGATGGCGGACGGATCACGTTGCTCCAGCAGGCGTCCACCGCCGACTTCCCGCGGTTCCCGGAGCCCGTGTTGCCGCTTGCGAGCGACACCGCCGGCATCTACGGGAACATCACCGGTCGATGGCTGCAGAACGTCACGCTGACGCCCCGGTTCCAGGAGTCAGCCCAGCTGGCCTCCGAGATGTGGCTCGAACGGTTCGGAACCCGGGTCGACGGTGTGCTCAGCATCGACCCGGTCGCCCTCGGCTACCTGCTCGACGCGACCGGACCGATCGCCCTCGCCACCGGAGACGAGCTGACCTCGGCGAACGCAGCCGCACTGCTGCTCAACGAGGTGTACATCCGGTACCCCGCCGGTCCCGACCAGGACGCGTTCTTCGCTGCGGCGTCTGGCGCGGTCTTCGACCGGATCGCCTCCGGGAACTTCGACCCCACCGCGTTCATCGGCGCGCTGGCGAAAGCCGGTTCGGAACGACGAGTGCTGATCTGGAACGCGGACGAGACGGAACAGGCCCTGCTGGACGGGACGACGCTGACGGACCTGCTGCCGACCGCGGCCCAGGCGCCCAACGCGTTCGGCGTGTACATCAACGACGCCACCGGCAGCAAGATGGGCTACTACCTCGACGTGCAGACGGCAGTCGGGTCGGCGCAGTGCGGCTCCGACGGGAAACTCCTCGGCCTGCGCTTGACCCTGACGAACACCGCACCTGCTGACGCGGCGACGACGCTCAACGACTACATCACCGGCCAAGGCCAGTACGGCGTGCCCAAGGGCAGCTTCCGGTTCCGCGTGATCGTCTACGCGCCCCCCGGGTCCATGCCGGGCGGCGTCGAGCGGGACGGAGCGGTGCTCCCATCGCAGCCGGCGACCGACGGTGAGTTCCCGATCACACAGTTCGCCATCGAACTCGCGCCTGGCGAGAGCACGACCGTCGACCTCGGTGTGACGGCGTATGACGCATCGGGAACCCCGGAAGTCGTGGCCACGCCGAAAGTTCATCTCTCTGAAACACAACAGGCGTCCATTAACTGTGAATTTGCTCTACAGTAAGGACTGTTGTCGCTCTTGACCCGTTTTCGGGGGGTGTCGGGGAGGCACGCTCTACTTCCGCCGCACGACGACATCGTCAAGGCGGTCGGCTACAGCACTGTCATTGCACCAGCACACCTGCAGAGCCTTCAAGGGGACACTCATGATCAAGAAAATCACCGCGATCTTCGCGCTGGTCCTCGCGGGCCTGTTCATCGCGCCTGTCGCAGCCAACGCCTTCTACGCTCCCGACGGATCCGTCACGGTCAGTGGCACGATCACGCCGGGCGGCACCAGCACGGTCGCCTTCACCGCCGGATCCTTCCAGCCCGGCGAGACGGTCTCGTTCACGCTGACCGGTGAGAACGCCTCCGGCGCCACCCTCGCAGCGGTCGACTCGAAGTCGCTCCAGAAGACGGCTTCCGGAACCGGCGCCGTCAACCTCAACGTGACGCTCCCCAGCAACGCGTCCGGCACGTACACGGTCACGGCCACCGGCCTGACCTCGCTCGTCACCGTGAACGCGACCCTCACGGTCACCGCTGCCGGCTCCGGCTCGGGCGGCAACGACAACGACCTCGCTGACACCGGCTTCGGCGCTCCGGCGTTCGTCGTCTGGGGTGCAGCCGGCGCAGTCGCCCTCGGCGCAGCGCTCATCGCGGTCCTCGTCATGGTTCGCCGCCAGCGCGCTTCGCTCGCGGCCTAGTCACATCGCGGCTCACGCCGCACACGAAACGGCGGCCGGTGCTTCTGCACCGGCCGC
>NZ_JACYTU010000011.1:0-108358 GCF_014841225.1 Plantibacter sp. CFBP 8804
CATTGTGCACGCTGTTGAGTTCTCAAGGATCGGATGCTCCTGCCTTTGGCCATCACGACCGCCCTGCAGGGCAACTTCTCTATATTACATCTTCCCGGCTTGTTGTCAACTCGGCGTTTCAGCCGCTCTGCGAACAGAGTCATGCTGAGCACGAGTGACACCAGGAGGAAGTCATCCAACCGAGACTTGAAACGGTAACATCGAAATGTTCTCGCTTTTGGCTGGGGATTGTCCCCGCTTGAGGCCGAGAAGCTCTTCCGCTTCCCGCACCTTTGGGGTGACGAGTGATTACTCTACGTGTGTCTCGGGATCGTGGCAAATTCCGCTTGCATCCCGGGCGTGTCGCCCGGAATCACGCGGTTTTCACCGAGGCGGCCGCGAACGGGTCGGCGCAGGGTCACTGCGCGACACCAGTGCCTGCGCACCAGGACAGGTCGAACCCGGCCTGCGTCCCGACCACCTTGCCGGTGCGGGCGTCGACGACCTCGATCTCGGGACCGTTGGGCATCGGCGCGTTGGCGTACCCGTCGAAGCCGGCCTTCGCGAAGTCGGGGACGACGACGACCGCGACGTACTCCGCGTTCGGGCTCGCGCACAGTGACCAGATGACGGCACCCGGCTCAGGTCGATAGAGCTCGGCGGTCGCGCCGTCCTTGATCGCCAGTACCCGCTGCTCCGTGGTTCCGGCGGCGCGGTCGTAATCGGCGTAGATCCTTGCCGACAGGGACTCGGACAGTGCGACGAGTTGTCCGGGGATCTCGGTGGGTGCCACCGAGGGCAGGACGAACGGTTCGCTCTTCCCCGTCGCAAGGTCGAGCACGACCACACCGTCGACCTGCTCGATGACGACCTTGGTGGTGCCCGGGATGTAGCTCGAGATGAGGGATGCCCGGCCGAGCAGCACCGGATCGGTCGTCGCAGCAGGATCGAGCAGCTCGAGCGAGTTGTCCACCGTGCGGACGAGCATCGAGGAGGTCCGGGGCACGAACGACCACTCCGCCGCCTGGACCGCAGCCCCGTCGATCCCGCCGACCCGGGCGGCCTCGGTGGGTTTCCCCTGCCGCAGCTCGAACGAGTACAGCGTGAGGTTGTCGCCGCCGTCGCGACCGAACGACTGTTCCGTGAACAGGAACCCCACCCGACTCTGCGCCGGAGCGGTCTGCAATGAGGTGATCATCCCGCCCATCGGGAGTGCCACCTCCTGGGTACTCCCGTCGGTCGTGTCCACCACCACGATGCGACCGAGCCCGCTCGTCTCCTGCTCCACGACGATCAGGGAGTTGCCGATCGTCGCGAACTCCTGGATCTTCGCCGCTTCGTACGCGGTCTCGGGTTCACCACCGCCGATCGAGAGCCGCACGATCCGGTCGTCCGCCTTCGTCGCCGCCGAGCCGCCCTCCTTGACCGGACTCCGCACGAGCGAGAACCCCTCGACGGGCGGCGTCGAAAAGGTCGTCGTGAGCGTGGCGGCCGGTCCGCCACCCGGCGCGGTGACACCGTCGACCGTGATCCGGTAGTCCGTCGCATAGGCGAGCGGCTCGGGGAACACCAGCGTGATGCCGCCGGCCCCGGTACTGACGTCGAAGTCTGCTGCCGGCTCGATCCGCACCCGGTCCGACCCGAGATCCGCGATCGGTTGGTTCACCGCCAGGACGACCCGCTGGCCCCAGGACTCCACGAGTCCGGTCGGGTCGACCACCGTGCGGACGAGCTTCGGCCCCTGGGTCAAGCCCACGACGGCCGCGCCGCCGCCGATGACGACGAGCGCGATCAGCACGATCGCGACCAGTCGGCCGAAACCGCTCCGGTCGCCGGCGGCCTGCGTCGACCGGCCTCGTGCAGCATCCCGGCGATCAGTAGTCATACGGGTCCGCCGGCTCCTCGACCTTGTCGACCTTCGCCGTCCCGACCACCAACGGCAGATGCGAGGCGTCGCTCGCGGTGAGCGCCCCCGAGACCTCGACCCAGTCGCCGGGCTTGAGCTGTTGGTCCCAGCCGTCGAGCTGCACGGGCACACCGACCGGCTGGGCGTCCACGGCGCAGCAGTTCACGACGAACCGAGAGACGTAGAAGACGTCGGCCGCGTCCGGATCGGCGATCACGAAGCCGACCCCGGTGAAGGCGCGCCCCTCGAGGTCGGCGGGACGCGTCGTCTGGCGCAACAGCGTGGCCCAGTCCTTGATGCCGAAGGTGCTGAAGTCCGGGTTCGAGGTCAGCACCGTCTGGGCGTCCTGCCCCTGGACCTCACCCGCGAGCGTGCCGGAGTTCACCGCGCGCTGGTCGGCCGTCGCGACCGAGAGCGTCGACGGCGGCAGCACCACCATCGCGCCGACCACCGCGAGACTGCCCACGACGGAGGCGAGCTGCAGCGCCGTTCGCCCACGACGCCTCGGCACCTCCTCGACGTCCACGTGGACGAGGACGCTGACGATGCCGAGCGCGACCGCGATGAGCGCCATGATGACGGTGAAGACGAAGTATCGCGGGTGGATGTAGAGCCCAAGGCGATCGGTCAGCGCGAGCCAGAGGATGCACACGGCGGCGGTGACGAGCAGCAGCACGCCCCACCATCGCTGCCGGAGGCGTTCGAGCAGTGGGACGCGGCGATCGCCGACCGCCGACGTCTCGGCGTACGCGTGTCCATGGGTGGCGTTCTGATCAGGCAAGGGCGTTCACTCCGAATCCGAGGGCCGCCGAGAACAGCACGGCGACCGCGGTGATGATCACGAGGGTCCTGGTCGTGTAGGTGGTGCGCATGAGTGCGAGCATCTTGACGTCGACGACGGGGCCGAGGACGAGGAAGGCGACGATCGAGCCGGGCATGAACGTCGATCCGAAGGACAGCACGAAGAAGGCGTCGACATTCGAGCAGATCGAGACGATCACGGCGAGCGTCATCATCGCGAGCACCGACCAGACGGGGTTCGCGCCGAGGGTGACGAGCACCTCGCGTGGGACGAGGACCTGCACGGCACCGGCCACGGCCGACCCGATGAGCAGCGCCGGCATGATCGCGCGCGCCTCGGCGACGAACTGCTGCAGGCTGCGCTCCACCTTCGTGTGCTCGTGCCCGTGCTGCTCGGTCACCTCGCAGCTGGCCTGGAAGGTCGGCGTGAGCAGCGAGCTGGGGTCGGGGTGCTTGCTGAAGAGCCACCCGATGAGGTTCGCGAGCAGGAACCCGCCGACGAGCCGGGCGACGAGGATCCCGCCGTCCCAGCCGAAGGCCTGATGCGTCGTGACGATGACGATGGGGTTGAGGATCGGCGCCGCGAGCAGGAAGGTGATCGACTCCGGCACCGTGAACCCGCGCACGATGAGGCCGCGGGCGAGTGGGACGTTGCCGCACTCGCAGACCGGCAGGAACATGCCGAGCAGTGAGATGCAGGCTCGGCGGAGGATCGGGTGCGTCGGCAACCACCGCTCGAGCCAGCCGTCGGGAAGCCAGATCTGCACGAGGATCGACAGCACGATGCCGAGCACCACGAACGGCAGGGACTCCACCACCACGCTGAGCGTCAGGGTCACGAAGTCGCGCACCGCGGTGGGCGGGGTGAGCGCCTCACCGAGCGGCATGAGCGCCCGGAGCACGAAGAGCCCGACCACCACGAGCAGTGCGACACCGATCAGGAGCGGTGTGCGCAGGTTCCGCGGATCACGTCCTTCGGTGCGACCCCAGTGCTCCGCGCCGTCGTCGTCGGGCGCGGTCCAGTCGTCGTCGACCCCGAGGGTTCCGGTCGTCCTGCTCACTCCGGCCTCACGCGCGCTGGGCCGCCGCCGAGCAGTTCTCGCAGAGCCCGAAGACGTCGACGACGTGCTTCGCCTCGGTGAACCCGTGCTGCGACGCGACCGAGCGCGCCCAGGCTTCGACCTCGTCGGCCTCGATCTCGATGGTGAGACCACAGTTGCGGCAGATGAGGTGGTGGTGGTGGGTGCCCGGCGTGCAGGCGCGGTAGAGGTTCTCGCCCTCAGGCGACTGCAGGGAGTCCGCTTCGCCCTCGACCGCGAGGTCGGAGAGGGCGCGGTACACGGTCGCGAGCCCGATCGGCGAACCGGTGTCGCGGAGTTCGGCGTGCAGACCCTGAGCGCTGATGAATCCGTCGTTGCCGCCGAGGGCCTCGCGGACAGCTTCTCGCTGCCAGGTGTTGCGCTTCGCCACGGGTGCTCCTGCCTGTCGCTTCAAGGGTACCCGGGAACCGCTCGGAGGACGCTCCGAAGCAGCTCCGCGCGGACGCGGTGCACAGTCCACGGTCATCGCGCGACCTGGGTGTGCCGCGTCTCGCCGACGGGTGCCCGACGACCACGTCGTCCGGACGCGGTGCGCGGCCCGACGATGCGGCAGACGAGGTAGATGAGGAAGGAGATCGTCGTGATGTAGGGGCTGATCGGGAGCGATCCACCGATGGCGAGCAGGATGCCACCGACCGCCGAGACGAAGCCGAAGAGCATGCTCAACACCGGGACGAGGACGGGCGACGACGACACCCGGAGCGCCGCGGCAGCAGGTGTCACGAGCAGCGCGAGGACGAGCAGCGCACCGATGATCTGCACCGACACCGCGACCGTGAGCCCGAGCAGCACCATGAAGGCGAGCGAGACGAACCGGCTCGGCACCCCACGCGCTGCGGCGACGTCCGGGTCGAGGCTGTCGAAGCTGAGCGGTCGCCAGAGGAGGAGGAGGGCGACCAGCACGACGATGCTGATGACGATGAGCAGGCCGAGCTGCGGGTCGTCGACCGAGACGATCTGCCCGGTGAGGAGCCCGAACTTGTTGGCACTCCGGCCCGGATAGAGCGCGAGGAAGAGGATGCCGAGACCGAGGCCGAACGGCATGAGCACCCCGATGATCGAGTTGCGGTCGCGCGCTTTGGAGCCGAGCAAGCCGATGAGGATCGCCGCGACGAGAGAACCCGCGAGGGACCCGACGACGACGTTGGCCCCGAACAGCAGCGCACCGGCGGCGCCGGCGAAGGACAGTTCGCTGATCCCGTGCACCGCGAACGCCATGTCCCGCTGCATGACGAACACGCCGATGAGGCCGCCGACGATGCCCAGGACCGCGCCGGCGATGATCGAGTTCTGCACGAGTTCGAGGAGTGCGCCGTAGTCCTGGAAGTTGAACAAGCGCCCCCAGAGGTCGTCGGTGTTCATGCGCCGACCCCCACCGCACCGGTGTGCGGATCGTCGTGATGATGGTGATGGGTCTCGCTGTCGGGGATGCCGACCACGACGACCCGGCCGTGACTGCGGAGCACGTCGACGGGGGTGCCGTAGAGCTCCGACAGCACCTCGCTGCGGAGCACCTCGTCGGGGGTGCCCTCCCGGAACCGGCCGCCGGCGAGGTACAGGATGCGGTCGACCATGGGGAGCACCGGGTTCACGTCGTGGGTGACGAAGACCACCGCGGTGTCGTGCTCGCGTCGGCGCCGGTCGATGAGTTCGCTGACCCCGCGCTGATGCTGGAGGTCGAGGCTGAGCAGTGGTTCGTCGCAGAGGAGGAGGATCGGGTCGTCCGCGAGCGCCTGGGCGACGCGGAGCCGCTGCTGCTCACCGCCGGACAGGGTGCCCACGGCGCCGTCGGCGTAGGCGGTCGCGCCGACGGAGGCGATCAGCTCGTCGACCCGACGCTTCGTCGCCGCGGTGCGGATGGGGAGTCCGAAGCGGTGACCGTCGACGCCGAGGGCGACGAGATCGCGACCGCGCATCGGCGTGCCGGCGGGGATGAGCTTCTGCTGCGGGATGTAGCCGATGCGGCGGTCGCCGCGGTGCACCGGGCCTCCGGCGACCCTGATGGTCCCGCGGTCGAGCTGCTGCTGCCCGAGCATGGTGCGCAGCAGACTCGTCTTGCCGGAGCCGTTCGGGCCGAGCACGGCGAGGAACTCCCCCGGTCGCACCGAGAGGTCGAGGCCGTCCCAGAGCGTTCGTCCGCCGAAACCGAGCTCGGCCCCGGCGAGCGCGAGGACGTCGACGGGGCCTGAGCCGTTGGTCGGACCGCTGGTCATCGATTCAGTGCGTCCGCCACGGCGTCGACGTTCTCGGTCATCCACGAGAGGTAGTCCTTGCCGTCCGGGAGGGTCTCGGTGAATGACAGCACCGGCACGCCTGCGTTCTCCGCGGCGGTCTTGACCTGTTCGGTCTCGCCGCCACTCGTCTGCTCATTGTAGGCAAGCAGCGCGACCGATCCGCCGCCGAAGAGGTCGAGCGTCTCCTTGAGGACGGTCGGTGACACGTCGGTGCCTTCCTCGATCGCCTCGCTGAACGCCTCGGGGGTGCGGTTCACGAGTCCGGCGCCCTCGAGCAGGTAGAGCGGGACGGGCTCGGTGATGGCGACGCCCTCGCCGTCGTGTGCGGTCTTGATCGCGGCCTGGGCCGTCTCGATCGTGCCGAGGGACTCCGTGAAGGCCTTCGCGTTCGCGGTGTACGTGGCGGCGTTCGCGCTATCGAGTTCGCCGAGCTCCTTGGCCAGCTCGTCGGCGAGCTTCGCCATCGTCGGGAAGCTGTACCAGACGTGCTCGTTGAAGCCCTCGATGTGGTCGTGGCCGTCGTCCTCGGCGTGCGCCTCGTCCGTGTGCTGCTCGTCGGCGTGGTCGTCGTCCGGGGCGAGGCCCGACAGGTCGACGACGTTGACGACCTCGACGGACCCGTTCTTGGCGGCGTCGAGGAGCGTGTCGACGAACGGGTCGTAGCCGCCGCCGTTCTCGATGACGAGGTCGGCGTTCTTGATGGAGAGCTGGTCCTGCGTGCTCGCCTCGTAGGAATGCGGGTCCTGGGCTGCCGAGGAGATGAGCGAGGTCACCTCGACGTCCTTGCCGCCGATCTTCGAGGCGATGTCGCCGTAGACGTTCGTGGAGGCGACGATGTTGATCTTGCCGTCGTCGGCCGCGCCCGACGCGCCGCTGCCGGAGCAGCCCGCGAGGACGAGGGCGGCTGCCGGGAAGATGGCCAAGGTTGGGAGCAGGGTGCGAGCGCGCATTGATGAACCTTCTCGATCGGGGTGAGAAGGCCAACGGTACGCCTATTGATACTGATTCTCAAAATCGCCCGGCTGGAAGGTTCCTGAGCAGGTGTACTCAGTCGAGCAGCAGCGCCGGCTCCTCGATGATCGACGCGACGTCCGCCAGGAAGCGGCTCGCGACGTCGCCGTCCACCACGCGGTGGTCGAAGGAGGCACCGAGCGTCGTCACGAACCGACTGCGCACCTCGCCGTCGACGACCCACGGCTTCTGCTTGATCGTGCCGAGCGCGACGATGCCGACCTCGCCCGGGTTGAGGATCGGGGTACCGGTGTCCATGCCGAAGACACCGATGTTCGTCACCGTGATCGTGCCGTTCTGCTGGTCGGCGGGCGGCGTCTTGCCGTCGCGGGCCGTGAGGGTGAGGGTCTCGAGGGCTCGCGCCAGCTCGAGCAGGCTCATCGCCTGCGCCTCCTTGACGTTCGGGACGATCAGTCCGCGCGGTGTCGCGGCTGCCACGCCGAGGTTCACGTAGTGGCGGACGATGATCTCCTGGTCCGTCCACTCGCTGTTGACCGTGGGGTTGCGGCGGACCGCCCAGATCATCGCCTTGGCCATGATGAGCAGCGGCGAGACCTTGACGCCGGCGAAGTCCGTGGAGTTCTTCAGACGCTTGACGAACTCCATCGTGCGCGTCGCGTCGACGTCGACGAAGAGGGAGACGTGCGGCGCGGTGAAGGCGCTGCGGGTCATGGCCGTCGCGATGGCCTTGCGGACACCCTTGACCGGGATGCGCTCCTCGCGCTCGTCGGCCCACTCCGGCGTCTCGATGTTGCGGAACACGCTCGCCTGGCTGGCCTCACGGATGACGTCGTCGCGGGTGATCTCCCCCGCGAGCCCGGTGCCCTCGATGGCCGTGAGGTCGACCTCGAGGTCTTTCGCGAGCTTCCGGATCGGCGGCTTGGCGATGACCGGCAGCGCGGACGCGGCGGGGATGCTCGACGGCGGCTGGCGGCGCACGGGCGGCTGCGGGGTGACGGCCGGGCTCGCCGGCTCGACGACGGGCGTCGCGCCACGGCCACGGCGGCGACTCGAAGTGTGGCCGGCGCTGCCGTATCCGACGAGCACGGCGCCAGGGCGCGGCTCTTCGGCAGGAGAGACGCTCGCCGCGGTGTCGGCGGCCAGCGTGGCCTCCTCCGACTCGATGACCGCCGGTGCGGGCGCGGTCGGCTCGGCGGTCGCTGCCCCACCACCGGTGCTCACGCTGATGATGGGCGTCCCGACGTCGACGGTCTGGCCCTCCTCGACGAGCAGGGCGCCGACAGTGCCGGCGAACGGCGACGGGAGTTCGACGAGCGACTTCGCGGTCTCGATCTCGACCAGCACCTGGTTGACCGAGACGGCGTCGCCCGGCGCGACCTTCCATGCGACGATCTCGGCCTCGGTCAGGCCTTCGCCGACGTCCGGCAGTTCGAACTGGAGATCACTCATCGTGGTTCCTCGTCTTCCTTCGGTGTTCAGTACGCCAGCGAGCGATCGACGGCCTCGAGGATGCGGTCGGCATCCGGGAGGTAGACGCCTTCGAGCTTCGCCGGCGGGAACGGGGTGTCGAACCCGGACACCCGAAGAACGGGTGCCTCGAGCGAGTAGAAGGCGCGCTCGGTGACGGTCGCCGCGATCTCCGAGCCGACGCTCGTGAAGCCGGGCGCCTCCTGCACGTAGACGAGGCGGCCGGTCCGGCGGACGGATTCGACGAGCGGGTCGTAGTCGATGGGCGACAACGAGCGCATGTCGACGACCTCGACGCTCGTGCCCTCCGTGGCGGCCAGTTCAGCCGCCTGCAGCATGACGCTCACGATCGCGCCGTGTCCGGCGAGGGTGACCTCCGTGCCGGTGCGGACGATGCGGCTGCCGTGCAGTGGGGCGGCCGAACCGTCGAGGTCGACCTCGCCCTTCGGCCAGTAGCGGCTCTTCGGTTCGAGGAAGACGACCGGGTCGTTCGAGGCGATGGCCTCCTGGATCATCCAGTAGGCGTCGTTCGGGGTCGACGGGCTGACCACGCGCAGGCCGGCCGTGTGGGCGAAGTACGCCTCGGGGCTCTCCTGGTGGTGCTCGACCGCGCCGATGTGTCCGCCGTAGGGGATCCGGATGACGACGGGCATCTGCAGTTTGCCCTCGTGCCGGTTGGTGAGCTTCGCGAGCTGCGTCGTGATCTGGTTGAACGCCGGGAACACGAAGCCGTCGAACTGGATCTCGCACACCGGACGGTAGCCGCGCATGGCGAGACCGATCGCGGTGCCGACGATGCCGGACTCCGCGAGCGGGGTGTCGAGGACGCGGTCGCCGCCGAACTCGGCGTGCAAGCCCTCGGTGACGCGGAAGACGCCGCCGAGCGGGCCGATGTCCTCGCCCATCAGCAGGACCTTGTCGTCCTCGGTCATCGCCTTCCGGAGGCCGGCGTTCAGCGCCTTGGCCATCGGCATGGTGGTCGTCGTCATGCGTTGCCTCCTTCGAGCGAGGCCTCGTAGCGTTCGAGCCAGGCCTGTTGCTCGACCATGAGCGGGTGCGGTTCGGAGTAGACGCCGTCGAAGATGAGCTCGTGGCCGGGCGCTTCCAGAGCGAGTGTGCGGACGCGGGTGTCCTCGGCGAGCGCAGCAGCCTCTTCGTCGACCTCGGCGAAGAACGCGTCGGAAGCGCCGAGCCCCTGGAGGTACGTCTTGAACCGGACGATCGGGTCGCGCGCGATCCAGGACTGGAGTTCGTCGTCGGTGCGGTACTTGGTCGGGTCGTCGCTCGTGGTGTGGGCGCCGACCCGGTAGGTCATCGCCTCGATGAGGCTCGGGCCGTGGCCGGCGCGGGCGTCGTCGAGGTGCTTCGCCGCCGTCGCGTAGCTCGCGAGCACGTCGTTGCCGTCGATGCGGACGCTGTCGAGGCCGAAGCCGGCCGCGCGCTGATACAGCGGCTCGCGGGCCTGGCGGGAGACGGGGACGGAGATGGCCCACTGGTTGTTCTGGAGGAAGAACACCTGCGGCGTCTGGTAGCTGGCGGCGTAGATGTAGGCCTCGTTCGCGTCACCCTCGGAGCTCGAGCCGTCGCCGAAGTAGACGAGCACGGCCGTGTCGCGGTCGGGGTCGCCGGTGCCGACGGCCTTGTCGAAGTTCAGGCCCATCGCGTAGCCGGTCGCGTGCAGGGTCTGGGCGGCGAGCACGAGCGTGTACAGGTGCATGTTGCCGTTCGACGGATCTGCCGGGTCCCAGCCGCCGTGCGTGTTGCCGCGCATGAGGCGGACGATGTCGATGGGGTCGACGCCGCGGATCATCGCGACGACGTGTTCGCGGTAGGAGGGGAAGATGTGGTCCTGGGCTCGCGCCGCACGGGCTGAACCGACCTGTGCCGCCTCCTGCCCGTGACTCGGCGGCCACAGCGCCATCTGGCCCTGGCGCTGCAGGTTCGTCGCCTCGATGTCGAAGGCGCGGACGTTCGCCATGTCGCGGTAGAACTGCTGCAGGTCGGTCTCGGTCAGGCGATCGAGGAACGGCTGGTAGCGCTCCGCGTGTTCGTTCGGCGCGAAGGTGCCGGCCGCGTCGATGAACTGGACGCTGGGCACGGTGGGGTCGTCTCCGGAACGGCTCATCGTGAGCGCACTCCCTCTCGTGTCGGGTGGTCGGCCGGCAGCCCGGCGAGGATCTCTGCAGCGGCGGCGAGGAGCGGTTCGATCGACTCGGCTTCACCGATCGAGATGCGGACGCCGTCGCCGGGGAAGGCGCGGCCGACGATGCCGTGCGCGAGGAAGGTCTCGTTCGCGGCGGCCGTCTGCTCGCCGAGGCCGAACCAGACGAAGTTGCCCTGCGCCGCGGGGACGAACCAGCCCTGCTCGCGGAGTGCGGCGGCGAGGTCGTCGCGTCGTGCGGTGATGACCGCGACGCGGGCTCGGATGTCTTCGGCGTTCGCGAGTCCGGCGATGGCCGCCTGCTGCGCCGGCGCGGTGCTGGAGAGCGGGATGGCCGCGTTGCGGGCGCCGTCGAGGACGAGCTCGTGGCCGATGGCCCAGCCGACGCGGAGGCCGGCGAGTCCGTAGGCCTTCGAGAAGGTGCGGAGCACGACGAGGTTCGGGTGCTCGTCGAGGAGCGGGATGCCGTTGACGGCGTCGTCGTCGGTGACGAACTCGCGGTAGGCCTCGTCGAGGAGGACGAGCACGTCGGACGGCACGGAGCGGAGGAAGGCGAGGAAGGCGGCGCGCTCGACGACCGGGCCGGTGGGGTTGTTCGGCGTGCAGACGATGACGACGCGGGTGCGGTCGGTGACGGCTGCGGCCATCGCCTCGAGGTCGTGGGAGCCGTCGGGCCGGTTCGGGACGCGCACCGATGTTGCTCCGGCGACGGTCACGAGACCCGGGTAGGCCTCGAAGGAGCGCCAGGCGAAGACGACCTCGTCTCCCGGACCGGCGGTCGCGGTGATGAACTGGCTGAGGAGTGCGACCGAGCCCGCCCCGATGTGGATGCGTTCCGGCGTGACCCCGTTGGCTTCGGCGAGCGCCGTGCGCAATGCGAGTGCGGCGCCGTCGGGGTAGCGGTGGGAGTCCGCAGCCGTGTCGGTGATGGCCGAGAGGACGGCGTCGAGCGGCGGGAACGGGACCTCGTTGCTGGAGAGCTTGAAGGCGTCGGGTGCGGCCGGCTTGCCCTGACGGTAGGGCGGCAGATCTGCGATCTCCGGACGGAGACGGACCGGGCTCCGGCCCGGCTGAGCGGCCGGCTGGGCGGTGGTTGGCAGGTTGTCACTCACTCGACGAGTCTAGGCCGCGAAGGATACCTGCGTCGGAATGCAGTGCGCCGGTCCGAATCGGCCCTTTGCCCGCTGTGGCAAGGGTGGGAGGATTGCCCTCATGGGACGTTTTCTGCTGAACCTGATCGTCAACGGCTTCGCCATCTGGGTCACGACCCTCATCGTCGCCGGTGTGAACGTGACGCCGTACGCGCCCGGCGGCACGCTCGAGACGATCCTGACCTTCGCGCTCGTCGCGCTCATCTTCGCGGTCGTGAACACCATCATCGGCTCGGTCATCAAGGTGCTCGCGTTCCCCCTCTACATCCTCACGCTCGGTCTGATCGGACTCCTCATCAACGGACTCCTCCTCCTCATCACCGCAGGCATCAGCGGCTGGTTCGGGTTCGGCCTGACCGTCGACGGCTTCTGGTGGGGCGTCCTCGGGGCGATCGTCATCTCGATCGTGAACTGGCTGCTCGGCATCGTCATCCGCCCGAAGACCAAGGACTGACCGGCGCGAAGAACCCGTCCGATTGCGGTTCACTCCACTCGATCCGCTCGGTACTGCGATGTCTCGCCGTCACCGGCGAGCTCGGAGAGCGGCTTGACGACTTCCTGGAGGCGCGGATCCGACGACGCGTCGGCGAGCCGCGCCGTGTCTCGGTAGTTCTCGAGCCGGTGGGCCGGCAGCGGGTCGTCACCGCTCGGCGGAGGCGCACCGTCGAACAGCGACCGGCTGACGACCGTTCCTCCATCAGGCTGGCCCTGACGGCGCCCTGACAGCGCTGGGATGACGTCCTCCGTGTGCTCGAAGTGCGCTCGCGGCACGTCTTCGTCGAAGACGATCGTGTTGACCGGCGCCCCGAAGGTGACGAGCGACGAGTCGTAGTCACCGCTGGCTGCGATGGCTGCCGCGACGATCCCACCCTGCGAGTACCCGACGTGCAGCACCGATGCTCCTTTCGGGACACCTGCGAGTTCCATGGCGTCGAGGGTCGCCCTCGTGCTGTCGGCGGCGAGACCCGGGAGGGCTGAAGCGGCGACGGCGTCCAGATTGCTCTGGTTGTCCCACGGCTCCGATCCGGTGTTCGGAAGACCCGTGTCGATCGTGCCGCCCGACCACACGATCCACTGCTCCGACCCGGTGGCGTCGACATGCCGCTCGACCCGGATCTGGGGGCTCCCCTCCCCTCCGTGCGGCATCCGTCGGGCCAGCTCCTCGTACGTCGTCGGCGGGGAGACGCGGTCGTCCTCGCCGTCTGCCCGAGGGACGGGAGATGTCCGCACCCCGGAGGCCGTCAGGACGCCGGTCGCATCGGCAGTGCGCGCCACGACCAAGGCGGCGAGCGCGACGCCCGGCACCCCGTCGGCAGTGGCCATCATGGAGAGGATGCCGGCGGGGAGCCCCCCGGCCCCGACCAACCACTCATCCGCCGACGAGACGATGCGACGCACCGCATCCGCAAAGAGCGGTGTGGCCATGAGGTCACGCAAGCCCCGTTCGGCGGTGGCGTCGAACTGCTCGCCTGCCCCTTCCGACACCGCGCCGACGACCGCGCGGACGACGGATCCGAGCAGCAGCACGGCTCCGATACCGACAGCGCCGGGCACCCAGGACGCTGGAGATGCGCCCAGGGCCCAGGCGTTGGCGCCATCGGTCAGCTCGAAGAGGGACGCGACCGTGCGCTCGATGTCGCCGTACGCCTCAGCCGACAGGAGGAGTCGTTCTCCGAGGTGAGTCGCCTCGCCCCCGGCTTGCCTGAGCAGGGCTGCTGCCCGCGCGGCGGACTCCCGGCCCGCCTCTCCGTCGAGCTGTGGGACCAGGAGCGGTCCGGTCGGCGCATGGGAGGTGTCCATGCGCCCCACGGCGTCAAGCCGCCCTGCCCATTCCTCGCATGAGGCGCCGAGCGAAACAAGGGTGCGCGCGAGGTTCAGATGGCCGTCCGTCGCGACGGCGACCACCCCTCCACCACGGAGCACGAGGTCGTCGCTCACCGGAGGCTCCCAGCCGAGATGGTCCCAGCGGCTCCGAGTGATCTCCGAAGCGCCTCGTCGAGCGCCGACGCTGCTTCACGCAACCGCCCGACGAGGTCGTCCGCCGCCCAGGAGAACTCCATCGCCGCCGGCCCTACCCAGTCCAATCCGGATCGCCCGTGCATGAAGTCCGTGATGCCGGTGCTCAGCGCGCTCAGGACGGCGTCGACGCACTGCGCCCGCGACTCAAGTACCGCGAGGGCCTCCTCCGCAGTCCATTCCGACGGGGAATCCATCGCAAACGGGTCGTAGTACTCCAACGCCATGTCGCCTCGCCCTCCGCCCGCCCACCGCCGGCATCACGCTCGACTCTGCCCAACCGGCGGAGCGGTCACGACGGCACACCGTGCTGATGTGGAGGAAGCCGACCGGAGTGGAGCTGTGGAGTGGAGTCAGCTGAGAACGGTTCGACGGCTCGGGCGCGGTCGGCCAGAATAGACGCATGAACACCCTCGGGGAGGCCGACCCCGGCACGACCCCGTTCCGCGTGTGCTTCGTCTGCGCGGGCAACATCTGTCGATCCCCGATGGCCGAGAGCGTCTTCACCGACCTCGTCGCGGCCGCCGGGCTGGAGCGGGTCGTGGAGGTCTCCTCCGCCGGCACCGGCGACTGGCACGTCGGCGAGCACGCCGACCACCGCACGGTCACCGCACTGCGAGCGCACGGCCACGACGCCACCGCCCACCGGGCCAAGCAGTTCGACCCCGACCGCTTCGACAGCTACGACCTCGTCGTCGCCCTCGACCGCAGTCACGAACGCATCCTGCGGGCCTGGGCGGGCAACGACGCCGACCGCTCCAAGGTGCACCTGCTCCTGAGCTTCGACAGCACCTCCGGGACCCGCGACGTACCCGACCCCTATTACTCGGACGCCCAGATGTTCGAGACCGTCCTCGGCATGATCGACCATGCCTGCAGATCCCTCTTCCACCAGCTCGAACCAGCACTGACCCAGGGAGCCACCCCATGACCGAATTCCCCGCCCAGCCGCTCAGCCCGCTCGACGGTCGCTACCGCCCCGCCGTGACGGCGCTCGGAGAGTACCTCTCGGAGGCCGGCCTGAACCGCGCCCGCGTGCAGGTCGAGGTCGAGTGGCTCGTCTACCTCACCGAGCACTCCATGTTCGGCTCCTCCCCGCTCACCCCGGCGGAGATCGAGCAGCTCCGCGCGCTCTACCTCGACTTCGGCCAGGCCGACATCGACTGGCTGGCCGAGAAGGAGGCCGTCACGCGTCACGATGTGAAGGCCGTCGAATACCTCGTGCGCCACCGCCTGTCCGAGCTCGGGCTCGACCGCATCGCCGAACTCACCCACATCGCCTGCACGAGCGAGGACATCAACAACCTCTCCTACGCGCTCACCGTGTCGCAGGCCGTCCGCGCCATCTGGCTGCCGAAACTGCGCCTCGTCCTCGACTCCCTGCGCACCAAGGCCGTCGACTTCCGGGCCGTCCCGATGCTCGCCCGCACGCACGGCCAGCCGGCGACGCCCACCACGATGGGCCGCGAGCTCGCCGTCACCGTCTACCGACTCGAGCGCATCGCCCTGCAGATCGAGGCGAACGAGTACCTCGGCAAGTTCTCCGGCGCGACCGGCACCTTCGCCGCCCATGTCGTCGCCGATCCCGACGCGGACTGGCCCGCCATCTCGCGCGAGTTCGTCGAGGGACTCGGCCTCGACTGGAACCCGCTGACGACGCAGATCGAGTCGCACGACTGGCAGGCCGAGCTCTACGGCAAGATCTCCCACGCCAACCGCGTGCTGCACAACCTCGCCACGGACATGTGGACGTACATCTCCATCGGCTACTTCCGACAGATCCCGGTCGCGGGCGCCACCGGCTCGTCGACCATGCCGCACAAGGTCAACCCGATCCGCTTCGAGAACGCCGAAGCGAACCTGGAGCTGTCGAGCGCGATCCTCGACTCCCTCGCCGCCACCCTCGTCACCTCGCGACTCCAGCGCGACCTCACCGACTCGAGCGCCCAGCGCAACATCGGTGTCGGGTTCGGCCACTCGCTGCTCGCCCTCGACAACATCCTCGGCGGCCTCGGACAGATCGACCTCGCGGAGGACGTGCTCGCCGCGGACCTCGACCACAACTGGGAGGTGCTCGCGGAGGCCATCCAGACGGTCATCCGCGCCGAGGTGACCGCCGGTCGCTCGAGCATCGAGGACCCCTACGCGCTCCTCAAGGAGCTCACGCGCGGCAAGCGTCTCGGGCAGGCGGAGCTCGTCGAGTTCGTCTCCAAGCTCGACATCGGCGACGCCGCGAAGCAGCGCCTGCTCGAGCTCACCCCGGCGACGTACCTCGGACTCTCCGACGACCTGGTGGACTACCTGCCGTAGGTCGCCCATCGACAGGCTCGGGGAACGGGAGACCGGGCACCGAGCCTGTCGGCGTGCGCCCTTCGACAAGCTCAGGGACCGGAAGGAACGCTCAGGGACCGGGGGGAACGCTCAGGGACCGGAAGGAACGCTCAGGGACCGGAAGGAACGCTCAGGGACCGGAAGGAGCGCTCAGGGACGGCGCGCTGCAGTCGGGGCCCGGAAGAACGCTCCGGGCCGGAGGGACGAGACGGTCAGTGGCCGGAGGGGCGCGGCGGACGCTTGTCGTCGCCGTCCTGCTCGTCGAGGTCGAGCTTCTCCTGGAAGTCGGGCTTCACGGCGAGCGCCAGCATCGCGAGGACGACGAGCGAGGCGATGAACGCGATGCCCAGGCCGATGAGCGACAGGACGATCTCGCGGGTCGACATCAGGACGACGACGCCGGTGAAGACCCCCATGACGCCCGAGAGCACGAGGAGCTCGATCGGCCGCAGGACGTCGTCGCGGTTGGGCTTGCTCATGATGCGGCTCCAGCCGTGCCGGTGGTGTCGTCGGTGGCTGCGCCGGTGACCGGGCGCTTGCCCGCCCACCGCAGCGACAGTCCGCCGATGACGAGGTAGACGCCGATGATCGCGGCGTATGCTCCGACGAGGCCGACGACGACGATGTCCGCACGGAGGACACCCTCGACACCTCCCGGGGCGGCGAATCGCTGCTCGAGTCCGGGCGGGACGAGGAGCGTCGCGATGGCGAGCAGCACCGTGAAGGCACCGACCGCGGTCCAGTCCTTCGCCGCGGCGAGGCGTCCGCGCCAGCGGATCCCGCTGTACAGCTCGAGGAATCCGGTGAGGGCCGCCCACAGGGTGACGACGTAGAGGAAGATGCTCAGCCCGCCGCCGCTCACGAGCAGCGAGAAGACGCCGGTCACGACGCCGATGACGCCCTGGCCGAGGAAGAACGCGCGCGTCACGGTGTCGGAGAAGTTCGGGAACGCGAAGGCGCCGACGATCGCGCCGGACAGCAGCGTGAAGACCCCGAAGACCACGAGGCCGAACTGCGAGGAGTGGCCCTGCGTGAAGGTGACGACTCCCGCCGTGGCGAGCGCGATCACCGCACGCAGGATCGGGACCATCCAGTACCGATCGTGCTTGGCGCCGTCGAACGGAATGCTGGGCACGGTGAACGTCTCATCTCTTGCAGGAAGTCCCCTCCAGCTTACGCGGTCCTGCGGGCGACGCGGACCGGGGTCAGGGTGCCCTGGGTGGGACCGACAGGCCCGCGGCGAGTTCCGCGAAGACGGACTCGGCATCGGCCCGATCCCGGGTCAGCAGTGACGCCTGCCCAGCCCAGAAGCCTTGGAGGTCCGCGACGCCCCGCTCGGAGGCGACGGTGCGGAACCGCCCGGTCAGCCAGTTCTGGACCGGGAACGGGGCGACGACCCTCGACGCCTCGATCTGTCGCAGCACCCGGTTCGGGACACCCCGGCCGAGCCTGCCGCTCATCGCGCGCGTGAGGACGGTGCCGTCGGCGGGCGTCGCAACGATGGCCGCCCGATGCTCGGCCGTCGCAGCGGAGACGCTCGTGCGGAGGAAGGCGGTCCCGACCTGCACGCCGGCGGCGCCGAGCGCCCGTGCGGCGGCGACACCACGTCGGTCGGCGATACCGCCGGCGGCGATCACCGGGACGTCCAAGGCGTCGACGAGCTGCGGGATCAGGGCGACCAGGCCGACGAGGGAGTCCTCGGCTGCTCGCAGGAACGAGACGCGGTGGCCGCCGGCCTCCATGCCCGTGCCGACGACGACGTCGACGCCGCCCTCCTGCAGGGCGAGTCCCTCGGCAACCGTGGTCGCCGTCCCGACCACGACGATGCCCCGCTCGTGCGCCGCGTCGACCACCGGCCGCGGTGGAACCCCGAAGACGAAGCTGACCACGGCGGGCCGCGCCTCCAGGACGGCCTCGATCTGCTCGTCGAAGGGCGGCACGTACCGGGCCGGGCGATCGGGCAGCTCGAGCGACAACTCGTCGAACACGGGTCGGAGCGCCTCGACCGCGGCTGCGAAGGACGCCTCGGAGTCGTAAGGAGACAGCTCGTCGCCACGCGGCAGCCACAGGTTCAGTGCGAAGGGCGCCGTGGTCCGCTTGCGGAGCGCCGTGACCGTCCGCTCGATGCGCTCGGCGTCATAACCGTACAGACCGAAGGAACCGAGGCCGCCCAGCTCACTCACCGTCGCGGTGAGCTCGACGGAGGACAGACCTCCGAAGGGGCCGAGCACGATCGGGACGTCGACAGGAAGGGCACGCACGCCCCCCAGTATGTCCCTCGCCTCTTGCGGGTGAAACCGGATCGAAACATGATGGACATCAAACAACTCACTTTGAGCTGTTTACTGAGTGCATCGACGCACGCCCACAGAGGAGCTCCACCGCCATGACCCTGACCATCGCCGGACTGCAGCACCACGGCGTCCCCGGAGACGTCGAGGCGAACCTCGCGCTCGTCGCCGACGCCGCCAGACAGGCATCGGATCGCGGCGCCGATCTGCTCGTCACCCCCGAGATGTTCGTCACCGGCTACAACCTCGGCGACCGCCTCGCCCCGCTCGCCACCCCGGAGCTGGTCGACCGGGTCGCCGCCATCGCCGACGAGACCGGGATCGCGATCCTCGCCGGCCTGCCCGAACCACTCCCCGGCGGAGCCGTCGCGAACGCCCTCGTCCTCGTCGGTCCTGACGGGACGGAGCTGCTCCGGTACCGCAAGACGCACCTGTTCGGCGAGCTCGACCGACAGCTCTTCGTGGCCGGTGACACCCTCGCACCGACCGTCGACCTGGGTGGCGTCCGCGTCGCCGTCCTCATCTGTTACGACGTCGAGTTCCCCGAGACCGTCCGCGCGGCGGCCCTCGACGGTGCTGACGTCGTGATCGTCCCCACCGCGCAGATGGAGCCGTACGCGCACATCGCCGAGCGGCTCATCCCGGTGCGCGCCTGGGAGAACCAGGTCCACCTCGTCTACGTCAACCGCGTCGGCTCCGAAGGAGACCTCACCTACGTCGGTCGCAGCAGCATCGTCGGCCCGGACGGCGTGGTCCTCGACGCGCTCGACGGGGACGCCGTCGGTCTCATGATCGCCACGATCGATCCCGAGGCCACCAAGCGCGCCAGGCAGGAGAACCCCTACCTCGCCGACCGCCGCGCCGAGCTGTATTGAAGGATCCCGTCCTTCCTCCCCTCCCCTCCGAGTCCCCCGACTCCCCTGGAAAGTGACCTCATGACCGTGAACCCCATCGCCGAGCCGCGTCAGCGCCTCGACGGCCAGCTCGGTACCGGCTCCATCGTCTTCATGGTGATCGCCGCCGCCGCACCACTCACCGTGATCGGCGGCAACGTCCCCATCGCGATCGGCACCGGCAACGGCGCCGGAGCCCCGATCGGCTTCGCCCTCGCCGCCGTCATCCTCCTCGTCTTCTCCGTCGGCTTCGTCACCATGACGCCGTTCGTCCGCGAGGCGGGCGCGTTCTTCTCCTACGTGACGGCCGGACTCGGCTCGCGCCTCGGCCTCGGTTCCGCGTTCACCGCGCTCGTGGCCTACACGGCGATCCAGGTGGGCGTGTACGGCTACATGGGGTGGGCGCTCGACGACCTCGTCACGTACTTCGGCGGCCCGAGCCTGCCCTGGTGGCTGTACTCCTTCGCGACGATGGCGATCGTCGCGGTGCTCGGCTACCGGCACATCGACCTGAGCGCGAAGGTGCTGGGCATCGCCCTGACGCTCGAGATCCTCGTGGTCGTCGTGCTCGACGTCGTCATCTTCGCGACGGGCGGTGCGGACGGCATCGCGGTCGAGACCTTCGACCCCGCCAACATCTTCACCGGTGGGATCGGCGTCGCCGTGCTCTTCGCGCTCACCGGCTTCATCGGATTCGAGGCGACCGCGGTCTTCCGAGACGAGGCGCGCAACCCGGAACGCACCATCCCGCGAGCCACGTACCTGGCCGTCGTCATCATCGGCGTGTTCTACGCCATCTCCTGCTGGGCGCTCGTGACGGGCGTCGGCGCGGGGAACGCCGTCGCGGTCGCCCAGCAGACGCTCGCCGGCGAGGGCAACCTCCTGCTCGACACGACGACGACCTACCTCGGCCCGATCATGCGCGACGTCGTCCAGGTGCTGCTCATCACGAGCCTGTTCGCGTGCGTGCTGTCCTTCCACAACGTCATCGCGCGCTACCAGTTCACGCTGGCGCAGAAGGCGGTGCTGCCCGCCCGTCTCGGCCGGCGTCACCCCGCACACCACTCGCCGTCGACCTCCTCGATCGTGCAGACCGTGACGGCGGCCATCGTCCTCGCCGGGCTCGCCATCGCCGGCCTCGACCCGCTCGTCGGGGTCTTCGGATCCATGGCCGGGGTGGCGACCGTCGGGATGGTGCTGCTCATGCTGACGACCTCGGTCGCCGTCCTCGTGTTCTTCGCGCGCCGACCCGAGCTGGTCGCCGGCCGCACGTGGGGTGCGCGGGTGTTCCCGATCCTCGCGGTGGTCGGACTCGCGTTCGCGCTGTGGCTCGTGCTGTCGAACTTCACGCTCGTCACCGGCGGAAGCGTCACCGTGAGTGTCGTGCTCGCCCTCATCCCCGTGGTCGCCATGCTGATCGGTATCGTGTTGGGGAAGCGGTTCCCTCTGGACGCCGAGCCGGACGGCGCGGTGAGCGAGGCGACCGCCGACCAACCGACCGCCGGCTGACCCAGGGTCGCGGAGTCGATCAGCGACGAGACGAGGGTGCCATGGATCTGGGTTCGCCCTCACTCGGAGCGATCCGCCGGACGACCGCCGTCGACACCGTCCGCGCGCGCATCTCGCTGGCGCTGGAGCTCGGGATGCTGGTGCCCGGCCAACGGCTCCCGGCACCCGAGGAAGCGGCTCGAGCGTTCGGGGTCAGCGAGATGTCGGTGCGGCGCGCCTATCGGGCGTTGAGCGACGAGGGCGTCGTCGTCCGGAGGCAGGGCAACACGGGTGGCACGTTCATCGCGGATGCGCCCGCGGTGGGCACCGTGCCCGAGATCGCCGCCTACCGCGAGGACGCCGTCCACGTGCACGCGCTCATCGACCAGCGCGCGACGCTCGAAGCCGGGCTGGCGGCGCTCTCGGCGGCCGAACCGGAAGCGTCGTCCCTGCGTCGACTCGACGACCTCGTGGCGACCATGCGAACGGAGCCGGACTGGAGCAGGTTCCGCGAAGCCGATGCGGCGTTCCACGCCGAGCTGGCGGTGTCGGCAGGCGTGCCGGGGGCGGCCGACCTCCACGACCGCGTGTCCCGCGAGCTGTACTCCTACTTCATCCCCTACCGGATCGAGTACCTGCGCGCGTCGAACGAGGAGCATGCTCTGCTCGTCGCCGCGCTCCGTGACGGCGATGCGGCAGCAGCGAGTCGCCTTGCCTTCGACCACGTCGCGGAGCTCCACCGCTCGATGTACGTCGGCCTCGCGGGCCACACCGACGGCGCGCAATCCACTCCTTGAAGCGCTTGGAGACGATCGAAGGCGCGCCCTCGGCGAGGCGTCACGGCTGGGGCCGGAAATCCGACATGCGCCGTACTAAGGCATAGTGGGGACGGGTTCACCCCCGCCGCGAAGGAGTGAGAGCATGATCGACAAGGCCTCGATACAGGACTTCCCGCCGATGACGGCATCGCTGCTGGCGGACAATTCCGGCGTGTTCCGCGTCGGCACCGCCGAGCAGTACCTGACCGCCACCGACGCGGGAACGGCCCGCCGCCAGCTCGTCGAACTGATGCAGGCGGAGGCCCGGAAGGCGGGTCGACCGATCCGCGTGACGGTGACCGACCCCACGAGCGTCACCGTGCTCCTCATCGGTGTCGACGGCGAACTGCAGGAGGAACCACAGTCCGCAGCGCCCGCGCGCACCGCACAACGGACCACGCCACCGCCCGCTGCCGCGCAACGGGTGCCGCTCATCCAAGCTCCACCGCCCGCGCCCGCCCAGCCGGGACCCGCGCGTCCGGCCCCGGTTCAGCCGCAGACACCGCCCCGCGCCACCCCCGCCCAGCCGTCGACGGCTGCGCCGGTCCCGGCGCAGCCCACGCCGCCGGTCTCCGCCAACCCGCAGGCGACCTCGGCACCACAGCCCGTCCCGCCGCAGCGCCCGACCGTGCAGCAGCCCGCGTTCGGCACACCGCCGTTCCAGCCGGTCTCGAACCAGCCGAACGCGCAGCAGCCGGTGCCGGCGCAGCGGGCGGTCCCGGCCCAGCATTCGGTGCAGGCACTGCCGGCCGCGCCCGCGCAGCAGCAGCACCCGATCCCACAGCAGCAGCAGGCTCCGGGCCAGCCGGCCGCCCCGGCTCGCCGCGACCTGCGCGATGCGCCCTCGTTCCTCGCGCCGCCCACGATCGGCCCGGCGCAGCACGGGCTCGCCGGCCTGCTCAACAAGCTCGGCTTCTCGGTGCCGCCGTCCGCGAGCGAGCGCGCCGAGCGTGACGACGTCCACGCCGTGTCACGCCACTTCCCGAGGCGTCGCACCATCTCCGTCGCGAACCAGAAGGGCGGCGCCAACAAGACGCCGACCGTCGTCAACCTGTCGTCCGTCTTCGCCCGGTACGGCGGTGGCGGCGTCGCGGCCTGGGACAACAACGAGACCATGGGCACGCTCGGCTGGCGGACCGAGCAGGGCGGCCATGATTCGACCGTCCTCGACCTCCTCGCCGCGGCGAGTGACCTCCTCTCCCCCGGCGCCGAGCGAGCCGACCTGTCGCGGTTCGTCCACCACCAGCCCGGCGACAAGTACGAGGTGCTGCGATCCGCGGCCGACGGCGAGCATGTGGTGACCGCCGACGAGGTCGACCTCGTCCATCGCGTCCTCGCGAAGTACTACCGCCTGATCGTCATGGACTCCGGCAACTCGGCCGGTGCCCCCAACTGGCGCCGCATGGTGGAGCTGACCGACCAGCTCGTCATCCCGACCACGACGGTCGAAGACAAGAAGGAGGGCGCGCGACTCACCCTCACCGCCGTCAGCCGCGTGAGCGAGCGCGGTGCTGAACTCGCGCGCAACGCCGTCGTCATCGTCTCCGAGGCCGAGGCCAAGGACACGTCGATCGCCAACGCGTACGCCGAGGACTTCCGACCCTACGTGCGCGACGTGGTCGTCGTCCCCTTCGATCCCGCGTTGAAGAACGGCGTCATCCGTCACGACGCCCTGCGGTCGAGCACGCAGCGGGCGTGGCTCGCAGCGGCTGCCGCGGTGTCGCGCGGACTCTGACCGGGCCATGACGCGGGGAGGATCGGAGACCGGGATCACGCGGGCGGCCGCGCTCGGCGACTACCTCAGGGCTCGTCGAGGACTGGTCCGACCGGAGGACGCGGGGTTCGTCCCGGAGGACGGGCGGCGGGTCGCCGGACTCCGACGCACCGAGGTGGCCGCGCTCGCGGACGTCAGCGCCGACTACTACCTCCGCCTCGAGCAGGGGCGGGACCAGCGCCCGTCCGAGGAGGTGCTGGCGGGCATCGGTCGGGCCCTTCGACTCGACGAGCACGCCGTGGACTACCTCTTCCGACTCGCCTACGACGTCGACCTCTTCCCGGCCGAGCGCCGACCGTTGGACGCCGGCACCCCCGCACCGGCCGGACGATCCGTCCCGGACACGACACTCCTCGACCACTGGTCGGACACCGGGGCGTACATCACCGACGGCAACCGGGACATCGTCGCATCGAACGCGCTCGCGCGACGCATCGGCGGTGGCCTCCTCGACGTCGGGCAGAACGACGTGCTCGGGTACTTCGACGATCGGGTGCGGTCCATCGCCCCGGAGTGGGAGGTGAGCGCCCCGGCCGTGGTCGCAGCGCTCCGCTACAGCAGCGATCCGAGCAGCCCTCGATTGCAGACGATCGTCGAGGACCTCAGCGCCCGCAGTCCGCTGTTCGCCCGCCTGTGGGCTCGCCATGACGCCCGTCCCCTCGCCGGCGGTCCACTTCGGGCCTCGATCGACGACTTCGGGACCGTCGAGCTGCAGTATCAGCACCTCCTCGTCCCCGACTGGCCCGGTCATCAGTTGACGACGGTCTTCGCAGAGCGCGGCTCCCCAGGGGCCGCGGTGCTCGCGTACCTCGCCGCCCGGGCCGACTGACCGCCATCCGGAGCGATGACCGGCGCACGCTGACAGGGGTGGGCGGCGGGCACCAGAGGGCTAGCCGACGGCGGTCGCAACGCCTACCGTGGACCCATGATCGCGAACGAGGGCGTGCGTGAGCGCCGGGACCGGATCAGGGACTTCATCGACTCGTGGCGAGAGGTGCCCGTCGTCCTCTGCGACCGCACGCTGGACGTCCTCGAGGCGAATCCGGCGGCAGCACGCTTGACGCCGGCGTTCCACACCGGCGTCAACCTGGCGCGCTTCGCGTTCCTCTCCCCCGACCGGGTCGTCGGCGATCCGCTGTGGACCCGGATGTCCGAGACCACCGCGGAGCTCCTCAAGCGGTCGATCGAGGAGCACGACGCGGATCGTCCCGCAGCTCGGATCATCGGCGAACTCTCCGCGAAGTCGCGCGACTTCGCCCAGACCTGGGCATCGGGCGACGGGCACTCCGGGACGTCGGGCCCCATCGTCTTCCCCACGCCGGCCGGGGAGGTCCGGATGGTCTACAACGTCTTGAACGCGCCCGGGCCCGAGGGCGATCTGCTGTTGGTCTTCGTCCCGTCGGGAGCATCGTCCCGGGCGCGGCTGAAGCGGCTGTCCGAGGCGGTCTCGCCGGACGAGCCCTCCACGTCGAGCGATCCGGTGCCCTCCCGCTGAAGCGCGTCCCGGGCTGCGAGGTAGGCGATCGCCGCCGCCGCAGCTGAGCCTGGCTCGTCGAAGAACACGGTGAGGAACTGGTCCGTGTGCGGGACCTCGAAGGTCTGCGCCCGGAAGTCGACCCAGCCGAGGGGCTCGATGAACGTGCGTGTCCGCCGGGACATCTGCGGTTTGACGACATGTTCCGCCCAGATCGTCCGGAACACCGGGTGCCGTGCCGAGAGCATCCCGACGATCTCCTGGAGGCGCGGATCGTCCGGTCGGCCGTAGTAGCGGAGCGGGGCGGTGAGGTCGCGGAGGGTCCCCTCCCACTCCCGGTGCATGCGGTCGTACTCCGGTGCGTCGGGTGAGGTGGTGCCTCGGAAGTCGGCGTACTGCTCGAAGGCCGAGACGAGCAGGTTGACCCCGGGATCGAGCATGCCCGGTGGCACCCACGCCCGCGCGAGCGCGTTCGCGGCGACGACGTACTGGTTGTCGTCGCTCACGTACGCGGGCGTACCGGACCAGTGTGCGAGGAGCCGGGCGACCCGGTCGTCGAGTTGCGTCGATCGGTCGTCGACCGCGCGCATGAACGGCCTCGGGCTCGCCAACCGGAGCAGGTATCGGCGTCCACTGTCGTCCAGCAGCAGGGCACGGGCGAGCCCGAGGAGGACCTGCTCCGACGGCCGCCGCACCCGCCCCTGCTCGATCCGCAGGTAGTACTCGGGGCTGATGCTCGCAAGGTGCGCGACCTCCTCGCGGCGCAGGCCCGGCACCCGTCGGGACGCATCGGCGCCGATGCCGACCTGCTCTGGCCGCACGAACTCCCGGCGCGCGCGGAGGAACTCGCCGAGAGCATTCGACAGCCGAGTTGGTGACATCGCCGCGTCCTCCGGAGAGCGAGTGGGATCGACGCCAATCCTCCCCCAGCCAGCTCGTCTGTATGCATCCGTCCGCGGCCGATCATGGGTCGTTTCTGGACATGTCGACCGACGATCGGTCGTTCGCTGAGCCTGACCCTGCGCGTCCCACCCGGTCACCGCGCGTCCTCACTATCGTGGTCGCATGGTTGAGCGCGGACCCGCCGATCGGCTCCCTCGGGACTTGGTCGATCTCGTCGACTCCTGGTCGACCGTCCCCGCGTTCGTCCACGACCGCCACTTCACGGTGCTGCACGCCAACCCCCTCGCCCAGGCCTTGTCGCAGGCCTTCCGTCCAGGAGCCAACCTGCTGCGCTCGACCTTCCTCCGTCCGGAGGTCCTCCAGGCGAGTCCCGATCCCGGCCTCGTCACCGAGCATGTGGTGGGCGAACTCCGGAAGTCGCTCGGCACCCACGAGTGGGACGCGGTCTTCGAGGGCCTCGTGGACGAGCTCCGCACCGGGAACAGCCGCTTCGCCGAGGCCTGGGCCGAGCTGGAACCAGGCCTCAGACCCGATGTGGCCGAGACGTTCACCTTCGACCGCCCGGATCTCGGGCGTCTCGAGCTGCGCTACCTCCAGTTGGAGGTCCCCGAGCACTTCGGCCTGAGTCTCGTGATCTGGCGAGCGTGCGACGAGGCTTCGGCACGGCTGCTCGCGGTCCTCGCCGGGCAGTCCCCCGATCGAACCTGACGGGCGGGCCACCACGATCCGACCGCCGACGGGCACGATCTCGTCATCCGTCGGAAGGGTTGTCACGCCGTCCCTGCTGGGCTGGAGGCGATCCAGGCCGCAGCGCGGCGCAGCGAGGAGGAACACCATGGATTCGACGGACGACACCGTCCCGCACCACGAGACCCCGAGTCTGGGCAACCCGGACCTCCCGCCGGAGGGCGAGGTGAACACGCTCCGCCACCCGCAGAGCACGCAGATGACCGGCCCGCAGAACCCGGCGATCGCCAGCCAGTTCCCGAACCAGATCGACGCTCCGGGAACCGACATCAGTACGCAGGCGTTCTTCTGGTCGTCGTTCAACATCTCGCCTCGCCGCGTGCAGGACGGCGGGTGGGCGCGCGAGGTGACGAAGCAGGACTTCGCGATCTCCGACGAGATCGCCGGCGTGAACATGTACCTCGAGTCAGGCGGCATCCGCGAGCTCCACTGGCACCAGACGGCCGAGTGGGCCGTCATGACCCGTGGCAGGTGCCGAGTCACCACCCTCAGCCGATCCGGGATGCCCAGCGTCGAGGACGTGGAGGAAGGCGATCTGTGGTTCTTCCCCGCCGGAACGCCGCACTCCCTGCAGGGGCTGGGTCCCGACGGCGCCGAGTTCGTGCTCGCGTTCGACGACGGCGACCAGTCGGAGTCCAACACCCTGCTGCTCACGGACTGGTTCGCCCACACGCCGCCGGACGTGCTGGCGAAGAACTTCGGGGTGGCCCAGGAGACCTTCGCGGACATCCCGCTCCACAACCTCTGGATCTTCCCCGGCGACGAGCCCGGCCCACTCGCCAAGGACCAGGAGGACGCCGGTGTCGAGTGGGGAGCGTCGGAACCGATCATCTTCCGACTGTCGCGGTCCAAGCCACTCCACCGGAACAGCGGCGGAAGCATCCAGATCGCGGACAGCACCAACTTCCCGCTGTCGCAGTCGGTCGCCGCAGCGCTCGTGACGGTGGAACCCGGGTCGATGCGCGAGCTGCACTGGCACCCCAACGCCGACGAGTGGCAGTACTACCTGCGCGGATCCGCCAGGATGACCGTGTTCAACACCGGACCCCACGCGAACACGACCGACTTCCGACCGGGCGACATCGGCGTCGTGAAGAAGAACCTCGGACACTACGTGGAGAACACCGGCGACGACGTGCTCCAGTTCCTCGAGGTGTTCCGCACGGATCGCTACGAGGAGGTCTCCCTCGCGAACTGGCTGGCGCACGTGCCGCCGTCGCTCGTCGCCGCACACCTGAACATCGACGAGGCGACCCTGGCGACCTTCCCCCGGGAAGCGCAGGGGATCACGCCGCTGCGTCCGTGATCCGGGCAGGGTGGCTCTCGGCGGGCCACGCTCGCCCAGGGCCATCCGTCCTAGCTTGAGCGGGACACCACTCGTTCAACCGCGCGGAGGCACCGATGAACAGCGAACGCAGCACGATCGAACCGGCCGAGGGCTCCTGGTCCATCTCGGACGACCGGGCGTTCGTCCTCATCGACATGCTCAGCGACCACCGCGATCGGCGGCGCCACGCGCTCAGGACCGCGCGCTCGAGGCGCTGGCTCGACTCCTACGGTGAGGTGGTCGTGCGTTCGGTGCTGCTCGGGACCACGAGCACGATGGAGCGGGACGAGTATGCGCGGGCCCTCCGTCACGACGGCCGCGACCACACGCTCGTCCTCGATCACGTCGGCGGCTTCGTCCTCGTGACCTCCGAACGACGCGCCGCCTCGCCCGTCGACGAATGGGTCCGTTCCGTCGCGCCGGCCGGTGTCCGCATCTCCGCGATCGGTTCGGCCGTGCTGCACGCGGACGAGGACGACCTGCTCGGCGTCGTCGACGAGGCCCGCACCGCTGCCGAGATCGTCGGTCAGGTCGGGGACGCGCTCGGGTCGACCCGCGCGGAGGATCTCGGCGGGTGGCGACTCCTGCACGCGATCGGTGGCGGGCCGCAGCTCGTGACCTCGGCGTCGCCGGCGGCCGACGAGCTCTGGCACGCGGATCCCGTGCGTCGGGAGACGGTCGAGACCTACCTCGACTCCGGATGCAACGTCGTCGTCGCGTGCGAGCGGCTCCACATCCACCGCACGACGCTCTACTACCGGCTCGACACCATGCCGGAGGTCGTGCGCGACGCGCTTGCCGACGGCTTGAAGCGGAGCACGCTGCACCTGTCGCTGAAGCTGCTCCGCCTCTGGAACGACGTCCCCACCGCGTCGGAGCGGTCGTCCGCGTCCAGCCGACGCCGACGTGTTCCGGAGACCCGTGCCGTCGCCCCGGTGCGGCAGCTGCACCCGCAGTCCGCGGGCACCGAGTAGGAGGGCGACGTGACCACTTCAGCGCGACGCGTCCCGATCGAGCCTCAGGCCGTGGACGCGCCGCTCAGCGGGACCGCCGTCTTCCTCGTGCTCACCGTGCGCGACGCGGCAGGCGCGTTCGACACCGTCCGCAGCACCCTGGCGGGTGTCGCCGACGTCCTGAAGAACGTCGCCTTCCGCGATCTCGACGCCGCCCTGTCCTGCACCGTCGGGATCGGCGCGCGCGTCTGGGGCGAGCTCACCCGCGGTCCCGCGCCGAAGGAGCTCCATGTCTTCCCCGCGGTCGTCGGCGACCGGCACACCGCACCCTCCACGCCCGGCGACGTCCTGCTCCACATCCGTGCTGCGAGACGCGACCTGTGCTTCGAGTTCGAGCGGCAGCTCCTGGACCTGCTCGGCGATGCCGTCGAGGTCGTGGACGAGACGGTCGGCTTCCGGTACTTCGACGTCCGCGACCTGCTCGGCTTCGTCGACGGCACCGCGAACCCCGTCGGCCAGGACCTTCCCGACGCCACGCTCGTCGGTGACGAGGACCCTGCCTTCGCCGGTGGCAGCTACGTCGTGGTGCAGAAGTACACGCATCCGCTGGACCGCTGGCGGGCGCTCACCACCGAGCAGCAGGAGGCGATCATCGGCCGCACCAAGGCCGACAACGTCGAACTCGACGATGCGGAGACCGGCCAGAAGTCGCACAAGACCCTGTCCACGATCGTCGTCGACGGTGCCGAGCACGACATCCTCCGCGACAACATGCCGTTCGGGAGTCCGGCCGGCGGCGAGTTCGGCACCTACTTCATCGGGTACGCCCGACGGCTCTGGGTCATCGAACGGATGCTCGAGCGCATGTTCATCGGTGACCCGCCAGGACTCCACGACCGACTCCTCGACTTCTCGACGGCCCAGACCGGCTCCGTGTTCTTCGCTCCGAGCGCCGCCTTCCTCGAGGCGATGGACGACGATCCGGCCCCGTCCGGCCCCGCTGATCCGGCGAGCGCCGTCGTCCCTGCCACGCCACCCTCGACCGCCGACGGCTCCCTCGGTCTCGGGTCGCTCCGCACCGCACCCGAAAGGACGTGACCGTGAACAACCATCTCTTCCGACACCTCGCACCGATCACCGATGAGACCTGGCAGATGCTCGACGACGAGGCCCGTGCGCGCCTCACCCCGGTGCTCGGTGGCCGACGGGTGGTCGACTTCGCCGGACCGCTGGGTTGGGAGCACTCCTCCACCGACATCGGCCGTGTCGGCGCGGTCGTCGACGCCCCGATGGACGGAGTGATCGCCCGACAGCGCGCGGTGCTGCCGCTGACCGAAGTGCGTGCCGACTTCGCGCTGGTGCGCAGCGAGCTGGACAGCGCGGCCCGAGGTGCACTCGACGTGGACCTCTCCCCGCTCGACGACGCGGTCACCCGCTTGTCCACGGTGGAGAACGCGGCGATCCTGTCCGGCTGGTCCGCGGCCGGGTACACGGGTGCGACGGCTGCCTCGCCGCATCCTCCATTGACGAGGGACGACGACCCGACGCGGTTCGCACAGGTGGTCGCCACGGCGGTCGAGACGCTCGCGCGAGCCGGGGTCGGCGGCCCTTACGCCCTGGCCGTCGACGCTCCGGGCTGGGTGTCGGTCACGGGCGGCAACGACAGCGGTGGCGCGCGGCTGTCCTCGCACATCGAGGCGATCCTCGGCGGGAAGGTCGTCTGGACGCCCGGCATCGAGGGAGCCGTCGTCCTCAGCCGACGCGGCGGCGACTTCCTGTTCGAATCCGGTCAGGACATCGCCCTCGGCTATACGGCGCACTCGGCCGAGTCGGTGAGCCTCTATCTGGAGGAGAGTTTCAGCTTCCGCGTCGTGACGCCAGAGGCTGCCGTCGCGATCCGTTAGCGCGGCGACACGGCTCCGTCGATCGGGTCAGCCAGGGGCGACCGGGTCTGCAGGGACGCCTCGGCCACGCCGACACCCGTCGTGCGGAACCGTCGTTGGTACTCGGAGGGCGTCGTGTTGTACCGTGCCGCGAACGCGCGGCGGAAGGCGATCGGGCTGGCGTACCCGGCGGCAGCGGCGACCTGCCCCACCGTGTCCCCGGCCTCCAGCATGCCGAGCGCGACGTCGAGTCGGAGCGAGCCGACGTACTGGATGGGCGTCATGCCGAGCTCGTCCCGGATGACCCGGTTGAGATGGCGGACGCCGACGTTCGCGTGTGCGGCGATGTCGGCCAACGATCCCGCCCGGGTCGGATCGCCGTGGATGTAGTCCGCGACGGCCTTCGCGATCGAGGTCCGCGCCGGCTTCGCGCGGACGGAGGCGGAGAACTGCGACTGGCCGCCGGACCTGCGCATGTAGACGAGCAGCAGCTGCGCGATGGAGCGTGCGACGTCCGCACCGTGGTCCTCCTCCACGATCGCGAGCGCGAGGTCGATCCCGGCGGCGACCCCGGCCGAGGAGTAGGTGTCACCGTCGCGGACGAAGATCGAGTCGGGACGGACGTCGATGGAAGGGTAGGCGGTGGCGAGCGCGCCGGTGAACTTCCAGTGGGTCGTCGCCGACTTGCCGTCGAGGAGCCCGGTGACCGCGAGGGCGAACGCGCCGCTGCAGATCGAAGCCACCCGCTCGGCTCGGGCCGCGAGGAGGCGGACAGCAGTCTGCACCTCCTCCGGGCGGTACACCTGTGGTGCGGACTCGCTCCCCGGGACGATCACGAGGTCGAGCGGTCCGCTGTCGGCCGCGGCGGCGTCCACGCCGACCCGGAGTCCCATCGACGTGACGACGTCCTCGCCGTCGTGGGAGAAGAACCGGACGTCGTAGCCGTCGACGCGCTGGTTCGCCTCGGTGAACACCTCGGCCGGGCCGACGAAGTCGAGCGTCTTCACCTGGTCGAACAGGAAGATCCCGACGCGGCGTCGTCGCGAAGGCCCTCCGAGGGTGGGCTGTGGTCCTGGCTCCTGCTGGGGCGGGCTCATCCCCACATCCTGCCCGACGAGAGCGCCCCGGCCAACGTCGGATTCGACTTCTGTCGCACCTGCCGCCGACGAACGTCCGAAGACTCCGGCCCGGCGCCGGCGTAGCCTCGGTCGGACCGGCCCGCCGCCTGGGATCCGGGCCATCCACTCCACGACGCCCAAGGAGATCCGCTCATGCGACTCGAACGCGCGGGGACCATCCCCCTCGACCTCACCCATCGCACCGCGCTGGTGACCGGCTCGACGAGCGGGATCGGTTACGCCATCGCCGCGCGGCTCGTCGAGGCGGGGGCGGACGTCATCGTCAACGGTCGCGACGCCGATCGCCTCGAGGCCGCTGTCCTGTCACTCGACACCGAATCGGTGGAGTCGGTGCGCGGGATCACGGCCGACGCGACCACCCGGGAGGGAGCTGAACGGCTCGTCGCCGAGGCCGGCCAGGTCGACATCCTCGTCAACAACCTCGGTGTCTTCGAGGCCGTACCGCCGCTGGACATCACCGACGAGCAGTGGCGGGCGATGTTCGACGTGAACGTCCTGTCGGCCGCGAGGCTCACGCGACTCCTCCTCCCCGAGATGACCGAGCGGCGCTGGGGTCGTGTCGTCAACATCGCCAGCGACTCCGCCGTGGTCATCCCCGAGGAGATGATCCACTACGGCATGTCGAAGACCGCACTCCTCGCGGTGAGCCGCGGCTTCGCGAAGGCCGCCGCCGGGACGGGCGTGACGGTGAACTCGGTGATCGCCGGCCCCACCCACACGCCGGGCGTGGAGACCTTCGTCCGGCAGCTCGTCGGCGACGAGCTCGAGTGGGACGACGCCCAGCGGGAGTTCATGCGGCTGCACCGCCCGCAGTCGCTGATCGGCCGCCTCCTCGAACCCATCGAGATCGCGAACCTCGTGGTGTACCTCGCCTCTCCGCTCGCGTCCGGCACCACCGGCGGCGCGCTCCGGGTCGACGGCGGCTACGTCGACTCGATCCTGCCCTGACGTCGACACCGACCGAGAGCCGAGCGACCCGATGACGACCTCCCCTGTTTCGACCCGATCCCGCGTCTCCCACGGTGCCGGGTTCTGGATCGTCGCGACCACGTTCCTGCTGGTGATGGCCTACTCGACCGTCCCGACGCCGCTGTACGCGCTGTACCAGGCGAGGGACGGGTTCCCCGTATCGACGATCACCGTCATCTTCGCCGCCTACGCCGTCGGCGTCGTGTTCAGCCTCTTCTTCGTCGGCCACATCAGCGACTGGGTCGGGCGGCGGCGGATGCTGCTCATCGCGATCCTGATCTCGGCGCTGTCGGCAGTGCTGTTCCTCCTCTGGAGCAGCGTCGAGGGGTTGATCGTCGCGCGGGTCGTCAACGGCGTCAGCGTCGGCGTGCTCACCGCGACGGCGACCGCGCACCTCGGCGAACTGCGCGCGGTCGCCCGGCCGGACGAGAACTCGATCGTCGCGGCATCGGTCGCCGGGGCAAGCAACCTGGGCGGTCTCGCCCTCGGACCACTCATCGGAGGACTCTTCGCCGAGTTCCTCCCGAACCCGCTGGTGCTCCCGCACGCGGTGTTCCTCGTCGCGCTCGTCATCGCCGCGATCGTCATGGTCTCCGTGCCCGAGACCGTCGAGCAGAGCGAACCACGGAGGCGCTATCGACCACAGCGCCTCGCGGTCCCGGCGTCGTCCCGCGGGGCGTTCATCGCGGCAGGGTTCGGTGCCGTCGCGGGGTTCGCGCTCCTCGGACTGTTCACCTCGCTCGCGCCCACCATCCTCATCGGCACCTTCGACGCCACCGACCACCTGCTCGCCGGTGTGACGACCTTCTCCGTGTTCGGAGCCGCCGCGCTCGGTCAGGTGCTGCTCGCCCGACTCCCGTTGCAGCGCCAACTCCTGATCGCGACGGTCAGCTGCGGTGTCGGACTCGCCGCGGTCGCCGCGGGGGCGGTCCTGCCGCAGCTGGGGGTCTTCCTCGTCGGCGGTGTCATCGCCGGACTCGGTGTCGGCGTCCTGTTCAAGTCGGCGATCGCGACCGCCGGATCGCTCGCCGACCCCGCCCGCCGGGGCGAGACGCTGTCGCTCGTGTTCCTGATCGCCTACTGCGGCCTCGCTCTCCCGGTGCTCGCCATCGGCTTCGCCCTCACCTTCGCACCGGAGATCGACGTGCTACTGATCTTCGTCTCGCTCGTACTGGTGACGACGGTGCTCGCCGGTGTCGCGATGACCCGGCGAGCGGCCGGACGCCCCTGACCGGGCCCGGCTGCCACTGAACGGGCGGTGTCGGCTTCGGCCTACCCGAACGTCTCGGCGAGGTAGCGATGGACGAGGGAGACCGCCATCGCACCCTCGCCGACGGCCGACGCGACCCGCTTGATGGAGTTGGCGCGGACGTCTCCGGCGGCGAACACACCGGGCTGGTTCGTCTCGAGGTGCAGGGGCTGACGGCGGAGCGGCCACGCCGACAGGTGCTCCGGCAGCAGGTCGCCTCCGGTGAGCAGGAAACCGCGAGGGTCCAGCGCGACCGCGGAGTCGCTGGCCCAGGCGGTGTTGGGGCTCCCGCCGATGCAGATGAACAGGCGCGACGCAGGCACGTCGGTCGTCGTCCCGGCCGAGTCGACGGTCAGTGACTGCAGGCGGTCCTCGCCGTGGAGTGCGGTGACCGTCGTGTCCACGAGGATCTCGACGTTGGGGGCCGCGAGCAAGCGGCGCAGGAGGTAGGTCGACGTCGACGAGAGGGAGTGACCGCGGACGAGGACGGTGACCCGCTCAGCGTGCGCGGCGAGGTTCATCGCCGCCTGGCCCGCCGAGTTCGCACCGCCCACGATGTAGACGTGCTCGCCGACGCACGAGGACGCTTCGCTCGTGCCGGCGCCGTAGTAGACACCGGAGCCCTCCAGCTCGTCCTCCTTCGGCAAGCCGAGGCGACGCCACTGCACCCCCGTCGCGCAGACGACCGCCCGTGCGGAGAGTCGCGAGCCGTCCGCGAGCTCGGCCTGCATGTGATGGTCGCCGAAGCTCCGGCTCAGACTGTGACGCATGACGAGCAGTTCGGCGCCGAACGCGATCGCCTGTCGTCGCGCCTGCTCAGCGAGCGCTGCGCCTGAGATGCCATGCGCGAAGCCGAGGTAGTTCTCGATGAGGCTGCTGGAACCGGCCTGACCGCCGACGGCGTCCCGTTCGACCACGGCGACATCGAGTCCCTCGGACGCCGCATAGACCGCGGCCGAAAGCCCGGCCGGTCCGGCACCGTAGACGAGGACGTCGTACTCGCTGCGTTGCGGTCGCTTGATCCACCCGAAGTGTTCGGCGATCTGCGCGGGCGTCGGATCGGCGAGCCGGGTGCCGTCGGGGAAGGCGACGACGGGAAGCCGGGCCTCTGCCAAACCCGAACCGAGCTGTGTCCGACAGTCCTCGTCCGTCTCGACCACCACCGTCTGGAACGGGACACCGCTGCGGGTGAGGTAGTCGCGGATCGCGAAGGCCTCGCGACCGAAGGACCGCTCGAACACGAGCAGTGGTGCGATCGCCACCTCCCCGACGACGGTCATGAACCGAGGAGTCGTTCCCACTGGGCGGGGACACGATCGTGCGGCCCGGGGACCGTCTGCGAGCGCGGGTGACTGAGCGGGGGCGCGAGGGTGGGACCGGCGAACGACTCCTCCGTGCCGTAGTCGTAGAACCAGTCCTCGCCCGGCTCGTAGCTGCGGATCACGCGATGACCGGTGGTGGTCGCGTGCTTCGTCGCGTGCTTGTTCAGGGAGTCGTCGCAGCATCCGATGTGCCCGCAGAACGTGCAGCGGCGGAGATGCAGCCACCAACTGTCGGTCGCCTCGCACTCGACGCAACCGGGCCCGGACGGCGGGACGTCCGGCTTGATGTACTGCTCGACGTCGTCCATGGTGTTCTCCTCCTGATGAGTGTGCGGTCAGAGCTGCAGGGAACGAGCGATGCGACGTCCGTAGTCGCTGATCGCCCGCGCGACCGGGAGTCGTTCGGCCTCGTACTGCGCGAGCGCCGCCTCGACACCGAGCCCCAGGTCCAGGCCCGCGGCGAGCGCGAGTGCATCGCCGGCCGCTTTGGCGGCTCCCCTGGCGGTGTGCGGGCGGACCACGGCTGCAGCGTCTCCGAGGAGCGCGATGCGACCGCTCGTCATGCGCGGCGGCACGTAGTCGTAGATCGCCTGCATGAATGGGCGCGGCTCGGCTGCCACCGCTGCGGCGAACGGCGGCGGGAGGAGCTGCTCCGCCTCGGCGAGGAGTCGTTCGCGGAGCTCGTTCGGCAGGTCGTCGGGCGCGGTCGAAGAGCTCCCGGCCGGCCGGTGCGTCAGCCGCATGAGGTCGGCGAGTTCGTGCTCGGACATGCTGCGGTACCAGACCCAGCTGTAGCGGCGTGCACCGGGCTCGGTCTCCCCGTCCGCGCCGGGGACGAGGTACCCGAGCATGTGCACCTCGGGACCGGAGTAGAAGGCGAAACGTCCGAGCAAGGTGCGTGCGGCGGCGGCTGGGAGCTCGGCTTCGGGGATGAGGCCGCGCCAGGTGATGTACCCGGCGTACCGGTTGCGTTCGTCGTCGGGGGCGACGGCATGCCTGGTGACCGAACGGAGTCCGTCGGCGCCGACGACGAGGTCGAACTCGTGCAGCTCCCCCGTCGCCGTCTCGACGGTGGCACCCTCGTCGCGGTCGTGCACGGTGGCGACTGCCTGTCCGAGCCGGTACCCCTCGGGCGGGACGAGGCTGCGGAAGACCGAGTAGGTGTGGTCCCAGGAGACTTGGATCTGCGGTGTGGGGTCGCTCGTCAGGACCCGGCCGTCTCGAGCGAGGGTGATGCGATCGGTGGCGACCACGCCGACGCGGGCCTCGGCGTCACGGCCCACCGCGTGCAGCAGGTCGTAGAGCTCCTGCTGGGCGACGAGCCCCGCGCCGCGGCGTTCGAGCCCGGTCCTGGACCGCTCGAAGACCGTCACACGATGTCCGCGACGCGTGAGGAGGGAAGCCGCGAACAGGCCACCGAGGGAGCCGCCCACGATCCCGATCGACAGGCGCTCTCCAGCAGGTGTCGCTCGCATCGCGCCCCCTTCTGATGGTCTGCTTCCACCGTAGGTCGGGCGGGTCACGCCTCGTTGCGACGTCCGTCGGAAGTCCGGTGCCGAGCCATGCGCGCCGCTCGCCGCTGGAAGACCCCGCGTCACCGACGCGCCCGCTGCACGATGGCGTCGAGGGCGTCGAGGTAGGACTCGAAGGCGACTCGCCCCTCCATCGTGAGTGCGATGCGGCGGCCGCGGCGGTCCGTGTCGCTCTTCCCGACCTCGATCACCCCGGCGTCGGCGAGCGCCGAGAGGTGCTTCGAGAGCGCCGACTTGCTGACGCCGGTGATGCGCAGGAGCGAGGCGAAGTCGGTGTACTCGGCGGGCGCGAGTGCGGACAGCAGGGCGAGGCGGGCAGGCTCGTGGAAGAGCGGGTTCAGCGCCCGGCGGCTGACCGCGGCGTCCTCGGCGCCATCGTCGTCAGGCATCGCGCGACCCCGACCGTCCGCGGAGCGGCGTGGAGCCGTTCGCGAGGCGCACCAGTGCGGGCAGACAGGCGGCGAACACGACGACGGCTGCGACGACCGCGGACACCGTGTTCGGTACGGAGACGCCTGCGGAACGGGCGATCCACTGGGTCACGACGTAGACCACGGCGACCGCAACGCCACTCGCAGTGAGCAGCAGGACGCCGGTCCGGTCCGACCAGTCGAGGCGGAGCCTCACCGGACGCGCGAGGGACAGGGCGACGAACCCGATGGCGACGAGTCCGAGCAGCCAGACCATGTCGAGGTCGACGACGACCCCGAGCGCGATGATGAGTACCGCGGTGAGGATGGCGGTGGTGAGCGCTCCCTGGCGGGCGGAGCGGCGCGAGGCGTCTCGCGCCTGGTTCAAGCGGTCCTGTTCGTCTTCATGATCCATGATCGACCTCCAGTCGTTGCGTCTGAAGAAACTATCACAGTGTTTCCCCAAAGGAAACAACCAGCACCGGGGTCACGGCACGCGAGGTCGCGGTAGCAGCCCCCTTCTCAGGACGGCTCAGCCTCAGCCACGCCGGCGAGGGCACTGACGATCGGGCACGGTACCGACGGATCGACGCACTGGGCATCGAGCAGATCCGAGATCGCGGCTCGCGTCCGTTGCAGGTCGGCGACCTTCTCGTCGATCTCCTGCAGTTTCTGCGCGGCGACCGCGGCGACGTCCCCGGCGGAGGCACCACCAGCCCGCACCGCCTGGGACAGCCGGTCGAAGTCGTGGAGCTCCGCCAGCGTGAACCCGAGCTCTTGGCCGCGACGGAGGAACCGGAGGCGGACGACATCGGTCTCCCGATAGTCGCGATAACCGCCGGTGGTCCGTTCGGGCTCGGCGAGCACACCGGACCGTTCGTAGAACCGGACGGTGGACACCTTCACCTTGGCCAGCCGGGCCAGCTCAGCGATACGCACAAGCCGACCCTAGGCCAAGGCCGCCCGACGAGCCGACAGCATGACGCCGCCCTGGACGACCGCCCACCGCAGCTCGAACACGAGCATCCCGAGGACCAGCGGTGACGCGCCATCCAGCAACGCGGCCCCCATGCCGAGCGAGAAGAGCAACCTCCCAGCCGTGTCGGCCACACCGGCCGCCCACGTCGGGCGCACCAGGCGGAAGGCCGACCAGACCACCACGAGCGAACCCATGAGGTTGGCGAACATCACCGCGAACACGTCTCCAGGGTCGGGAACGACCCCGGGAAGTGCCAGTGCGGAGTGGATGACGCCCAATCCGGCGAACAGCGTCGGTGCGGTGAACGGTAGGGCGAACCCGGCGGTGACGACGAGGTCGTAGAGGGCGGACAGGCGCACGGTGCGTCGCACGATCGAGGAAGTCATGTCCTCACTGTCGACCCTGCACCCCGGTGCAAGGTCAAGGCCCACCCCACACACTCCAGCGAGAGCTCGGTGATGGGCCAAGAGCTCCGGAGACAGCTGGCGGCACGCCGTCTCGGCGATCAGAGGTCGAGGGACAGCCGCCGACCGAGCGCTTCGATCGCGGCCTCGTCGCGCTGATAGTGCGACCACTGGCCGATCCGGGTGCACGTCACGAGGCCGGCACGCTGAAGTGTCGCCATGAACTGCGAGGCGGTCGACTGTGACACCTCGGCCCTCGCCTGGATGTGCTTGAGGCATACGCCGACCTCGGCCGCCGGCTGATCCTGCGGCGGGAACGACTCAGGATCCTTCAACCACCCGAGGATCGCGAGGCGAGTCGGATGGCCGAGCGCTTTGAAGATCGCCACCAGGTCCAAGTCGTCAGCGTTCGTCATACGTCGACCATATCGCAATATCGCGATTCCACGATGTTGTGCGACACTGTGGATCGGTAAATCGCGATCTAACGATGGAGATGTCATGACACAGCACACAGCACTGGTGGTCGGAGCCCGCGGAGTGATCGGCGGGAACCTGATCACACACCTCGAGGGGCTCGGCTGGGACGTGATCGGGTTGTCCCGCCGCGGCGGTACCGACCGGGGATCAGTCAGGCACCTCGCGGTGGACCTGCTCGACCGCGACGCGACCATCCACCAGTTGCGGGGCCTGTCGGAGGTGACGCACCTGTTCTACGCCGCCTACCAGGACCGCCCCAGCTGGGCCGAGCTCGTCGCACCGAACCTCGCGATGCTCACCAACGTCGTCGACGCCGTCGAAGCCGTCGCGCCGGGCCTCGAACACATCAGTCTGATGCAGGGCTACAAGGTCTACGGCGCACACCTGGGGCCCTTCGCGACACCCGCGAAGGAGTCCGACCCGCCGCACATGCCGCCGGAGTTCAACGTCGACCAGCAGCAGTTCCTCGAGCGCCGCCAGGTCGGGGCGGCCTGGTCATGGTCGGCGTTGCGGCCGTCGGTCGTCGCCGGGATCGGCCTGGGCAACCCGATGAACCTGGCGATGGTCATCGCCGTCTACGCGTCCATGAGCAAGGAACTGGGCATCCCGCTGCGCTTCCCCGGCAGGCCCGGCGCGTACACGAGCCTCATCGAGATGACGGACGCCGACCTCCTCGCGAAGGCCACGGTGTGGGCGGCGACCACGGAGCATGCCCGCAACGAGGCGTTCAACATCACGAACGGCGACGTGTTCCGGTGGTCGTCGATGTGGCCGAAGATCGCCGCCTTCTTCGACCTCGACGGCGCGCCGCCACTCGAGATGAGCCTCGCCGAGGTGATGGCCGACAAGGAGGCCCTGTGGAACGCGATGGTCGAGCGGCACGGCCTCGCGCCCACCAGCTACGCCGAGGTGTCGTCGTGGGCGTTCGGCGACTTCGTCTTCGCGTGGGACTACGACGTCATCGCCGACACCTCGAAGTCCCGCCGAGCCGGATTCCACGAGTACGTCGACACGGAGGCGATGTTCCTCCGGATCTTCCAGGACCTGCGGGAGCAGCGACTCATCCCGTAGGCGTCGGGTCGGTGATCCGCACAGGACGGATCACCGATCCACCGGATGGTCGATGTGCCGGCCGCCATCGCCTGACTAGCGTCGCAGTATGGCCGAGCGAACCGCATCACCGACACTGCCGCTCCGGCCCGATCCCACGCGCGGTTCTGGGCACGACCAGGTGGTGCGACATCGACAGCTCCGAGCCGCAGGCATCCTGCTCCTGCTGCAGGGTGTCCTGATGGAGGGGCTGGTCGCCCTGGCGCTGCCGGTACTCCTGATCCTCGGCGTTGCGCCAGACGATCTCCCGACGGGGATCCACGTCTTCGCGCTCCCCTACCTCGACGACAACCTCGGCGTCATGATGTTCATGAGCGGTGTCTTCGGTGCGCTCAGGACGATCGGAGCTATCGGGGTCCTCCGCAATCGGCAGTGGGGCTTCGCGCTGTCACTCGTGAACTGCACCGTGACGCTGGTGCTGATGATCTTCATGCTGCCCGCCGGAGTGGCGGACGGGCTCCTCTCGGGCGGCGCGCTCCTGCTGCTCCTGCTGGGGTGGTTCGGACGGGCGGAGATCCTGCCGGAGCCGCGGTCGGCGGCGTAGAGCTGGGATCGCCACGGACACTCCGGTGAGCGACCGCTATCGATCGAATGCAGCGAGCGCGACTCTCGCCGCCTCCGCGACCAACGCGTCGTCATACTCGGCGTCCGGATCGAGTGTGTTCGTAAGGATGGTCAGGACGATCGGGTCGCCGCCCGGCCGGTGGATGATCGCGATGTCGTTCCGGATCCCACCTGCACCCCCGGACTTGTCGGCCACCTGCCATCCCGCCGGAGCACCGGCCCGGATGAGGTTGTCGCCCGTCGCGTTGCCGCTCATCCAGGCGAGGAGCGTCGCCCGGTCGGCGGACTCCAGGTAGGAGCCGTCGACGAGGCGGGTCAGGTCGTCGGTGAACGCGGCAGGGGTGGTGGTGTCATCGGTGCTGCCCGGTTCGATCACGTTCAACAGCGGCTCCGCGTTGACGACCTCGGTCACCTCATCGCCGAGCGCACCCAGCGCTGCATCCAGCGCTGCCGGCCCACCGATCCGGGCGAGGACGAGGTTGAGGGCCGTGTTGTCGCTCCGCCGGACGGCGGCCTCGGCGAGCTGCGACAGAGTCAGGCCGGTCTCGACCTGTTCACTCGTCACCGGCGAATAGCCGGCCGCCTCGACATCCTCAGCCGACCACGTGACGAGCTCGTCCCGAGCAGCGCCACGCACCTCGTGGAGGAAGACGGCTGCGGCGAGCGCCTTGATCGTCGAGGCGTACCCGAAACGCTCGTCCGCGCGGTAGGACAACCGGGCACCGGTCCCCGTATCGAGGGCGCTCACGCCGACGCGCGCGCCGAACTCGGCCTCCAGGGCTTTGAACTCGACGGACCGGTCGAGCATCGGGGTGGGCGGGGCCGACGCCGGGGCCGAGGTTGGGGAGCTCGGTGACGCCGAAGGGGACGGAGTAGCGGAGGCGCACCCCACGAGCCCGAGCACCAGCCCGCCGATGAGAGCGACGGCGACGCCCCGCTTCATCGACGAACGCCGGCGGTAGCGCCGTGCTCCCGCTCGAACGCCTGCTGCGTCCGACGCGAAGTCGCCACCCGCCGGATGCCGAAGCACGCCCAGACGGTCCAGAACACCGCCATCGCCCAGCTGAGTGGGGAGCCCGCGGCTGCGAACCAGACGGAGCCGGCCACGAAGAGCAGACCGATCGTGATCATCACCCAGCCGAAGGTGCGCTCACGTTCGAAGGCGAGCCGTTGCTGCACGAGCGAGTCCATGTGAGGACGCTATCGCGAGATCCGGAACGACGGCGCACGAACCGACGAGACCAGGGCCAGGTCGGGCGTGCGCCGATCACTCCTGCCCGGTGAGCCGACGATCGAGGCGCTCGAGGTCCGCCGCGACCATCGCGACGTCCCGCGCGAACGCGTCGTCGTCCAGCTCGATCTGGCGCACCGTGAACACCACCTCGGCACCCTCCGGATGGGCCAGGACACGCACCGGGTTGGTCACCACGGTCCCGGACGGCAGGGTCACGTCGTGGTCGAGCACGCCGAAGCGGTTGCGCTCGACGAACCGGACCTCCACCCGACCCATCGGCGACTCGACGAACAGCGAGTCACCTTCGCGCACCACCTCGGCCTGCGCGAGACCGGCCGCCCACCGCGGGAGGTTGTCAATGTCCGACGCGTACTCGTAGACGGCATCCGGCGAGGCGCTGATGACCCGGCTCACGTGATGACTTCTCATGGACGCATCTTGCCAGGCACGCGCGGCGACCGCGCAGTCGGCGTGATGCAGATCCGAGAACCATGAGTGCGCCGCGCGCGCGGCTCAAGGGCGCACTCCTGGCCGATTGCGTGCGCCACACCACCGCTCACCGTTCCGTGAGGCCGTACGCTCGTCCCCATGCACGTCACCCTGACGACACGACGCCGACCCTCGCGGTGGCGGGTGGCAGCGTGGGTGTTCATCGGGTGCGTGTTCGTCGCCGGGCTCACCCACGCCCTCCTCAACGGCAATCGGGCGCTGCTGCTCGCCCCGGTCGACGGAGAGTGGCTCATCGCCTGGCTGCTCGGCACCGCAGCCGTGATCGCGTTGGCTGGCTCCCTGCGGACCATGGTCAACCTTGGCTCCGACAGTCATCCGATCCAGGCGTTCGTCCTCCTGGTCGTGACCGGCCTGCTCATCCTGCCCGTCGGCTTGGTGCTGCTGTTCGTCCATTCACCGACCGCGTGCACAGTGCTTACGATGCCGGACGCCTCCCGCGACTGGGCCGTGTGCGAATACGTGCCATTGAGCATGACCTCGTCGTACACCCTGCATCACGGTAACGGATTCACCTTCGACCGCATACCGACGCTGAACTTCCCCGATGCCCCGTCGTACGAGCACCGCGGCGCCTTCGTCGGGGATGAGTACCGGGTCGACGAGCTCGCGGACGGCACATTCATCCTGCGATACACCACCGAGTGGGGTGGGCCGATGGACGGATCGCTGCAGATCCCGAGCGAGTGACGGCCGACTGATGCTCGCCGCCGAGAGTGCCCGTTCTGCTGTTCCGAGCACGCTCGGCGAGCAGATCGGGCACTCTCGGCGAGCAGCCCGGGCACTCTCGGCGCGACGCACTCAGACCGCAGGTGCGAACGGGTCGCGGAGCGCGCGTCGGAGGACCGCCCGCTCGGCGACCGTCCACAGCGCGCTCGTCGCGAGGTAGACGGCGGCCGCGAACGGGACGATGGCCGCGAAGCCGACCGAGAGGAACGGGAGCCAGCGCATGATGGGTGCGATTGCGGCGGCGCTGGCGGGAGCAGGCGTCCGCTGTGCTGCAGCTGCGTCCGGGCTGCCCGTCCAACGTGCACTCGCGCGCCTCGTGAGCTCGATCGCGAGGCCGAGCAACAGCAGGACGACGAGGAACGGCCAGATCGCCGCGACCGTGGTGCCGATCAGCTGGAACAGGTTCGAGCCGAGCGGAACACCCCCGACCACTGCGGAGAGCAACGTGTTGGCATGACCGGCGATGTCCTGATGGACGAACAACGCGTACACCGCCGAGACGACCGGTGCCTGCGCGAGGAGCGGCAGGCAGCCCGCGACCGGTGAGGTGCCGTGGCGCTGGTAGAGCTCGATGACCGCGCGGTTCAGCTCCTCGGGGCGGCCGACGTAACGCTTCCGGAGGGCCGCGAGCTCAGGAGCGAGACGGCGCCTGGTGCGTTCGGTGCGCACCTGCGAGACGCCGACCGGCAGCAGGAGCAGTCGCACGAGCACGGTGAGGACGACGATGGCGAGCAGCGGCGCCCACGAGCCGGCAAACGGTTCGAGGACGGTGCCGGTCGCTGCGACGAACCCGGCGAGGCCGTCGAGGATGGTGGAGACGAATGGGATGGTGGAGAGGTCCATGAGGTGGTCCTTCGATCGAGAACGGGAGAGGATCGTTCGACCGCCACGGACCACCGGGGGCGCTACTGCACGCTGAACCCGGCCGTTCTGACGGTCACGATCGCGCTTCCGGGCGCTCGAGACCGGACGTGCCCCGGTGCGTCGGGGTTGTTGTGCGTGACCAGCACCCGGAGGTTCTCGACCTCGCGCAGCTCGACCGGGCCGGTGCGTGGCCGGAGCGTCACGCGCACCTGCAGGATGACGGCGATGAGGACAGCCGCCGCGGAAACGGCCCCGATGAACCCGAGAACCATGAGGGCGGGGATCACGACGTTCCCGCTGCCCCCTGCTCCCAGCAGCGCGAACGTCCGCGCCACGAGTTCGAGCAGACCGACCATGATCCGAGGCTAGCAGCGGCCTCCCCCTCGGGACTGGTCGGTCCTGAGGATCGCCGTCCACAAGCCCGTAACTGGACGTCTGCACCAACCGGTTTGGACAGGTGTCGGGACTTTCCGCGGACCAGCGAAACGGCCGCCTCGCCGCGTTACCGTGGTCGCGCTCCCACATTCCGTGGAAGCGGAATTCGCGAGAGTCGTTCCGAGCACGGCTTGGCTCGACATGAGCTTGGAGGTCAGTCATGCCATTCGTGACAACGGACGACGGCACGGAAATCTACTACAAGGATCTGGGCGACCCGGCCGCGCAGCCCATCATGTTCCACCACGGTTGGCCGCTGTCGTCGGATGACTGGGACGCGCAGGTGCTCTTCTTCCTGTCGAAGGGGTACCGCGTGGTGGCCAGCGATCGACGCGGTCACGGGCGGTCGTCGGAGATCGGGTCCGGCCACGACATGGACCACTACGCCAGCGACGTGTCGGCGGTCGTCGAGCACCTCGACCTGCGCAACGTCGTCCACATCGGGCACTCGACGGGTGGCGGCCAGGTCGCGCGGTACGTCGCCAAGTACGGCGAGCCGCAGGGTCGTGTGGCGAAGGCCGTCCTGGTCTCGTCCGTGCCTCCACTGATGGTGCAGACCGACGCCAACCCCGAAGGGACACCCATCTCGGTCTTCGACGGCTTCCGGAGCGCGCTCGCCGCGAACCGGGCGGAGTTCTTCCAGGCCGTGGCTTCGGGCCCGTTCTACGGCTTCAACCGCGACGGCGTCACCGTGTCCCAGCCGGTCATCGACAACTGGTGGCGTCAGGGCATGACCGGTAGCGCCGTGGCGCACTACGAGGGCATCAAGGCGTTCTCCGAGACCGACCAGACCGAGGACCTCAAGGGGATCTCCGTGCCGGTCCTCTGCATGCAGGGCGATGACGACCAGGTCGTGCCGTACAAGGACGCCGTCATCAAGCAGGCCGAGCTCCTCAGCAACGCGACCCTCAAGGTCTACGAGGGCTTCCCGCACGGCATGCTGACCACCCACGCCGACATCATCAACCCCGACCTCCTCGCCTTCATCGAGCAGTAAGGGAACCCCGTCGGAGACGGGCGGGGCACCCGGGTGACCTCGGGTGCGCCGTTCGTGTGATGGCCGAGTCCCGCCGTCGCAACGCCCGGCGATCGACCGATCAGCGGCTGGGCCGTCGCTCGAACGCGACACTCCCCGACTCAGCCCAGTTGGCGAGGAGTTGCATGCGGTCCGCGGAAGCGGATCCGGGCTCGGCGGAGAAGACGAGCATCTGCAGGCCACGATCTGAGGCCAGGTCCATGCTCTGGTAGTTGAGAGCGAGATCGCCGACGATCGGATGGTGGACGTTCTTGGACCCACCGCGGTGCTCCCGGACGTCGTGGGCACCCCAGAGCTTGCGGAACAGGTCGCTGCGCGTGGACAGCTCGCCGACGAGGTCGCTGAGTCCCCGGTCGTAGGGTGAACGGCCGGCTTCGGCGCGGAGGATCGCGACGATCTGATGAGCGTTGCCCTCCCAGTCTTGGTAGAAGTTCTGGGAGCGCCGGTCGAGGAACACGAACCGCGCCGCGTTCACCGGTGGGCTCACGTCGTCGAACATCTCAGAGAACAGCGCCCGACCGAGCGTGTTGGTGGCGATGGCGTCGAGCCGCCCGTTCTGCACGAAGACGGGAACCGTGGACATCGCATCGATGGTCTGTTGCATACCGGCCGTCAATGTCGTCATACGAGACTGCCGCCGCTGCGGACGGATTCCGGCGTTCGCAGTGCGGATGAGCCCGGCGAGGTGCGAGTGCTCCGCCTCGGTGAGCTGCAGGGCGCGGCTGACCCCGTCGACGACGGCTTCCGAGACCCCGGTGGCGTTTCCTCGCTCGAGCCGCTTGTAGTACTCGGCGCTCATTCCTGCGAGCAGGGCGACCTCCTCCCGGCGGAGCCCGGGCACTCGGCGCCGACCGCCGTAGTCGGGCAGCCCGGCCTGCGACGGCGTCAGCTTCGCCCGGCGCGAGGTCAAGAACTCGCTCAGGTCGTCGTGGATGTCCATGCATCGACGGTACGCCGATTCACCGCCGTGAGAGGGGCCCTCCTGGTGCACCTGTAGACCGGGCCACGCTCACCCGAGCGCCGAGCGGTTGACTCGGAGCATCACCCCTCGACAGAAGGAGCAGCATGCAGCACGCACGTCTCGGAACCCTCGAAGTCTCCCGCATCGGCCTCGGCGCCATGACGATGGCCGGCACCTACACCACCGGCGGCGGGCTCGACGACGACGAATCCGTCCGCACCATCCACCGCGCCCTCGAACTCGGCGTGACGCACATCGACACCGCTGAGGTCTACGGGCCGTTCCACAGCGAGGAGGTCGTCGGACGAGCCATCGCGGGGCGTCGCGATCAGGTCAAGCTCGCCACGAAGTTCGGGCTCGTGTCCCATTCCGGCAAGCAGGGTCGTGTCGCCGACAGCTCGGCAGCGAACGTGCGAGCGGCCGTCGAAGGGTCGCTTCGGAGACTCGGCACCGACCACATCGACCTCTACTACCAGCACCGCGTCGACCAGCACACGCCCATCGAGGAGACGGCGGGCGCCGTCGCCGAGCTGATCGCTGAAGGCAAGGTGCTGCACTTCGGGCTCTCCGAGGCTTCTGCTGAAACGATCCGCCGTGCGCACGCCGTGCAGCGGGTGTCGGCGCTGCAGACCGAGTACTCCCTGTGGACTCGCGAGGTCGAGACCGACATCCTGCCTCTCCTCCGCGAGCTCGGGATCGGGTTCGTGCCGTACTCCCCGCTCGGCCACGGCCTCCTCACCGGGCAGCTGCGTTCGTCCGACGACATCCCCGAGGGCGACTGGCGCAAGACGAACCCGCGGTTCACTCCCAAGAACTTCGGTCGCAACCTGGCGATCGTGGATGAGGTCCGGGCCATCGGCGCTGAGATCGGTGCCACGCCGGCACAGACCGCGCTAGCCTGGATCCTCACCCGCGGCGAGGACATCGCGCCCATCCCCGGAACACGACGGGTCTCACGGGTCGAGGAGAACACGGCCGCCGATGCCGTGCAGCTCAGCCCCGAGCAGGTCGAGCGGTTGAGCACCCTCACCCCTGCGGCCGGTGCTCGCCACGATGACGCCAACATGGCCTCGATCGACCGCTGAGCACACCGTCGCGAGACGTGTTAGACACGAGGCATCCGCCTCGTTTCCGCAGAAGGAGTTCCCAGATGAGTCAGCGCTCCAAACGCTCCACGAGACAACGCCGAGACGAGGAGCGGCGCGCGGCTGAACGCCGTCACCGGCGCCGCGCCTGGCTCATCTTCGGTGCCGTGGTGATCGTCGTGCTCGGGGTCGGAATCGCCTTCGCCATCATGTCGGGAGAGCTCGGTTTGATCCTCAGCGCGGCCATCGGTCTGCCTGCTCTCGCCGGCGTCGCGGCAGCGATCCAACATCGGCTCCTGCAGGGGGATGACGCCGAGGACAACGACCTCTACGCCGCAGGGAACACGTGGATCGGATGACACGAGACGTGACCGACTTCCCACGCACCCACCACCTCGGCCGGATCGATGTCGTGACGCTCGACGACACCGCCGCCCTCAGTCAGGACGTCGCACTCGACATCGAGCAGGTGCAGGCGGCTTGGCCGGCGTTCGAGAACTCGTTCGACTCGCTGCAGGGGCGCAAGATGATGGGCCTGGTCTACGGAGGAAGCGACAGGTACCGCATGGCGTCCGCGCGGCTCGACCGGGATGCCGATAACCCGCTCGGCCTGGACGAGACCGTGATCCCCGGCGGCGACTACCTCCGGCTGCGTCTTCGCGGTGAGGCGCCCGGCGTCTACGCCCGTATCGGCGACGCCTTCGACGTGCTCTTCGACCTCGCCGATCACGACGAGAGCCGTCCCCACATCGAGCACTACCGGCGCGAGGGCGAGGTCGACTGCCTCGTTCCGGTCAAGTCGCCCAGCTGAGCTGTCGGCTCAGCCCACCAACGGGTACCAGTGTCGGTCGCGCAGCTGATGCTCGTCATCGTCGAGACGCACCCATGTGCCGTGAGCCTTCGGAGTCGCGTCCAAAGCCCACACGCCGAAGTGGGCGACCGGTGCCGGCCAGTCGTATCCGTCGGCCGGTGCCTCCACGACGTTGCGTACGGCGCCGATGAAGTGCGTGCCCGTGTGCTCACCGGTGATGCGTTGCGCCAGTTCACGAACGGCCGCCGTGCCGTCGACATCATCGGATGCAGCCTCGAGCATCGGCAGATCGAGCCGCCCTGTGCCCTGCCTCGGCACGCAGAACACCTGGTCGGAGTCGCGCAGGAGCAGGCGCACGACCGCCATCGGCCGGGGTGGCTTCGTCCGGCGGACCACCTCGGCCCGGCCTCCCAGGGGAAGCCACGGCGCGTCGTGCGTCACGTGGACGAGCGTCTCGTCTTCGTTCACGCCGCGAGCGTACCCGAATCGAGGGAGCGTGACCGGTGCCGTCTGCTCGAGCTCTCAGTCAGGCGCGCTCAGCGAGATCGTCACTCGCTGGCCACTCCGAGCGGCGGGAGTATGCCCTGGGCCGCCGCCAAGGCTCGGGCGACGATGAGCGGCGGGTCGACGATCGCTCCAGAGGCGATCAGAGCGTCGAGCTCGGACAGCGGGATGCGCACGAGCCGCACCTGCTCCGCGGGATCCGACAGGTCCACCAGGCCGGAACGGATGCCTCGAGTCGAGATGAACAGGTGTGTCGGCCAAGACGCTCGCCCCGGGTTCATGAAGAAGGTGTGCAGCGGTCGGAGGTCGTCCGGAACGATACCGAGCCCCTCTTCGAGCTCACGCCGAGCGGCATCGAGCGGGGCTTCGTCCGTTCGACCCGCACCGCCCGGCAGGTCGTGGATCCAGCGGTCGAGCGGGTATCGGTACTGCCGGGCGAGGAGCACGTCGTCGCCGTCGATGATCAGCGAGGCGACGGAGAAGGGAACGCTCTCGTCGACGAGATACCTGGATCGCGACCCGTCCGGCAATCGGACCTCGTGATCGACCAAGGTGACCCGACCTCGGTGGACCGTCGTCTTCTCGAGCGTGGTCCAACGTGATTCATCCGGAACAGGCATCCGCCCACCCTACGGTCGAGCGCCGTCCGGCGATCATGTCCTCAGCGGAAGTCGCCCAGCTGACGCTCGACGGGCACCGTGCCCTCGACGATCACGTCACCGGTGTGGGCGGTCGTGACGGTCTCGATCAAGACGATCTCGACCTCCTCGTCGGCGATGGGATTGTGCTGCACGCCCCGCGGCACCACGAAGAACTGGCCCGGCGTGAGCACGACTTCCTCATCGTCGGGGAGCTGGATACGGAGCGTGCCCGAGACGACGAGGAACATCTCGTCTTCGTTCGCGTGGTCGTGCCAGACCAACTGCCCGAGGAGCTTCGCGACCTTCACGTATTGATCGTTGACCCTCCCGACCACTCGAGGCGTCCAATGGGCCTCGACCTGTCGGAGTTCGGCGGCGATATCGATTCCGGAGAGAGCGGTCATGCATCCATCGTCTCGCGACTGACGTGCCTCGTGGCACGGTATCGCCCCTCGGTCTCGGTGCGCGCCGGCTTCCGACCACACAACTGCAGCACTGAGCGCGCCGGTTGCACGATCTCAGCGCTCTCCACATCCGACTCGGTGCCGACATCAGGGCCATCCGGAGTCCGATGTGCCGCTCACAGCTCGTCACTACGGTCGAGAACATGCCACTGCCCCTGCCATCTCGCCGCCTACTCCTGCCGTTCGGTGCTGCGACCCTCATGGCACTTGTCCTGCTCGTCGTCCCGGCACCGGGCAGCGTCAGCGTCGTCGGCACGCGCTGGCTCGCTTCCCTCGGCTCGGCCATCCCGAACGTCGAACTCGCCTCGGAGGTCGGCCTCGCACTCCTGGCTGCGACGACGATCTCGATGGCGGCGTTCGCCTGGATCCGCCACCCGGAACGGCGGGCGCGGCTGCTGGCCGGCGCCGCCGGGGTCGGCCTCGCCTACGCCGCGAGCGAGGGACTGAAACTCCTCTTCGCCCAACCTCGACCATGCACCCGGTGGTCGATCGCGACCGAATGCCCGCCGGCCGGTGACTGGTCACTGCCGTCGAATCACGCGACGCTCGCATTTGGAGCGACCGTCGTCATCGCGATCGCCGTCGGCCGATGGTGGGTCACGTGCTCGGCGCTCGCACTGGCGGCGCTCGTCGCCGCCGGCCGGGTCGCGCAAGGCGTGCACTACGTCCACGATGTCGCCACGGGAGCGGTCCTCGGCCTGGCGGTCACCGCCGCCCTCGTCGCCGCTACAGCGACATGGCAGCGCCGCTCGGCCGCGGCCCGCTCGTCGCTGGGGTGACGGTGACCACACCCGTGACCCGACGGCGCACCTCACCTACGATGACGTGATGGTCGACGACAACGAGCGCGGATTCCGTCGCGCCCTCACCGAAGCGAGCGACCACTTCGGGCTCGATCATGAACGCCTCGAGCCGCTCGGCGGGATGACCGGGCGGGTGTTCGGGATCGACGACGTCGTGCTGCGCCTCGGCTCCCCGGAGACGATCGCGCACGAACTCGCCGCTGCGAACGCAGCCGCCGTGGCGGTGCCGGTCCCGGCGACCGTCGGCGCCTTCGTCCCGACCGACGGTGGACCATGGGCGGCCGCGCTCATCGAGCGGGTCGACGGCACTGTCGCCGCCGATCTCAGCGGCGTGACCGCGGAGCGGGCCTTCACCCGGGGTCTGGCCGGTGGTCGTGCGCAGGCGGCGCTGTGGACGGTCGCCGCTCCGCCGGCGTTCGCCTCCATCGACGGCGAGCGCTCGCTCCTGCATCTCGATCTCCACCCGTTGAACATCCTGCTGGGGCCGGACGACCGCGTGACCGCCGTCATCGACTGGACCAACGCCGCAGCCGGGTCGCCGGACTACGACCGGGCCAGGACCTCCGCCATCTTCCGGCTGGACCCGCACGCGATACCGCTGCTCGACCAGCCGATGTGGCGGGCGTTCCTCGCGGGCTGGACCGACGGCGCGAGCCTCGACGACGCGTCGACGGCTGCGCGCATCTGGGCCTGCCGGTTCATGCTGCACGATCTGCAGCATCGCCACCCCGGGGATGCACTCGACCACGTGCGTCACGAGCTGGAGGTCCTCGAGCAGGCCGCCGAGAGTGCGCAATCCGTCCCCTGACGCTCCGGTCAAGAGCAGAACGGGCGCTCTGGGCGGCGGCGTCAGACCGACCGGTACCGCATGGCGATCATGCGTGTCTGGCCCCTGCCAGACTGGCATCGATGATCATCCGCACCGAACGAACCACCCTCGAACCGATCTCACCGGCGCTCGCGCGACGCATCGTCGAACGCGATGAGCGCGACGGTGACGCCTGGCACCCGGAGTACCCCTTCGCCGACGAGCTCCGCCCGCTCCGTGGCCTCGCGGAATCGACCACTGGCGACCCGATCTTCACGATGTACCTCATCCGTGACGCCGACGGGACGGCCGTCGGTGGACTCGGCTTCTTCGGCCCACCCGACAGCGATGGCCGCGTCGAGTTCGGCTACGGTCTCGTTCCCGCCGCTCGCGGGGTCGGACTCGCGACGGAAGCGGTCGCCGGCGCACTGTCGTTCGCCGCAGCGCATGGCGCAGAACGGGCGGCCGCGGAGACCGCCGTCACCAACCTCGCATCCCAGCGGGTCCTCCTGAAGGCGGGACTCGCCGAGACCGGACGCACGGCCACGACGGTGTCGTTCGCGCGCGAACTCTGACAGGAGATGCCAGCCATGGTCGGGGCCCGACGCCCCCTCCGCCCGCGCGCGACGTGAGGAGACCGTCTGGGTTCCGGGGAACGATGTATGGATCCCGTGAGGACTGGTACTCGGGCAGAATGCGAGGCGTAGACCGGAGGTCATGACCCTCACGACGATCCTGCCTTCACTCCGCCGCAGCATCCCGGACCCGTTCCTCCCCGACCGCTGGCCGGCACACACCCACCTCAGCACCACGGACGTGATCGTCGACGACGTTCCGATGCTGCGCCTGGTCGAGCAGTGCGGAACCCCGTGCGTCCACTCGGCGGCAGCGGTGATCCCCGGCACAGGCGGATGCCCCTCGCCCGTCAAGCAGACCTCCGTGGTCGTCATGCGCGTCGTCGCTGCGGCGTTCGGCGAGGACGGCCATCACCTCACCCTCGACGCCTGTCTCGCAGACGTCGAGCCGTGCTGGTCGGAACTCCGGCTGATCGGGCGAGCGTCGACGACGCACACAGTGTCGTTCCACCTCGACAGCGCGGCAGGAACCGAGCAGCGCGTGCTGCTCCCCCGCGACCTCGCGTCCGGCGACCTGCTCGCCGCGCCGTGTCGCGGGGAGGTCGTTCAGGCGGTCGGCTCGGCGTCGGGCTTCATCCAGAACGGCGAGTAGTGGTACCCGTCGGGGTCGTCGAACTGGCGCTGGTACATGAACGGGTAGTCGTCGGTGTCGCCGATCCGTCCACCCGCGGCACCGGCGCGCTCGACGAGCTCGTCGACCGCCTCGCGACTGCCGAGGTCGAAGGAGACCGTCACCTTCGAGGGCGTGTCCGGTCCGCCGATCAGCTCCTCGGTGCCGCCGACGCTCGCGTACATCTCTCGGCTCCCGAGCATGACGTATTGCCCGGGAGCGATCTCGAAACAGGAGACCTGGTCAGAGGACATCGCCGCGTTGCGGGTCCAGCCGAGGGCGTCGTAGAAGGCGGTCGCGCGTTCGACGCTCTCGACCGGACACGTGATGAAGAGGCTCATGCGGTCAAGCTACGCCCGGCGTGAGCGCGCCCACAAGGACGTCTTTCCGAGGTTCACTCGGACGGCGCCCACGGCACGGTCGGATCGATCGTCGTCGCGATCCTCGCGCTGATCTCGGCCAGTTGCCGCACCTGCGCCTCCGTGAGCGAGCCGAAGACGAGCTCCTCGACGAGGGCGTGGTGTGCCGGCGTGGACCGGGCGACGTGCGCGTGGCCGTCGTCCGTGAGGACGGCGAGGGTGAACCGACCATCGGTGGGGTCGACCTCGCGTCGCACCCAGCCCTGCTTCTCGAGTCGCGAGACCGCGCGGGAGAGCCGCGAGAGCGTGCTGCTCGCGTACCCGGCGAGCGTGCTCATCCGGAGTGTGCGGTCCGGGGCGGTGTCGAGCGCGAAGAGCAGCCCGTGCTCGTAGTGGGTCAGCCCGCTGTCGCGCTGCAGCTGGGCGTCGAGTGCCGCGGGAAGCCGCTCCACCAAGGTGGCGACGGAGGCCCAGGCCGCGAGCCGCTCGCCGCTGAGGCCAGGATGTTCGGCGGATTCGGTCATGGGGCAAGCCTATTCGACTTGCTTGAGCAAGTGAACCGACCTAGAGTGACTTGCCTGAGCAAGTGAGGCGGCGTATCGCCGACAGAGGGAGACGACATGGACCTACAACTCCGCGGCAAGACGGCGTTCATCAGCGGATCGACCGGCGGCATCGGTGCCGCCGTCGCGCGGAGGCTCGCTGCCGAAGGCGCACGCGTCATCGTGAACGGACGCTCCGAGCAGGCGGTGCAGGACGCGGTCGCCGCGCTTCGGCGCACGCACCCCGATGCCGGCCACGAAGGGATCGTCGCGGATTTCGCCGATCCCGCCTCCGTCGAGCGACTGCTCGGTGACCTCGGCGCCGTGGACATCCTCGTGAACAACGTGGGCCAGTTCGGTCTCGCGGAATTCGAGGCCATCTCGGACGACGACTGGTCCCACGTCCTCGAGGTCAACCTGATGAGCGGCGTCCGGCTGTCCCGGCACGCCCTGCCAGGCATGTTGGATCGTGGCTGGGGGCGCATCCTCTTCATCAGCAGCGAGTCCGGCGTGAACATCCCCGCCGACATGATCCACTACGGCGTCTCCAAGGCGGCGATGATCGCCCTCGGCAACGGACTCGCGAAGCTGACCCGCGGCAGCGCCGTGACGGTCAACACGATCCTCGGCGGCCCGACCTACTCGGCCGGCGTCGCCACGACGATCGAGTCGATCGCCGCCGGCCAGGCCGCGCCGGTCGACGCGGTGAAGGCCTCGATCATCGGTCGCAACACCACCACTCTGCTCGAACGCTTCATGGAGCCCGAGGAGATCGCCTCGCTGGCGGCCTACCTCGCGAGCCCACTGGCGTCGGCGACGAACGGTGCAGCCCTCCGCGCGGACGGCGGAGTGCTGACCGGGATGCTCTGAACCCAGCCAAGCACTCCGCCGCTCGTCGAGATCACGTCGTCTCGCTGAGGAACTCGGCTCAGGCGTTCCGGCGGCGGACGAGCAGGAACGCCGCGCCTCCGGCCAGCAGCGCCAGTGCGCCACCCACCGACGCCCACAGCTCCGCACCCGTTCGTGCCAGCTCTCCTCCGGGACGCCCATCGGTGGGCACGACAGGAGTCACTGCCGCAGGGACGCCCGTGTACCACGAGGCATCCGACACCGACACGGTCTCCAGGTCGGGTCGTGCGGCGCCGGTCGAGTCGGCAGGGACACCGACGGCCGTCGCGGTGTTCATGTAGGGCCCGTCGATGGCCGTTCCGTTCGCGACGCAGGTCACCGACTCGCCGGGGGCGAGCAGCGCGATCACGTTGCCGCCATCACCACAGACGATGTCGGCGCCGTCGACCTGGTCGTCCGTGACGACGACCTCGGCGAGGTGGGTGTTGCCGGCGTTGCCGACCCGGTAGGTCCAGGCGACGGCGCTGTCGATCACGATCTCCGGGCCGGGTGCCTCGGTGACATCCTGATCGTTGGTGAACTTCTCCATCGAGATTGCTGGCGCGACCGCCTCGAGCGGGAGTTCGAACGCCCACCACAACCCGGACATGGGAGTGGTGTTCGGCGAGGAGCCGTTCAGCGTGATCGTGAGCTCGGAGATCTCGGTGTTGGTGGTGAAGGTCTGCGTGACGCCGTTCGCTCCGCCGGGGCACACCGAACTGATGTCGACCTGACCCGTCTGCGCATCCACCGTGACCGCGCCGGGGGTTCCGGATCCGGTGTCCGCCCGGTAGTCCAGCCAGGACCCGGCGACGTCGGAGGACAGCTGGGCACTCTCCGACGCCCCGTCGCGGCACACGTCGACGTCGTTGAACGCCAGGACCGCGCCCGCGGGAAGGGCGCCACCCTGCAGGCCGGAGAAGTCGAAGGTGTAGGTGGCGCTCCCCTCGTTGTTGAAGACCGTCCAGGAATCCGCGTACACCTGCCCGACGGGCGTCTGTTCGGCGTTGTTGAACTTGGGTCCGATCGTCGGCAGGAAGGTACCGGCATCTGTCCGACCACTGGTCGACACGGCCATCTGGACCTCGCCGATCGCTGCCGGCGGGAGCACCTTGCCGGTCGACGGGTCCGGCTCGCGGAATCGCAGTGGGTAGGTCTGGCCATCAGCCAGCGTGGTCTGGTCCATTCCGGTCAGGCCGGTCACGCCATCGCCGGTCAGGGGTGGGACGGTGGTTCCGATCGGGTGGTCCGGCGTCATCGGTGCAGACGCCGCGTGAGCCGGCGCGGCCATCAGCGTCGAGCCGACGGTGGCGAGGACCGCCAGAGTGATGAGGTTCGTCGTCCGTTTCGTGGACATGGTTCTCCTAGGGGGCGCGGTGCATGGGTGGGCCTCACCGAAGCTGTCGCGAACGCGGGTCATCGACATCCGGTGAAGGGGCGGTGCGGCGGAACGTCATGACGACGCCTCGGGGAGGACGTCAGGTCTCGCCACATATCGACTCGTTTGAGTAACTGATATGTAAGACTTTATATGACGAATGCGAAATACTCAACCGTCGTTGCGGAGTGCAACCACACGGTCGACGTCACTCGGTCGAGCGACGCTCCCGGACCGCGTCGAAGGTCCGCTGCAGCGCACCGATGGACGCTTCGGAGTCGACCTGGGCGACTCCGATGAAGAGGCAGTCGACGACCATCAGCTGGGCGATCCGACTGCCGAGCGCTCCCGAGCGGAACGCCGTCTCCCGCGCGGACGTCTGGAGGACGATGTCCGCGCTGGTCGCCAGGGTCGACTCCGCGTGGTTGGTGATCGCGATGGTCGTCGCCCCGGAGCGGGCCGCGAGCCGGAGGTAGTCGACGGTGTCAGCGGTCGCGCCGGAGTGCGAGATCGCGACGGCGACCGCCTGCTCGTCGAGGATCGCAGCGGCGGTCCAGGCGGCATGCGGGTCGGGCCATTCGAGCGCCACGCGCCCGATCCGTGAGAGCTTCCGCTGCAGGTCGACGGCGACGATGGAGCTCGCCCCGACGCCGAAGATGTCGACCCGGCGAGCGCCGGCGACCGCTGCGACCGCACGGGTGAGGGCTGCCGTGTCGAGCGCCTGCGCGGTGTCGGCGATCGAGAGCGATTCGTTCGCGGCGACCTTCGCGACGATGTCGTCGAGGCTGTCGCCGGCGACGATGTCGGGCGACTGCACGTTCGTCCCGGCGAGCGCGAGCCGCTCGCGGAGGTTCTCCTCGGTCAGGTCGTGTCGGAAGTCCTTGAAGCGGTCGTAGCCGATCTTTCGCGTGAAGCGCACCACCGTCGTCGTCGACGTCGAGGCCTCCTCCGCGATCTCGGCGACCGACCGCGTCGCGAAGGCGCCCGGGTCGGCGAGCAGCGATTCGGCGATCCGCCGCTCGGAGGGACGGAGTTCGTCGAGACGGGCGCGCACCTCGGTGGACACCGCCCGTGATGTCCGGTGGACGTCGGCTCCCATCGGTGCTCCTCTCGACCGTCAACACTGTACCGTCGGCACCCACCGTCGGGATGTATGGAAATTACCATCCACCATCGAATTGTGTATGTTTGTTGCACCGACTCGCGACCAGTGCCCTCCTCAGGTGCGGACTGGCCGACACATGTAGCGGAGTACCGCGGGTGCTGCCGGCATGCACGATCCAGGAACCAAGGGAGGTCCCGTGACCAGCTCCACACCACGCAGCGACGTGATCAGCAGCACCGCCCGACGCCGGGCGATCGTCGCCGGCAGCGTCGGCAACTTCATCGAGTGGTACGAGTTCGGGATCTACGGGTTCCTCGCCACGATCCTCGCCGCACAGTTCTTCAGCGACGGCCAGCAGACCGGTATCGAGTCGCTCATCGCGACCTACGCGTCCTTCGCGATCGCCTTCTTCTTCCGCCCGGTCGGGGCGGCGCTCTTCGGCCGGATCGGCGATCGGATCGGCCGCAAGCCGACCCTCATCCTCGTCCTGGTCATGATGTCCGGGGCGACCGCACTCATCGGCATCCTCCCGACGTACGCCTCCATCGGCATCGCGGCGCCCATCCTGCTCACCCTCGTGCGCATCCTGCAGGGCCTCTCCGCCGGCGGTGAGTTCGGTGGCGCCGTCTCGGTCATGACCGAGTTCGCCCCGGCCGGGAAGCGTGGCTTCTACGGATCGTGGCAGTCGTTCACGGTCGCGCTCGGACTCCTCGGCGGCGCCGGCACCGTCGCCCTGCTGGCATCCCTGCTGTCCGAAGCCGATCTGGCGGCGTGGGGCTGGCGGATCGCCTTCCTGCTCGCCATCCCCCTCGGCGCGGTCGCCCTGTTCCTCCGCCTGAAGCTCGAGGAGACCCCGGAGTTCCAGAAAGTCGCCGCCGCAGACACCACCGACGTCGCCAAGCCGGTGGTCGTGCGTGCGGGCGCCGCCGAGACCGCCAAGGCGATCCTCCTGGGGATCGGACGCCTGATGGGCTGGTCCGCCGCCGGGTACACCTTCCTCGTCGTGATGCCCTCCTACCTCCAGAGCAGCCTCAACGCGTCCTTCCAGGAGGCACTGATCTCCACGGTCCTCGCGAACGCCGGATTCGCCGCGACGATCCTCCCGGCCGGCTGGCTGTCGGACAAGATCGGTCGGCGCTGGGTGATGCTCGCCGGCACCGGGCTCATCGTGATCCTGGCGCTGCCCCTCCTCAACGTGCTGCAGAACCCGGACCTCGGCGTCGGTGTCCACGGTCTCGCCGTGTTCGTCGCCGGAGCGGTCGTCGGCCTGATCGCGGGCCCGGGCCCCGCCATGCTCGCCGAGATGTTCCCCACCTCCGTGCGGTACACCGGCCTCGGACTGTCCTACTCGATCTCGAACGCGATCTTCTCGGGCAGCGCCGGCCTCATCATCACCTCGCTGATCGCCTCGACCGGCAACGTCGACGTCCCGGCCTACTACGTGATGGCGACCTGCCTCGTGAGCGCGATCGCCATCGCCACGCTCCGCGGGAACGCCCACCGGGCGGAGCTGCGCAAGTGAGCCGCCCGATGCGCGTCATCGGCCTCATGTCCGGCACCTCGCACGATGCGATCGACGCCGCCGCAGCCGAGATCAGCGTGGACGGCGACACCCTCGTCGTCCGCCCGCTCGGGATGCTCACCGCCGGGTACGACCCGGAACTGCGAGCCGCGATCACCGCAGCCCTGCCGCCCGCGAGGACCAGTGTCGACGACGTCTGCCGGTTGGACACGCGGATCGGGCAGGCCTTCGCCGATCTCGCGGTCCGAGCGGTCGCGGAGCTCTGCAACGGGGAGGCCGACCTGATCGTCTCCCACGGGCAGACGATGTACCACTGGGTGGAGGACGGCCGGGTCGAAGGCACGCTGCAGCTCGGCCAGCCGGCGTGGATCGCCGAACGCACGGGTTGCACCGTCGTCGCCGACCTGCGTTCCCGTGACGTCGCAGCCGGCGGGCAGGGTGCACCGCTCGTCAGCATGATCGACGCGCTCTGGCTGGGCGGCGAGACCGCTGCGGCCGTCAACCTCGGCGGAATCGCCAACGCCACCATCGTGCGGCCCGGCCAGGACCCGATCGCGTTCGACAGCGGACCGGCGAACGCCCTCATCGACGCCGTCGTCGCCGAGCACACCGGCGGCGCTCGGCAGTTCGACGCCGACGGCGAGCTCGCCGCACGTGGAACCGTCGACGAGGCGACGCTCGACCTCCTCCTGCGCGAGCCGTACTACCAGCGCCCCGCCCCGAAGTCGACCGGCAAGGAACTGTTCCACCTCGACTACCTCCGCGAGCAGCTCGCCGGCCGTCCGACGCTTCCGATCGAGGACCTCGTCGCGACCCTGACCGAGCTGACCGCACGGACCGTCGCCGACGCCGTCCGCGGGGTGGAGCGCGTCATCCTCGCCGGTGGTGGAGTGCGCAATCCTCAGCTCGTCGCGCGCATCCGGGCTGCACTCCCCGAGGCCGACGTCGTCAGCAGTGACGACGCAGGCCTCCCGTCCGATGCAAAGGAGGCGCTCGCCTTCGCCGTCCTCGGCTTCCTGACGGTGAACGGCCAGGCGGGGTCACTCCCCTCGGCCACCGGCGCCTCGCACGGCAGCGTCCTGGGCGCGATCGTCCCGGGACACTCGCTCCCCGCGCGGACGCTCGACGGGCCGCCTCGCTCGCTGCGGTTCGAAGCATGACCGTCGACAGCCCCACGGACCACCACGACGGCGTCAGCCCGTCCGACCCAGAACGGAGGGCCGTTCGTGCCTGAAGCATCGAGTACCTTGGCAGCGCTCTCCACCGAGGGACGCAACCCGCGCACGGTCGACCTCGACACGCTGGACACGCTCCGGCTGCTCGAGGTGATCAACGACGAGGACCGACTCGTCGCCGACGCGGTCCGAGCGGAACTGCCGAGCATCGCGCGCGCCGTGGAGCGCATCACGGAGGCTCGCCGGCAGGGCGGGCGACTGATCTACCTCGGTGCAGGGACGAGCGGTCGGATCGGACTGCTCGACGCGGTCGAGTGCCCGCCGACCTTCGGCACCGACCCCTCCGAGGTCCTGGGGCTCATCGCCGGGGGCGAGCACGCCTTCGTCGTCGCCGTCGAGGGTGCCGAGGACGACATCGAGCTCGGCGCATCGGAACTCATCGCGGCCGACCTCCGCCCCACGGACGTCGTCGTCGGTCTCGCGGCCAGCGGTCGCACCCCGTACGTCATCGGAGGCCTGCGCTACGCACGCCACCTGGGCGCTGGGACGATCGCGGTGTCCTGCAACCGGAACGCCCGGATCAGCGCCGAGGCGGACATCGCCATCGAGGTGATGACCGGCCCCGAGGCGCTCACCGGTTCGACCCGGCTGAAGGCCGGCACCGCACAGAAGCTCGTGTGCAACATGCTGTCCACCGCGTCCATGGTGCGCTCGGGCAAGGTCTTCTCCAATCTGATGGTCGACGTGAAGCCGACGAACGAGAAGCTCGTCGACCGCGCGCAGCGGATCGTCGCCGACGCCACCGGTGTCGAACGGTCGATCGCCGACGCCGCCCTGGAGCAGGCCGGCGCCCACGCCAAGACCGCCGTCGTCATGCTCCTCGCCGACGTGGACGCAGCGACGGCCGCCCGGCTGCTCGAATCTTATGACGACGACGTCCGCTCGGCAGTGGCCGCGGCGAGCGCCTGAGCAGGAACGAGAGGACACCGTGGAGATCATCATCCTTCCCGACGCCGCTGAGGTCGGTCGCGTCGCCGGCGCGAAGATCGCGTCGATCGTCGCCGGGCGGCCCCAGTCCGTCATCGGCCTCGCGACCGGGTCCAGCCCGCAGGGCATCTATGCGGAACTGGCCCGTCGCGTGCAGGCGGGCTCGCTGTCGTTCGCCGAGGCCCGCGGCTTCGCGCTCGACGAGTACGTGGGCATCCCCGCGGACCACCCCGAGTCGTACGCCAGCGTGATCGCGCGCGAGGTCGTCGCCCCGCTCGGATTCGACCCCTCGCGCGTCCGCGTCCCGGACGGGCGCGCCACGGACCTCGCGGCCGCCGCGAAGGAGTACGACCGGGCCATCGCCGAGGCCGGCGGCATCGACGTGCAGATCCTCGGCATCGGGTCGAACGGACACATCGGGTTCAACGAGCCCACGTCGTCGTTCGCGTCACGGACGCGCATCAAGACCCTGGCGCCGAAGACCCGTCAGGACAACGCCCGCTTCTTCGACTCGCCCGACGAGGTGCCGACCCACTGCATGACGCAGGGACTCGGGACCATCCTCGAAGCACGCGAGCTCGTGCTGGTCGCCCAGGGTGCTGGGAAGGCCGACGCCGTCGCGGCCGCCGTCGAGGGGCCGCTCAGCGCGTTCGTCCCCGGGTCGGCGCTCCAGCTGCACGAGCACGCGACCGTCATCGTCGACGAGGCGGCGGCATCAGGGCTGCGGTTGTCGGACTACTATCGCTACACCTACGACAACCGGCCGGACTGGCAACGCTTCGAATGAATCGGCCGGGCGATGGCCGACGACGCCCCATCCTCTGAGGCGTCCGGCCACCGCAGCCGCAACCCAGCACCCCGCTCTCCTGCACCCCGCTGACGCCCGCATTCGAGAAGGAAGCCTCGTGGCACACCCGACCACCGTCCCATCCCTCATCACCGAAGCCATCGGCGAAGCCGTGGGTGACCCCTCCCGGATCCGCACCCGGGCGATCGACCTGGCCGCGTACGCCGGGGATGCATCGCACTACCTACTGACGCCCGAGGCGGTCGTCATCGCGGAGAGCGCTGCCGAGATCGCATCGATCCTTCGGGCTGCGACGCGGTCCGCCGCGCCCGTCACGTTCCGGTCGGGTGGCACCAGCCTGTCCGGTCAGGCGTCCGGTTCCGGCATCATCGTCGACACCAGGCAGCGGTTCAAGTCCATCGAGGTGCTCGACGGCGGCAAGCGCGTCCGGGTGCAGCCGGGGGCGACGGTGGCGCAGGTCAACGCGCGACTCACGCGACTCGGCTACCGCCTCGGCCCGGACCCGGCGAGCGAGGTGGCGTGCACGATCGGCGGCGTCATCGCGAACAACTCCAGCGGCATGGCCTGCGGGATCGACGAGAACACCTACCGGACGCTGGAGTCGATGGTGTTCGTCCTCCCGTCCGGCACGACGATCGACACGGCCGACCCGACGGCCGACCGACAGCTCCACGAAGCGGAACCGGAGCTCGCCGAGGGCATCGAGCGCCTGCAGCGCCGCGTGCGGTCGGACCCGGCCTCCGTCGCGTCCATCGAGCGCCAGTTCTCCCTGAAGAACACCATGGGGTACGGCATCAACGCGTTCCTCGACTTCGAGTCACCCGTCGACGTCCTGCAGCACCTCATCATCGGCTCGGAGGGCACGCTGGCATTCGTCGCCGAGGCGACCTTCCGCACCGTCCCCGTCCTCCCGCTGGTGTCGACGGCGCTGGCCGTGTTCCCCTCCCTCGACGCGGCGACGCGCGCGCTGCCCGAGCTGGTCGCGTCCGGAGCCGCGACGCTCGAGCTCATGGACGCCACGTCCCTGACGGTCGGGCAGCGTCTCCCCGGCAGCCCGGCGGAGATCCAGGGCTTCACGCCGCAGGATCACGCGGCACTCCTCGTCGAGTACCGCTCCGAGGACGCCGTCGAACTCAGGGACCGCGCGACGGCGGGCGGTGTGCTCCTGAACGGTCTGGACGTGCACGCGCCGGTGGTGTTCTCGAGCGATGCGTCCCAGCGGTCGCGCGCCTGGGCACTCCGGAAGGGCCTCTACGCCTCGGTCGCGGGAGCGCGTCCCTCCGGCACCACGGCCCTCCTCGAGGACATCGTCGTCCCGACCGCGGCTCTCGCCGACACCTGCGCGAGCCTGCAGGAGCTCTTCGTGCAGCACGCCTATCGCGACTCGGTCATCTTCGGCCACGCGAAGGACGGCAACATCCACTTCATGCTGACCGACCGGTTCGAGGGCGACGCCGCACTCGGCCGGTTCAACGGCTTCACCGAGCAGATGGTCGACCTCGTCCTCGCGGCGGGCGGCAACCTGAAGGCCGAGCACGGCACGGGTCGCGCCATGGCACCGTACGTCCGCCGGCAGTACGGCGATGAACTGTACGGGGTGATGCTCGAGCTGAAGCGGTTGGTCGACCCGGCCGGGGTGATGAACCCCGGCGTGCTGATCGACGAGGATCCCCAGGCGCACCTCCAGGGGATCAAGCTCCAGCCGACCGTCGAGGAGGAGGTCGACCGCTGCGTGGAGTGCGGGTACTGCGAACCCGTCTGCCCGAGTCGCGACCTGACGCTGACGCCGCGGCAGCGCATCGTCGTCCGCCGTGCCGAGGAGTCCGCTCGCGCTCGCGGGGACATCGCCCTCGCGGAGGAGCTCGCGGACGACTACGACTACGCCGGCGTGCAGACCTGCGCCGTCGACGGGATGTGTCAGACGGCGTGCCCGGTCCAGATCAACACGGGCGCGCTGGTCAAGCGCATCCGGCGCACCGAGGCGGCTCCGGTCGCCGCCGCGGGCTGGAAGGCTGCTGCCACCGGTTGGGGGCCGGTCACGAGGATCGGTTCGGTGGCGCTCTCCGGCGCGAAGCTCCTGCCGGCTCCGGTGGTCGGTGCGGTGACGGACGTCGCGCGTGCCGTGCTCGGCGCAGACACCGTGCCGAAGTACTCGGGCGATCTGCCGGGCGGCGGACGGTCGCGGAAGGCCCTCGGCCGGACGGTGGGTGCCGGTGACGGTCCGACCGTCGGCATCTACGTCCCGGCGTGCGTGAACAGCATGTTCGGCGCGGTGGACGGCGGGGACGGCGTCATGGGCGCTTTCACCCGACTGCTCGAGCGGGCGGGCCTGAGCATGATGGTCCCCGACGGCGTGGAGTCGATCTGTTGCGGCACCCCGTGGTCGTCGAAGGGGTTCGCGTCCGGTGCTGCGGTGAACGAGCAACGCACGGTCGAACGCATCCGAGCGGCCGTGGCCGACAGCGGCCTCGTGGTCGTCAGCGACGCGTCGAGCTGCACCGAGGGCTTCGCGAAGCTCCTCAGCGAGAGCGGCGTGGTCGTCGAGGACGCGGTGGCCTTCGCCGCCCGGGAGATCCTGCCTCGGGTCGACGTCTCAGCGCAGATCGAGCAGCTCGTCCTGCACCCGACCTGTTCCTCACGACAGATGGGCCTCGACCCGGATCTCGTGCTGATCGGCGAAGCCGTGGCCGAGCGCGTGCACGTCCCGGACGACTGGGGCTGCTGCGCCTTCGCCGGCGACCGCGGCATGCTGCACCCCGAGCTGACGGCGTCCGCGACGAAAGCCGAGGCCGCCGAGGTCGCCGCCCTTGGTGCCGACGCGCACGCGTCGTGCAACCGCACCTGCGAACTCGGGATGACCCGCGCCACGGGCGAGGACTACCGCCACGTGCTCGAACTGCTGGACGCCGCGTCGTCAGCGCCCGCGGGCAGCGCGTCCGTCGGCCCGCGCTGATCCCCGCACCGGGTTGCCGGCCGGTTGGACCGACCTGTCACGATCCCACCAGTTGGTGTCACGTATGCGCGTTAAGTGTCACTACGTGGCCGGGCTGGCGTCCGTCGTGGCGATGGGCGTGCTCGCGTTCCTCCCGTCGACCGTCCACGAGCGGGTCGACGGCGATGATCATCCCGGATACACCACCGTGTGCTCATCCGTGGTCGTCGCCGTCTGGCCCCGCGAGCTCGGCGCGGGAGGCGACCGGATGGTCGCTCGCGGGATCGTCTCGACAGACACCTCGGAGCCGCCCTACGACGTCTGCGCCAATCGGCGCTCCCTCTCCGCCGCGGGGATGGCTGTACTCGCCATCCCAGCCAGCTCGCTGCTCGTCCTCGCCGGGGGCTCCGTTCGCCCGGCCCGCCACGCCGGAACACGCATCCGGTGACCGTGGATGACGACTCGGACCGACATCCAGCCAGGAGGTGATCGTCGACAGACCGACGACCAGGGCTTCCAAGCCGAATGACCCCGCACTCCACTGCCCCCACCATGGGCAGGGCAGGCGTCGACTACGGTGCGGGATCCGGTCGCGCGCGACCTGCGAGGAAGGCCCCGACGAGTTCAGTCTCGTAGTAGGTGCTCAACGACATGTCCAGTTGCGGCTCTCGGAGTGCCGGGTCGGCCCCACGCTGGCGGAGGAGGTCGAAGATCCGCGAGAGGTCTTCGACGAGCTCCGGGTTCAACGGTCTGCCGTCTCGCGCATCGGGCTGTCCGTGCGGCCTGCGAGGAAGGACGTCGTGTGCTGCGCGTGCGGCGCGACCGAGCGGCGTGCATCCTTTCGAATCCACTGCGCGTACATCGGCGCCCGCATCGAGCAGCGCCACGACGACGCTGTACGCGTCGTCCGACTTCGATGCGCTGTTCACCGTTCGGAACGCTCGCTCCGACTGCGCAGTGAACGTCTGACGCATCCAGCGTGAGCGTTGCACTGCAGCCACGAGCGCATCGTGGAGCACAGGTTTGGCCCATCCACTCGGCGAATCGACGTCGACGAACCCGGGATCGGCGCCGCTCGCCAGCAAGAAATGCGCGATGGCGAATTCGCCGGAACGGACTGCCACCTGCAGAGTGGATTGTCCGGCGTACTGCTTCGGCGTACCCGCGGCGACGGCTCCGACGACCGACGGATCCTGTGCGATCCGGTCTCGGACCTGCTGCTCGGCCCCGTTGACGATGTCCGTGAAGATTGCGCGCATGGCCCCATCCTCACCCACTCGGTGGCCGGTCTCGTGTCCGACGCTCTGTGGCGGACACGAGACCGACTCTCGACAGACCGATCAGTGACCGGGCCCACCGTAGGCGGCGTCGGCGACGAAACCGCAGGACGCCTCCCAGGTGCTCTGCTCCGACTCGGGGAAGGAGTAGTCGTAGCCGGTGGCATCCAACTTCCACTGGTGGCTCTCCTCCGGAGACAGGCCGTCGGGCATCCCGGTCGCCTGCTGACCTTCGGGATACGGGTAGGCCTGAAGCGTCATGTCGACGGCGCCCACGAACTCGTGGCCGCGGTCGACCATGCATGAGCGCATCGCATCGATCCAGCCCTGATACTGCGTCGCGAACGCCAGTGCCGTGGCACGCTCCTCCTCGGTCGGCACGTAGGCCGCCTCGGCAGCTGCGGTCGCCGCGTCACGCTCCTCACGACAGGGGACCGCGGCCGCCTGCCAGGCGTCCTGGTCGGCCTCGCTCAGACCTGGCGGCATCCCGTCGAAGCTGGTGTCGTCGAACCCGAACCCCGCTTCGGTCATGCAGGACGCCATGGCGGCTTTACCAACCTCGAAGAATCGCTGCCAGAGGCCCTGCAGGTAGAACTCATTGATGTGCGTGGACTCGGTGGGCGGCGTGGTCGCGGTCGGCGTCGCGCTCTCGGTCGGCGTCGCGGTCGCCTCCGCCGGCGCCTCCGCGGAGCTCGCCACGGCGTTAGCCGCCACACCGCCGAGTCCGCCGGCGACCACCAGTCCGGACGTGAGCAGTACCAGGATCTTCTTGCGAATCATCATCTCCCCCAATGTTCATGGAACGTGTTTATAGGAAGATAGCTTCCCCAAGCGGATGTCGCAACCGGTTACTGAGTCGGAACACGTCTCTCGGCCACTCGTCGAGCAGTGCGGCGGTGCCTCTACCCTGGGTTCTGTGAGCATTCCTCGGAACGACAGTGGGCCGGTGCGTGGCTGGCTCGGCCCGGATTGGGAAGCGAGCGTCGATCCTCGCCGCCTCGACGAGTTGCGGTGGAGCATCGAGCAGGAGATCAGCACCTTCCGCGGCTTCCGACACCGGTTGAAGACCGAAGGTGAGTACTCCATACTCGGGCTGGTGCTCGGGATCCCGTTCCTGATCCCACAGGTCTTCGGACTCGTCGACGCCTTCACGGCCGCATCCGAGCCGGGCATCGGCGTGCTTGGGGAGTGGCTTTCGAGGCCGGCTGTGGCGGGGTGGGTCACCGCGGGCGTCCTGTTGATCGCCATCTCGGTGGTGTCCATCCAGGTACGTCTCCGGCGAGAGTTCGGGATCTTCCGCAAGGACGGCTGGGTCGCCCTGCAGGCACCGAGCGGCCTCGCCGAATGGGGTGGCGAGGGTTCGCCCACCATCACCTACGATCAGCGCTTGGTCGGCGGCAGGGGTGAAGCTCGCGCTCGCGATCTCCAGAAGCCGTTCATGCTCGTCTCAGGCCCGCGGATGCCGACGTGGGTGTTCGCGGGCGCCCTGCACACAGTCCGCACGGCCACGGTGGCGCGTGCATTCGACATCCACCGACTGGCGGTGCTCAAGCAGCAGATCGGCGTCTTGCGCGCCATTCCCGCGACAGTGGCGTTCCCTCAAGCGGACGGTTGCCTGTTCGGCGCGCAGGACGAGGGACCGCTCACCGTGGCCCTCCCTCGTCAGGTGAAGGCCGGCCAACGGATCCGGCTCGCCCGCGTGAAGCTCACCCGCGCCGAGCGGGAGAGCGTCATGATCGGCCATCCGTCCTGATCGCTGATGCACCCGAGGCCGGCCCGACCGTGGTGATCGCCCGTTGCGTTCACCGTGCTCGGGATCGTGATCTGTATTCGGGTTGATTTCAGTAAACCCGAATAAGGTAGCGCGATGATCTCGCCTACCGGCTCGGCAGGGCTGGAACGGTCCTGGCCGGCGACGAATTACGAACCGCGGCCATGGACGCACGACAGCGACGCGGTCGCGCCCAAGCGACGCCGCCGGTCGGCCGCGGGCCCATATCAGGCGGCAGTCCCTCCCCTCATCGCTCATCTGTCCGTCGAGCTGCCCGCGGACCTCGTGGCTGCAAGCGAGGACGCCGGCCGTGAGCTGACCCGCTTCGACGCCGAGGTCGGTACGCTCGCAGCTCCGTTCTCGTCGATCCTGCTGCGGACCGAGAGCGCATCGAGCTCTGAGGTGGAACATCTCACCTCGAGCGCGAAGCAGGTGGCGCTCGCCGAGATCGGCGACTCGACGTCGGTCAACGCCAAGCTCGTCGTACAGAACGTCGCCGCCGTGGAGGCGGCCGTAACCCTGGCGGATCATCTGGACCCGAAGGCGATCCTCACGATGCACCGCGCACTGCTGGATCGGTCTGATCCCGACATCGTGGGTCGGTGGCGCGACGACCAGGTGTGGATCGGCAGAACCGGCTTCTCCCCGCACGGCGCCGCATTCGTCCCCCCGCATCAGGATCGTGTGCCTGAGCTCATGGCGGATGTGATGGCGTTCGCGAACCGTCTCGATGTGCCCGTCATGGCGCAGATCGCGATCGCTCACGCTCAGTTCGGGACGATCCACCCCTTCCCGGACGGCAACGGACGCACTGGCCGCGCGCTCGTGCAGGGCATGCTGCGGGCAGCTGACGTGACGAGGAACGTCACTGTACCCGTGTCCGCTGGCCTGCTCGGCGACACTGACCACTACTTCCGCGCGCTCACGGCGTACCGATCCGGTGACCTGCGCCCGATCATCGAGACGATGACGGAAGCCGCGTACGCGGCGGTCGCCAACGGCCGAACGCTGGAGCGCGACATCACGTCGATCGCAGAGCGGTGGGACGAAACCGTGAAGGTGCGCAGCGATTCATCCGTGCAGCGTCTGAAGCAGCTGCTCCTGCGGCAGCCGGTGATCACGACGTCGCTGGTGGCATCGACCCTGGGGCTGCACTTCTCGACAGCGGACACCTCGGTGCAGAAGCTCGTCGACGCCGGGATCCTCGTCCAGTCCAGCGCCGGCCGACGGAACCGCCACTGGCAGGCCAGCGAGGTCCTGCAGGCGCTGGACGAGTTCGGCGCACGGGCCCGTCGTCGTCGGGGAGGTTCCTGACCTCTGGTCGGCCCGGCGCCGCCGAGCACCGACCACTGGCATCATCGACCCATGAGTGAATCCCCGATCGAACGAACGACCCTGAGCACGGTGACGCTCGATGGGGCTCCGAGCTTCGCCTCCGTCGAAGTGCGACGCATCACGATCGCCCCCGACTTCCACGTCGGGCCGCACTGGCACAACGGCCCGGTCTTCGGCACCATCGAAACCGGCTCCGTGAACTTCCAGGTGGGGGCTGGGCCTCGGACCGTCCTGCGCGCCGGCGACACCTTCCATGAGCCGGCGAACGAGACGATCGTCTTCGACGCGACCGACGAGGGCGTCACCTTCCTCGCATGGTTCCCGCTGCCGGCCGGCGTCGAGCCGGAACTGACGATGGGCGAAGCGCCCGCCTGACGTCCGACCAAGCGGCATTGGGCGTGGACGTGACGGTCGGTGTCGGAGGTGTCGGACCCGCACGAATCCGGGTCTGACCGCGGACGGGCCCCGAGAGGTCCCCCGGGGCCCGTCATCGCACCGTGTGCGCTTACGCGACGCAGGACTTCAGTCCGTAGACGGAAGCAGCCAGTCCGACGTAGGCGATGACGCCGGTGCCGGCGGTCTGAACGATGCCGTACGCGGACGCGCCGGTACCGACGACGGCGACCAGGCAGTCCATGTTGATGGCGTTCGGATCGGCGATGGTCCCGTGCCCGGTCAGCGCGATGGTCTCGATCTGCTTGCCGTTGATGTACTTCTGCAGGTACGAGCCCTTGCAGGTGCTCAGCGCCGCGCCCTTGGTCATGCTGTAGGACGAGCCGTCGGTGCCGACGCAGACGTATTCGTACTGCCCAGCGGGTTCGGCGTTCGCGGCGCCCGCCGCGCCGACGGTCAGCCCCATCGCTGCGACCGCGGTGATCAGGATCCGAGAGAACTTCGTACGCATCAGAGATACTCCTTTGTCTCGTTTGTTTCCGAAGCCGACACCGTACCCACCCGTCGTCGCTTGAAGTCAAGGACGAAGGCGTGTTACTCGCGGGCGCGCGTCCCACTTCGACGATCCGCGCGCCAGCCCGGCCCGATCGTGGCCACGGGACCGACCGCTGGATCGGAGGCCGCACCATCGACACCCACGTGAAGAACCTCCGGGCCAAGATCGAGTCCGATCCACAGCAGCCCACCCGCCTCGTCACCGTCTACGGGGTCGGGTGCACCCTCCACGCGGGCTGAGCGAGGCCCGGACGCCTCGCGCCGCTGGCTCAGGTCAGGACAGGCAGTGCCCAGAAGCTCAGCACGGCACCCGAGACGAGCACCAGCCCGGCAGCACACACGAGGCCCGCGCTGATCCTCCTGGCGAGACCGAGACGTCGACGCAGGCGGGCGACGGTCTCCACGTGCATCGCGAGTTCTGCTGCGAAACGACGGCGCAAGGCGTCGTCTGCCGGTGTGGTCGGAGCGGCGGCCGTCGGCTCGGACAGCCGCTCCACGACGCGGGCAGAGGCGTCGATCCGCAGCTGCACCGCTCCCGCGACCTGCTGGACGACGACTCCGACAGCCAAGAGCGACGCCCCGAGCGAGATCACGATGACCGGCAGGGTCTGCGCCAGCTCCTCCTCCGAATAGTCGTCCAGTGGGCCCACAGCCGCCGCCGTTGCGACGAAACCGACGCCCAACACAGCCAGGAGTACGACCAGTGCTCCGGGCCAGGTGGAGAGCGGCTCATCGACGAGTTTCCGGAAGCCCTGGATGTTCTGCGTCTGCTCCATGCACCGAACCTACCCGTGTCGGTGACACCGAGCAGCGCGGATGATCAGGTCATGAAGACGATGACGGGCGCGGTGACGCCCAGTCGCGACACGGACGATCGCGGTCGACGACTCAGCGTTCGACCGCTGGTGCGACGTCGAGCGCATCGAGTTCCAGGACCAGTTCCATGCACCGCAGGCGTGCGCGGGAGAAGTCGTAGGGCATCATCCGGACGGCCTCGGTGAGGCTCGTCGAGCCGCACGTCGAGCCTGCGCCGTCCTCGTCGTCGGGAAGGGGGTGGGACTCGTCCCACGCGTCAAAGCGGTCGTCGTCAGTCTGCGCCAGGCCGGAGTCCTCGATGACCGTGCGGAGGGCCGCCTCGAAGGCATGCCGTTCGGCGGCGATCTCCGCCACCCGGGGGTCGTCGACCGCGACGGTGTCGTCGAGTGCTGCTTCGGCGGCGTCGACTCGGTCGGACTCCTCCCGCAGCTCCGGGTGGGTGGCCAGGGCGATGAACCGCGACGCCTGGACGGACGCGCCGAGCCCACCGAAGATCCGCTCGGTCACGAGCAGGGTGTCCAGGTCGTCCTGCCGCAGAGCGCCCTCGGGCAGGTCTGTGAGGCGGTCGCTCACAACCTCGGAGAGCAGTCCCAACCTGCTGCCCTGCGCACGCATGCGCTGCACGGCGGTCCGCTGCTGCTCGAGTTCTGCCCGCCGAGCGACGAGGGAGCCCTCCAGGCGGTCCAGGATGCGCGCGATATCGTCGTCGGTATCGGTGATGCCATCCGCGAAGGCGCCGCGGATGTCGTCGAGGGCGATGCCGGCGTCCGCCATCCGACGGATCCACAGCAGCCGGATCATCTCGTCGTAGCCGTAGCGGCGGCGATCGTCACTCCCCCGCTCGGGCTCAGGGAGCAGACCGATCTGGTGGTAGTGACGGATCGCCCGTGGGGTGGTGCCGACGAACGCAGCGGCGCCTCCGATCGTGACCTGGCGCGGTGGGGTGAAGGACGAGAACATGTGGGGGCCTTCCTCGGTGGGCGGGATACGTCCACTGCACCACATGACGCTACGGCAGGTGCAAGTCGCGCCGCGGCCGTCCCCCGGGAGACGGGCCCCCGATCGAACGAACGCCCCTGGGCACGGTGACGCTCGATGGTGAGCGGTCCCCATTCGCTGAGCCGATTGCGACCGGTACGGTTTGGCCATGGGGAATCGCATCGCACGCATCACAACGCTTCGGGACGCAGCGCGAGAACATGCGCTGAGCGCGACCACAACGTTGCGAGGAACCCCATGATCACGAGCATCGAGATACTCGGCACTGAGGAGCTGCTGCTGCAGCGGAACCCGCGCGCCGCAGCCGTGCACCAGGCGATCGTGGCTCGCGGCCGCGAAGCCGTGATCGCGCTGAACGAACGATTCGACGACCCGTCGGACGATGCCGCTATGAAGCGACTCGACACCGAGCTCGAGGCGATCGTCGAGCGGAGTGTCAGTGAGTACGTCCGTCAGGCCAGTGGGCTGTTCAGCGCCGAGGACGTCGACCTGTGGACCGCGAAGATCAGCCGGGTGCCCGGCAGCTATGTCGGACGAGCGGCGGCCGTCGGCGTGCCCGGAGCCCTGCTGCTGATGGAGTCCGTGGAAGAGGCGGAGTCGGAGGAGAACAGCACCTTCATCTCACTCGACGACACCCTCTCCAACATCGCGGGGTATTGCCAGTGCGGCTACGCCACGAGCCGCATCGCGCCCAGGCAACTGTGCCGCCTCTGCTCCGGCGGCGTGCTCATCGCGTGGAGGACCGAGGAGGACCAGGTCATCGCGACAGCCCCCAAGGTCCGGTCCGAGCTGCACGCAGTGTTCGAGGAGTTGCTCGACGAGCTTGCCACCATCCACCTCGCGACGGGCGACGCCTCGGCCGAGACCCCTGCGCGCCGTCGAGCGGGCAACGCCGGGATCACCCGGGTGAACGAGACCTATGCCGAGGACATCGCGCTGCTCGACCTCACGCGATGGCGGGAACTCAGCGATCTGAACCAGCTCAGCCAGATCACGGCGGTGACGGCTCACGCGAAGCACTGGTCGCAGTGGGGTCTCGGATCGGCGCGGTTGGCGATGTTGGCGATGCAGAGCGATCCGGAGATCCAGGCACGGATGCGCCGGATCGCCGGCAGCCGGCCCGCTCCGAAGCCCTCGCTGTTCGAGCGGCTCTTCTCCCGACGATGATGTCCGCGACGGCGACGATCGGACCGCGCGCGGCCGCCGTCGGCACCGGTCGCCTCCGCCGACGCAGGTCGGCCACACAGGAAGTGGTGTGACGTGTTCGTCCAGCCGACCCTTCGCGAACCCCGGCCGAGATCGCCACGCATCCGCCGCAGTAGGGCCGGCCGGATCGTCGTGCTCGTCCTCCTCATCGCCATGGCCTGCATCGCAGCGATGATCCTGTACTCCTGTTCGACGATGAGGATCGCCGCCTGGCGGGTGACCCCGGTCCTCCAGGAGGTCGTCGGCGAACACGGCACCGTCTCGGCGTACGCGAAGGAGTTCACCTACAGCTCCGGCTCGAGCTGCACCCTGTCGGTGGACCTCGACGAGGACATCACGGTCGATGAGACGGCGACGGTCCTGCAGTCACTCGCACCCACCGACCGCTTCGCGCCCTGCGACATCAGCACCGTCGAAACGGCCGCCCGTTCGACCGTGTTCGCCGAGAACTGGAACACCATCTCCGACGACGGCTGGGTGTCGGTCGCCGAACACCTGGCCGGACCGGGGCCGATCACGCTGTACTTCGCCACCGACGCCCCAGCCCATCTGGACGCTTCCGAGCGGGGACGGTACACCGACTTCGTCGACCTGCTCCGTCAGCACACGACCGGCGACCGCCTCGATGACACCGTCGGTCCCGTCCGATGGACACTGACCTGGGACAGCGGCACCGGCGCCTATAAGGGCGTACGCATCACCACTGACGAGACACCGCCCGCCGCGCTCGCCGACTTCCTCGAAGCGCTCACCATCCCGTTCCAGGGATCATCGGGCCTCGACAGCATCATCTACACCGTCGCCGACGGCGAAACCACGCTCCACGCCAACCTCAGCAAGCCGGATGACCAGGTCACCGCTGCCATCCAAGCGGCGTTCGCAGCCTCCGGACTACCCGGCGTACTGACGATCAACCCGCCAGCAGCCTGAGCCGTCCGAGCCGAACGCGCCGCCGCTGACCTCGGTCCAGGTGGACGGACTGACCCGGCGGACTATGCGCTTCGGTCACTCATCCGGAGCCAGTCCGTGATGGTGTCAGCGACATGGTCGAGGTCGGATTCGAGGAGGAAGTGGCCGCCGTCGACGAGCTCGACGCGAGCATCGGGGGCGTCGCGGGTGAACGCTGTGGCACCGGCGGCGGCGAAGATCTCGTCGTTACGCCCCCAGATCGCGAGCACCGGTACCTGTGAGGTGCGGAGCCATTCGTGCACCGCGGGGTAGAGGTCCCGGTTGGTGGCGTAGTCGCGGAAGAGCGCCAGCTGCACGTCGTCCTGACCCGGACGGGCGAGGAGCGCGAGGTCGTGCTCCCAGGCGTCGGGGTCGACGGTCGTCACGTCCGGTACGCCGTGGGTGTACTGCCATTCGACGGCTTCCCGGCCGAGGGCTGGACGGAGCGCGTCGCGCGTCTCGGCGGTCCGCTCGGCCGCGTCGGCCCAGATCGGGTCCCAGAAGCTCGGCACGAAGCCTTCTTCGTAGGCGTTGCCGTTCTGGGAGATGACCCCGACGACGGCAGTGGGGTCGTTGAGGGCCAGGCGCCAGCCGACCGGGGCGCCGTAGTCCTGGACGTAGATCGTGTACTGCGTCACGCCGATGGTCGAGAGGAACCGGCCGGTGACCCCTGCGAGGGCCGCGAAGGTGTACTCGAACCCGTCGACCGATGGGGTGGAGGAGCGACCGAAGCCGATGTGGTCCGGAGCGATGACGCGGTACTGGCCGGCAAGCGCCGGGATGAGGTGCCGGAACATGTGGGAGCTGCTCGGGTACCCGTGGAGGAGCAGGAGCACGGGAGCGTCTGCCGGGCCGGCCTCGCGGTAGAAGACGTCGAGCCCGTCGATCGAGACGGTGCGGTGGTGGACGGTGACCATTGCTAACCCCTTTAGATTGTTTTACTGGTTAGTCAGACGGTAGCATGGATCCAGGACGCCGGACGGCGCACGAGAACGGAGAACGATGCTTCGCGACGAGGAGCTGCTGCTGGGCCTGTTGAACAGTGCGCCGGTCGTCGAGGGCACCCCGACCGACCGTCTCGAGGGGGCGACCGGACGAGACCTGGCGCGCAGCTGGGGCGGCACGGGATCCGTGGACGAGGTGGCGCGCCTCCGACGTGCGAGACAGGCGCTGCAGACCATGGTCCGTGGAGATGACGGAGGAGCGATCAGAGACCTCGCGGGCATCCTCGACGATGCCGTGCGCACGCCGCGTATCACCCCGGATGGCGTGGTCTGGGAGCTTCAGGTCCCTGACGACGATCGCTTGGTGGCGGGGGTCGTGCTGGCGTGGTCGAGCGTGATCACGGAGTTCCCCGGGCGCCTCCGCGCCTGCGCGAACCACGAGTGCACGCAGTTCCTCGTCGACCACAGTCGACCTGGCACCGCGAAGTGGTGTTCGATGGCGGTCTGCGGCAACCGGATGAAGGCGCGCACGCATGCGCGCCGCGCTCAGAGCTGAGCGGCCCGGCACACGCTCGGATCAGGACGAACGTCGTCTCGCGGCGTCACTTCGCGGCGGCAACATGAGTCCCTCTCAAGCTGACGGTCGGCGCACCAGGCTCGTTCCAGCGGAAGAGCACCAGATGCCAGAGCCCCGGGCGTTTTCGCGAGGGGTCGATCACGCCGTTCGCGCCGCCTGCCAGCAGGCGGTCGCGGACACTCCACGATGTCGGCGTGCCTCCGCCGGCGACGACGTCCTGCCATGGGGCCGCTGCGTCAGCGAGGTCGATGCCTGCCGATTCCAGGGCCCCCTCGTCTCGCAGGTCGACGATGCCGGACGCCTCGACATCGACCTCCACGATCTCGCGCGCCGCCGCCCGAGCATCCTGGTGTGCGATCATCGCGGCCTCAACGCCATCGATGGACGAGCTCAGGTAGAGCGTCGGCTCGTTCGCCCGCGAGTAGCGCCCGGCGGCACGCGATCCGGCGATCGCGAACTCGCGGAAGCTCGGGTCGACGGCGCGATAGAACGTGCCCCTCAGCGGTGGCGCGAAGGTCAGGTCGATACCGGTCACAACGCAAGCTTCTCACCGCGGAATGTCGCGCGCGACCCGATGTCAGCAGGTGATCGAGGGGTCAGGCGTGGGTTCCGCCGTCGATCCGGATCTCCGTGCCTGTGATGAACGCGCCGTCGGCGCTCGCGAGCATCGCGACGACGCCCGCGACGGCATCGGGTGAGGCGAAGCCTTCACCGAGCATGGGTTGGAGCTTCATCATGAGGCTGTAGTCGACGTCGTCCGGCAGGCCCGGACCCACGCTTTGACCGCTCATGCCCGTCCCGCTGGTCATCCCGGATGAGATGGAGCCCGGCTGGACGGAGGTGAACCGGATGCCATCCTTGGCGTACTCGGCGGCGAGCGCGTGCGTCATCGACTGCACGCCTCCCTTGCTCGCGGCGTACGCGGCCATGTAGGGATGGGCGAAGCCGGCGGATGTGGAGCTGAAGTTCACGACGGCGGCTCCAGTACCCCGCTGCAGGGCTGGAAGGGCCTCGCGGATCATGAGGAACGTCCCGGTGAGGTTGACGCGGATGATCTGTTGGAAGCTCTCCAGGCTGGTCGTCGCCGTGTGGGAGGAACGCAGGATGCCTGCCGCGTTGACGAGGACGTCGAGCCCGCCGAGGATTCCGACGGCCTCCTCCACGCCGCCACGAACCGATCCTTCGTCACCGATGTCGATGATCACCGGATGGAAGCGTTCGAGGTCAGAGCCTGCCTTCGACGCGGTGTCCGCCAGGCCTGTGTCGCTGATGTCCGCGGCGACGACCGTCCCGCCTTCCGCGAGGATCCGCAGGGTCGTCGCCTGTCCGATACCGGAGCCTGCCCCGGTGATGAGGACTCGCCTGTCGTCGTATCTGTTCATGTGTGCCTCCATCGGCGTCGTCGTTCTCGGGATGTTCTGTGGCCGGCCGACCGGCGAGCCCGGACCGCCAGGCGGCGGCACCCTCGTCATCGTGCGGCACCCGCAGCGGATCGCGACAGCTGCATCATCTGCTCGAGGGACTCCTCGGGGATGGCGCCCTGGACGAATGCGAGGAACTGCTGCATCGGCATGGATTCGACCATCTTGAGCTGGTCGGGGTTCTCCGCGGCCTGCTGGGCCTGCTCCGCGGTCATCCCCGCGGACATGCCCTGCATGAGCAAGGGTCCGACCTCGGGGTGACCGAACCAGTCGCCGACCGTGGACGCCAGGGTGAGTTCGCGGACGATCGTGTCTCCGCTCAGCGTCACGGCCGTCTCGCGGGTGATGGTGGCGGCGTCCGAGCCGACCTGGATCAGGTGGTCGCCGGCGGTGACGACCCACCGGTCGAGCTCGATGTCCCAGTAGGCGAAGGCGCGCCGATCGAGCCGCAGCGTGACCGTGGTGCTCTCGCCGGCACCGAGGTCGACCTTCGCGAAACCGCGCAGCTCTCGAACCGGGCGGCGCACCGGCGCCGGTGCCGGGGCGACGTAGAGCTGGACGACGTGCTTGCCAGTGCGCTCACCGGTGTTGGTCACGGTGACGTCGACCTCGACCTCGGCGTCACCGACGACCCGGGCGACGACGCTCTCGGTGGAGAACGTGGTGTAACTGAGTCCGTGACCGAACGGGTACCGCACCGGCACCTCCGCCGAGGTGTAGTACCGGTACCCGACGAAGACGCCTTCGCCGTACCGCACGTGGCCCTGCTCGCCGGGGAAGTTCACCCAGCTGGGGGTGTCTTCCAAACGGAGCGGGATCGATTCCGCCAGGTGGCCGGACGGGTTGACCCGGCCGAACAGCACATCCGACATGGCTGAGCCGCTCGCCTGACCGAGCAGCCACCCTTCCAGGATCGCATCGACCTCGTCGTGCCAGCCTTCGAGCGAGACGACGCCTCCATTCGAGAGCAGAACGACGGTCTTCGCCGCTGTCGCTGCGACGGCGTGGATGAGATCGACCTGCGCGGCCGGGAGGGCGAGGGTGTCGCGGTCGAACCCTTCGGACTCGTCGCGGTCTCCCAGCCCGACGAACAGCACGGCGACGTCCGCACGGGCGGCGACGGCGACCGCTTCGTCGAGGAGCGCGGCGGTGTCACCGGAGCCGTCCTCGGTGAACCCGGTCGCGTGCTCGATGGTCACCCCCTCCGCCCACGACTGGTCGCGGATGGCGTCGAGGGCGGTGTCGACGCGGGTGGCGTTGATGTGGGAGCTGCCGCCTCCCTGATACCGGGGCGTGGTCGCGAAGGCGCCGAGCACGGCGATGCGGGTGTCCGGCCGGATGGGGAGGGTGGACTCATCGTTCTTGAGCAGCACGATCGAATCCGCCGCGACCTGTCGGGCCAGCGTGTGGTGGCCGTCCACGTCGAGATCACCGGTGGCATCGCTTGCCAGCTCGGTGAGCGCCACGACCCTGCGGACGGATTCGTCCACGAGCTCTTCGTCGAGTCGCCCGGCCAGCACGGCGTCGACGATCTGCTGGTCGGTGGCTCCTCCACTGCCGGGCATCTCCAGGTCCATCCCGGCTGCCACACCTGCGACGCGGTCACTGACGGCGCCCCAATCGGAGACCACCGCGCCCTCGAAGCCCCAATCGGTGCGCAGAATGTCCGTAAGCAGCCATCGGTTGTGGGAGGCGTAGACCCCGTTGATCTTGTTGTACGAACACATCACGGTGGCGGGCCTGGCCTCCCGGACGACTCGTTCGAAGGCCGGGAAGTAGATCTCCCGGAGGGTGCGCTCGTCCACGTCTGCGCTGATGCGCATCCGTTCGTGTTCCTGGTTGTTCGCGGCGAAGTGCTTGACCGAAGCCCCCACCCCCGTCTCCTGCATCGCGGTGACGTGAGCGGCGCCGAGCACTCCGGAGAGGTGAGGGTCCTCGGAGTAGTACTCGAAGTTCCGGCCGCACAGCGGGCTGCGTTTGATGTTCACCCCTGGTCCGAGGACGACGGAGACTCCGAACGCCCGTGCTTCCCGGCCGACGGCGGCACCCACCTGTGCGGCGAGCTGCGGGTCCCAGCTGCTGCCCACCGCCACGGCGAGGGGGAAGCACGTCGATGGCAGGCTGTCGTTGATGCCGAGGTGGTCGGCGTCACCGGCCTGGCGTCGCACGCCGTGGGGTCCGTCGGTGAGGACGATCGACGGGATGCCCGCGTCGGACAGGCTCTTCGTGGACCAGAAGTCGGCGCCGGAGAGGAGGGCTGCCTTCTGCGCGAGGGTCAGTGCTGATGGATCGAACGTCATGCTGATGCTCCAGTGGTTGCGGCGTCGAGGGACGCTTCGATGTCGGTCTTCAGTTCCTCGGATGCGCCCGGGATGTAGTCCAGGAGGGTTCTGATGGACAGGGCCGCGGCGCCGGGGTCGTCGCCGTCCAGCGGCACGCCAGGGACGTGTCGGCCGAACGCGTCGGTGAACAGGCGCCAGGCGTTCGGATCGGCTGCGATCTCGCCCAGGGTCGAGTCCAAGTTGTACGAACCGCCCTGGCCCGCGTCCTCCACGGGGTAGTTCCACTCGTGCGACCCGGCAGCGATCTCGAACGCCGCCGCATCCGGGTGCAGCGGGAGCTCGACCACGGCGGTCGTGCCGTCCGGGATCGTGACGAGCACGCGGCCCTCACCGTCGACGATCCGCCAGTCGACGAGTACGTCGCCGTGCGTGGTGGTGTGTCTGAGCACTGCGGAAGTGACACCGCGGCCAGGCCGGGGCGCGATGCGCATCCTGGAGTAGCCGGGCTCGACCGGAGTGAGGCCGCCGATCGTGCGGTGCATCCAGTCGACGACGGCGCCGAGTGCATAGTGGTTCAGGGAGGTCATGCCGGACGGGTTGATGGAGCCGTCAGGACGGATCGAGTCCCACCGCTCCCAGATCGTCGTGGCCCCCATGGTCACGGGGTACAGGAACGACGGGCAGCCCGTCTCCAGGAGGAGCAGGTAGGCCGCATCGAGGTGGCCGGTCGAGGACAGTGCGTCGGTGACCAACGGGGTGCCGGCGAATCCGGTCGAGATGCGGTAGCCGGCCTTCGCGACGATCGCTGCGAGCCGGTCCCCCGCGTGTGCCCGCTGGGACTCGTCGAGGATGTCGAACGCGATCGCCAGCGCGTAGGCGGTCGCGGTCTCGTCGACCACTCGCCCGTTCGCACTGACGTATTCATTCAGGAAGGCGGTCCGCACGCGTTCGGCCAGCGCTCGGAACTCCGCTGCATCGTCGGGCCGCTCGAGGACGCCGGCGGTGTCGGCCATCTCCCGAGTGGTTCGGCAGAGATAGGCCGCAGCGACCAGGTGCCGATCGGTCTTCCCGCCGGCCGGGTTGTCCGCCGGCGCATCGGGGTCGAGCCAGTCCCCATACTGGAATCCACTGCTCCACAGCCCGTTCTCGTCGAGCAGATCGGCGACCTGGCGGATGAATGCGGTCATCGAGGGGTAGGCCTCCGCGAGGATCCGCGGGTCGCCGTACTCCCGATACAGCGTCCAGGGCAGACTGACGGCCACATCGCTCCACAGGGCGGTCGGCGATGACGGGGTCGACAGGACGTCGGGGACGACCCAGGGCACGAAGCCCCGCGCCGCCTGCTCGGCGGCGAGGTCGCGCAACCAGGACCCGAGCACGCCGCGGACGTCGTAGAGGAATGCAGCGGAGGGCGCGAAGGCGTTGATGTCGCCGGTCCAGCCCAGCCGTTCGTCCCGCTGCGGGCAGTCGGTGGGTACGCCGACGAAGTTGTCGCGCATCGACCAGACGGCGTTCGCGTGGAGTTGGTTCAGCAGCGGATCGGACGTCTCGAGCCACCCGGTGCGCCGCATGTCGGAGTGCACGACGATCGCTCGGACCGCATCGGCGGTGAGTTCGCCGGGCCACCCGTCGACCTGCACATACCGGAAGCCGTGGAACGTGAAGCGCGGTTCCCACACCTCGGGGCCACCACCGCTCAAGGTGTAACGGTCCGTCGCCCGCGCTGTGCGGATCGTCTCGTAGTCAGGCTCACCGTCGGTCACGACCTCTGCGTGGCGGAGCGCGATGGTCGTGCCGGCGGGGCCCGTGACCTGCAGTCGCACCCATCCGGAGATGACCTGGCCGAAGTCCAGCACGGTGAGACCAGCGGGTGTGGTGAGGATGTCCACCGGCGCGAGCTCCTCGATGCGCCGGATCGGCGGGGCGATAGGTTCGACGAGGGACGCCTGCGGCCAGTCCATCACGGTCACGCCTGCCCAAGCACTGTCGTCGAAGCCGGGCGCGTCCCACCCTGATGGCTCCAGGCGGGCATCGAACTCCTCACCGTCGTAGATGCTGTCGGTCAGCGCCCCACCGGTGCTGGAGCGGAAGGTGTCGTCACTCACGATCACCTCCGTGCTCCCGTCTGCATATTCGAGCTCGAGTTGCAACCAGCCGGCTGCACGATCGGAGTAGTGATGGCGCTTGCCCTCCCACCCGAGCCGGCCCAGCGCCCACCCCTCGCCCACGACGGCACCGATCACGTTGCCGCCCAGGCGGATATGATCGGTCACCTCGTGGCTGCTCACCACGAGGCGGTGACGATAGGACGTCCACCCCGGAGTGAGGACCTCATCACCGACCACTGATCCGTTGAGGTGGGGTTCGATCAACCCCACGGCGGTGACGCGCAGCGTCGCGGCAGCAGGTTGTCTCGTGAGCGTGAATTCCTTGCGAAGGTACGCGGCAGGTCCCTCGGGCGCTGGGCGGGGTGTGGCTGGAGTGATGAAGGACGCGGTCCAGGTCGACATGGTGGCTCCTCGAGGGGTGGTGACGGGCTATCGGACGGATCGGATTCTCAGGACCACGAGCCCTCCGAGCAGGGTGAACGCTGCGGCGATGATGTACAGCAGTGTGTAGTTCTTTCCGCCGCCGGCGGTGACGCCGATCGCGAGGAAGACGGGCGCGATGAACGGCGCGACAGCTTGCGGGATCGACACGGCGAAGCCGATGATCCCCATGTACCGCCCGGCGTTGGTGGCCTTCTCCGGCAGGACGTCCAGGATCAGCGCCTGATCGACCGCGGCGAACATCCCGATGCCGACCGACGTGATCAGCGACCCGGTGTACAGCACCGGGACGTCGGAAGCCAGGGCCATCACGATCGCGCCGACGGCGAACAGCACGGCGCCGAGGAGGACGAAGACGCGTCGGCGGCGGACCTTGTCCGACAGGAACCCGCCCCCGATCGCGCCCAGGGTCGTCGCTCCGATCCCGAACAGGCCGAGGGTGGCGATGATCGGTGCGACCTCGGTCACCTCGACGCCGAGCCGTGAGGCGAAGAAGAACGCGGTGAAGGTCGTGTTCAGGGTGAGACCGAAGTAGAAGAGGAACCGCCCCAGCCAGACCAGCGAGAAGTCCGGGAACCGCCGCGGGTTGTACAGATACTTACTGAACAAGGTCTTCGGCGAGAGCCGCTCATCGAAGCGGGCCCCCCGCGTGTCCGGTTCCCGCGTGAAGAGCACGAACATGGCGACGAAGATCACTCCGACGAACCCCGGGAGCAGGAAGAGGAGCAGAGCGTTCCCGGAGAACGACCCGGCGATCACGACACCGAACACCGGCGCCACCTGGGTCGCGAACCCCGCGAGTCCGGCGACCTTGCCACGCTGTGTTTCAGACAGCTTGTCCGCCATCGACGTCTGCAGATTCTGCAGCACCTGACCCCAGCCGATCTGCGCGAGAACCCAGCCGAAACCGAGCACCAACACGGATGGAGCGAGCGCCATCACCACGAGGGAGACCACACCCAACACCGTGCCCGCGATCATGAACGGACGACGACGCCCGATCCGCGTACGCGTGCGGTCGCTGAGCACCCCTAACAACGGAGCGGTGAGCATCACGACGAGGGCACCCGACCCGGTGATGTAGCCGAGGTACTCGTCACGGCCGGGAGCAAGCTCCGAGAGGCGGATCGCCAGGGAGATCGCCAGCGGAGTGATGAAGGCGACGAAGACGCCGAACTGCCCCAGTACCTGGAACCAGATGTAGGACGGGCTCGCCTGCGGCTCGGCCCGGGTGGGTGCGCTGTCGATGACCTCCTCGACGGCTGCCGGCGCTGCAGGGAACGGCTGGGCGGGGGCAGCGGACGCTCGCGGCGTCTCGTTGCGTGGGGGCTCGTGTGTCATGGGGACTCCGTTGTCGAAATGGCGCCGGGTAGCGCGCGCTAGTTCTGCACTCTAGTCCGATCGAACTAGCACGCGCAAGCACAAGTACGGCAGAGTGGTCCGGTGAGCGATCCCCTCGTGAAGAAACGCCCAACGGCCGCCGACGTCGGACGCGAAGCCGGAGTGTCGCGCGCGACCGTCGGGTTCGTCTTCAACCAGACCGCCGGACAGACGATCTCGTCGAGTACCCGCGCACGCGTGTTGGAGGCGGCCGAGCGGATCGGCTACCGGCCGCACGCCGGAGCGCAGGCACTCGCTCGAGGGGCGAGCCGCATCGTCCTCCTCGTCCTCCCCGACTGGCCTGTCGGCGCGAGCATGCAGCGGTTGATCGAGGCAGCCAGCAGCGTGCTCGACGATGCGGGGTACACCCTGGTGACGTATACGCCTCGCCGCGAAAGCGCCGTTCGGCCACTGTGGGAGCTGCTCGAGCCGGAGGTCGTGATGGGGTTCGCCCCGTTCACGCCGGAGCAACTCGTGAGCATGCGCGCTCAGGGCATCAATCACATCTTCCCCGACGACATCGGCGGCAGCGCCTCACCCGAAACGGGACCTGCCGAGCAACTCAGGTTCCTGCACGGCCTCGGACACCGCCGCATCGCTTATGCCTCGACGGCTGATCCCCGGCTGACTGATCTCGCCAGCGTGCGCGTCCAGGCAGCTCAGCAGCACGAGCAACGACACGACCGGGTTCCACTCGACGTGCGGACACTGGCCGGGCAGGACGATGCGATCGAAGCGGTCCGTGACTGGCGCGCCGCCGGAGTCACCGCCGTAGCCGCCTACAACGACGACGTCGCGGCCCTCATCGTGGGAGCGGCTGTGCGACTCGGCCTCAGCGTGCCGAACGATCTCTCCGTGATCGGCCACGACGACGCACCGATCGCAGCCCTCTTCGTCCCCTCCCTGACGACCGTGCGCCGCAACGAAGAAGCCGACGGCGCGAACTTCGCAGCCGTCGCGATCGCCCAAGCCAGCGGGACCGAGCTGCCGGATCTCTCCGAAGCGGTCCTGGAACAGGTCATCGTCCGTGACTCCTGCGCCGCGATACCCGCCTCGGACCAGCTCGTTCGCTGAACGGCGGGCGACCTCGCGAAACGCGGTCCTACCTACATCCCCGGCGCCATGTCGGCGAAGCGGCTGAAGTGCCCGTGGAACCCGACGGTGATCGTGCGCGTCGGCCCGTTACGGTGCTTGGCGATGATGAGGTCGGCCTCGCCCGCTCGCGGGCTGTCCTTCTCGTAGGCGGACTCGCGGTGTAGGAGCACCACCATGTCGGCGTCCTGCTCGATCGAGCCCGACTCACGGAGGTCGGACAGTGCCGGCATCTTGTCGGCCCGCTGCTCCGCACCACGGTTCAGCTGTGACAGCGCGATGACGGGGACCTGGAGCTCCTTCGCCATGAGCTTCAGCGCACGGGAGAACTCCGAGACCTCCTGCTGACGGCTCTCGACACGCTTGCCGGACGTCAGCAGCTGCAGGTAGTCGATGACGACCATCTTCAGCCCCACGCGCTGCTTGAGCCGACGGCACTTCGCGCGGATCTCGACGAGCGTCATGTTCGGGCTGTCGTCGATGTAGAGCGGTGCGTCGTTGATGCGGCCACGCACCTGCGCGATCTTCGTCCAGTCCTGCGAGTCCACCGTGCCCTTACGCATGAGCTGCAGCGGCACGGACGCCTCCGCGCTCATGAGACGCATCGCGATCTCGCTGCGCCCCATCTCGAGCGAGAAGAAGATCGACGGCTGGTTGTAGTGAACCGAGGCTGCACGGGCGAAGTCGAGCGCGAGCGTGGACTTACCGATAGCGGGTCGGGCGGCGACGATGATGAGCTGACCCGGGTGCAGACCGTTCGTCAGTTCGTCGAGCTCGCGGAAGCCCGTCGGCACGCCGGTCATGGAACCATCGGTGTGCTTGGCGGCCTCGATCTCGTCGATCGCGGCACTCACCGCGTCGGTCAGCGGGACGTAGTCCTCGACCTCCTGGTTACCGGAGACGGCGTAGATCTCGGCCTGGGCGGAGTTGACGAGCTCCACGGCCTCACCCTCGGCCGCATAGCCCATCTGCACGATGCGGGTGCCAGCCTCGACGAGACGACGCAGCAGCGCGCGCTCCGCGACGATGCGGGCGTAGTAGCCGGCGTTCGCCGCGGTCGGCACGAGGCTCGTCAGCGTGTGGAGGTAGTCAGCTCCACCGGCGCGGGACAGCTCGCCCGTCTTGACGAGCTCGTCGGTGACGGTGATGACGTCGGTGGGCTCACCGTGCGAGTACAGCGTCAGCAGGGCGTCGTAGATGACCTCATGCTTCGGGATGTAGAAGTCCACGCCACGGAGCGTCTCGACCACGTCGGCGACCGCGTCCTTCGACAGCAGCATGCCGCCGAGTGCACTCTGCTCCGCGAGGAGGTCGTGCGGAGGGACCCGCTCGTTGCCGCGCGGCTCGTCGTACGATCCGCCGCCTTCGGAGCGGTTGAGGTGAGCGATCGACAAGTGGACATCCCTTCTCGATGTGGACTCGGGTGGTGCGGGTGGTGACGACTCAGGTGTAGCAGGAGCATGCGACACGCACGGGCCCTGCGGGGCGCTCGAGGGCTACGGACGAGGGCTGCTCAGCCTGCTCGTCCGGCTGTTCCGAGACGCCGATGACTCACGATAGGGCCACTCGTCTCCACAACCAACTCTGCCTGTGGATAACTCTGTGGAGAGATCGGGGGAAACGCCGCGTGTCGTGTGCACAAGCTGTGGGAAACCCTGTGGAGAGAGAAGTTTTTCTGCCGCGCAATACAGCGCTGACCAGGAGATTCTGATTCCACAGGCTGTGTGTGGAAAGTTCTTTCGATCCTGTGTCGAACGTTGGGGAGAACGGGGGTCACCTGTGTACAACTTGCTTGACGCAGAGGGCGAAACGGGTGTAGCACACAGGCGTCTGGGCAGCCCTTCGCCCCCGTTCTGGGCACAGAAAAACGCGATGGCGGCAGACCTCTCGGTCCACCGCCATCCCGCTCATCACGACGTGCATGAGGCGCCGGGCCCGGAGGCCCGACACCGCACGGCGGGTACTACTTGGCCGCGACCACCTGAAGGGTGATCGTGGCGACGATCTCGTCGCGGAGGCTGATGGTGGCCTCGTGCTCGCCGACGTACTTGATCGGGGTGTGGATCTCGATCTTGCGCTTGTCGACCTCGCCCAGCCCGGCTTCCGCCACGGCCTTCGCGATGTCGGCCGGCTTCACGGAACCGAACAGACGGCCTTCGCCACCCGTCTTGACCGTGAGCTTGACCTTGATGGCCTGGAGGCGAGCCTTCAGGTCCTGGGCCTCTTCGATCGTGGCGTGCTCGCGCGCAGCGCGGGCCGACTTGATCTGCTCGACCTGCTTCTCGCCACCGCGGGTCCACGGGGTCGCGAAACCCTGGGGCACGAGGAAGTTGCGAGCGTAGCCGTTCTTGACGTCGACGACGTCACCAGCGGAGCCGAGGCCGGAGACCTCGTGCGTCAGAATCACTTTCGACATGTGCGGCGCCTCCTAGCGGCCAGAGCCGGCGTAGGGCAGGAGCGCCATCTCGCGTGCGTTCTTGACCGCACGTGCGATGAGTCGCTGCTCCTGGACGTTGACACCGGTGATACGACGAGCGCGGATCTTTCCCCGCTCGGAGATGAACTTGCGAAGCGTGGCGACATCCTTGTAATCGATGACGCCAACGCGGATCGCCTTCGCGGGAGCGACGTTCTTGCCGCCCTTAGCACCGCGGGCAGGCTTGCGGCGGTCGCCGCTCGACTTTCCAGCCATGGTTGTTCCTTTGCGTGTGAATGGAGTGATCGGCTAGCCGGCAGAACCGGACCGATCGAATCTGTTTAGAAGGGGGTCTCGTCGCTGTAGCTGCCCGGAGTGTTCCAGGCATCTGCACCGCCGTTGCCGCCGGAAGCTGCGGGTGCGCTCTGAGCCCAGGGCTCGTTCTGCTGCACCTGCGGAGCTCCGCCGCCGCGCTGCTGACCACCGCCGCCGCCACCCGAGGGTGCACGGCTGATGGTCGCGGTCGCGTACCGGAGCGAAGGGCCGATCTCGTCGACTTCGAGTTCCATCGAAGTCCGCTTCTCGCCTTCCTTCGTCTCGTAGGAACGCTGCTTGAGACGCCCGGTCGCGATGACGCGGCTTCCCTTGGTGAGCGATCCGGCCACGTGCTCGGCGAATTCACGCCAGACGCTCGCGCGCAGGAACAGCGCTTCGCCGTCCTTCCATTCGTTCGTCGCGCGATCGAAGTTGCGCGGCGTGGAAGCGATGGTGAAGTTGGCGACAGCCAGGCCGTTCTGCGTGAAACGCAGTTCCGGATCGCTGGTCAGGTTGCCCACCACGGTGATGACGGTCTCGCCGGCCATGAGCCCTAGGCTTCCTTGGTCTCAGCCGCAGCCGGAGCCGCGTCTGCCTTGGGAGCCGCGGCGACAGCAGCAGCGGGCTTGGCGGCAGCCTTGCGGGCGGCCTTCTCTTCGCTGCGCTTCGTCTCGGTGGCGACCTGAGCGATGGCCTCTTCGGCACGCAGCACCTTGGTGCGCATGACGGCCTCGGAGAGCTTCAGCTGACGGTCGAGCTCCTGCGTGGCAGCGCTCGATGCAGTGAAGTCCACGACGGCGTAGATGCCTTCGGTCTTCTTGTTGATCTCGTAAGCGAGACGACGACGGCCCCAGATGTCGACCTTGTCGATGGTTCCACCATCGTTGCGGATGACGTTGAGGAACTTGTCGAGGCTCGGTGCAACCGTGCGCTCGTCAATCTCGGGGTCGAGGATGACCATGAGTTCGTACTGATGCGTCACTAACCCACCTCCTTCGGACTCGAACGGCCACAGACTTTCTGCGGCAGGAGGGTGTAAGCATCGTTGCGATCGGGCGAGAACAGAGCGGACGCACCCGGGCAACCTTCACAGCGTACCGGACGGGAGCCCGTACCGCCACCGCGGGCCTGTCGCGGAGCCGCCACGCGTGGGATGCTGGACCCGATGAGCAGCCCAGCCAGCCGACAGCGCGCCGACCGACTGATCGGTCTCGACCTCGCGCGGTTCCTCGCACTCATCGGCATGATGGCCACGCACGTCTGGGCGTTCGACATCGCGACCGGCGGACACACGCCGATCACGGAGGTCCTCTCCGGCAAGGCCGCGGCCCTGTTCGCCGTGCTGGCCGGGATCGGGATCGTCCTCACCAGCCGCCGCGACCTCGCCGCCGGTTCTCCGGCAGCAGCGCGCCTCAACCTCTTCGGACGCGGCTTCGCCCTGCTCGTGCTCGGCCTCACCCTCGGCGTGCTGCCCGGCGGCATCTACGTGATCATCGCGTACTACGGCGTGACCTTCTGGCTCGCGATCCCGGCCGTCACTTGGCGTCCGCGCACGTTGCTGATCGTCGCAGCCGTCTGGGCGGTGGTCTGGCCGATCTGCTCGCAGGCGCTCCGTGTGCCGCTCAGTGGCGTGGACTCCCCCGAGATCGGCAGTGCATCCTGGTTCGACGTCTCGGGTGGCGGGTTCGCCCGCGGGCTGCTCCTCACCGGGGTGTACCCGGCGCTCACCTGGATCGTCTACGTCCTCGTCGGGATGGCGGTCGGTCGGCTGCTCATGGATGCTCGGGCGGACGGGACCCTGCGGCGTTTCGCACTCCGGCTTGCGGCGATCGGACTCGTCGTCGCCATCGCCGCGGATCGCCTCGCCGCCCTGCTCCTCGGTCCCGTCGGCGGCGTGCAGGGCATCGCGCGCGCCTGGACCGGCGGCCTCGAGCCCGATCCGACGACGATCACCGCCGTCGAGGACGCCCTCGCCGAAGGGATGTACGGCACGAGCCCTACGGAGTCCTTCTGGTGGCTCATCGCCCGCGCCCCGCACTCGGGCACCACGCTCGACCTCGTCTTCACGATCGGGATCGCGGCGGTCGTCATCGGCCTGTGCCTGGCACTCGGCACGGTCCTGAACCGCGGCTGGTCGCTCGCACTCCTGCCGGCGACCGGCGCCGGAGCCGCTCCGCTCACCGTCTATTCGGCGCACGTCTTCATGGCGTCGGTGGGTACCTTGATCGCCGCGATCGCCGGGACGTATGCGGACACGGCGTGGCTGATCTCGAGCTCGCAGCTCTGGCTCATCCACGTCGCCGGTGCGCTCCTCCTCGGCTGGATCATCGCCCTCATCAAGCGTCGCGGTCCGCTCGAGGCGCTCGTCCACGCGGCCGGCCGGGCACTCACGGTCGCCGCGAACCGCTCTGGCCGGACGCCCGCGACGATGACGCCCACGCCCGTACCCCACGGAACACCGCACGTACGATGACCGCTCCGACGACACGAACCACGACGCTGGACACGCGACCACTCACCGAACGGATCGACCGACGCGCGCTTCGCGAGTACCGCACGGGCCTCCCGGGCGAGGTCCGTCCACCACTCATGGCGGCGATCTGGCCAGCCGTCGTGCTGGCGGTTCTGCCGATCTTCTTCCTCTCCGCCTGGTGGTTCGTACTCGAAGACGGCTCGATGCCGGATGAGCCATGGGACTGGTCGGCCCTGATCCTCCTGCCCTACCTCGCGCTGCCCGTCGGCATGCTCGTCCTGCTGGTGCGCACGGTCCGACGACGCAGCGGCGTCCGCCAGTACCGGCTGGACCGGTTCGCGCGGGCGAACGGCCTGAGCTACCGGCCGTTCGCCATCCCGGTGGCGCTGCCCGGCCTCATCTTCACGATGGGCGGGACGAGCGTGGTCAGGGACCTGCTGTGGCGGGACGGCAGGTCGCCGCTGTCCGTCGGGAACCTGCGCACGACCATCGGTTCGGGACGGAACCGCAAGGAGCATCGGTGGGGCTACGTGGCACTCCGGCTGCCGGTGGCGCTCCCCCACATCGTCCTGGACGCCGTCGGCAACAACTCGCTCCTGCACCCCCGCCTGCCCGTCACCTACGCCAAGGACCAGCGGCTCTCACTCGAAGGCGACTTCGACCGCCACTTCGAGCTGTACTGCCCGCGCGGCTACGAGACCGACGCCCTCTACCTCTTCACGCCCGACATCATGGCGAGGTTCATCGACACCGTCGCCGAGCTCGATGTCGAGATCGTCGACGACCACCTCTTCCTCTACTCGCCGAAGGACCTCTCGACCCTCGAGCCCGAGGTGTGGAGGTGGCTGATGTCGGTCGTCGACATCCTGACCGAGCGCATCACGCAGTGGGAGCGTTGGCGGGATCGCCGACTGGAATCGGTCGACGCGGCGACGATGCGGGGTTCGTTCCCGCTGATCCGTCCGCCCCGAGGCGTGGCCGGGCAGGGCAGACGCCTGTCCCGGCGGACGGGCTGGTGGTGGTTGATCGGGCTCGCCCTCGCCGTCTACGGGTGGTACCTCATCATCGGCGACGCGGTCCGGGCGATCACCGGCGGCTGAGCCCGTCCCAGCCCGCGAACTGTCACTTCGGAACAGTGCGGGCCGCGCACACCCGCATCTACTGACAGTTCGCGGGCTACTTGGCGTCGGCGTAGGAGGTGACGACGGCGGTGGTGACCGGGAACTCGACCGGCGCGGTGCCGAAGATCAGGCGACCGGCCTCCGCAGCCGCCTCGCGCACGAGGGCGACGACCCGCTCTGTCTGCTGCTCGGGGCAGTGGACGACGATCTCGTCGTGGAGGAAGAAGACGAGGTGGGCCGACTCGTTGAGCGCAGCGGCAGGCCCGACCGTCTCTGCGGCGAGCGCCTGCAGCCGTGTCCGGAGGCCGGCCATCCAGCACAGCGCCCATTCGGCGGCAGTGCCCTGCACGACGAAGTTGCGAGTGAAACGACCCCAGCTGCGCGCCTCCATCCGGGCACGCTGGGTCGCGGCGGCGTTCGCCCCCTCCATCGATGCGGCCGACTGGATCTCGCGCCAGGTCTCGCCGGGCAGCGGTGAGGTACGGCCGAGCCGGGTGCTGACCCGCTCACCGCGTTCACCGGCTCTGGCGGCCGTCTCGACGAACTCGATCGCCCGCGGGAACGCCCTCGTGAGCCGGGGCAGGAGGCGCCCGCTCTCCCCCGTCGTCGCGCCGTACATGGCACCGAGCATCGCGATCTTCGCGTGCGGTCTGGTGTCGACCGCGCCGACGTCGACCATGCCCTGGTAGAGGTCGACGCCGCGTCCGGCATCGGCCATCGCGCGGTCGCCGGACATCGCCGTGAGGATCCGTGGCTCGAGCTGCGCGGCGTCGGCGACGACGAAACGCCAGCCCTCGTCCGCGAGGACGGCACCGCGGACCTGGTGCGGCAGCTGGAGGGCACCGCCGCCGTCGGACGCCCAGCGGCCGGTGACGACCCCTCCGGGCACGTAGGTGGGGCGGAAGCGTCCGTCCTTCACCCAGGTCGCGACCCACGTCCAACCGTTCGCGGTGAGGAGGCGGGACAGCTTCTTGTACCGGAGCAGCGGCTCGATGACGGGGTGCTCGATCTCCTGCAGCTCCCACTGGCGAGTGGACGTCGCGTTGATGCCGGCACGCTGCAGGGCCTTGAGGAGTTCGCCAGGCGACTCGGGGCTGAGCTCCTGCACCCCGAGGGCGGCCTTGACCTCCTCGAGGACCGCGGCCAGCTTCGCCGGACGGACACCGGGCGGCACCTTGGGGCCGAGGGCCTCGGCGAGGATGCGGTCGTGGGCCTCGGCGTCCCACGGAAGACCGGCGAAGGTCATCTCCGTGGCGATGAGGGCACCGGCGGACTCGGCGGCGAGGAGGAGTCCGAGCTGCGAGCGTCCCTGCGGTGTCGCGCCGTCGACGGCGTCACGCTGGAGCGTGAACTCGGCGACGGGATCGCGCTCGCCACCCGGGAGGTCGAGGTCGAAGAGGGTCCCGACGGCCTCCGCACGCTGGGCGACGCGCGGATCGAGGACCTCGTCCCACGGGCCGGCCGGAGCCGTCGCGAGGGCGGAGTCGGCGGTGAAGGAGGCGTTGCGGAGGAGGTTGTGGGAGAGCCGGAGGTCGACGCAGCGGGCGACCCGGACACCCGCGGCGAGGAGCGCCGGGTACCAGAGCGTGGTGTCGTCCCAGACCCAGCGCGGCGGGTTCGGCTCGGCTTCGAGACGCCGGACGAAAGCCGCGAGGTCGGCGCGCGGGATGGTGGTCTCGGAGACCGGAGGTGGCTCGCCGGACGGAGTGGGGCGGTCCTCGAGGTGCACGACGCGCACGCGGGCGCCGTCGAGCTGCTGGAGGACGATGTGCACCACTCCAGTCTGCCGTCACCCGCCGACCTCGCCCGACGCNGGGCGTTCAGCGCCTCCGGCCGCGGGCCAGGTTCACCCGCGTCATGACCAGGTACGCCGCGAGAAGCAGCTCGGCGAAACAGAGCGCCGAGCCGAGGTACTCGGCGACGCCGAAGCCCGCTCGGACGCCGATGATGATCGTCAGGAACGCGGCGACGATCGATCCGGCCGTGAGACCCTGGCGGATCTGGAGCGGCCGTGGACCGTGCGTGGTGATCGGCGATTCGGGGTTCGACATACAGATATATTAGAACGCTCTCGTGTTGGCCGTCCCGACAGCCTCGGCGCACGATGTCGGGGGGTCCCTGAGCCTGTCGAAGGGTGAGGCGCCACCGTGCTTGCACTTCGACAAGCTCAATGACCGGGGAAAGTTCGGTGACCGGTGAAAGGTCGGTGACCGGTGAAAGGTCGGTGACCGCGGTGAGGTCGGTGACCGCGGTAAGGCCCGGGAGACCGGGACATCCCCCCTATGGGGGTGGGCGCAGCGGTGCCAGACTGCGAACATGCTGATCTCGACGATGAACGATGTCCCCGGCCGCCAGGTCACCGAGGTGCTGGGCGAGGTGACCGGCCTCACGGTCCGTGCACGCAACGCGGGCGTGCAGCTCGGCGCCAACTTCAAGGCGCTGCTGGGCGGTGAGCTCTCCGGGCTCACGAAGCAGCTCGCTGAGAGCCGCGAGGAGGCGAAGCAGCGACTCATCGAGGCGGCCACCGCGCTCGGTGCCGACGCGGTGCTCGCGATGCGGTTCGACGCGGCCGAGGTCGGCCAGAACTACCAGGAGGTCGTCGCCTACGGCACCGCCGTCAAGCTCGGCTGAGTGCGGGGCCCGAACCGACGCGGTCCCTGAACTCCATCCCGGTCCCTGGGCTTGTCGAAGGGCGCACTTCGACAAGCTCAGTGACCGGGGGGGGGTGAGGCTCAGGGACCGGGGGGTGAGGCTCAGGGACCGGGCCCTTCGACAGGCTCAGGGACCGAAGAAGGATCAGGCGCGGAGGCGCTTGAGCTCCTCGCGACGGACGGCCTGCTCGGCCGGGTCTGGCACGGGGAGCGACGCGAGGAGACGACGCGTGTAGACGTCGCTCGGCGCACCGAGCACCGCTGAGCCAGGCCCCTCCTCGACGATGTCGCCGCGATACAGCACGACGATGCGGTCGGCGAGGATGTCGACGACCGCGAGGTCGTGGCTGATGAACAGCGACGCGAACCCGAACTCGCGCTGCAACTCGGCGAAGAGCTCCAGCACGCGGGCCTGCACCGACACGTCGAGTGCAGACGTCGGCTCGTCGGCGACGAGCAGGGCCGGCTCCAACGCGAGCGCGCGGGCGAGGGACGCCCGCTGCCGCTGCCCACCGGAGAGCTCGTGCGGGAACCGGTCGCCGAACGCCTTCGGCAGCTGCACCGCTTCGAGGAGTTCGTCCACCCGACGCCGGGCCGCGCGTGCGTCACCGAAGCGCCCGTGCACGATGAGCGGCTCCGCCACGCACTCCGCGATCGTGAGCAGCGGGTTGAAGCTCGTCGCCGGGTCCTGGAACACGAACCCGATCTCGCGGCGCTTCGGGGCGAACTCGCGCTCCTTCACCCGGTTCATCTCCACACCGAGCACCGACAGCGAGCCGCCGGTCACCTTGGTGAGCCCGGCGATCGCGCGGCCGATCGTGGTCTTGCCCGACCCCGACTCCCCCACCAGGCCGAGGACCTCGCCCGCGTGGATCGTGAAGTCGACGCCCTTGACCGCCCGGAACCCGGCACGGCCGAAACGACCCGGGTACTCGATCTCGAGTCCCTTCGCGACGACCACCGGCTCACCGAGCTGCAGCTGCTTGCCGCGCTCGACCTCGGCCGGCGCGGAGCTCTTGCCGCGGCCGACGTGCGGCACCGACGACAGGAGCTTCTTGGTGTACTCGGCCTTCGGTAAGGAGAACAGCTCCTGCACGGGAGCCTCCTCGACGATGTCGCCCTGGTACATGACCACGACGCGGTCGGCGAGGTCGGCGACGACGCCCATGTTGTGGGTGATGAGGACGATGGCCGTCCCGAACTCGTCGCGGCACCGACGCAGGAGGTCGAGGATCTCCGCCTGCACCGTGACGTCGAGCGCGGTCGTCGGCTCGTCGGCCACGATCAGTCCGGGGTCGAGCACGAGCGCCATCGCGATGACGATGCGCTGCTTCTGCCCGCCGGAGAACTGATGCGGGAAGTAGTCGACCCGCTCCTCCGGCTCCGGGATGCCGACGCGACGCAGGATGTCGATGGCCTTGGCCCGTGCCTCGGCCTTCGTGTACGACCCGTGCGCGCGGAGACCTTCGGCGATCTGCCAGCCCACCTTGTAGACCGGGTTGAGGGCCGTCGACGGCTCCTGGAACACCATCGCCGCGTCACTGCCGCGGATGGACCGCAGCTGCTCCGCCGACGCCGTGACGACGTCCTGCTCGGTCGAACCGTCGCGTGAGCGAAGGACGACGGCACCCGAGGCGGTCGCCGTCTCCGGGAGCAGACCGAGGATGGTCTTGGCCGTGACCGTCTTGCCCGAGCCGGATTCACCGACGATGGCGACGATCTCACGCGGTGCGACCGACAGCGAGATGTCGTTGATCGCCTTCACCGCGCCGGCATCGGTCGAGAACGAGACCCCGAGGTCGCGGATGCTGACGATGTCCTTGGTGCCGAGGTCGCGTGGACCGGTGGTCGGCGTCGACTGGCTCATGAGCGCTCGTCCTCTCGTCGGTTCTCCAGATCGCTGTCCGCCGCGGCGTCGCTCACGGCGCCCAGCGACTCGGCGTCCATCATCCCGGCGCCACCGGGGCTGTCGGGCGTGCCACCGGTGGTCGTGATGCTCGACGTCGCGGCGACCGATCCACTCGACGCGCCGACCCGACGACGGCTGCGCAGACGCGGGTCGGACAGGTCGTTGAGGCTCTCACCGACGAGCGTGATGCCGAGCACGACGAGCACGATCGCGAGGCCGGGGAACAGCGCGGTCCACCAGATGCCGCTCGTGACGTCGGAGACGGACCGGTTGAGGTCGTAGCCCCACTCGGCAGCCGCGGTCGGCTCGATGCCGAACCCGAGGAAGCCGAGCCCCGCGAGCGTGAGGATGGCCTCGGAGGCGTTGAGGGTGATGATGAGCGGCAGCGTCCGGGTCGCGTTCCGCAGCACGTGACGGAACATGATGCGGGAGCTCGACGCACCGATGACCTTCGCCGACTCGACGAACGCCTCGCTCTTGATGCGCACGACCTCGGAGCGGATCACCCGGAAGTACTGCGGGATGAAGACCACGGTGATCGAGATCGCGGCGGCGAGGATGCCACCCCAGAGGCTCGACTGCCCGCGGCTGATGACGATCGACATGACGATCGCGAGCAGCAGCGACGGGAAGGCGTAGACCGCGTCGCATACGACCACGAGCACGCGGTCGAGCCAGCCACCGAAGTACCCGGCGACGAGCCCGAGCAGGACGCCGATGAAGATCGACAGGATGATCGCGGAGACGATGACGAAGAGCGCGGTCTGGGCGCCCCAGAGCACCCGGGACAGGACGTCGTACCCGCCGACGGTCGTGCCGAGGAGGTTCGTCGCGTTCGGCGCCTGCTGCGTGCCGAACGAACCGTCGTCGCCGCGCAGCTGGTTGAACCGGTAGGGCGCGACGAGCGGCGCGAGGATCGCGATGAGCACGAACACGCCCGTGACGACGAGACCGATGACGAGCATCGCCCGCTGCAGCCCGACCGACTGGCGGAACTGCTTGACGACGGGCAGGCGGTCGCGCAGCGGACGCTTCGCTGGCGCGGTCTGCACGGCGGTGGTGGCTGTCGGAGCACTCATGCTCAGTACCTCACCCTCGGGTCGATGATCGCCGCGATGATGTCGACGATGAAGTTGGTCAGGGCGACGATGACGGCCAGCAGCGCGACGATCCCCTGGACGGCGACGAAGTCACGCGCCTTGAGGTATTCGCTCAGCATGAAGCCGAGGCCCTTCCATTCGAAGGTCGTCTCGGTGAGGACCGCGCCCGCGAGGAGGAGCGCGATCTGCAGGCCGATGACCGTGATGATCGGGATGAGCGCCGGACGGTAGGCGTGCTTCGTCACGAGCCGGAACTCGCTGACGCCGCGCGACCGGGCCGCGTCGACGTAGCCGGAACCGAGCGTGCCGATGACGTTGGTGCGGACCAGCCGCAGGAAGACGCCGGCCGTCAACAGGCCGAGGGCGATCGCCGGGAGCACCGCGTGGGCGAGGACGTCGCTGATCGCCGTCGGGTCGCCGAGGCGGATCGCGTCGATCAGGTAGATGCCGGACGGGTTGGAGATGGTCTGGAGCGTCAGCTCGGTGCCGGTGCTGGCTCGACCGGCGACCGGGAGGATCCCGAGCCAGACGGAGAAGATCAGCTTGAGCAGCAGGCCGGCGAAGAACACCGGGGTGGCATAGCTGAGGATCGCGAAGATGCGGAGGCCCGCGTCCTGCCAGCGGTCGCGGCGGGCGGCGGCGAGCATGCCGAGCGGGATGCCGACGATGAACGCGACGATGAGGGCGTAGATCGCGAGTTCGAGGGTCGCGGAGCCGTAGGTGAGGAGGACCTCGATGACCGGGCGGTTGTCGGAGATCGTCGTGCCGAAGTTGCCGACGGCGATCTGCCCGAGGAACTCGAAGTACTGGACGAAGAGCGGCCGGTCGTAGCCGGCGGCGCTGATGCGTTCCGCAAGTTGGTCGGCTGGGAGGCGACCGCCGAGCGCCGCGGTGATCGGGTCACCGGTCAGGCGCATCAGGAAGAAGACCATGGTGACGAGGATGAACACCGTCGGGATGATCAGCAGGAAGCGGATGACGAGGTACCGCCAGAGTCCGCCACCTCCGGAACGTCTGGCCGCCTTGGGGGGTGGGGTTGCGACAGCTGCCGTCATTGCAGTGGATCCTCCTCGATCACCGACTCGGTAGAGCCCGGACAGACGATCGGGGCGGCTCTGTGGAGCCACCCCGATCGCGACGTCCGACTCACCATAGTCGGATATCAGTTGGTCAGGCTACTCAGCCCTTGGTGATGGGGGCGTAGCGGAACTTGAACGACGCATCGAGGACGGTGCCCTCGATGTCCTTGCCGACGACCGCCACCTGAGCGCCCTGGAGCAGCGGGATGGTCGACAGGTCGGCCGCCTCCGTGTCCTGGATCTGCTCGATGAGCTTGGTCCGTGCGTCCGCGTCCGTCGTCGAGCGCTGCTCGTTGATGAGGTCGTTGACGGCCGGGTTGTCGTAGTGGTTCGCGAGGAAGTTGTCCGTGGCGAAGAACGGCGTCAGGTAGTTGTCCGCGTCGGAGTAGTCCGGGAACCAACCCAGCTGGTACGCCGGGTAGACGTCCGTCGTGCGGTCCTTCGAGTACTGCACCCACTCGGTCTGCTGCAGGTTGACGGTGAACAGGCCGTCGGCCTCGAGCTGGTCCTTGATGAGCGCGTACTCGTCGCCGGAGCCGGAACCGTAGTGGTCACCGTTGTACTGGAGGTTGAGCGCGACCGGAACGGTCACACCGGCTGCCTCGAGCGTCTCCTTCGCCTTGGCGGCATCCGGGCCACCGTCGCCGTCGCCGTAGAGGCCCTTGAGGGACTCGGTGGCACCGGTCAGGCCGGCGGGCACGTAGGAGTAGAGCGGCGTGTAGGTGTCCTTGTAGACGTCCTTGGCGATCGCAGCGCGGTCGATCAGGTCGGCAGCGGCCTGGCGGACGGCGAGCGCCTTCGCCGGGTCGGCGTCAGCAGTGGTCGCTCCGTAGGGCATCGTGTCGAAGTTGAAGACGAAGTAGCGGATCTCGCCACCGGGGCCGTCGACGACCTTGACGTTCTTGTCCTTCTTCAGGTCTTCGATGTCGGTCGCGGAGAGGCTGCGCGATGCGACGTCGATGTTGCCCTGCTTGACGTCGAGCTTCAGGTTGGACTCGTCGGTGTAGTACTTCACGTTGACGGTGTCGTTCTTCGCCTCGCCGAGGAGGCCCTGGTAGTCGGCGTACTTCTTGTACGAGATCAGCTCGTTGAACTTGTAGCTGTCGATCGTGTACTGGCCGGCGAAGGCCTTGCCCTTGACGATGTCGTTGTCGGGCGTGACCTCGGTGGCGGAGAAGACGTCCTCGTCGACGATCGGGCCGACGGGGCTCGAGAGCACCTGTGGGAAGGTCTGGTCGTTCTCGGTCTTCAGCGTGAAGACGACGGTGAGGTCGTCGGGCGCGTCGGTCTTCTCGAGGTTGCTGAGGAGCGACGACGGGCCGTTGTCGTCGGCGATGGCCAGCTGACGGTCGAAGCTGAACTTCACGTCCGAGGAGGTGAGGTCGTTGCCGTTGGCCCACTTGAGGCCCTTCTTGAGCTTCACCGTGTACTCGGTCGGCGAAGTGAACTCGGCCGACTCGGCGATGTCGGGCTCGACGTCGGGGCTGTTGTACGGCGTGTTCAGGAGGAAGGGGAAGACCTGGTTCATGACGGCGAAGGAGCCGTTGTCGTACGATCCGGCCGGGTCGAGCGTCGTGACCTTGTCGGTCGTGCCGATGACGATCGTGCCGCTGGCACCGCTGCTGGAGCCGCTGCCACCGGCGGCGCAGCCGGCGAGGGCGAGGGCGGTGATGGACAGACCCGCGAGCGCGACGGCGCTCTTCCGGAATCCACTACGTGGGGATGACATTGATGTCGACCTCGTTTTTCTGTGTGTGAGAGACGGCACGGCTGTGTGCAGGTTCTTCGCACGTGCTTGTAGAGGATTACAGCACGCTCCGAACAAATCCCTCAAACCGAGAAGGCTTCCGGTGCAGATTCGTTACGAGCACGAAACGTGCGCGAGCGACATCTCTAGCGCAATGACCGCGCGTTTCGCCAGGTTCGGACGCCACCGAGGTCCCGGCCTCGACGCCCCGATGGCCGGGGTCGGTCAGTACCCGCGCTCGGCGTCGAACCGGTTCAGCAGCGGTCCGCCTGCACGGTAGCGGGCGAGGTTCTCGATGAACAGTGCCGTGAGCGTCGCGTTCTCGCTCTCGACCGTGGACGCCGAGTGGGGCGAGATGAGCACGTTGTCGAGGCCCCAGAGCGGGGAGTCCGCGGGCAGCGGCTCCTCGCGGAAGACGTCGAGCGCCGCGCCACCGAGCTTGCCCGACCGAAGTGCCTCGATCAGCGCGTCCTCATCGACGACCTGCCCACGGGAGATGTTGACGATGGCGGCGCCGTCGGGCAGGAGCGCGATCCGGTCGGTGTTGATGAGGTTCTCGGTCTCGGGCGTGAGCGCCGTGCACAGGACGAGCACGTCGGTGCCCGGCAGCACCTCGTCGAGCCGGTCCACATCACTCAGCTCGACGCCGTCGGGGAGCTCATAGGTGCCGCCGACCCGACCCACCGCGGTCACCCGTGCGCCGATGGCGTCGAAGGTCCGCACCACGTTCGACCCCATGCCGCCGACGCCGACGACCGTGACCCGCATCCCGGCGAGCTGCCTGGTCGTGTACCGCTCGAAGCGGCGCTCACGCTGCCGTCGCTGGAGGAACGGAACACCCTTCACCACGAAGAGCGCCCCGGTGAGGGCGAACTCGGCGAGCGGGACGGCATGCACGCCGCCCGCCGTCGTGACGGTGATGCCGCTGCCGTCGAGTCCGGTCCGGCGCATGAACGCACCGATGCCGGCGCTCGTCGCCTGGATCCATCTCAGGTTCGGGGCGCGCTCCGGCAGTGCCGCCGGGTCCTGCCAGTCGAAGTCGAACGCGACGTCGGCCCGGGCGAGCATGTCCGCCCACCGTTGCTGGTCCGCTGCGGACAGCTCGGGTGCCGGCCCACGGTGATCGGCGACGTACTGCGGGACCGCGACGAGCGTCGGGTCGTACAGCACCTCGACATCCGGGTGGGAGGCGCCGATCGCCTCGACGTGCTCAGGCTCGAGGTGACTCGCGATGAGGATCCGCATGATGATCCATCATGCCCTGCGATGCCCTGCGCCCGGACTCAGTCGTTGATGGCGGCGTTGGCCGCCTCCTGCGCCTTCTTGAGACCGTCGGCGACGGGCGTCGTGCCGGCGAAGATCTCCTTGAAGATCGGGTCGTAGGCGGCGAGTCCCTTCGCGTACCCGGCACCCGTCGGCGGCGCGATGGTCTTCGCGTCGTCGGCGATCACGTCGAAGAAGGGCTGCACGTCGACGTCTTGGCCCTTCCAGTAATCGAAGTATTGCTTCTGGGCCGCGGTGACGGCGGGGACCGCCGAGCCGGACGAACCGACGGGAGCGTTGCCCTCGGTGCTGCCCAACCAGGCGAGCACCTTCTTCACCTGGTCGGGGTGCTTCGTGGCCGCGTTGCCCGCTGCGGCGATCCCGTTCGTGACGCTGACCTTGCCCGCAGGGCCGGCCGGGAGCTCGGCGACACCCCAGCGGAAGTCGGCACCGTCGTGCACGGCCTTCAGGCTGTAGAGCCCCGACTGGAACATCGCGACCTTGCCCTGGAGGAAGGCGTCGCGGGAGAAGTCGCCGTCGGCGTTCGTCGAGGCGGCCGGCGGGGCGACCTTGGCGCCGTTGATCGCGTTCACGAGGTAGTTGACGGACTCGCTCGTCTTCGGGTCGTTGAACGCGAAGTCGTCGCCGTCCTGGTATTTCCCGCCGTTCGAGCCGATGAACGGGAGGAGCACGGCCTGCAGGTCGTACCCGAGGCCGGTGCCATAGGTCGCGGGCGCCGCGGGGTTGAAGCCGGGCTGGTCGGCCGAGACCCCGGCCGCGTCCTTCGTCAGCTTCTTCGCCAGGGGCAGGAACGTGTCCTTCGTCGCGTCGGGCGACCAGGTCGCGTCCTCGAGCTCGGCGGGCTTCACGCCGGCCGCGTCGAGGAGGTCGGCGTTGTAGTAGACCGCGATGCCGGCGTCGGACAGCTGCGGGACGGCCCAGAGCTTGTCGTTCCGGGTGAACTGGCTGACCACGCTCGGTGCCCAGTCCTTCGAGGCGTCCTTGCCGAGCGTCTGCCCGACGTCGAGGACGCTGCCGCTGTCCGCGTACCCGGCGAGATAGGAGTTGTTCAACCAGAAGACGTCGGGAGCGGTGTCCGCCGCGACGTCGGTGCGGAGCTTCGTCCAGTAGTCGGCCCACTCGACGACGTCGACGCGGACGCGGATGTCGGGGTTCTCGCGCTCGAAGGCGGCGAACGAGGTCTCGTAGGCGTCGGCGACGGCGGCATCCCAGACGCGCACCGTGACCGTCGTGCGCTCCGTGGATCCGGCGGCACAACCGCTCAGCATCAGGGCGGAGGCGGCCGCGATCGCGAGGGCGGCGTGGCGCTTGAGCATGAGAATCCTTCGTTCCGTGAACCTCAGGGAGGCTAGCAGTTCAGTCTGAACGCCCGCGAGCTGTCAGAAACGGCCAGTGTGACGCCGTCTGACTGTGCGTTTGTGACAGTTCGCGGGCAGGTGGGGTGGTCACCGGGAGGACCACCAGTCGAGGAGGCGGCGGGTGGCCTCGTCCTCGCCGAGCGGGCCCTCGTCGAGGCGCAGCTCCAGTAGCCAGCGGTACGCCTCGCCGACCTCGCGACCGGGTGCGATGCCCAACACCTCCTGGATGCGGTTGCCGTCGAGGTCGGGCCGGACGGACTCGAGCTCCTCCTGCTCCTGGAGCTCGACGATGCGCTGCTCCAGGTCGTCGTAGGCGAAACCGAGGCGGTCGGCCTTGCGCCGGTTGCGGGTCGTGACATCGGCACGGACGAGCATGTGCAGCCGCTCGAGCAGCGGACCGGCGTCGCGGACGTAGCGCCGCACCGCGGAGTCGGCCCACACGCCCTCGGAGTACCCGAAGAACCGCATGTGCAGCTCGACGAGCCGCGCGACGCTCTTGATCGTGTCGCCGTCGTACCGGAGCGCGGTGAGGCGCTTCTTCGCCAGCTTCGCACCCACGAGGTCGTGGTGGTAGAAGGTGACGGCTGCGCCGGGGCCGGTCTTCTTCGTCGCCGGCTTGCCGATGTCGTGGAGCAGCGCGGCCCAACGCAGGACGAGGTCGGGCGCCTCGCCGGGGTGCCGCGAGTGCTCGTAGCCGATCGCCTGCTCGAGCACCGTGAGCGAGTGCTGGTAGACGTCCTTGTGGTGGTGGTGCTCGTCGGGCTCCAGCCGGAGCGCGGGCAGCTCGGGCAGCACGAGGTCGGCGATGCCGGTGTCGACGAGCAGCTCGAGGCCCGCGCGCGGGTGGTCGGTGGCCAGCAGCTTGCCGAGCTCGGCCTGGATGCGCTCAGGGCTCACGATGGAGATGGTCTCGCGACGCTCCTCCATCGCCTCGATCACGTCGTCGGTGGGCCGGAAGCCGAGCTGCGAAGCGAACCGCGCGGCTCGGAGCATACGCAACGGGTCGTCGCCGAAGGAGACCTCGGGCGAGCTCGGCGTCCGCAGCAGGTGGGCGACGAGGTCCTCGACGCCGCCGGACGGGTCGACGAGGGTGATCTCGGGGATGCGGAGCGCCATCGAGTTGACGGTGAAGTCGCGCCGACGCAGATCGTCTTCGAGGGTGTCGCCGAACGCGACGACCGGCTTGCGGGTCACGCCGTCGTAGGCGTCGGCCCGATAGGTCGTGATCTCGACCGTGTCGGCGTGCTCGACGCCGTCGTCGTCGGTGACGGTGACCTTCGCGCCGATCGTCCCGAAGTCGCGGCCGACGTCCCACCAGGCGCTCGCCATCGGCTTGAGGACCGCGAGGATCTGGTCGGGCGAGGCGTTCGACGTGAAGTCGAGGTCGCTCACGGTGCGACCGAGCATCGCATCGCGAACCGGTCCGCCGACGAGGGCCAGTTCGTACCCGGCTTCGGCGAACGCCGACGCCACCCGAGCGACCACGGGCGACGAGGCCAGGTCCTGCAGGCGCACCAAGGATTCCGCCACGCTCACCATGGGGTCAATCGTACCCGGACGCCGCCTGCGACCCCGTCGCCGTCAAGCCGCGAGCGGTCCCGGGCGACGGCCGTACAATAACGATGAACCCACTCCCCAGCAGACCAGAGGCGGACACGATCACGAACGAACTCGACGACCAGCGGCCAACCGTCGGCACTCAGGCACCGACGGCCTTCACCAGTACCGTGAAGGACCCGATTCCGCCGGAACTCCCGTTCACCACCGCCCCTGAGCTCGTCCTCGTGACCGGTGGCTCCCGATCGCAGCGCTTCGACCGCCCCGACGTCGTGCAGCGCAAGGGCGTGTACACCCTCATCAACGGTCACCTGACCCCACAGCAGTCGATGGTGGAGGACCTGCTCGCCGTCGCCGACGTGCTCGACGCGGCCGAGATCGAATACCTCCTCATCCGGGGCGAGCACGACCGCCCCGTCATCGTCGTCGACCGCTCTCTGCGCAAGCGCCTGCAGACCGCACTCGCAGAGGCGTTCGCCGACGAGCCCTTCTACAGCGTGCCGCTCAAAGCGCGCATGTCGACGGTGAAGCCGGCCGGCGATCCGCACCTCCTCTCCGACGGCCTGCTCACCGGCGCCCGCAAGGCCGAGGTGTTCCGGCTGTACCGGCCGCGCATCGAACCGCTCGGCCGCCTCCGCTACGGCATGGAGACCGCCCTGCAGCTCGAACTCTGGCGCTTCGGCGACGAGGAGATCACCGCTCCCGTGGAGAACGTCCTCATGCGGACGTACATGCCACGGACGGAGGCCGTCGAGACGACCGTCGAACGATACGGCCGCAGCTGGCGGACGCTCGAGCACATGTTCGGCGCGCTCGCGAGCGACGTCACCTTCGACATCGACCTCGTCTTCTCGTGGGTGGACGGCTCCTCCGAGGAGTTCCAGCGCGCCCGCGCCAAGCGGATGCAGAGCTACGTCGTCGGCGACGGCGACGACTCCGACGCCCGCTTCCGCCAGATCAACGAACTCAAGTACGCCCTCCGCAGCGTGCACACCTTCGCCCCATGGATCCGACGCATCTTCATCGCGACCGACTCCCCCGCGCCCGAATGGCTGGCGGAGCACCCGAAGGTCACCATCGTTCGCAGCGAGGAGTTCTTCGGCGACCTCGACGCCTTGCCGACGCACAACTCCATGGCCGTCGAGAGCCAGCTGCACCGCATCGAGGGGCTGTCGGAGCACTTCCTCTACTCCAACGACGACATGTTCCTCGGCCGACCGATCAGTCCCGAACTGTTCTTCTCACCGGGCGGCATCAGCAAGTTCGTGGAGGCGACCACCCGCATCGGCCTCGGGGCGAACGACCCCTCGCGCAGCGGCTTCGAGAACGCGGCCCGCGTGAACCGTCGGCTCCTGCACGAGCGCTTCGGACGCGTCACCACCCGTCACCTCGAGCACTGCGCCGCGCCCCTCCGCCGAAGCATCATGGCGGAGATGGAGCAGGAGTTCGCCGAGGAGTTCCGCGCGACCTCCCACAGCGCCTTCCGTGCGGCCGACAACATCTCGGTGACGAACTCGTTCTACCACTACTACGGCCTCATGACGGGTCGCGCGGTGCAGCAGACCCAGGCGAAGGTCCGCTACATCGAGACGACGCTCAAGCAGTCGCTCGGGCAGATGGAGCGACTCCTCAAGCGGCGCGACCAGGACATGTTCTGCCTGAACGACGGCAGCCGGCCGGAGATCTCGGTGGAGCAGCGCACCACCGCGGTGATCGACTTCCTCGAGCGGTACTTCCCGTTCCCGGCCCCGTGGGAGCGCGAGGCCGCCGTGCCGAGCGCGCTCGAGATCGAGCCCGCCAAGCTCAGCTGACCCCCCTTCGACAGGCTCAGGGACCGAGACGGTCGCCGCCCTTCGACAGGCTCAGGGACCGGGAGGGCGCTCAGGGGACGATGCGCTCTGCGCGGAGGCGGTCGAAGATCGCGGTGAAGGCGTCCAGCGTCCGTCGGTAGCCGGTGAAGCCGGCGAGTCGGCTCTTGCTCATGTCGGTGACGACCTCGATGTCCCGGCCGAGGTCACCGTCGGTGTGCCACCACGACGCCACGCGGGAGAGGTCGGCCTCGACGAGACCGTGTTCGGCCACCACCTCGGCCCAGGTGCCCTCGACGCCCGCCATCTGCTGCTCGAGCGGACGCGGCTCGGTGTCGAAGCCCTCCGGCTCGACGCCGAGGTGCGCCGCCAGTCGCGGCCACATCCAGCGCCAGCGGAAGACGTCGCCGTTGACGATGTTGAACGCCTCGTCCGCACCGGCCGGTGAGGTCGCAGCCCAGAGCATCTGCTCGGCGAGGAGTCCGGCGTCGGTCATGTCGGTGAGGCCGTTCCACTGGGTCTCGGAACCGGGGAACACGAACGGTCGGTCGAGTCGCTTGCAGAGCGCCGCCTGCACCGCGAGCGTGGACGCCATGTTCATCGCGTTGCCCACCGCATGTCCGATCACGGTGTGGGAGCGGTGCACCGACCAGGTGAACCCCGCTCGCGCAGCCGCGGCGAAGAGCTCGTCCTCCTGCTCGTAGTAGAAGTTGGGCGTGTCCAGTCGGTCCTCGTCCTCGTGGAACGGGGTGTCGGGCATCTCGCCCGCCGCGTAGGCCTCGAACGGGCCGAGGTAGTGCTTCAGGCCGGTGACCAGGGCGACGTGCTGAACGGGCTCGGCGGAGAGGGCGGCGAGCAGGTCGCGGACCATGCCGCCGTTGACCCTGATGTTCTCGGCCTCGGTGTCCTGACGTGACCAGGCGGTGAAGAACACGTGGGTGACGCCGGTGCCACCGAGGGCGCGCGCGAGGTCGGCCGCGTCCCGGAGGTCGGCCGCGACGTGCTCGACCTGCGGGTGGGCCGCCGGCGCGCGGCGAGAGAGGGCGAGGATCCGCCAGCCACCGTCCTCGAGGAGCTGCGACACGATCGCGGAACCGGTGATGCCGCTGGCGCCGACGACGAGTGCGGTGCGGGGTGCTTCTGGGGAGGTCATCCGTCCACGATAGGCGCGTCGGACCGGGGAGGCTCCCGGAACGGCGGACCCGCCGGGCTGCGGTACCCTGCCGGGCTGCGGCCCTTCGACAGGCTCAGGGAGCGGGGAACGTGCGGCCCTTCGACAAGCTCAGGGAGCGGGGAACGTGCGGCCCTTCGACAGGCTCAGGGAGCGGGGCAAGGCGAGGCCCTTCGACAAGCTCAGGGACCGGAGGGAAGTTCAGGGAGCGGGGAGGTGCCGCCCTAGACGAGGACGCCGATCGGCATCGTCAGCGGCGGCTCCGGCTGCACGGGCACCGTGTCGGACACGGGCAGCTCGATGCCGTCGCGAGCGAGCAGGCGCGCACTCTCCTCGGCGTCGATGTAGTGCAACGGCGGGGTCTCACCCAGCGGCACCACCGAGTGCAGGACCGTCTTGCCGTAGACGTGGACGAGGTTGAACGCCCGCGCGCCGTCGCGACCACGCGTCCCGCCGACGGGCACGTTGAGGTCCTGCGTGTAGCACGTGGCCGAGGCGACCGACACCGGGATGCCCGCGAAGGTCGCGGTCGAGGAGTAGTGCAGGTGCCCGGCGATGATGCTCCGGACGTCGGATCCCTCGAGCACTTCGGCGAGCTTCGCCTGATCGCGCAGCTCGACGCTCACGGCGAGGTCGAGCACGCTCGGGACGGGCGGGTGGTGCATCGCGAGGATCGTGCCGTGGGGCGCCTTCGTCGAGAGTTCCTCGGCGAGCCAGTCGAGCTGCTCGTCCGACACCTCACCGTGGTGGTGCCCGGGGACGCTCGAGTCGAGGGTGATGACGCGGAGGCCGTTGACGTCGTAGACGCGGTCGACCGGACGGGTGGTCGGCACTTCACCGAACAGCCCGGCCCGGAACGCCTGGCGGTCGTCGTGGTTGCCCATCACCCAGATGATCTGCGATCCGAGGCGCTCGGCGACCGGCTCGACGATCGAGCGGATGCGGTCGTACGCGTCGGGTTCGCCCTTGTCGGCGAGGTCACCCGTGAAGACGATCGCTTCGGGCCGACCGCCGGACGCCTCGAACTCGGCGAACAGGCGACGCAGGTGCGTCTCGCTGTCGACACTGTCGTAGAGGCTCCCCCCGCCGGCGAGGAGGTGCGTGTCGCTCACATGGAGCAGGAAGTGATCGGGCCTCGGGTACTCGGCCGTGCGAAGACTCACGTGACAACTCTCGTTCGAGCGATGCTCTCCGAACCGCATCGCAGCTGTTTGACCATCTGACCAGACTCGGTTGAACGGCAACGGAACGCCACGCTACGACGCGGGAAACTCGTGAGCAAGGTCAGGAGCCGACATCCAGGGGACTCACACCTGACGGTGGGCTGCGGGAGGATGTCCGCATGCCCTACCTCGACGACGATGAGCAGCCGCTGCAGCGGATCGATCTGGCGCAGATCCCCCCGACCGGACGCCGGTTCCGGCTCGAGCGGCGGATCGGGTTCCAGGAGCACGCTCCTGACGGTCCCGTCGTGTGGGCACCGGCGTCCGACGACGGGCACGACGGCGACCGGGCGGAGGGATGGACCGACCTCGCGTCCGTCCCGGGCGTCCTGTGGAGCTTCATCGGCAGCTACGGCCGGCAATCCGCGCCGGCCGTCGTGCACGACCACCGGGCACTCCTCGCGCTCGGGCTCCCGCCGGACCAGGCACTCGAGCAGCGGTTCGAGGACGACCGACAGTTCCGCGTCGGCCTCCGCCACCAGCGGGTGCCGCTCCTCCGGGCCTGGCTCATGTGGGCCGTCGTGTCGGTCGAGCGGTACGTCCGACACGCTCCTGGCGTCGCCGCCGTGCTGATCGGGCAGTCGGTCCTCGGCGTCCTGGCCGTCTGGGTCGCGACGATCGGACTCGTCACGCCCGTGCTCGGCGCTCCGACGCCCGGGTGGCTCGGCCTCGCGATGGCACCCGCCGTCCTCGCCGTGTGCTGGCGGGAGGAACGGAGACTCCTCGTCTGGTTGCCGTACGCCGGTGCACTCCTCGGGCCGCTCCTCCTCGTCCAGCTCGCAGCGGTCGGCGCGTTCCGCCTCCTCGAACTCCTCGTGCGGGAGACCATCGACCGCCCGTTCATCGACGACTCCCCCGGCCCCGTCGGCCCGCCGACCCTCCGCTGACCCGTTCCCTGACTCAGGAACGCCTCGGCGTGTCGAGCGCGGGGGACCCGACACGCCGAGACGC
>NZ_JACYTU010000012.1:0-89023 GCF_014841225.1 Plantibacter sp. CFBP 8804
GCGCCCGTCGTCGAGGTGTCGGTCGACGACGCCGCCTGGGCTCCGTACACCGGTCCGGTCGCCGTGAGCGGGGACGGTGTCCACACCGTCGCCGCCCGCGCGACGGACTCCGCCGGCAACCGCTCCGCCTCCTCCGACGTCACCGTCCGGATCGACGCGACAGCGCCGTCGGTGACCCCGGTCGCCGACGCCGCGGCCCGCACGGTCAAGGCGACCGCGACGGACGCCGGTTCCGGCCTCGCCTCCATCGAGGTCCGCATCGGTGACGCGGCGGAGTGGATGCCCTACACCAAGGCGGTCCTCGTGGGCCTGGAGGAGACCACGGTCCACTTCCGTGCCACCGACACCGCGGGCAACGTGTCTGCGGACACCACGGTCGTCGTGCAGAAGAGCGACGGTCAGCTCCGCCGGAACGTCGCGATCGGCGCCGTCCCCACGGCCTCGTTCACGGCCGCCTGGAACACGGTGAACGGCCTCAACGACGACGTCGCTCCGACCTCATCGGGTGATGTCACGCCGAACGACAACGCGACCGTCTGGGGCGCGTGGCCGGAGATCGGTCAGCAGTGGGTCCAGTACGACTGGGCGGAGGCGGTCACCGTCGGCGAGACCGGGGCGTACTTCGTCTCGAACCTCGACGACGCGGGCCTCGGCATCGAGGTCCCGGCGTCCTGGAAGGCGCAGTACTGGGACGCCGAGGCCGGAGACGGCGCCGGCGCATGGGTCGACGTCGAGGCGCTCGGTGCGTACGGGACCGAGGTCGACGCGTTCAACCCGGTCGCCTTCACCCCGGTGACGACGACGAAGCTGCGTCTGCTCCTCGAGGCCTCGGGCACCGAGAGCGGCAAGGGCAGCCTCGGGATCAAGGAGTGGCAGGTGTTCGAGGCGGCCGACCAGCCGGTCCCGGACGTCACCGCTCCCGTCGTGACCACCACGGTCACCCCCGAGCGGCCCGCCTCCGGATGGTTCCGCGAGGACGTGAGCGTCTCGGCGACCGCCGTCGACGACCGCGACCTCGTCGCGACCCTCGAGGCGCGGGTCGGGACCGGCGAGTGGGCGGTGTACACCGGCCCGGTCGTCGTGACCGATGACGGGGTCGCCACGGTGTCCTTCCGTGGAACGGACGCCGCCGGCAACGTGTCGGAGCCGTCGGTCGTGGAGGTGCGGCGCGATGCGACCGTCCCGACAGCCGCGGGGACGTTCGACGGCACCGCGCGCACCGTCACCGTGACCGCCGAGGACGAGCACTCCGGTGTCGCCTTCACGGAGGTCCGGGTCGGGGACGGGGTGTGGTCCACGTACACCGCACCCGTCGCCACAGGTGAAGCGGCGACCACGGTGGCCGTCCGCGCCACCGACGTCGCGGGCAACGTCTCGGAGTCCGTCTCCGTCGACGTCCCCGCGAAGCCGGTCACGCCGGAGCCGACGCCGACCCCGGTCGACCCGACGCCGACGCCCGGCCCGAGCGAACCGAGCGGTTCGCTGACGGGTGACGAGGTGCTGCGACTCGGCGTCACGAGCGTGGCCCCCGGCGGAGCGCTGCCGGTGTCGCTGACGGGAGCCCGGCCGGGCGCGGTGTTCCGCGTTGAGCTGCGGTCGACGCCGGTGACGCTCGGGACGCTCACGGTGGGTGCCGACGGCACGGCGAACGCGGTGTTCACCGTCCCGTACACGACCACGGCCGGCGTCCACACGCTCGCCCTGGTCCTTCCGGGCGGCGAGGTGACGGCCCAGGTGACCGTCATCACGCCGGGTGCCAGCACGCCGGACGCCATCGCGTCGACCGGTGTGCCCGAGGAGGCCGCCACGTTCGGTCGCCTCGCCGCCCTCGCGGTGCTCCTCGGAGCCGCCGCCGTGCTGATCGCCCGCCAGCGGGCCGGACGCACGCAGCTCGAGCGCGGACCGACCGGACCGCTCGTCTGATCGCCTCGGCAGGCCCGGGGAGCGCATCCCGCTCCCCGGGCCTGCCCCGGCTGCCGCCCCTGCCCCCTGCGCCGGTCCCTGGGCCCGTTCACCCCGGTCCGTGAGCCCCTACCCCGGTCCCCTACCCCGGTCCCTGAGCTTGTCGAAGGGCCACCCGCACCACCACACCGATCACTGGAGATCCTCGTGTCTCGTCCCCTCCGCCTCGCCGCTCTCGGAGCCGCGACCGCCGTCCTCGCCTCACTGCTCACGGTCGTCGTCGGTTCACCACCGGCTGAGGCGGCCACGCAGAACCCCATCATCGGCGACGGCTCCGTGTACTCGGCGGACCCCGCCACCCTGGTCGTCGACGACGAGCTCTACATCTACGCGGGGCGGGACGAGGCCGGCCCAACCACGAACGACTTCATCATGAACGAGTGGCAGTCGTTCTCCACCGGCGATCCCGACTCCGGCACCTGGGAGCACCACCCGTCGCTCATGCGTCCTGAGACCGTCTTCGACTGGGCGACCTCCGGCCGCGCCTACGCGGGGCAGGTCGTGGAGGGTGCCGACGGCCGCTTCTACTGGTACGTCCCGGTCCACGAGGCGGCGAGCACGTCGGAGGACCAGTTCGGCATCGGCGTCGCGGTCGCCGACGACCCGCTCGGCCCGTGGACGGACGCGGTCGGCGGCCCGATCATCTCCCAGGCCATCCTCGGCAACACGATCCACAACATCGACCCCACGGTCTTCGTCGACGACGACGGTCGTGTCTACCTCTACTGGGGCAGCTTCAGTCAGCTCCGCGCGGTCGAGCTCGAAGCCGACATGGTGACGCTCACGGGTGACGTGCGCACGATCTCCTCCGGTGTCGACGGCTTCTTCGAAGCGGCGTGGCTGTTCAAGCGCGGCGCCACCTACTACCTCGCCTACGCGGCGAACAACGCCGGACCCGACTCCACCTGCACCCCGGCGACCTACCACGCGTGCATCGCGTACTCCTCGGCCGATTCGCCCTTCGGGCCGTGGACCCAGCGCGGCCGCGTCCTCGCCCCCGTGTCGTCCACGACCTCGCACCCGGCCATCACCGAGTTCCAGGGCGAGTGGTACATCGCGTACCACACGGCCGACGCCGTCGGCGGGAACCACTTCCGTCGCTCGGTCGCCATCGACAGCGTGGAGTGGGACGACACGACCGTGCCGCCGACCATGCGCGAGGTCGTCACGACCCCGGAGCGCGGCCCCGACCTCAGCCCACGGCGCAACGTCGCACCCTGGGCGACCGCCTCGGCCTCGAACGAGCCCGTCCCGACGCAGTACTGGATCGACGCCCTCAACGACGAGACGATCCGACCGAACCCGCTGCCGCCCGACATGTGGGGCAGCTGGTCGGCGGAGCGTCCCGCCCAGCAGTGGATCCAGTACGACTGGGACCGCCCCGTGCGCATCGACAGCGCATCGATCAAGTTCTTCCGCGACGTCGCACCGGGGACCGGCAACGGGGTGTCCGACCCGTCGAGCTGGAGGCTGCAGTCCTGGAAGTCCGGAGCCTGGGTCGACGTCGTGAACCCGAGCGGCTACCCGACCTCCACGACCGCGGAGCACACCGTGACCTTCGAACCGGTCACCACCACCCGGCTCCGGGCGGTGCTCAACGCCTCGTCCAACGGGGCGAACCCGCCGGCGTATTCGGCGCTCGCCGTCGAGGAGTGGCGCGTGCTGGCCGCCGAGACGACGGGGTATCAGCCGGTCGTCGTGTCGACGATCACCGGGACGCAGCCCCTCCTCCCGGAGACCGTGCTCCTCGACGACGCGACGGGCGGCTCCGTCCGCGCGACCGTGCACTGGGACCCCGTCCCCGCGGACCAGCTCGCCGCGCCCGGATCCTTCACCGTGCTCGGCACCGCCGAGGGCTATGCGGCCGGCCGCGTCGAGGCGACCGTGACGGTCATCGACGGCACGGTCACCGAGGACACCCAAGCGCCGACGCTCGACGTCGAGACGATCGGCGTCGACGGCGCGGGGGACTGGTTCCTCGGTGACGTCACGCTGCGGGCGACGGCGCTCGACGCGGCGGACCCCACGCCGCTCATCGAGTTCCAGCGGGACGGCGGCGACTGGACCGCCGTCGCCGGGCAGCGGACGGCCGTGCAGACGATCACCGGTGACGGACCGCACAGCGTGGCCATCCGGGCGACGGACGCCGCCGGGAACACCTCCGAGGTCTGGAACGCGTCGTTCCGGATCGACTCCGGTGTACCGACCGTCGACGCGGCGTTCGATGCGGAGAGCCACGCGGTCACGGCGTCGGCCGCCGATCCTGGCGCGCCGGAGACCGCGTCCGGTCTCGCGGGCCTCGAGGTCGCCGTCGACGGACAGGACGCCTGGGAGCCGTACACCGCGCCGGTCATGCTCGACCTCGAGGCGCACGACGTCTACCTGCGTGCGAGCGACACCGCCGGCAACGTGTCGGCGGTCACCGCCATCACCGTGCAGCGCTCGGCGGACGCCCCGCTCGAGGGCGACATCGCGTCGTTCGCCACGGCGACCGCCTCCTACTCCTCGCCGTGGACCACGGTCGACGCCGTCAACGACGGCAGTGCCTCGGGTGCGTCCTGGGGCACCTGGCCGATGGTCGGTGAGCAGTGGGTGCAGCTGAGCTGGGACCGCGAGGTCACGCTCGACGCCGCGTCGGTGCACTTCTTCGCCGACGCCGCAGACGAGGCGAACGTGGGGGTGATCCCGCCGCGCAGCTGGGTGGTCGAGACGCTCGCCGCGGACGGCTCCTGGGTGCCGGTCGACACCACGGACCCGTACACCCGGGACCGCGACGTCGCCAACGCCGTGGGCTTCACACCGGTCGCGACGTCGGCCCTCCGGGTGCGCATGCAGGCTTGGGGTGCGGCGGAACAGGGCGGATCCGTCGGGATCCTGGAGATCACGGCGAACGCGGTCGCTCCGGCGGGGGAGCCGGACACGACGGCGCCCACCGTGACGCTCGCGTCGAGTCCGGCCGAGCCGACGGGCGAGGCCGGTTGGTATCGCGAGGGCGTGTCGGTCGCGGTCGACGCTGACGACGACGTCGACGACGCCCCGATGGTCGAACTCCGGCTCGGCGACGGCGCGTGGACGCCGGCGGAGGAGGTCGAGGCGTTCGACCCGGAGACGCGGGTGCTGATGCTCGGCGCCGATGGCGGGTACGTGGTCGCGGCCCGCGCGACCGACGCTGCTGGGAACGTCTCCGAACCGGTGGCCCTGTCCGTGGACATCGACACGACCGCGCCGGAGGTCGAGGCGGTCACCACACCGGAGGCCCCCGCGACCGGACCGGTCACCGTGCGGTTCGACGCGACGGACAAGGGTTCCGGGGTCGCCATGGTCGAAGCGGCAGTGAGGTCGGGCGACGCGGGTTCGGGTGGTGCCGGCCAGGACGATGCCGGCTGGTCGCCGGTCTCCGATGCCGGGCTCGTGCTCGACGAACCGGGCGAGCACCTCGTGCGGTACCGCGCCACCGACGTCGCCGGCAATGTCGGCGCCGAGCGTTCGGTGACCGTCACGGTCGTCGAGACGCCCGTCGACCCGGAGCCGGGGGACGGCGCCCGGGTGGTCCTCGGTGCCTCATCGGTGACGGCGGGCGGTTCCCTCGCGGTCGCCGGTTCGGGTTTCGGCGCCGGTGAGCAGGTGACGGTCACGCTCTTCTCCGACCCGGTGCGGCTCGCCACCTTCACCGCCGACGGCTCGGGTGCCGTCTCGGGTGTCGTCGCCGTGCCGGTCTCGACGCCGAACGGGGTGCACACGGTCGAGCTCCGAGGTGTCACCACCGATCGCGCGGCGACGGCCTCGCTGCAGGTGACGGGCGGTGGAGCCCTCCCGGGCACGTCTGTCGGAAGCCCCGGTGCCTTGGCGCCCGGAGCCGGCGGGGGCGGTGGTGGCGACGACCTCGCCAGGACCGGCGCCGCGCCGTCCGCGGCGCTGCTCATCGCCGCACTCGCCCTCCTCTCCGGTGTGCTGCTCGTCGCGAGGCGTCGTCAGGAGGCGTTCCGAGGTTGAGTGCGCCCTTCGACAGGCTCAGGGACCGGAATTGCTCTGGGACCGGGATGGTCCTGGGACCCGACGGACTCGGGGACTGGAAGGGCTCTGGGACCGGATGGGCTCAGGGACCGGAATGGCTCAGGGAGCGGGATGGCGTCGGCTTGCGCAATCTATCGAATAACGATAGCTTTCCATTGTTCTTCGATGGAGGTGCGCGATGCGCGGAGTGACGGTCCTGGTGCTGCGGGTGATCCTCGCGGTCGCTCTGGTGGGTTCGCTGGTGGTGCAGGTGGTGATGGTCCCGTTGCTCTGGGCGGACCTCGACGGCGTGGACGAGGTGCCGCGGACCCTGTTCGCGATCATCGTGATCGCCGAGATCATCACCTTCCAGCTCTGCGCCGTGTGTGTCTGGGCGCTCCTCGACCTGGTCCGTCGGGGGCGGGTCTTCTCGGCTCGCTCGTTCCGGTTCGTCGACGTCATCATCGGTGCGATCGCCGTGTCCGCGCTGCTCACGTTCGGGCTCGCCGTCCTCCTCGCTCCGGGCGGGATCGCGCCGGGGGTCATCGGTCTCCTCTGCGGCGCCGCGCTCGTGACCGCCGGTGTCGCCCTCGTGGTCGTGGTCATGCGGTCCCTGCTGCGTCAGGCCGTCGACCGCGAGATCGAGGCGCAGGGGCTCCGTTCCGAGTTGGACGACGTGATCTGATGCCGATCATCGTGGACATCGACGTCATGTTGGCTCGCCGCAAGATGTCGGTCGGTACCCTGTCGGAGCTCGTGGGGGTGACACCGGCCAACCTCGCGGTACTGAAGAACGGCCGTGCGAAGGCGGTCCGATTCACGACGCTCGAAGCGCTGTGCGTCGCACTCGACTGCCAGCCGGGCGACCTCTTGCGCTGGGAGGCCGCGTCGGAGTGATCCGCCCCGATGCCCCGGTCGCCATGCCGGGCATACTGGAGGCACCTCGACCAGCGATCCGGAAGCAGTCATGACGTATCCTCCGAACCCTCCAGGTCCGCAGTCCCAGCTGCCGTATGGCCAGCCGCCGTATGGCCAGGCGCCGTACGGCCAGCCACAGTGGGCTGCACCCCCGCCCCGGGGCGCCAGCTCGCCGGACGACCTGACCCTGCCGCTCTACGGGGCGACGTTCCGCCAGGCGACCAAGCGGTTCTTCAAGCAGTACGCGAACTTCTCGGGTCGCGCGTCGCTCAGCGAGTACTGGTGGAGTGCGCTGCTCACGACGCTCCTGATGCTCATCCCGACGCTGCTGATCACCATCGGCGCCATCATGACCGCAGTCTCCGCGGCGACGGCTGCCGCGCAGGAGCAGGGGCTGTCCGGGAGCGGATACGACCTCGCGGACCCTGGACCCATGGGGTTCGGCGTGCGCGTCCTGCTCATCGTCGGCGTCGTACTGTTGCTCGTCGCCTGGGTGGCGCTCATCGTGCCGAGCCTGGCGATCGCCTGGCGGCGCCTGCACGATGCAGGGTTCCCCGGCCCGTACTATTTCCTCACCCTCGTGCCGTCTGTCGGGAGCATCATCGTCCTCGTCCTCATGCTGCTGCCGTCGAAGCCCGAGGGGCAGCGCTTCGATCGCCCCTCGCAGGTGTCGTCCGGACGCTGAGGTCGCAGGAGACGCGGTTCACTGCGGCAGTCCGGCGGCCTTCCGCAGCAGGACGTCGCGCTCACGGTCGTTCGCTGCGAGGTGCGCGGCGGTCAGGAGTTCCGAGCGGGCCTCCTCGGTGCGCCCCAGCCGTGCGAGCAGTTCGCCGCGGACGCTCGGGATGAGATGCGACCCCCGCAGCGACGCATCGTCGGCGAGGCCGTCGACGATGCGGAGCGCCGTCGCCGGGCCGGTCGCCATCGACACCGCGATCGCGCGGTTGAGTTCGACGACCGGATTGGGGGCGATCCGTTCGAGCGCCTCGTAGAGGATCACGATCTGCTCCCAGTCCGTCGCGTCCACGCTGGGGGCGACCGAGTGGCACTGCGCGATGGTCGCCTGCAGTGCGTAGGCGCCGCGTCCCCGGCCGAGCGCGTCGGCGCGGGCCAGCGCCGCCGTTCCGCGGCCGATCTGCGCCCGGTCCCAGCGCTCGCGGTGTTGGTCGGCGAGCAGGGTCGCGGAGCCGTCGGGTGCGACGCGGGCGGCGAAGCGTGAGGCCTGGAACTCCATGAGCGCGACGAGCGCGTGCGCCTCCGGCTCGCGGGGGACGAGCGCGACCAACCGTCGGCCCAGCCGCAGCGCCTCGTTCGCGAGCTCGGCGCGGATCCAGGTCGGTCCGCTCGTCGCCGCGTACCCCTCGGTGAAGAGCAGGTAGACGACGCCGAGGACGGCCGACAGGCGCCGCGGCCACTCGGCCGGGTCCGGCGCCTCGAAGTGGACGTTGGCCGCGGCGAGCGTCTTCTTGGCGCGGGTGATCCTCGCCTGCACCGTCGGCACCGGGACGAGGAGCATCCGGGCGATCTCCTGGGTGGTGAGCCCGCTGACGACCCGCAGCGTCAGCGCCACCTGCGACTCCCGCGACAGCACCGGGTGGCAGGCGGTGAAGACGAGACGCAGGACGTCGTCCCCGATCGGCTCCCAGTCGAGGTCGCTCGCCTGCTCAAGATCCCGGGCGAGCGACCGGTACCGCTCGTCCAATGCCGCCCGGCGTCGCCAACCGTCGATCGCGCGACGTTTCGCCACCATCGTCAGCCACGCACCCGGGTTGCGCGGCACGCCGTCGCGCGGCCACTGCTCGAGGGCCTCCAGCAGCGCCTCCTGGGCGAGATCCTCCGCCAGACCGAGGTCGCCGGTCAGCTTCGTGAGGGTGGCGACGATCTGCGCGCTCTCGATCCGCCAGACGCTGTCGACCACGCGGCGGGCGGCCTCATCGCCGTCCGCCGCGCCGGTGTCGGTCAGGTCGGCGTCGGTCATGTCCGTCTCGCGTCGGTCGTGCTCAGGCCGGGTCGGCCGCGGGCTTCGCCACGCCTTCCTGCGCCCGCCACTCCTTCTCCTTCTGGAGGTACTCGTTGTCGGCGTGGTCGGCGAAGTCCGTCTCGTCGGTCACGCGGCGCACCTCGATCTTGTTGCCGGGGCCGAGCGGCGCACGGCCGGCCCATTCGATGGCCTCCTCGCGGGTGGCCACCTCGATGGTCCAGAACCCGTTGAAGAGTTCGTGGAGTTCGCCGTAAGGGCCGTCGGTGACGATCGGGGCCTCGGTCGTGAACTCGACCACGGCTCCCTGTGCGGCGTCGGTGAGGCCGTCACCGCCGACCATCACGCCGGCGTTAATCATCGACTCGTTGTAGGCGCCCATCGCGTTGATGACCGCTTCGAAGTCCATGTCCTCGAGCTTCTCGACGGACCCGCTGTTGCGCATGATGAGCATGTATTTCGACATCGTCTTCTCCTGTCGTCAGGGGCGCTGATCGCCCGCCTCACTCTGACGTCGAACGGCGAACACGGAAATCGACATCGCGGTCAGAATATCCTCGGCGGGTGCCCGATGGGGAGGGTGAACGGATCGCGGCGGCCAGGTGTCCGGCGGGAGAACAGCGGCGGACGGAAGTCGCGATTCACAGCCCAGGCAACAACTGTGGGTTGATACTGAGTCCATGGCAACTGAGATCGACCACGAAGAGATCATCCGTCAGCTCACTGCGAAGCTGAGCGAGAAGTACTCGGGGGTCGATTCCGCTCGGATCGGCGAGCTCGTGCGCGAAGAGGTCAGCGCGCTCGCCGAGCGTCCTGTCCAGGATTACGTGACCGTCCTCGCCGAGCGCGCGGTCAAGAAGTCCCTCAAGCGCTCCGAGAAGTAACGGTCCCGCCACCGGTCGGACTACGGCCGGTCGGGTCTGCTCGTCAGCGCCTCGATCGAGACCACGATCACGATGCAGATGACGAGCACGGTGAACACGTTCGGGTTCAGGGTCAGCGCGTAGACGACCACGGCGATCAGGGTGAGGGCGCCGATGATGACGATCGCGCGCAGTGGTGATCTCCGCTTCGTCCGGTTCGGTTCTGACATGGTGCACCCTCGCTGATGGTCGGTCGATTCTCCAGCCTATGAGTGCCTCGGCGCCCCGCACGTCCAGTCTCTGTCGCTAGACTCACCTCGGGTACTTTTGTCGACGAGTCGACAGAAGCGGTTCCGCGCTGTGGGAGACACGCGCGGAAGCGCCCGTCGGTGCCCGCCCGAAGCTACGAAGGAGTACCCATGAGCGCACCGTCCGTGCAGCTGTACACCGTCCGCGACGCCATCGCCGAGGACCTGCAGGGCGCCGTCGCCCGCATCGCCGAGATCGGCTTCACGAAGGTCGAGCCATACGCGTTCGTCGAGCGCGCTGCCGAGTTCGAGACCGCTTTCGCCGCCGCTGGTGTCACGGCCCCGTCCGGCCACGCGCCCGTCATCGACGCCGCCGACCCGGCGGTCGCGTTCGACGCGGCATCGCGGCTCGGGATCGGGACGGTCATCGACCCCTTCATCCCCACCGATCGCTGGCAGACCGCCGACGACGCGGCACGTCTCGCCGAGCGCGTCAACGAGCTCGCCGTCCAAGCAGCGGCGTCCGGCCTGAAGTTCGGTTACCACAACCACAACTGGGAGTTCTCGACCCACGTCGACGGGCGCCCGATCTTCGAGCTGTTCGTCGAGCAGCTGTCGCCCGAGGTCGTCCTCGAGATCGACACCTTCTGGTCGACGGTCGGCGGTGCCGACACCCCGGCGTTCCTCCGTTCGCTCGGTGACCGCGTGCAGTTCCTGCACATCAAGGACGGCATCATCTCCGGTGACATCGCCACCGCACTGCCGAGCAGCGAGAGTGCGCTCGTCGTGCCCGACGCGCTCGCTCAGGCGTTCGCGAACCAGCAGCCCGCGGGTCAGGGCCAGGTCGACATCCCGGCGATCCTCGCTGCCGCACCGCACGCGACCCGCGTCGTGGAGTTCGACGGCTACAGCAAGGAGATCTTCGGCGGCGTCGCCGAGTCCTACGCCTGGCTCGCCGAGAACGACAAGTAGGCGCGCACCTCGACAGGCTCGGTGAGCGGGGCGCCCGTTCCCCGAGCTGCGCCGCACTGAGCCTGTCGAGGTGTCGAAGGGCCCACGGGGAGTCGTTCTGTGGCCGTGGACGTGTGCTCGGGGGCACTTCGACAAGCTCAGTGACCGAAGTTGGCTCAGTCACCGAGGTCGGCTCAGTGACCGAGGTCGGCTCGGTGAGCGGGGCGCCCGTTCCCTGAGCCTGTCGAAGGGCCTACGGGGAGTCGTTCTGTGGCCGTGGACGTGTGCTCGGGGGCACTTCGACAGGCTCAGTGACCGAGTGCTGCTCAGTGACCGGGGCGCGGGCGTGCGCAACCCCACGACGATCATCCGGCTCTCGGTCAGGATGGAATCATGAGCGACCAGTCCGACACCACCACCCAGCCCGATCCCGACACCGTACCCGGCATCCCGGACGCGGAGTCGCTGGAACCGACGAAGCGCACCATCGCGATCCTCGGCGCCAACGGCGACCTGGCCAAGCGGCTCCTGATCCCCGGCCTCGGCGAGGTCGTCGACGCCGCACGCGACATCTCGCTGCAGATCATCGGTGCCGCCCGCACGCCGCAGCCGAACGAGGAGTGGCGTGCGACCGTCCGCGCCAGTCTCGAGGATGCCGGCATCGGGGCCCGGACCGTCGACGTGCTGGTGTCGACGACGGAGTTCATCCCGACCGACGCCTCCGACCCCGACGAACTGCGTGCACTGCTCGACGCCTGCACCGGCTCGCCGATCCTCTACATCGCGCTCCCACCGTCCGCCGGGCGCAAGGTCGCCGAGGCGCTCGCGCAGATCGACCTGCCCGACGACCTCCTCATCGCCATCGAGAAGCCCTTCGGCGACGACCTCGCTGACGCCCAGGCGCTCAACGCGGCGCTCGCCGAGGTCGTGCCGGAGGAGCGTCTGTGGCGCATCGACCACTTCCTCGGCAACGCGACCGTGCTCGGGATGCTCGGCCTCCGCTTCGGCAACCGACTCCTCGAGGCGGGCTGGAACGCGGAACAGATCGAGAAGGTGGAGATCCTCTACGACGAGGAGCTGGGGCTCGAGGGTCGTGCGGCGTTCTACGACCAGACCGGCGCTCTGCGCGACATGCTGCAGAGCCACCTGTTGATGGTCCTCGCCCTCACCGCGATGGAGCGGCCGGACGCGGTGACGCCGACCGACGTCCACGACCGCATCGCCGAGGTCCTCGGCGCCGTCCGGCTGTGGAAGGACGATCCGTCGACGGCCCGTCGCGCCCGCTACACCGAGGGCCGGGTCGGCGACCGGCTCTTCCCCTCCTATGTGGACGAGCCCGACGTCGACGCCTCCCGCGAGACGGAGACGCTCGCACAGCTCCTGCTCCAGGTCGACACCCCGCGTTGGCAGGGCGTGCCGTTCGTCCTGCGCTCCGGCAAGGGCATCGGTGACCCGCGCCGCGAGGTCGCCGTGCACTTCCGCCGCTCGACTGCGCCGACCGGACTGGACGCTCCCGACGGACACTCCGACACCGTCCTCCGCATGTCGCTCAAGGGCGGTGCGGTGCACCTCGACCTCATCGTGACCGGAGCCGATGACGTCGACGGCCTGCGCCGGGTCGAGCTCGAGGCGGACCCTGGAGCCGCGACCCTGAGCGCCTACGCGCAGGTGCTCGCCGGCCTCCTGCAGGAGAACACGCTGCTGTCGGTGCGCGGCGACATCGCCGAGCAGTGCTGGCGCATCGTCACCCCGGTCGTCACCGCCTGGGCCGCTGGCGAGACGCCGCTCGAGGAGTACGAGGCGGGGAGTGCCGGTCCGACGGACTGGTGACCGGGCCCTGACGCACTGCTGAGCGCCTGACACGAAACGACCCGCGCCGAATGATCGGCGCGGGTCGTTTCGTGCTGTGGGCGGTTACGCCGACGGCTTCAGGACGACCTTGATGCAGCCGTCCTCCTTCTTCTGGAACGTCTCGTACATCGCCGGAGCTTCGGCGAGCGGCACCCGGTGGGTGGCGAGGTCGAGGACGCCGAGCGGGTCGGTGCTGTCCTCGACGAGGGGGAGCAGCGTCGGGATCCAGCGGGCGACGTTGCACTGACCCATCCGGAGCGACACCTGCTTGTCGAACATCGACTTCATCGGCATGATGTCCGCCTCACCGGCGTAGACGCCGCTCAGGGACACGACGCCGCCACGGCGGACGAGCTCGAGCGCGGTGTGCAGCGCGGCGAGCCGGTCGATGCCGGCGTGCTCCATGGCCGGTCGCGCGATCGCGTCGGGCAGCACGCCGACGGCCGTCTGTGCCGCAGCCGCGATCGGTGAGCCGTGGGCCTCCATGCCGACGGCGTCGACGACCCCGTCCGGGCCGCGTCCGCCGGTGGCGTCGCGGAGCTCAGCGACCACGTCGTCCGAGAGGTCGAGGGCACGGATGCCGTAGCGCTCGGCGAGGGCACGGCGCTCCGGCACCGGGTCCACGGCGAAGACCTCGAGACCGCGGTGCTTGGCGATGCGAGCCGCGAGCTGGCCGACCGGGCCCAGGCCGAGCACGGTGATCGAGCCGCCGTCCGGCACCCCGGCGTACTCGACGCCCTGCCAGGCGGTCGGGAGGATGTCGCTCAGGTAGAGGTAGGACTCGTCGGGCAGGTCGCGACCGACGACGATGCAGTTCGCGTCGGCGAGTCGGACCTGCAGGAACTCGGCCTGTCCGCCCGGCACCTGGCCGTAGAGCTTCGTGTAGCCGTACAGGGAGGCGCCGCTGCCGTGCTCCTTCACCTGGGTCGTCTCGCACTGCGACTGCAGCCCGTTGCGACACATGAAACACTCGCCGCACGCGATCGTGAACGGGATGACGACCCGGTCGCCGACCGCGACGCGGGTGACCTCCGAGCCGACGGCTTCGACGACACCCATCGTCTCGTGGCCGAGGACGTCGCCGCGGTCGAGGAACGGGCCGAACAGTTCGTAGAGGTGGAGGTCGGAGCCGCAGATGGCTGCCGAGGTGACACGGATGATCGCATCGGTGGGGGCGGTGATCGCGGGGTCCGGGACGGTCTCGACCGACACCGAACGGCGACCCTGGTACGTGAGTGCGCGCATGGATGCTCCTTCGTCGTTGTCCTTCCACCCTGCGCCTCCTGGACGTCGGGCGACTGGGGGTGGACGTCTCGTCGGAGGGCTGATACGAGCTCAGCGTGTCGCGTCGGCGGCCACGCGCTGGAGGCTGGCGAGCACCGACCGGACCGCGGATCGCGCCATCGCCTCCGGTCTCGCCAGGACGTCGACATGCCGGACGAGGACCGCGCCGGCGACCGGTCGGAGGACCATGCCGTCGACCGCCAACGGTGCCGCCGTGGTGCGCGGCATGACGGCGATCGCCGCCCCCGTGCGGACGACCTGGGCGGCGACCGAGAACTCGTTGATACGGTGGTCGATCCGCGGCGCCCGGCCGCTCAGCGCGCCCAGATGATGGAGGACGCCGGCGAGCGGGAAGCCCTCGTGCGTGGAGATCCAGCGTTCGTCGCGCAGATCCTCCGGTCGCAGCTCCAACCGCGCCGCGAGCGGATGCGCCTCGTGCATCGCGATGTCGAGGGGTTCGACGAGCAGCGGTGTCACGACGAGGCGGTCGAGCGGCCACGCCGGCTCGTGCGGGAGCCGGTGGGCGATGACGAGGTCGTAGTCCGCCGTGAGCCCGGCGAACCGGTCCTGCGCGACGTCGGCGTCGGCGAGGAGGAGCCGCGGTGTCGCGACCGGCTCCGCTCCCGTCCCGACCTGCGTGAGCAGCGGTCCGAAGAACGCCAGGCCGGCGCTGTGGAACGCGGAGACGCTGACCGGGCGCTGCTCATGCTGGAGGAAGGAGTCCACGGCGTCCCGTGCCTCGGCCAGTGCCTCCTCCACGCGTGACGCGGCGATCGCGAGGGCCTCGCCGGCCTCGGTCAGGACGAGTCGACGCCCGTGCTTCTCCGTGAGCGGGACCGGCATCGTGGCCTGCAAGGCGGCGAGCTGCTGCGACACGGCCGAGGCGCTGACGTGCATGGCTGCGGCGACCGCGGCGACGCTGCCGCGGTCGCCGAGTTCGCGGAGGAGGCGGAGGCGAGCGGGATCCATAAGTCATTCCTTCATCGTCGATCCAGACACTGCCTGCTGTTCTATCGTGTCCGTCTCCTGGAGAGTAGCGGCATGGCCCGCCGCGCACCCTCCGAACTCATCGTCGATGTGCTGCTCGTCGGGGTCGCGGCGGTGTGGGGCGCCAGCTTCCTCGCGGCGAAGGACCTCGCCGCCGTCACCGGTGTGCCGGCGGCGGTCGCCCTGCGGTTCCTGGTGGCGGTGATCGCCATCGGGCTCATCTGCCTCGTGCGGCGGGAGCGGCTCCCTCGCCGACGGGGCCTGCTGATCGCGGCGGCACTCGGCTGCTCGCAGGCCGCGATCATCGGCCTCGAGACGTGGGGCGTGCACCTGACCTCGGCGACGAACGCCGGGCTGCTCATCAGCCTCGCGCTCGTCATGACGCCGGTGCTCGACGGTGTCGCGTCGCGGTCCTGGCTCCCGAGGTCCTACTTCGTCGCCGCGGTCGCAGCCGTGGTCGGTGTCGCGCTGCTCGTGTCGGACGGCGGTCTCCGCGCACCCACCGCGGGCGACGCGCTCGTGATCGCCGCGGCCGTCGTCCGTGCGGTGCACGTGACGTCGAGTGCGCACCTGACGCGAGGTCGAACCGACAGCACGCTCGGCGTGGTGTTCGTCCAGATGCTCGTGTGCGCCGGGGCGTTCAGCCTCATCGCCGGTGACGGTCTCGCTGCGGCTGTCACGCTGCTCGATCTGCACGGCTGGCTGGACGTGCTGTTCCTCGGTCTGCTGTGTTCCGTGTTCGCATTCGTCGTCCAGCTGTGGGCGGTGCGGCGGACCTCGGCTTCGCGCGCGAGCATCCTCATGGGGACGGAACCCGTCTGGGCGCTCCTCGTCGGCGTGCTCATCGCGGGGGAGGTGATCGGCCCGCTGGGTGCGCTCGGTGCGGCGCTGATCATCGTGGCGAGCTATGTCGGCCAGGCGATCGAACGCCGCCACCGCGCGCGGACGACCGGCACGGCACCCTCGGTGCAGCAGGAGCCGGCGCCTGTCTGACGGGGTCTACAGCGTGGTCGCCGCGCCCGTGAGCGGCGTTCCCAGCGGTGCTGCGTCCTCGATCCGGCACACGCGGACGTCGATCTCATGGATCGGCGTCTCCGCCATCGACGTCGCGAGCACGCCGCGGATCGCGTCGCCGACGAGACGGAGGGTCGCCGGGACCGGAGCCCCGTCGGTCACGCCGATGGTCACGCCGATCGTCAGCGCGCCGTCGGCTCCGCGACCGACGGCCACCTTCGTCGGCTTGTCGTCGTCACGCCCGACCGCGTCGGCGACGGTCCGCAGGACCGCACGGATCGGCGACCCGGACGCGTGGACCGTCGTGACCCCCGGTGTCGCGGCGACGACGGCGGTGAGCTGCTGCGAGAGCGCGGCATCGGTGTCCATCAGGAGTCCTCCGGCCGGGCGACGCGCTGCGTGTGGATGTCGATGATCGTGACGTCGACGGCGACCACGTTGAGCTCGGTGTGCGTGGCCAGTTCCGCGACGACGCGATCCCGGATGAGCTGCGACAGCCGTTCGAGGTTGTTGCCGAACGCGGCCGAGGCGGTGATCGCCACCGTGATCGGCGCGTCCAGGGTCGTCACATCGCCGTCGAGGCGGACCCGACCGACGATGACCCCGCCGACGCTGTCGCCCACCCCGCGGATCAGAGTGCGGACGGAGCCTTCCGTGATGCGCAGGTGCACCTCGGGGTCGGGGTGCCTGAGCGGGATGTCCCGACCGGCGTGCGCCTCGAGCGAGATGTTCTGGAGCACCGCGTGCATCCAGGAGCGGTCCTGCTCGGAGTGCGTCGCCGCCTCCGACTTGAGCAGTGCCCAGGTCTGGGTGCGCAGTCGGAGGAGGGCGTCGAGGGCGAGTTGGCAGCCGGGGGAGGCTTCGATGTCGGGGTCGAGGGGCTCACGGCCGCTGTCGAGGTAGTCGGAGAGCTCATCGATGGTGTGCCCGTCGAGGTCGGCGCCGGCCAGGTCGTCGAGCATGGACTCGTGGTCGTCGTCGTTCATCGCCACACCTCCATCTCCCGCAGGACGGTCTGTCTGGCCCGCGCGAGCTGGCCGCGCACCGTCGAGGCCGGGACCCCGAGCGACTCGGCGATCTCGACGTACGACAGCCCGCCCGTCTCCTTGAGCATCCAGCACTCACGCTGCATGGCAGGGAGTCGGTCGAGGACCGAAGCGAGGGCGCTCATCTGCATGCGCACCTCGACGACCCGTTCCGGGGACTGATGGGACGGAGCGGGGGCATTCCAATCCTCGATCTCGCTGTGTTCGCGGCGGCGTCTGATGCGGTCGATCGCCCGGTTCGAGACCATGCGCATCAGCCAGGACTTCACCGCGTTCGGGTCGTTCAGTCGGTCCAGCTGGCCCCACGCCTGGATGAGGACGTCCTGCACGACGTCCTCCGCCTCCGACTGGTTGCCCAGCACGCGGACGGCGTAGGCGCGCATGAGCGAACCGTGCCGGAAGACGAGGACCTCGAAGGCGGTGGCGTCTCCGTCGGCGGCGCGCTCGGCGAGGATGCCGTCCGGGAGCACCTCGAGCGAGCGCTTCACGGAGTGGTTAGAGGACGGCGAACGCGGTGAAGGCGACGGCGGTCGCGGACACGATCGCGGACGCGGCGACAGCGGCGACGTACGGAAACTGGAGCGTCTTCGCCGGGCCGTTCTCCACCGCCTCCTTGGCGCGGAGCAGGGAGACGAAGACCCCGAGGTCCTTGCCGGTGCTCGAGGCGGCGACGAAGCGGCCGTCCCGGAACTCGACCATGCCGGCGTACTCGCCGTCGACCGAGGCGACCCAGAGGGTCGCGTCCGGCTCGGCCCAGGCGACCGTGGTCCCCGTGCCTCGCTCCAACACCGTGCTCATGACTGCTCCTTGCTCAACGTTTGTGTTGTTAGAGAATCTAGCTATTCATGCGTCTGCATGTACCCCACTTGACATCGCGATCCGGACTCCGCTAGACAATCTCGTTACGAGAACCACTACTGTTGGACTTCATGACCGCCCAAGCCGTTGACGCGCAGCACTACTGGTACGAACAGGATGAGCACGAGCGCGGCCGCCGCATGCTCGAGGCCATGCGTCTGTACCGTGCCGCCGAGGCCGCCATGCGTCGTCGGACCCGCGACGAGATGCACATGGGCGAGAACGACCTCCTCGCGCTGCGGTTCATGCTGCGCGCCAAGCAGGAAACCCGCCTGGTCAGCCCGACGGATCTCGGGGCCTACCTCGGCATCAAGACCTCATCGGTCACGGTCATGCTCGACCGCCTGGAGGCGGCGGGTCACGTCGTCCGTCGGCCGAGCGAGACCGACCGTCGCCGCGTCACCGTCTCGACCACCGACTTCGCCGACTCGGAGGTCCGCAAGACCCTGAGCCACATGCACCACCGCATGATGGAGGCGACCACCGGGATCGAACCGGAGATCGCGGCCGGCATCGTCGACTTCCTCGACCGCATGCGCGAGGCCGTCGACTCGATCGACCGCACCGAGCCCGAGGGGCAGCCGCAGCCCTGAGCCGCCCCGGCACTTGCCGCGAGCGGCACAGGCGCAGGCCGCCACCGGCAGAGCGAGAGTCTTCGGCCTACCCAGCGTGGACTGGTCACTTGTATGGTCAACATATGGAATATCGCGCCCTCATCGACCATGTCGAGAGTCATTCGCAGCAAACGGCGCATCCCATCACTGTCGGCATCTCGGGCTACTGCGGCTCAGGGAAGTCGACACTCGCGCGAAGTCTGGTCGCGGAACTCCCACGGGCGGCGCGCATCAGGGGCGACGACTTCCTCGACCCGGCTCGCTCGCACAGGCGGTCATCCGACTGGGACGGGGTGGATCGTCGACGCCTCGTGACCACCGTGTTGGATCCGTTCCGGGCGCGTCAAGAGAGCGAGTTCCGTCGGTATGACTGGTCGGCACGGGCCCTCGGCGCGCCGGAGTCGCTCCCGAAGGCGGATATCCTCGTGGTCGACCTCATCGGGCTCCTGCACCCTGAGGCGCTTCCCAGTCTCGACGTGACCGTGTGGTGTGATGTCGACCTGAACACCGCCGCCGAGCGCGGAATGGCTCGCGATCAACGACTCGGCCGCGACCACGAATCGTTGTGGCGCGATGTCTGGCTCCCGAATGAGATCGACTTCGCCGAGCGTTTCGGCCCGCGTGCGTCCGCGACCATCCTGCTCGACGCGTCGTCGAGCGCCGTTGCATCAAGCGGCGATCGCAGATACGAGGCGGGCCGCACGGTCTGATCCGTGTGACCCGCCTCCGAATGTCTTCGACGATTTCGACCGCGCGCTGCGGGCCCTCCAGGCACCGCTCGAGCCGACTCTCAGAAGTCCCCGACCTTCGATGATCCGATGGTAATCGAGCACGTGTCGGACGACCGATGCTTGAACGGTCGGATCGCTTGTGCTACTCGGGATCGTGCTGGTGGCGGTGCCTCAGTTGTCGGCGGACAGCTCCGGGTAGTCGGTCTCCGGCATGAGCTCGAGCCCCGCCGGCGTGTAGGTGCGGTCGAGCATGGCCTGCAACCAGGTGCGGTTCAGTGCGACCGGGCGTGAGCCGGTGAACCGGAAGACGATGGGGACGCCGGTCTCGATCCAGATGGCGTAGCGGCCCGAGCCGTGTGCGGGGTCGATCGTCCAGGAGAGGAGGAACGCCTCGCCCTTGCGGAGCTTGGAGACGACGACCATCTGCACATGGGCGAGGGTCCGATCCTCGAGTTCGAGTGCTTCGTTCCCGTACCGCAGCGTTCCCATGTTCCCCAGCCCCCTGTCGTCGTCTGCGCGGTCGATCACCGCGCCGACAATTCTGGCAGCTCCCGTCGATGCGGCGCGAATGCCAGAGCGGGAGTGCTCGTCAGTCGGCGTCGAGGACGGCGTCGAGGAGGCCCGGGAACCGGGTGTCGAGGTCATCACGCCGCAGAGTGAGCGTGCGGTGGCGACCGTTCGGCTCGTTCCGGATGACGCCGGCCTCGCGGAGCACCTTCATGAGGTGGGACTTCGTCGACTTCGGGATCGTGGGGTCGAGGGCAGTGCAGTTCGCGGCGTCCATCGGTCCGTCCCGGAGTTGCCGCACCATCTCGAGTCGGTCCGGATCGCTGAGTGCGAAGAGCACGGCCGGCAGCTCGATCGCCTCGCGGTCGGGGTGCGTGAGATCGGCTGGTGCGGGCATGGTTCGATAATAGTTGAACAATGAGCGGAAAGCGCGTATCGTCCAATCGTTCGACATTTTTGGAACCGAAGGATGCCCGCCCCGTGCAGACGACGACCCCGTCACCCCCGACCCGACCCGTGCCCACCGCGGCTGACGGCGCGCCCGTGCTGCCGCGCCGTCGCTTCGGTTTCGTCCTCGCGGGGCTCGGCAGCACACTCATGCTCGCCGGTGCCAGCGCTCCGTCACCGTTCTACCCGGAGCTCCAGGAGCGGCTCGGCATCGGCCCGATCGGCGTCACCATCGCCTTCTCGGCCTACGCGCTCGCCCTGCTGGTCGCGCTCCTCACGATCGGCTCGGTCTCGGACCACCTCGGACGCCGCCCGGTGATCACCGCCGGGTTCGTCGTGCTCGCCGCGAGCATGCTGCTCCTCTGGCACGTCGACTCCGGAGCGCTGCTGTACCTCGCCCGCGTGCTCCAAGGCCTCGCCAGCGGGGCACTGCTCTCCACGCTGTCGGCGACGATCATTGATCTAGCCCCGCCCGAGCGGCCACGAGCGGCGACCCTGCTGAACGCCATCGCCCCGATGGTCGGTCTGGCCTCCGGCACCATCCTCGCGGGCGTCCTGCTGCAGACGGTCGCCGACCCGTCGAGCTGGACGTTCCTACCGCTGGCGATCGCCTATCTGCTCATCGCGGCGTCCATCTGGATCGTGCCGGAGACCGCAGCCCGCACCCCCGGGTGGGCGCGCGCCATCCGACCCCGCGCAGCCGTCCCCGTCGACGCCCGACGGTTGTTCGTCGTGAGCATCCCGATCGTCCTCGGCGGTTGGGCGACCGGCGGGCTGTTCCTCTCCCTCGGGCCGAGCATCATGCACACGGAGCTCGGCGTGGACGGCCAGCTCGGAGGGGCACTCCTCATCGGGCTGCTGCCGGCCGCCGGGGCCGTCGCGGCCGCGGCGCTCCACCGCCGCCGACCCGTCGTCGCGGCCGTCTACGGGGCGTCCGCGCTGTCCGCCGGGACCGTACTCCTGCTCGTCGCCCTGATCCTCGGGTCGCTCCCGGTCGCGGTGGTCGCCGTCGTGATCGCCGGCACCGGCTTCGGCACGGCGTTCATGGGCACGATCGCCTCGCTCGTCCCGCTCGCGCCGGCAGACGAACGCGCTGAGCTCTTCGCCGCGCTGTACATCGTCGCGTACCTGTCCTTCGGCGTGCCGGCCGTCATCGCCGGCCTGCTCGCCTCGGCCATCGGGCTCCACGCCACGGTGCTCGGTTACGGCACGGTCGTCGCGATCGCCGCGGGCACGGCCGCCGTGGTGCGTGCCCGGTCAGCGCGCTGACGGTTCGAGCCCGCTGACGACCTCAGCGCGCTGACGGCTCCTCGGCGAGGCGGTCGAGGAGGCTCGACGATCGGTACGGGATGACCTCGATCAGGGAGACCTTGGTGTTCGTCCGGACCACGCCAGGGGCAGCGAGGAGGACGCCCGCGATGCGGTGCAGGTCCTCCGTGTCGTGTGCCACGACCTTCGCGAAGAGGTCGGCGTCGCCGGTGGTCGCGTGCACCTCGACGATCTCCGGGGTCGACTCGAGGGCCGCATAGGCCTCGGTCGCGAGGTCCTGACGGATGGAGATCTCGATGAAGGCGGTGAGGGGGTAGCCCAGCGCCGACAGTCGCACCCGGCGACTCGGGGCGCCGAGTGCGCCGCTCGTCTCGAGTCGACGCAGACGGGCGTGGACGGTGTTCCTCGCGACGCCGAGGGTGCGTGCAAGGGCGAGCGCCGTCATGGACGGGTCGTCGTCGAGCGCAGTCAGGATGCGCGCGTCGAGGTGGTCGATGGTCGCAGGATGAGGCATGTTGCTCACTCTCTGGCTGGGAATCGAGCACGATGACCATTGCATTCTACTCGTGTTGCGCAAGACGACGAGCTGACGCATCGTTGGCGGAATGAGCACCCAGCAGCCGAGCGCCGCGACGTCGAGCGCGCAGCAGGCTCCCTCCACACCTGCCCCGGCGCCGTCTCCAGTCCGACACGGGGCGGTCGAGGACATCCTCGGGCTGCTCGTCGGCGTCACGGTCGTGTCGTTCGGCCTCTTCATCCTGAAAGCCGGTTCGGCGGTGACCGGCGGGACGGCCGGCCTGTCGCTCCTCGTCAGCTACCTCGCGCCCGTGCCGTTCCCGGTGCTGTTCATCGCGATCAACCTGCCGTTCTTCCTGCTCGCGATCCGCGGCAAGGGCTGGGTGTTCACGCTGCGGAGCGGCGGCGCGATCGTGCTCGTGTCCGTCCTGTCCGGGGTGCACCCGCTGTTCCTGCCGGTCGGACACATCGACCCGTTCTACGCGGCCGTCGTCGGCAACGTGCTCTGCGGCGTCGGCATCCTGATCCTCTTCCGACACCGGGCGAGCCTCGGCGGGTTCAACATCGTCGCGCTCATCCTGCAGGACCGCTTCGGCATCCGTGCCGGCTACGTCCTCATGGCCGTCGACACCGTGGTCGTGCTCGTGTCGCTCGTCGCCGTGCCGCCGCTCAACGTGCTCGTCTCGGCGCTCGGTGCGGTCTTCCTGAACCTCATCCTCGCGCTCAACCACCGGCCGGGTCGCTACCTCGGGGTGTAGGGCAGGAGATCCGCCCGGCAGCAGGACGCGCTGCTCGCGAACGTCCTGCTACCGCGCTGATGTCCTGCTGCCGCGCCTCCTGCTTGTCGGCGCCTACTGCTTGTAGGAGGACAGGAAGTTGCCGAGCCGCTCGATCGCGTCGGTGAGGACGCGCTCCTCCGGCAGGGTGACGACCCGCAGGTGGTCGGGGTCCGGCCAGTTGAAGCCCGTGCCCTGGACGAGCAGGATGTGCTCCGCCACGAGCAGATCGTGGACGAGCAGCTCGTCGTCGTGGATCTCGTGGACCTCCGGGTCGAGGCGCGGGAAGGCGTAGAGCGCACCCATCGGCTTCGTGCAGGAAACGCCGGGGATCGAGTTGAGGCCGGCCCAGGTGGCGTCGCGCTGCTCGAGCAGGCGACCGCTCGGTGCGATCAGGGCGTCGATCGACTGCACGCCGGAGAGCGCCGCCTGCACGGCGTGCTGCGCCGGCACGTTCGGGCACAGACGTGTGGAGGCCAGGAGGTTGATGCCCTCGAGGAAGCCGCGCGCGTGGTCACGCGGCCCCGTGATGACGAGCCAGCCGGACCGGTAGCCGGCGACGCGGTAGGTCTTCGACAGGCCGTTGAACGTGAGGCAGAGGAGGTCGGGGGCGACGGTCGCCATCGGGATGTGGACGGCGTCGTCGTACAGGATGCGGTCGTAGATCTCGTCGGCGAGCAGCAGCAGCCCGTGCTCGCGTGCGACCCCGGCGATCTGCTCCAGCACCTCGCGGGAGTACACCGCACCCGTGGGGTTGTTCGGGTTGATGACGACGATCGCCTTGGTGTTCGGCGTGATCTTGGAGCGGATGTCCTCGATGTCCGGCGCCCAGTCTGCTTCCTCATCGCAGCGATAGTGCACCGGGGTGCCGCCCGCGAGGCTCGTCATCGCCGTCCACAGCGGGTAGTCGGGCGCGGGGATGAGGACCTCGTCGCCGTCGTCGAGCAGGGCCTGCATCGTCATCGTGATGAGCTCGGAGACGCCGTTGCCGAGGAACACCCACTCAGGGTCGACCCGCGGGAACCCCTCCATCTCCTCGTAGCGGTAGGAAACAGCCTGGCGCGCGGAGAGGATGCCGCGGCTGTCGCTGTACCCGTGGGAGTGGGGGAGCGCGGCGATCATGTCGCGCACGATCTGGTGCGGTGCCTCGAAGTCGAAGATGGCGGGGTTGCCGGTGTTGAGTTTGAGGATGCGGTGCCCGTCGGCCTCGAGACGCACGGCCTCGACGAGGGCCTTCCCCCGGATCTCATAGAGGACGCTTTTCAGCTTGGAGGACTGGTCGAGGGTGCGGCGGGTGGTCATCCCCACAGGCTACTGCGGCGACCTGCGCGCGTGGCAGTGCCGATTGCAGGATCGCGGCTCCCGCGGTCGGCTCCGGTGTCAGGCGACCATGGCCTCGAGGCGGGCGAGGAGCACCGGACGAGCAGGCCGTGCCGTGCGGACGACATCCAGCGCGGTGCGGCCGTCGGCGAGGTCGACGGCCGGGTCAAGGCCAGGCGCGGCGAGGAGTACGTCGTACAGCGGTTCGAGCCGACTTTCGGGGAAGTTGCCCTGCCCGGCGAGCGCGGTCAGCGGCACACCGTTCGCCGGTGACGACGCGTTGACATCGGCACCCGCGCTGATGAGTGCGCCGAGCACCCGGGCGTCCTGCTCGGCCTCCCGCGCGCCGGAGCGGTCGAGCGCGAGGTGGAGGACGCTGTCGCCCTCGGCGGTGAGCAGGGCGACGTCGGCACCGTCGGCCAGCAGCTGCGGGACGAACGTGGAGCGGACGGTGAGGTCGGGATTGCGCAGAACGGCGTGGAGCAGGCTGTCGCCGTTCTCGTCGACCGCGGACGCGAGGCCTGGGGTGTAGACGGCTCGGAGCTCGTCGAGGTTCTGCCAGGTCGCCGTGCGGGTCACCGCCTCGGCGGCGGGGGCGAGTCCGGCCGCATCCAGATACACCGTCACCAGGTCGAACAGCTGCGGCCGCCGGAAGCGACTCGAGCGCGCGCGGTCGAGCACCGAGTGCCCGTGCGGGTCGGGCGCGAGGAGCTCGAGGCCCGGCTGGTCGAAGAACGCACGGTAGTAGGGTTCGAGCTCCGCTTCGGACAGCTTCGGGTGGTCGACCTCCTCCACCGGGCGGCGCTGGTGTCGTCCGGCGGGCCGGTTCACGTCGGCACCGGCGGCGATGAGGCGACGGACGAGCGGAGGGTCGACCTCGGGGTCTCGGGCGCGCTGCGCCAGCAGGACGTGCAGCAGCGTGTACCCCTCGTCGAGGACGACCGTCGCATCCGCCCCGTCGTCAAGGAGCCGCCCGGCGATGAACGCGCGCGTCGCCGGATCCTGGTTGGACATCGCCTCGGCCACCAGCGGCAGGCCGGTCGAATCGGTGTACGAGGGCCACGTCCCGGGGTCGTAGGCCGCCTCGAATTCCTCGATGCTCGCGCGCTTCAACCAGTAGGGGCGGACCACCATCGGGACATCCTCCGATCAGGCGGCACCGGCGGAATGGGCCGCGTCCACCAGCCTAGGCGGACGCCCCGCGCGCTGTCCCGCTGGGCACCCGCTGTCAACAACGGGGACACGATTCGTCCACGTTCAGGGTAGAGGAGTACCGTCAGACGCTGGCGGTCAAGACTGCCTGGTCAGAGGCACGGAGGAATCGTGACCGGAAACGCAACTACCCGATTCGACAATGTGGCCATGTTGTCGGTGGCGAGCACGCTGCCGTCCGCAGTGGTGACCTCGGTCGAGATCGAAGAGGGCCTCGCGGCCGCGATGAAACGCGCCCGCCTCCCGAAGGGCATCCTGCGACGCGTCGCCGGTGTGGTCGAGCGACGACACTGGGGGCCCGGCGAGAACTCGGACGACGCCACGGTGTCGGCCGGTCGCCGTGCGCTCGCCGAGGCCGGCATCTCGCCCTCGCAGATCGGGCTCATGATCAACACCTCGGTGACGCGGCAGCACCTCGAGCCCTCCGTCGCCGTCCGCATCCACGACGGCCTCGGCCTGCCGAGCTCGGCCATCAACTTCGACATCGCCAACGCCTGTCTCGGCTTCGTCACCGGCATGACCATGGCGGCCGCGATGATCGAGTCCGGCCAGATCGAGTACGCGCTCATCGTCAACGGCGAGGACGCGAGCGAGGTGCACGCCAACACGATCGAGCGCCTCAGCGGCAGCACCATCGATCGCGACGACTTCATGAGCGAGTTCGCCTCCCTCACCCTCGGCTCCGGGGCCGCCGCCGCCGTCATCGGGCCGGCCGACCGTCACCCCGAGGGACACCGCATCCTCGGCGGCGTCACCCGCGCTGCGACGGAGTTCAACCACCTCTGCGTCGGCAGCGTCGACGGCATGTTCACCGATGCCCGAGCGCTCCTCAAGGGCGGGCTTGACCTCGTCGTCTCCGCGTGGAAGGAAGCCGCCGGCGACTCGTGGCGGTGGTCGAAGATGGACCGCTACATCACCCACCAGGTGTCGTCCATCCACACGGACTCCATGGTGAAGGCCGCCTCGCTCGACCGCAGTCGCGTGCCGGTCACCTATCCCTACCTCGGCAACGTCGGACCGGCCTCCATCCCGATCACCCTCGCCGACCAGCAGTCGACCCTGAACAAGGGCGACCGCGTCCTCCTCATGGGCGTCGGCTCGGGGTTGAACACCGGCCTCATGGAACTCGCGTGGTAGCGGGCACGGTCGCCGCGAACGTCGGCCTGCGGACGATGGGCGTGCGCGCCGCCGGTCTGCCGGGCCTGCCCGCGCGGTACTCGCACCGCCTCGACGTCCCCGGTCGACTGGCCGACGACGGTGTGACGAGGAACTGGCACTACCTCGACACCGCCGACGCGCTCAGCGAAGCCGGTGTCGAACCGGTCGGTACCGTCCTCGCCGTCCACGGCAACCCGACCTGGTCGTACCTCTGGCGCTCGCTCGTCACCCGGTCCGTCGAGCAGGCCGACGCCGGCGGGACCGCCTGGCGCGTCGTCGCCGTCGACCAGCTCGAGATGGGCTGGTCGGAGCGCACGGAGGTCGCCCGCACGCTCGAACAGCGGATCGCCGACCTCGCAGCCTTCTCCGACGCGCTCGGCCTCACCGGTCCCGTCGTCACCCTCGGTCACGACTGGGGCGGCGTCATCTCCCTCGGCTGGGCCACCGAGCACCCGGAGCTCCTCGTCGGTTCGATGCTGCTCAACACGGCCGTGCACCACCCGGAGGGCACCCCGATCCCCGCACCCCTGCGGCTCGCCGGCGCTCGCGGCATGCTCGGCGCCGGCTCGGTCCAGACGACCGCCTTCCTCGACACGACGCTGTCGCTCGCGTCCCCGCCGCTCGACCGCGACGTCCGCGACGCGTACCGCAGCCCGTACTCCGCGCCCGCGCGCCGTCGCGGCATCGGCGCGTTCGTCGCCGACATCCCGGCGACCCCGGAGCATGTCAGCTTCCCGCGCCTCGAGCGCCTCGCCGACGACGTCGCCCAGCTCCGCGTCCCGGCGGTCATGCTGTGGGGTCCGCGCGACCCGATCTTCAGCGACCGCTACCTCGACGACCTCGCCGACCGCCTCCCGCACGCGGAGGTCCACCGCTTCGCCGGCGCGGGTCACCTCGTCATCGAGGACGCCCCGGTCGCGGAATCGCTGCTCACCTGGCTCGACGACCGCCTGCCGCAGGGCGCGCCGGTCGAAGCGGCTCCGATGGAGTCCGCCGCCGCGACGACCGAGCAGCCCGATTTCGAACCGCTCTGGCGGCGATTGGACGAGCGGCGTACCGACGACAGCGATGCGATCGTCGAACAGCGCGGTTCGGGTGCGGCCCGTCGCGTCAGCTGGCGGCAACTCGACGACCGCGTGACGCGCCTGGCCGCCGGCCTGCACCGCATCGGCGTGCGACGGGGCGACCGCGTCTCGCTGCTCGTCACGCCCGGTGCCACGCTCACCGCCGTGATCTACGCCTGCCTGCGCATCGGCGCGGTCGTCGTCGTCGCCGACGCCGGTCTCGGCGTCAAGGGCCTCCACCGCGCGGTCCGAGGCGCGTGGCCCGCGTACGTCATCGGTGAGACCAAGGGGCTCGCCGCAGCCCGGGCGCTCGGCTGGCCCGGCGTGAAGGTCTCAGCCGCACGCCTCCCCGGCGCGACAGCAGCAGCGCTCGGCGTCTCGTACAGCCTCAAGGACCTGCTCGACACCCGCACGACGCCTGAGCTGCCCAGCGAACCCGGCCCGACCGACCTCGCGGCGATCCTGTACACCTCGGGATCGACCGGCCCGGCGAAGGGCGTGAAGTACACCCATGCTCAGCTGTCGTCGTTGCGCGACGTCCTCTCCGAGCACTTCGCGATCACCGCCGACTCGGGACTCGTCACCGGGTTCGCGCCCTTCGCGCTGCTCGGCCCGGCGCTCGGGGCCCGTTCCTCGACGCCTGAGATGGACATCTCGGCGCCGCGGACACTCACCGCTCGAGCGGTCGCTGCCGCCGTGGCCGAGACGGACGCCGACATCGTGTTCCTCTCGCCGGCCGCCATCCTGAACGTGGTCGCGACGGCCGACGCGCTCGACAGTACGGACCGCCAGGCGCTCCAGGGCGTCAGGACCGTGCTCTCGACGGGCGCGCCCGTCAGTCGCCAGCTCCTCACGGCACTCGTGGGTGTCCTGCCCAACGCGTCCGCGCACGCGGTGTACGGCATGACCGAGTGCCTGCTCGTCGCGGACATCACCCTCGAAACGCTGCCCGACGACGACACCGAGCACACGGGTGTGTGCGTCGGGACGCCCATCGGCGGCGTCGACGTGCGCATCAGCCCACTCGATGAGGCCGGACGCGCCACGGGTGCGCCGACGCAGGACGCGGATGGCCTCGGCGAGGTCATCATCTCGGCGGAGCACCTCAAGTCGCAGTACGACCGCCTCTGGCTGACCGACCGTGCCGCTGCCCGCGACGTCGCCGATGACGGACGCTGGCACCGCACCGGCGATGTCGGGCATCTCGACGCCGACGGCCGCCTCTGGATCGAGGGCCGTCTGCCGCACGTGATCGCGACCCAGGACGGACCGATCGCTCCGGTCGGACCGGAGCAGGCGATCGAGACCGTGTCGCTCGTTCGCCGTGCCGCCGTCGTCGGTGTCGGCCCGGAGGGTCTCCGCCAGTGCGTCGCGATCGTCGAGACGACCACGGGTACGAAGCGGGTCCAGCTCGCCGATGCGGAGCTCGCCGCGCAGGTGCGGGACGTCTCGACGCAGCCGCTCGTCGCGGTGTTCGTCGTACCCGAGCTGCCGACGGACATCCGCCACAACTCCAAGATCGACCGCACCCGCCTGTCGGTGTGGGCGGAAGGCATCCTGGCCGGTGAACGGCTGAGCACGCCGTGACGGTCCTCGTCACCGGTGCGAGCGGCATGCTCGGCCGCGAGGTCGCGTTGGAGCTGCTCCGCGGCGGCCACCGCGTCCGCGTCCTGCAGCGCGGCCCGTCGGCGCTCGCCGATGTCGAGGAAGTGCGCGGGTCGATCACCGACGCGGCGGTCGTCGAGTCGGCGATGGACGGTGTCGACGCGGTCGTGCATTTGGCCGCGAAGGTCTCGTTGGCGGGTGATCCGGCGGAGTTCGAGCGCGTCAACGTCGCCGGGGCCGAGGTCGTCCTCGACGCGGCCGAGACCGCGGGTGTCTCACGGTTCGTCCACATCTCCTCGCCGTCCGTCGCGCACGGTGGCTCGGCGCTCGTGGGTGTCGGTGCGGAACCGGCCGACCCGGACGCGGCACGCGGGGAGTACGCGCGGACGAAGGCGAAGGGTGAGCTGCTCGCCCTCGAACGTGACCGTCGCGGGTTCGCGGTCGTCGTCGTGCGGCCGCACCTCGTCTGGGGTCCGGGCGACCCGCAGCTCGTCGAGCGCATCGTCGACCGCGCACGCCGCGGCCGGTTGCCGTTGCTCGACGACGGAACCGCCCTCATCGACAGCACGTATGTCGCGAACGCGGCGTCGGCGATCGCGGCGGCACTCGAGCATGCGAAGACGGCACACGGTCGTGCGTTCGTGGTGACGAACGGTGAGCCGCGTCCGGTCGGCGAGCTGCTCGCGGGCATCTGCCGTGCCGCCGGTGTCAAGCCGCCCGCCTTCAGTGTCCCCGCCGGCGTCGCCCGGGCCGCAGGTGGGCTCGTCGAGCGCCTGTGGAGCATCCGCCCCGGCGCCGATGAGCCGCCGATGACGCGCTTCCTCGCGGAACAGCTGTCGACCGCCCACTGGTTCGACCAGCGTCAGACCCGCGCGGCCTTGCACTGGACGCCGGCGGTCTCGATCGATGAGGGCCTCGAGCGCCTGGCGGCGCACTACCGCGCCTGAATCAGACAGCGGGCAGGTGTCCTGCAGTCGGTCGCTGATACTCAGAACCAGACCCGCCGCAACGTTCCAGACACCCGAATGCCGGCTCAAGCGGCGGCGGGGTCTGGGCCACAACCGGGCGAGGGAGCCCGGTACAGGTCATGGTACGCGCTGGATCCGGTCCTTTCGGCGGAATGCCCGGTCCGTTCGCAAGATGGCTATCCGAACCTGGGTACCGGAACCCAGCCCCGCCGCTGCGATCCAGACATTCGGGTGCCGATTCGAGCGGCGGCGGGGTCTGGGCCACAACCGGGCGAGGGAGCCCGGTACCGAAGATGGTACGCGTCGCGACGGGCGGTGTCATCAGTGGACCCGCGCCAATACCCGGCGATGCGGCGGCTGCCAGACTGGGCGCATGGTCGATACGTTCTTGCGCCCGTGGGACGCTGACGATGCGCAGTCGCTCCATGCCGCCTTCGTCGAGAACGTCGACCTGGCTCCGCAGTTCGGCCATGCAGACCTGTCGACGGTCCAGGACGCGGTCCAGTTCATCGAGCGCGCGCTGACCTCTTCCGAGTCCCGGCTCAACTGGGCGGTCGTCCGCAACGGTTCGGTGGTTGGCAACGTTGGTGTCTCCGCGATCGACCGTCGGCACTCCACAGCTTGGCTGTCCTACTGGTTGATCGCGGGTGCGCGGGGCAGCGGTCTCGCGACGCGAGCGGTCAGGACGGTCGCCGATCACGCATTCCGCGAGGGGCTGTTCCGCCTGGAGCTGGGGCATCGGGTCAACAACCCTGCGTCCTGCGGGGTCGCGACACGGGCCGGCTTCCTCGCCGAGGGCATCGAACGGCAGAAGCTCGCGTACGGCGACGATCGCTTCGATGTCGAGCTGCACGCCCGCTTGGCGACTGACCCGGCGCCTGACGGCGATCTGCTCTTTCCGGTTCGTTAGGAGGTCCGGAGCTCCCGCATCAACTGGCGGACGAAACCTGGATCCAACTGCGGCTCACGGCTCACGCGCGGCTCAGGCTCTGCTCGTCGATGAAGATGTTGAGGCGCCGCAAGTGCTCCGGCGAGCGGGTGCGCGCACGCTCCCGCAGGCTGTCGAACTGGAAGACGAACCATGGCTCGGGCAGCGGCGTCAGCTCGGGCCATCGTGCGGTGAGCGCATCAGGCAGTGCTCGGCCGTAATGGGCCCGGAACAGGGTGTCCCATCCGGTGTCCGGGAGTTGCTCTGGAGGTCTGGCGAACAGCGGATCAGTCGCAAGGTCGGGCTCGACTGCGACCTTCTGCGCCGCTTGCGTCAGCAGGCGGAGGGCGAAGGTGCGATCTCCCTCGATGAGTGCGTCGCTCATCGCCTGGGAGACCCCGGCGGGCGAGAACCGAGCGGCGGGTGATGACGACTCGACCGCGTTGATGACGATGTCCTTCCCCAGGGCGCGCATTGCCCGCTCGAGCGATGCCAGCTTGATCGTCGCGTCCTCCTCGGACTTCAAGAGCTGCGAGATCGCCCCAGGCGTGACGTGCAGGCGCCGAGCCAGTTCGGCCCCGCTCGTCCCCGCAGCGCTCATCGTGTCCCGAATCAGCGTACTCATCGACTCCCCCGATCATTAGCTATAGCTAAATGATACCAGGGCGTCGGGGTCACACGCCGTCGCTGCGCATCGTTCATCCCTGTCGGACGTCTGCTCTAGCATCGAGCGCATGCGTTCGTTCCGGATCCAGGTGCCCGATGCCGACCTCGAGGACCTGCGGCGGCGACTCGACGCGGTTCGCCTCCCCGCCGCGATCGGTGACGCCGGCGAGGAGAGCGCCCTCTCGCTCGACCGGTTGCGGGCGCTCGTCGACCACTGGCGGGACGGCTTCGACTGGCGGCGCATCGAAAGCGAGCTCGATGACGTGCCGCAGTTCGAGGCGGAGGTCGACGGGCAGCGGCTGCACGTCGCGCGGCTACCGGCACCGGACGGCGTCACGGTGACGGTCCCGGTGATCGCGTTCCATGGTTGGCCATACTCCTTCATCGAGATGCTGCCGCTGGCGAAGGAACTCGCAGGACGCACCGTCGACCTCGGCGACGGCCGGACACTCGGCTTCGAGGTCGTCGTCCCCTCGCAGCCCGGGTACGGGTTCTCAGCGCCCCTCGCAGACCGGCCGTTCACCGGCCCGGTGGTCGCCGAACTCATGCACGCACTCATGACGGAGGTGCTGGGGCACGCGAGCTACCTCACCTACGGCGAGGACGTCGGGTCGACGACGAGCGACTGGCTCGCGGCCCTGTATCCCGAATCGGTCATCGGCCAGTTCGCGACGCACGCCGCCTTCCCGTCCGCGTCCCGAGCGCGCGACCTCACCGCCGAGGAGCAGGACTGGCTCGATCGACACGACCAGGAGTGGGCTCGCGGTCTCGCCTATGCGCGGGTGCAGGCCACCAGGCCCGAGATCCTCGCGACGGCCCTGAACGACTCGCCGGTAGGCCTCGCCGCATGGATCGCGGAGAAGCTCCTCGCGTGGGCGGGAGAGGGTGACTGGTGGACCGACGACGAGCTGCTGACCACGGTCTCGCTGTACTGGTTCACGCAGAGCATCGGATCATCGTTCCGGCCGTATCGCGACCACCCGAAGCAGCCCGAACTCCCGCTGATCGAGGTGCCTGTGGCCGTCGCCGTGCAGACGGGCGAACGCGGACTCCCGCGCTCCTACGCGGCGAGGGCGTACAGCGACATCCGGAGCTGGACGGAACTGGATCGCGGGGCGCACTTCACGGCCTGGCAGGTCCCGGTCGCTGTGGCGGACCGGATCCAGGCGTTCGTGGAGACCCTTCCCATCACCGACTGACGGGCGCCTCAGCGCTCGTCGTCGCGAAGTGATCGGATCATGCTGCGCAGGACGACGAGTGCCTCCCGCTGCTGATCAGCGGTCAGGCCGCTCAGCATCCGGACCTCGACCGATCGCACGGCAGCGGTCGCCTGCGCGAGGCGCTCACGACCGAGCGGCGTGAGTCGGGTCGGCAGTGCCTTGCCGACGGGGGCCTGTTCCGGGCGGGTGACAAATCCGTCGCGCTCGAGGGCCTGCAGGAGCACGTTCATCGACTGACGGGTGACGAAGGCGCCGCGGGCCAGTTCGGAGTTCGACAGTCCAGGTCGCTGGGCGAGGAGTTCGAGGCAGGAGTAGTGCGTGATCGTCATGCCGAGTGGCCGCAGGACCGCCTCCATCGCTGAGCGGAGTGCGCTCGACGCCTCCTTCAGGAGGTACCCCAGCGAGGTGTCCAGTTCGATCCCGTCTTGACTCATGTCAGTATTCTGACATAGGCTGAGTGTGTCAGATAACTGACACGACAGAAATGGACGCACATCATGCCCGTCACCGGACCGGACTTCATCTCCCTCCAGGTCGCCGACCTCGACGCCTCGCAGGCCTTCTATGAGCAGTACCTCGGCCTCGTCCGCTCGCAGGCCGGCCCGCCGCACGCGGTCGTCTTCGAGACGTCGCCGACCGCCTTCGCCCTGCGCGACATCGTCCCCGGAACCGATCTCGCCTCCGCACCCCAGCCTGGGATCGGCGCGGCGATCTGGCTGCACGCCACGGACGTCCAGGAGATCCACGACGCCCTCGTCGCCGACGGCCACACGATCGTCTCGGCGCCGATCGACGGCCCGTTCGGTCGCACCTTCACCTTCGCCGACCCGGACGGCTACCAGCTGACCCTCCACGACCGCGCCTGAGCTCGTCCGCGTCCGACCGGTCAGAATGGACGGATGCGACGATCGAGAGTGCATGTGATGGGTGCGAGTGGCAGTGGCGTGACCACGCTCGGGCGGGCGCTCGCCGACCACTGGTCCGTCCCGCACGCCGACGCCGACGACTACTTCTGGGTGCCGACCGACCCGCCCTATGTCACCAAGCGTTCTGACGCGGAGCGGGTGCGGCTCATGCGCGAGCTGTTCGTACCGCGCGAGGCGTGGGTGCTGTCGGGCTCGATGCCCGGCTGGGGTGACGAGATCGTCGCCGAATGCGACGCGATCGTCTTCGTGACCCTCGATCCGGCGGAGCGGCTGCGGCGTCTGGAGGCCCGAGAGATCGAGCGGCGGGCCGGCGAACCGCATGACGACCGTGCGTGGCGGGAGTTCCGTGAATGGGCGAGCGGCTACGACGACCCTGCGTTCGACGGCCGGAGTCGGGCGTCGCACGAGGCCTGGCTCGTGACCCTGCCGCAACCGGTCCTCCAGGTCGACAGTGGGCTGTCGCGAGCTGAGCTCCTCGAGGTCGTCCTGGCCTGGGAGCCACGCTGACGGGTGTCGGTGCCAGGGCGCTGTCAACGGGGTGCCGGCCGCCGGATCGAGGCGCATACTGGAACGGTCAGACTTATCTGACACACGTCGCTTAGTGAGCGACTGCGGCGTGCGGTTCCGACGCTCGAGGAGGATGTCTCACCATGAAGGCACTGCGGTACACGAAGATCGGCTCGGCCCCCGAGGTCGTCGAGATCGAGAAGCCGACACCGGGGCCGGGTGAGATCCTCCTGAAGGTCACCGCCGCCGGTGTCTGCCACTCCGACGACTACGTCATGAGCCTCCCCGAGGAGGACTACCTCGCGCAGCAGTACCCGCTGCCGCTCACGCTCGGACACGAGGGCGCCGGCGTCATCGAGTCGTTCGGTGAGGGGGTCGAGACGGGCCTGCAGATCGGTGACGCGGTCGCCGTCTACGGACCGTGGGGCTGTGGCCACTGCCTGAACTGTTCGCAGGGCAAGGAGAACTACTGCACGAACGCCGTCGCCGAGGGGATCCGTCCTCCCGGACTCGGCAGCCAGGGCTCGATGGCCGAGTACATGATCGTCGACGACGTGCGTCACCTGGTGCCGATCGGCGACCTCGACCCCGTGAAGAACGTGTCGCTCACCGACGCCGGTCTCACGCCGTACCACGCGATCAAGCGCAGCCTGCCGAAGCTCGGTGCCGGCACCTTCGCCGTCGTCATCGGATCCGGTGGCCTCGGTCACGTCGGCATCCAGATGCTCAAGGCGCTCTCCGGCGCGACGGTCATCGTCCTCGACGTGAGCGACGAGAAGCTCGAGCTGGCGAAGCACGTCGGCGCCGACGTCACGCTCATCAGCGACGAGTCGGCCGCGGGCAAGATCCGCGAGCTGACCGGTGGCGTCGGGGTCGACGCGGTGTTCGACTTCGTCGGCGCCAACCCGACGATCGCCACGGCCACCGCGGTCGCCGCCATGGAGGCCGACGTGACGATCGTGGGCATCGGCGGCGGATCGGCGACCATCGGCTTCGGGTCGATCGCCTACGACGCCGCCGTCCGGGTGCCGTACTGGGGTTCGCGGAGCGAGCTCATCGAGGTCTTCGAGCTCGCGAAGGCGGGCAAGGTCGACGTCGAGGTGCAGCCGTACTCGCTCGACGACGCCCCGAAGGCCTACGAGGACCTGCACGCGGGCACGATCCGCGGTCGCGCGGTCATCGTTCCGTAACCACGACTCGCGGAACCAGCGTCCGTCGCACTCGCGGCGGGCGCCGGTTCTGCGTTCCAGCGCACCTCCGCGCAGGGTTCACACCCCGGAAACATTTTCGACACTGCATCGAAACTCCACCCGCGCATACTTTCAATACAGTATCGAAATGAGTCGCGGCGAGGGCAGCGACGCAACCGGAGGAGCATCCCATGACCGTCGTCGAGACCGTTACCACCGTGGAGTCCGTCCGCGCCCGACTGCAGGAGGCCGGCGTCAAGTACGCGATGGCGAGCTTCGTGGACATGCACGGCAGCATCAAGACCAAGTTCGTACCGCTGTCGCACCTCGAGCGCATGGCCGGGGGATCGGAGCTCTTCACGGGGGCCGCGCTCGACGGCCTCCCGCAGGCGATCAGCGACGAGGAGCTCTCCGCCCGTCCCGACCTCGACAGCGCCGTGCAGTTGCCGTGGCGGAAGGACGTCGCCTTCTTCGCGAGCGACCTCTACACGAAGGGCGAGCCGTTCGAGGCGGCGTCGCGCAACATCCTCAAGCGCCAGCTCGATGCCGCGGCCGAGATGGGCTTCACCTTCAACCTCGGGATCGAGACCGAGTTCTTCGTCCTGAAGGACACCCCGGAGGGCGTGACCGAGGTCAGCGACCGCGACGACCTCGCGAAGCCCTGCTACACGGCGACCGCCGCGCTCGACAACCTCGATTGGCTCACCGAGCTGGTCGAGGCGATGACCGAGATGGGCTGGGGCGTGTACTCGTTCGACCACGAGGACGCCCCGGGGCAGTTCGAGATCGACTTCAACTACTCCGACGCGCTCACCATGGCCGACCGCGCCGTGTTCTTCCGGCTGATGGCCAACGAGATCGTCCGCAAGCACGGCTACTTCGCGACCTTCATGCCGAAGCCGTTCGCCGACCGGAGCGGGTCGGGTGCGCACTTCAACATGTCGCTCGCCGACATCGAGACCGGCGAGAACCTCTTCGAGACCGATGACGACCCGCGTGGTTGCGGCATCTCGGAGCTCGGCTACAAGTTCATCGCCGGTGTCCTCAAGCACGCGCCGGCACTCTCGGCGGTCATCGCGCCGACGGTCAACAGCTACAAGCGGCTCGTGCGTCAGGGCAGCATGTCGGGTTCCACCTGGGCGCCGGTCTTCGTGAGCTACGGCAACAACAACCGGACGAACATGCTCCGCGTGCCGCTCCAGGGCGGGCGCGTGGAGTGCCGGGCGGCCGACATCAGCTGCAACCCGTACCTCGGGGCGGCGCTCATCCTCGCCGCAGGCCTCGAGGGCATCCGTGAGGACCTCGACCCGGGAGCGCCGCACACCGAGAACATGTACGACTACACCGAGGCGCAGGTCGCGCAGCTCGGCATCGGCATGCTGCCGCGCAGCCTCGGCGAGGCGGTCGACGAGTTCGCCACCGACTCGCTGTCGCGTGCCGTGTTCGGCGAGGCGATGTACGACGCGTTCATCGACTACAAGCGCCAGGAGTGGAACGAGTACCAGGCGCACGTGTCGGACTGGGAGACCGCCCGCTACCTGAAGTTCTTCTGATCCCGATGCACCAGGTCCTCGACCTCGGGAGGTTCGCGCTGGAGTCCGGCGCGGACCTCCCGGAGGCGCGGCTCGCGTACACGACGCAGGGCGCGCTGAACGCCGACGGTGACAACGCCGTCCTGCTCCCGAGCTACTACACCGGGACGCACGCGAGCTACGAGCCGTGGATCGGGCCGGGCCGGGCGCTCGACCCGGCCCGCTGGTTCATCGTCTCGGTGAACCTGTTCGGCAACGGCGTCTCGACGTCGCCGTCGAACGCGGCTGAGGAGGTGCGTGGTGCCGCGTTCCCCGAGGTCTCGATCGGCGACGACGTCCGTGCGCAACGGCAGCTCGCCGAGCACCTCGGTGTCCGCCGCTGGCGGCTGATCGCCGGCTGGTCGATGGGCGCGCTGCAGGCGTACGAGTGGGCGGTGCGGTACCCGGAGTTCGTCGACGCGTTCCTCCCCGTCGCCGGTGCCGCGCGGTGTTCCCCCCACAACGCCGTCTTCCTGGCGGGTGTCGAGGCGGCGCTCCGGGCAGATCCGGCCTTCGATGGCGGCCGCTACACGACACCTCCGCGGGCCGGACTCCGCGCATTCGGGACGGTGTATGCGGGGTGGGCCTACTCGCAGGCGTTCTTCCGCGACGGGACCTACCGAGAGCTCGGGTACGCCGACGTCGCCGACCTCCTCGAGGGCTGGGCGGCCGACCACGAGCGGTGGGACGCGAACGACCTGCTCGCGATGGTGCGCACCTGGCAGCGGGCGGATCCCGGGCGAGGGGTCGAGGGCGGTTTGGCCGAGGCGCTCGGGGGCGTGAGCGCGCGGAGCATCGTCATGCCGTCGTCGACCGACCTCTACTTCACCGTCGAGGACAACGTCCTGGAGTCGGCGATGATGCGTCGGAGCGAGGTGCGGATCATCGAGTCCGACCTCGGTCATGTCGCGGGGCGGCCTGGCATGCGTGCCGCCGAGACGGCCGTGATCGAGGCGGCCATGCGGGAGCTGCTGGCCGAGAGGTGAGCCGCCGCTGGATCTGCGTGGTCACTCTCGCCGAGAACGGATAAGGTGCGAGATGTGTGATTGTGGGTGTGATTCAAGCTGGTAAAGCGCTAAACTCGGAGCATGACGATCACGAACTCGACTCCTGGTCTGGGCGCGTTCCAGCGATCGATCCGTGCGGAAGTGCCTGAACTCGTCGAGGACCTCCGTGGAATCCTCGGAGCCCAGCTGCTCGCCTACCTTGGCAATGTGCGCGAGACCCGAGCCGTTCGGCAGTGGGCGGAGGGAACACGTGTTCCGTCTGCTGCCACCGAGTTGCGCCTCCGGACCGCACTCCAGGTCGCCGGCATCCTCATTGAACGTGACCACCCGCGTATCGCGCAGTCTTGGTTTCAAGGGCTGAATCCTCAGCTCGATGACGAGTCACCGGCTCGCCTGATCCGCGAAGGCGACATCGAAGAGGTCGGCCCGCGGGTGATTGCTGCCGCACGAGCATTCACCGCGGTGGGCTAGTGCCAGCTGAGTCTGAGTCAGGACCTCGATTCGTCTCTCGCGACAGCCCAGGAACGGTTTTCAGAGTCGGTTACGGACCCGACCCATGGGCTTGGACCGATTGGAGCCTCGCCAACGGAGGTCGGTTCACGGGGAGATGGGACTCAGAGGATGGCTCCTATCGAACGCTCTATGCGGGGGACTCCCTGTATGGCTGCCTCGTCGAGATCCTGGCCAGGTTTCGGCCGGACCCAGCAGTTGTCGCGGCCATGGCCGCAATAGAGGTGAGTGACAGCGACGACGAGCTCTATCCCACCGTCGATGCAGGAACGGTCGACGCCTCCTGGTTCAGTAACCGCAGGGTGGGTCGCGCAGACCTCGCCGGTCGCTACTGCGACGTGGCGAACTCTCGAACGATCGCAGCTCTACGCGACTCGTTCGCTGCAATGGCCATCCAGGAGTTCGGCCTGAGCGACTTCGACAGCTCAGCGCTGCAGAACAGCCAGCCTCGTGCGCTCACCCAGCGCGTGGGCCGTTTCATTCTCGGGCGAGACGCCAGCGATGGCGGACCGTTCGACGGCATCCAATTCGGATCCCGCCATGGAGCGGACATCGTGCTCTGGGCCATCTTCGAACAGGCGGATGATGGCATCACGAGCGCGAGGCTGGACAACATCGACATCGATGTCCTTCACCTGCAGTCCCCAGATCTTCTGAGCGTGTTGCGCCTCCACAACCTGACCATCGCCGAGTGTCACCACGTCCCATCCGATGGGACGATCGTGAGTGTTCAAGGCCGTCGAGCCGCCCGCCCGTAGGATTGGCGGAGGTGTCCGCGAGCAGGGAGTGGTGATCGATGGCCGGCCGCACAGGAGCATCGCCCGGTCGTCCTCGCGCGAGCGGGATCGCCGCCGAGGATCCTCGTGAGGAGATCATCCAGGTCGCGACCAGGCTGTTCGCGGAGCGCGGGTACGAGCGCACGAGCATGACGATGCTGGCCGAGGCGTGCGGGATGAAGCAGTCCTCGCTTTACTACTGGTTCGCGAACAAGCGCGAGGTGCTGCGGGCGACCGCCGCCTCGAACCGCCAGTCGGTCGGCGCCGCGGAGGCCCTCGGTTCGATCGAGGCTGATGTTCCCGCGAAGCTCTACCGCGTCCTCTACGAGGACGGTGTGGCGATCTGCGAGGCGCCCTTCGACTACAACGAGATCGAGCGGCTCGCGGCGGAGCATCCCGACGACCTCGCGTCGTTCTGGGACGACTACCGCACGCTGTTCTCGTTCGTCGCCGGACTCATCCGCGACGGCGTCGAGCAGGGGACCCTCGTGCTCGGCGGCAGCGAGACGCCGGAGTGGGCGGCAGCGGCCGCACTCCACGCCAACGAGGGCATGCAGAAGGCCTACCGCTATGGCTCCGGCGACATCGCCGCCCAGTACCCGCCGGTCGAGGCCGCCGAGGGTGCGAGCGAGACGGACCGCATCAGGGCCTTCGCGCGGCGCACCGCCTCCGCCACCCTCCACAGCCTCCTTGTCGACCGCGCTGCGCTCGCCGACGTCGAGCGGGCTGCGCTCCAACTCGACCTCGCTGTCGGGGGAGGCGTGAGAGCGGGCAGCACTGATGGTCGCTGAGACCGAGTCCGAGTTCTGGGGCGAACAGGGACGGCTGGGGTTGATACGAGCGGGTGCCTTGAACGGACGGCACATTCTCGTCTATCCGGAGACGGTCGAGCCGTGGTGGACGGTGATTGTCGAAACGCCCCCAGAAGCGACCGTGCCTGACGAGCGATTCATCCCCGATTCCGGCTCGTTCATGCTGCTCATGAGGGAGTGGGATGTGGAGTGGCTCCTGCGCGGGCGGGAGGAACAAGACGTCGAGTCCGCAGTGTTCGGCTGGAGGCCGCTGGTTGGTTCGAGTTGGACGCAGGCGAGTGCCGAACCAGCCCGATTCGGCATTGCATGATTCGCTGGGATCCGGCGTTGGTCACGCCTGCAGCCCGGCGCGCGGGTGCAGCCTCAGCGCAGGTCGCCCGCACGAAGCAGGCTTCGTAGACGAGGAAGGTGGTGGCGGACCACTTCACTCGTTTCGTCGACGATCGTCACGACGGACACGACTTCGCTGCCGAGCTCGTCGACGAGCCGGCTGACCGCGGTGGCCTGGTTGCCGGTTTCCACCCAGTCGTCGACGAGTACGAGTCGCGTGCCAGCCATGACGTGATCGCGACGGATGGAAAGGGTGCGTCGGTTTCCTCGGTAATCCGGCTCGGTCTGCCTTCGCACGACCGGACCAGGGAAGATGGCCCCGTCCTTGCGGACCGCGACAAAACCCACGCCAAGTTGCAGTGCGACGGCGGGACCGAGAACAAACCCACGCGACTCGATGCCGACGATCAGGTCTGGACGGTCGATCGCCGCCATGGCAGCGAGGCCATCGACGACCGCCTTCAAGGAGGAGCCACGCTGCAACATGCTCCAGATGTCCGCGTCGCCGTCGATCCAACGGAAGTGGTCCCGCACGTGAGTGCGGGCTCCGTCGATCAGCGACTGATTCATCTGCCCACCGTACCGATGTCGGACGCCCTGGGGACGCCCTTGCTCCCACTGGGCGGAGCACAGCCGGCTGTCACGCGCCCCGCTGACGAGCTCGACTTCCTGCGTACAGTCGAGGAATGTTCGTTCGCTTCCAGAGTGCCGTTCCGAATCGAAACGGCCGCTTCCCCGGTGTGTTCGCCATGGCGAACGGGCTGCATGACACCGGGCGGCTGTCGGGGAAGGACGCGGCATGGTGGCGTCAAAGCAACGATCGGCTGAATGCCGCATACGCGAACCCATCCCTCGTCTCGCCGGGCAGTTACGAACACCCTGGCGCACGATCGTGGTTCAGGGAGACGGCTATCGATCTCCTCACTCTCACCGGCGGCTATCTCGCACTCCTCGATCGATACGACATCCCCTGGGGCGAGCTCCGAACGATGACGCCGGGCCGCCTCACCTATGAGGACGACGTGCAGATCGTCGCCGTTCCGTTCCGGTACCCCGACGACTGGCCTCTGTGACGCACATCTCCCTGCGTCGAGTTTCGGGTCAGGGAGATGTGTGCCTCGCGACGAACTCTCGGATGAACGACTCCTTGCCGCGGTTGTAGTCGGCGCGTTCCGAAACGGTCGTTGCCAATCCTCGTTTGATGCGCTCGTACTCGCGTGCCAGGCCAGGATTCCCTCGAAGAGCGTCTCGGAAGGCGAGGTGTTCCTTGGCCCAGACCGAGTCCATTCCGCAGACGTGGATGTGCACATTCCGTGGGCGTCCCGCGGGCGGTCGCAGGAAGCGGAAGTTCGCACCGCGAGCGCGGAGAACCATCCCTAGCTCTTCCAGGGCGGGTAGGTAGGCGGGTTCATCTGCGATGTCCGGCACTTGGATCTGCATGTCGATGACCGGTTTGGCGGCAAGCCCGGGGACCGCGGTCGAGCCGACGTGATCGACGTGGGCGGGGAGGGGGTGGAGCGAGTCCTTGAGCAGGTCTTCCCAGTGCCTGCCCATGTCGGCCCAATCGTCGGATGCGTCGTGGATCTCGACCGCTTCCTCGAGCGGCTGATCGAACCACTCAACGTCGACGTCGTCCATCTTTCAAGTCTGCCGAGGGGCGAAACCCGTCCGGACCTGACACGCGAACCCGTAACGAACACGAAACGGATTCGATACTGCATTGAAACCGGTCGTCACGACAATTGGATGACCTATTGAAAATGCGGTCGTCCGTTTCGGATCCCGCGCGAACCCTGGAGGTCCGGATGGACACGGCTGCAATCGCGGGCAACACGGCATGGCTCCTGACGGCGGTGGTGGCCGTGGCACTCATGCTGCCCGGCCTGGCGATGTTCTACGGCGGGATGGTCAGCCGTCGCGTCACCATGAACATGATGATGATGATCTTCGCGTCGTTCTGTCTCGTCGGGATCCTCTGGGTGGCCTTCGGCTACTCGATGGTCTTCGGTGACAGCCTCGGCGGCCTCGGGCTCGTCGGCGACCCCACCGAGTACCCCGGCCTCGGCCAGTTGCTCGTCGCCCCCGAGGGGAGCACGATGCCGCCGCTGGCGCTCGCCGCACTCCACCTGATGTTCGCCGGTCTCACGATCGGGATCGTCGCCGGAGCGGCCGCAGGTCGGATGAAGTTCAGTGCGTGGATGGTCTTCGCCGGTGTCTGGTCGACGCTCGTGTACTTCCCGGTCGCGCACTGGGTCTTCGCCTTCGACTCCGCTGACGGCAGCGTGCAGGGCGGGTGGCTCGCGAACACGATCGGCTCGATCGACTATGCCGGCAGCACCGCGATCCACGTCAACTCCGGGGTCGCCGCCCTCGCCCTCGCCATCGTCCTGGGCAAGCGCAACGGCTTCCCGTCGCAGCCCAAGGCGCACAGCCTCCCACTCACGCTCCTCGGTGCCGGCCTGCTCTTCGTCGGCTGGATCGGCTTCGACGGCAGCGCCCTTGGTGCCGCGGACAACAACGCCGCCGTCGCCGTCTTCAACACCGTCGCCGCGACCTGCGCGGGCGTCATCGTCTGGCTCGTCGTCGAGAAGCTGCGCGACGGTCACCCCACCACCCTCGGTGCCTGCTCGGGCGCGATCGCCGCACTCGTCGCCATCACGCCGTCGTGCGGTGCGGTCACCCCGCTCGGCTCGCTCGCGATCGGTGCCGCCGCAGCGGTCGTCTGCTACTTCGCGGTCAGCCTCAAGGTCCGCCTCGGCTTCGACGACGCCCTCGACGTCACCGCCCTGCACTTCGTCGGCGGCGTCGTCGGTGGCCTCCTCATCGGTGTCCTCGCCGTGCCGCTCGCGCCGAGCGGTGGAGAGGGGCTCCTCGCTGGTGGCGGCTTCCTGCTCCTGGGCAAGCAGGCGCTCGCGATCGTCGCCGTCTTCGTCTACACCTTCTCCATCACCTGGGTGCTCGCGAAGGTGCTCGACAAGACGATGGGCATCCGAGTCTCGGCCGAGACGGAGGCACAGGGTCTCGACGTCGTCCTCCACGCCGAGAACGCCTACGAGGTCAGCACGCACGAAGCGCTCGCCCCGCGTGGGCACGCCGAACCGAAGGTCCCGGCCGTCGTCGACTAGGACCGGCACCGGCGAGGACCGGCACCGGCGAGGACCGGCACCGGCGGCGCCGCAGAACACCACCGGGGTAGGGGGTCCGCGATACCCCAGGGTGATGCTGCGGCGCCGTCCGCTTCGTAGCGTCGGAGCATGGACGTCATCAACGAGCTCATCCTCAACGCAGTGACCTCACCGTGGCTGTACGTGGTGATGTTCGCGACCGCGGTCATCGACGGGTTCTTCCCGCCGATCCCGAGCGAGACGGTGCTCGTCGCCGCGGCAGCCGTCGCGGTCTCGACCGGCGGATCGAACCTCCTGCTCCTCTGCGCCGTCGCGGCCGTGGGTGCGGCGATCGGCGACAACATCGCCTACCTCATCGGCCGCGGGGTCGGCACGACGCGCTTCGCGTGGATGCGGCGTCCCCGGATCGCGGCGGCTTTCGATCGGGCAGGGCGGACGCTCGGGCATCGAGGCGCCCCGCTGATCCTCGGGGCGCGGTACATCCCGGTCGGCCGCGTCGTGGTCAACATGTCCGCCGGTGCCCTCCGATACCCGTGGCGACGGTTCCTGCCGCTCAGTGTCATCGGGGGCGCGACCTGGGCCGCCTACAGCGCGATCATCGGCGTGGTCGCCGGCAAGCTCTTCGAGGACCAGCCGTTCCTCAGCTCCGTGCTCGGTGTGGGCGTCGCGCTCGTCCTCGGCCTGGTCGTCGACCGGGTCGCAGCCATCCGTCGTCGTCGCCGTGAGCGGTCCGATGCGGCCGGCGACGGGACGCCGGCGGAGTCAGACACCGAGGAGCACCCGCCGGCCCTGGCGCTGATGGGACAATGACCCTCATGGATCGGACGGCGCGCGGCACCTCCCGCCGCACCGTCGGACTCTTCGTCCTCGCGGGCGTCGGCGTCGTACTGCTGAGCGTCCTCGTTCCGATCCAGAGTCTCCTCTACGGCACCGTGCTCCCGGCGTCGTTCCTCCTCGGAGCCGCGATCTGCGGCGCGCCGCTGCTGTCCGTGGTGCTCCCGCGCGTCGCGATCGTGCTGTTCTCCGCTGCTGCCTTCGTGCTCCCGCTCGTCGCCTCGCCCGACCACGACCCGGTCTGGCCGTGGCCGTGGTCGGTGCCCGCGCTCATCGCCTTCGCCGTGTTCGTCGGCGTCGTCACCTTCCTCCACGGCTGGCTGCTGGGACTCATCCCGTTGCTCGTCGGCATCGCGGGCTCGCTCGTCGCGGCGCTCCTCGTCCCGTCCGCCGCCGACGCGACCGCCATGGCCGCGGACCTCATCGTCGCGTCATCCGTCGCGGGGGTGGCGTACCTCGTGGCGTTGCTCGTCTCGGGACGCGTGCGGGTGGGGGAGGAGCTGACCCGGGAGCGTGAGATCTCCGCCGCCGAGCAGTCCCGGCGCGTGCTCGTCGAGGAGCGCACCCGGATCGCCCGCGAGCTCCACGACGTGGTCGCGCACAGCATGTCTGTCATCCAGGTGCAGGCCTCGACGGCGAAGTACCGCGTGCCCGGCCTCGCCGAGGACGCCGCAGCGGAGTTCGACGACATCGCCGCCACCGCGCGCGGCTCGCTCGTCGAGATGCGGCGTCTGCTCGGCGTCCTGCGCACCGAGGACCAGGTCGCAGAACTCGCTCCGCAACAGGGCCTGGACGACCTCCCGGCGCTCGCCGACGGTCTGCGTCGCGTCGGCGCCGACATCACCCTCTCGATGCACCGCGGCGACGAGGGTGTCCTCGTCCCGCCGACCGTGCAGATCGCGGCGTTCCGCATCGTGCAGGAGGCGATGAGCAACGCCGTCCGACACGCACCGGGCGCGCCCATTGTCGTCGCCGTGCGGGTCGATGCGACCGCGGTGCAGCTGCGCATCCACAACGGTCATGCGCAGAGCCCGGGGGAGCACGGCGCCGGGCACGGCCTCCGCGGCATGCTCGAACGCGCCGCCCTCCTCGACGGCACCCTCGACGCCGGCCCCGACGGCGCCGGCGGGTGGCTCGTGGCGGCCGTACTGCCCGCCGGCGAGCCGAACCCGACGCCATCCCACCCTCGATCCAGCCCCACGAAGGACCGCCAGTGACCATCGACGTCCTCATCGCCGACGACCAGGCCATGGTCCGAGCCGGGTTCGCCGCGCTCCTCGACGCCCACGACGGGATCCGGGTGACGGGGCAGGCCGCGAACGGTGCCGAAGCGGTCACGCTGTCCGCGCGGCTCGACCCCGACGTCATCCTCATGGACGTCCGCATGCCCGAGCTCGACGGCATCGAGGCGGCGAAGCGCATCCTCGGCCCGGGCTACCCGGCGGCGAAGGTCCCTCGCATCATCATGCTCACCACCTTCGACATCGACGACTACGTCTACGACGCCCTGCAAGCCGGGGCGAGCGGCTTCCTCCTCAAGGACGCGCTGCCCGAGGACCTCGTGCACGCCGTGCGGGTGGTGGCGGCCGGTGACGCACTGCTGGCCCCGAGCGTCACCCGGCGGATGATCGCCCAGTTCGCCGCGCAGAAGCCCCGTGCCTCGCATGGCACCGCGCGGCTGGCGGAGCTCACCGAGCGCGAGCGCGAGGTGCTCGTCCTCATCGGCCATGGGCGGTCGAACAGCGAGATCGCCGCGACCCTGTTCATCGCGGAGCAGACCGTGAAGACCCATGTCGGCAAGGTCCTCGCCAAGGTCGGCGCGCGCGACCGCGTGCAGGCCGTGATCTTCGCCTACGACACCGGACTCGTCGCCCCGTCCTGACCCGGACCCCGTGCGTCCGGCGCCTCACCCCTGGGTACGGGGCGCGACGACACCGCCGGGTGATGTGCCCTTCGGTACCGCGTTCATAACCTCCTCGGACATCACCGAGGAGGACCGTCATGGCCATCACCCACACCCCGCACCGCCGCTCCAGACCCGCACCCGTGACCGGATCGTCGCCCGTCCCGTCCGGTTCGCGCGACACGGGCATCGACCTCGTCCGCGCCTGCTGCATCGTCGGGGTCGTCGTCCTGCACGCGATGATGGTCGGCGTGACGGTGACCTCCGCCGGTCCCGTGTTCGAGAACGCGAGTGACGGCACCGCCTGGATCGCCCCGCTCAGCTGGGTCCTGCAGGTCATGCCGCTCTTCTTCGTCATCGGCGGGTTCGCCGGCCTGCTCGCGTATCGACGCCACCGGTCGCACGGTGCGCCGGCCTCGGCGTTCGTCGCCGCGCGGCTCCATCGCCTGTTGCTCCCCGCGGTCGTCACCATCGGCTGTGTGGGAGCCGCCCTCGCGATACTGACCGTGGCCGGTGTCCCCGCCGACCTCGTCGCCATGGCCGGCTTCCGGTTCGGCCAGCCACTCTGGTTCCTCGGCGTCTTCCTGCTCTGCCAGGCACTGCTGCCTGCGCTCGCCGCCGCCCACGAGCGCGCACCGCTCCGGTCGATCGCGTCACTCGCCATCGCCGCCGTGCTGGTCGACGTCCTGCGTGCTGCCACTGGTGTCGACGCCCTCGGATTCATCAACCTCGTCCTCGTCTGGACCGCGCTCCAGCAACTCGGGTTCTTCCTGGCGGACGGCTCGATCGGCGCGCTCAGCCGGCGTGTCCGGGCGCTCGCCGGTGTCGGGGCGGTCGTCGTCCTCGTGCTCACCTGGTGGGCCGGCGTGTACTCGAGCGACCTCATCGCGAACATCAACCCGCCCACCGCGGCGCTGCTCCTCGTCGGGGTCGCCCACACGGCACTGCTGTCGCTCGTCCGCGAGCGACTCACTCGGCTGAGCGCGCGTCGCCGGGTCGCGTTCGTGACCGACTTCGTCACCCGTCGCGCCATGACGATCTACCTCTGGCACATGCCGGTACTCCTCGCCATGGCCGGTGCGTCGGCAGTGTTCGCGCTTCTGACCGGCATCGCCCTCCCCGCGCCGGACAGCCTCGGGTGGTGGTTCGGACGGCCCCTCTGGCTGGCGGTGGCACTGACACTGACCGCACTGGTCGCGACGGTGTTCGCCCGTGTCGAGGCGGTTCCGCCTCCGGTCGCGATCGGTGCACGACGGCGCCTCGCGATCGCCGTCCTACTGGGGCTGGGCGCGATCGTGGCGCTCCTCGTGATCGGTACGACGGTGCTCAGCGCGGCGCTCGCCGTGGTGCTGATCCTCGACGCGTTACTCCTGAGTGCAGAGCCCGGCGCGGATCGTCGCAGCCAGCGCTGTGCGCCGACGGTCGTGGACCTCGGATGCGTCGGCGGACGTGGCGACGACGGTCATGGACGCCTGCGCCCACGTCGCCGCGGTCGAGATGAGCAGCGCCCAGACGTCGGCCGGGTCGAGGTCGGGACGGATCGATCCCGCTCGCTGCTCCGCCTCGATGTCCCGGAGGTGGCGGAGGTCGTGGTCCTCGAGGCCGCTGTAGAGGTACCCGGTGCTCTCGCGTTCGAGCCGCTTCCACATGACGAGGCGGGCGAGCGCCGGATCGGCGAGGTAGTCGTCGTACAGCCGGGCCGCGTACTCGGGGAGCTCGGCCGCCGTGAACGGCACGCGATCGCCGTTGGCGATGACGTGCGCGTCGAAGACGGCGTCGAACAGCTGGTCCTTGGCGCCGTAATAGGCGTAGATCATCGGCTTGCTCATGCCTGAGCGCTGGGCGATCCTGTCCACCCGTGCGCCGGCGATGCCGTGGGTGGCGAACTCCTCGGTCGCGGCGTCGAGGATGCGCTGACGAGTCTGTTCTGCGGTGTTCATCGCTCGAGTGTATCGATGCTACCAACTAGTAGGTAGTATCGACCGCATGCGCACAACCGCCCTCATGTCCACGGCCGCCCCTCGGTCGCTCCAGCAGACCGTCATCGAACGCCGCGAGCTCCGACCGGACGACGTCGATGTCCGCGTCACGCACTGCGGCGTCTGTCACAGCGACCTGCACGCGCTCGCCTCCGTGGGCCCGGGTGCGGGGCTCGTGCCCGGTCACGAGTTCGTCGGCGAAGTCGTCGCCGTCGGCTCGGACGTGACGTCCTTCGCGCCCGGCGACGCCGTCGCCGTCGGCAACATCGTCGACTCGTGCGGAACCTGCACGATGTGTCTGCGCGATCAGGAGAACTTCTGCGTCGAGTTCCCGACGCTCACGTACGCCGGCCGCGACCGCGTCGACGGCAGCACGACGCTCGGCGGGTACTCCGGGCGCTACGTCGTGCGCGACAGCTTCGTCTACCACCGCCCGACCTCCCTCGACCCGGCCGGTGTCGCACCCCTGATGTGTGCGGGCATCACCGTCTGGGAGCCACTTCGCACCAACGGCGTGGGGGAGGGGACGCGACTCGGCGTCGTCGGCCTCGGGGGTCTCGGTCACCTCGCCGTCCGCCTCGGTCGCGCGCTTGGCGCCGAGGTCACCGTCTTCACCACGTCTGAGGGCAAGGCGACCGATGCGCTGCGGCTCGGGGCGTCCCGAGTGGTGGTCTCGACCGATGCCGACGCCATGGCTGCGGCGGCCGGCAGCCTCGACCTCGTCATCGACACCGTCTCGGTGGAGCACGATCTCGTGCCGTATCTCCGCGTCCTCGACCTCGACGGGACGCTCTGCTCGCTCGGCTACCTCGGCCCGATCGACATCCAGGCCATGGACCTGCTCCTCGGCCGGAAGCGTCTGACGTCGGCCGGGAGCGGTGGTCGCCGGTGGACGCAGGACCTCCTCGACTTCTGCGGCACCCACGGCGTGACAGCGGACGTCGAGGTGGTCCCGGCAGCCGACGTGGACGTCGCGCTCGATCGGCTGGCCCGCAACGACGTCCGGTACCGCTTCGTGCTGGACCTCGCCGACATCGACGCCGAGCTCGCCTGACGATCAGGCGTTCGCGTTCGTCGCCTGTCGTCCCATCACGCCGTCGAAGAACGCCGCGAGCTCCGCGGTGGCCGTGAGCGGGAGCACGTGGGCGACGTACTGGTCCGGACGCACGACGACGACGGCACCCGCTCGGTCGACGCCGCGCTCGGCGAAGATGTCGACGTCGGGATGGCGGGCGTAGACCTTCTCGTAGTCGATGAGGTCGAACGGGCCGACGCGCGGCAGGAACACCGGCGGGACGGCGCCGAGGTCGATGTCGGTGTGGCGCTGTTGGTAGACGATCTTCACGTCGAACCAGTCGTCGGCCAGCACGCCGTCGGGGACCAGGTGGAGGGGCGACTCCGGTGCGTCCTGCAGCCAGGCAGCCAGCTCCGTCGATCGGCCCGACGACGGCGAGGCGTCATCCGCGAAGACGTAGATCCGCCAGCGCCCGTCGGCCGTGGCGTGGTGTCCGAGATGGATGTGGTTGGCATCCGCGACGCGCGAGGTGAGTGCGGACTTGAACCGCTTGCCGATCGGGAAGCCGCTCGCGAGGTGCTGGTGGGTCGCCTCGCCGACGATTTCCGACGGGGTGTACTCGGTCATGAAGCCCGCCGGGAACTCCGCCGTCCGTACGTAGAAGTCGGCGAGCTCGGAGGGATCGTCGAACTCCTCCGGCCGCTTGGCCATGAGGCTCGACCACTCGCGGTCGAAGTCGATGAGCTCCCGGGCGACGACCTGACGCTCGGCCGAATACGTCGCCAGCAGGCTCTCGGGGCTCCGGCCCTCGAGCACGTGGCCGAGCTTCCACGCCAGGTTGAAGCCGTCCTGCATCGACACGTTCATCCCCTGCCCGGCCTTCGCGCTGTGGGTGTGACAGGCGTCACCGGTGATGAAGACACGCGGCGTGCGCGAGCCGAGTTCGTCGATCGGGACGTCGTCGAAGCGGTCCGTCAGGCGATGGCCGACCTCGTAGACGCTGTGCCAGGCGACATGCTTCACGTCGAGCCGGTAGGGGCTCAGGATGGTGTTCGCGTGGTCGATGATCTGCTCGATCGAGGTCGACCGCACGGCCTCGCTGCCGCCCGACGGCACCTCGCCGAGATCGACGTACATCCGGAAGAGGTGTCCGCCCTCGCGAGGGATGAGCAGGATGCTGCCGCCGGAACCCGACTGGATGGCGCACTTCGTGCGGATGTCGGGGAAGTCGGTGACGGCGAGGGCGTCCATGACGCCCCACGCGTGGTTCGCCTGGTCGCCGGCCAAGGTGCAGCCGATCGCCTGGCGGACGGCACTCCGGGCACCATCGGCTCCGATGACGTACTTCGCGCGGACGGTCCTGGTCTCGCCGGCGGACTCGTCGCTCGTGTCCAGCAGCGTGACCGCGACCGGGTACTCCGCGTCGTCATCGATCTCGAGTCCCTGGAACGCCCACCCGTAGTCGGGTCGCATCCGGGTCGGGGCGTTCGCCATGTACTCGGCGAAGTAGTCGAGCACTCGGGCCTGGTTCACGATGAGGTGCGGGTACTCGCTGACGCCGGTGGTGTCGTCGAGTGGTCGGGCGCCGCGGACGATCCGACCTGGGTCCTCCGCGTCGGGCTGCCAGAACGCCATCTCGGTGATGCGATACGCCTCGGCGGTGATGCGCTCAGCGAAGCCGAAGGCGTCGAAGGTCTCGACACTGCGGGCCTGGATGCCGTCCGCCTGACCGATCGCGAGGCGTCCCGGTCGACGCTCGACGATGCGCGTGGTGATGGACGGGAAGCGGGACAGCTGGGCGGCCGCGATCATGCCCGCCGGCCCGCTGCCGACGATGAGGACGTCGACCTCGTCCGGGAGGTCCTCGGGTCGATCGACCCCGACGCCCGCTGCGGGCAGGACCCGCGGATCACCGGAGACGTAGCCGTGGTGGTGGAACTGCATCGATTCCTCACTTCATCGTCAAGAATTCGATAATGGAACACACTGTTCGCTTATCGCACGGCAGACACTACCCTGCACCGGCGCACGGTGGAAGACCGTTCGCCGGTGCAGGTGCAGCTCGAGTCGCGGGAGCTCAGTCCTTCGTCGCCCAGGTGCCGAGGTCCTTGACCTCGATGACCGTGGGCAGGGCGTCCTTGTCGCCGAGGAAGGCCTGGCAGGCGACGAGCGGGGCGTCGGGGGATACCCCGGCCGTCGCGTTGCCGTCCGGAGTGCAGTCGAACTGCCCCAGGACCTTGATGGGCTGGTAGGTGCCCGTGCCGCTGAGCTTCCATTCGTCCGTCGTCGGCACGGGGAGTGCGGAGCGGTCGGCGTCCTTGATGTCGCCGTCCGTCAGCGTGACCGAGTAGGTGACGAAGTACGGGGTCTTCCCCTCGTCCGACGGCGTCGACTGCACGCCCATCTCGGCGAGGTCGCTGAGCTTCCCCTCCCGGACGTCGTCGATGGCGAACGACATCTCGACGCCCGTCCCGACCTCGACGGTCACGCCCATGCCGAGCGCCAGAGCGTCGTCGGGTGCCTGCTGCGGGCTCGAGCACCCGGTGAGGGCGATCCCGGCGGTCGCTGCGACGAGGGCGGTCAGGGCGAGGGTGCGGTGCAAGCGGATCATGTCATCGACGGTATCGGGGACGGCCGCCCGAGGCCTACGGGGACAACTCCCCATCTGTCGGGGAGGAGGTGTGACTCGCCGTCGCCCAGTGCCCCGGCCGGTCGAGGGTGGCCGGCAGGAGCGTCGCCTCGTCACCTCGTGCCGCGTTGAGCTGCATCTGGGTGAGGAACAGGGCGTCCGAGAGGTCGGCTCCGTCGAGTCGTGCACCGCGGAGATCCGCGCCGAGCAGGTCGACGCCCGCCAGGTCCGCCCCACGGAGGTTCGCGCCGATCAGGACCGCACCGCGCAGGTCTGCTCCGCACAGTCGACGAGCGCGCAGGTCGCGGCCGGCGAGGTCCGCGGAAGGGTCGAGGTCGTCGTCCGGCTCGGTGTCGGCGCCGGCCAGGTACCCGCCCCGCGCCTCCTCGCTGACGTCGATCAGCACACTTCGGATGTCAGCGCGGAGGGACTCGACGTCGTACGCGAGGATCTCGGAAGTCCCACCGTCGAGCGTCCGCTGGATCCCGGTACGGAGCCGGCGGATGTGCGCCATCAGGTCTGACGCGGCCGTCCGCTCGGCGGCTTCGACGAGGTACCAGCGCATCTCCTGCAGCTGGCGCACCACGGAGAACGTGGCGAACATCTCGGCGCTCGTGTCGGGGCGTTCCCGCCAGCTCGTCCCGCTGAAGAGCTCCTGCGAGACGAGCTGGCCCGCGCCGAAGCAGTCGAAGACGGTGCATCCGCTGAACCCTCGTGGGCGCAGGGATTCGTGGATGGTGCAGGAGAAGTCGTCTGCCAGATTGAGGCAGGGCGTGCCTGCCGGTTTGTCGATCGGGAAGTCGGTTGATCGTTGGAACCCGAAGGCGGTGCAGCAGAGCGCGAAGCAGTCAGCGCAGTTCGCGCGAAGCACCGAGCGGTCGTCGGAGGGGGTGGAGGAAGCGTCGATGGACGTCATGCGTGGGTGTTCTTTCCGGAGTGGTTTCGAGTGGGGGCCGGGGTGCAGGGGAACTCCGCAGGGAGCTCCCGTTCCGGGCGCACGAAATCACCGCCCCTCGTGGGAGGAGCGAACGGGTGTCGCTGAAAGGCCTCTGGGTCACAGAGCGAAAGAACGGTTCACTGCCCTCAGGGTATCGGAGGGCGTCGGATCGGCATGCTCGATCGCGTTGCTCACAGAACCCAAGGGTTCTAAGATGAACAGCGATTTCGTGAATGGCAGAAGGGTGATGACGATGAGTGAGAAGCCAGTGAGTTGGGGGAGCGCGCGCGCGAAGTTGGGCCGAGATCCGGAGCGCGTCGCCGCCGCTCGCCATGCCGCCGAGTCAGAAGTGCTCGCTTATCAACTGGTCACGCTGCGGAAGGAAGCTGATCTGACGCAGACGGAGCTCAGTAAGACGATGGGCGTATCGCAGCGTCGTGTGTCGGCCATCGAACACGGGCAGCTCGAGTCGTTCGAACTCGACACCATCAGGAAGTACGTCGCCGCGTTGGGTGGTCAGGTCCGGGTTGTCGCCGACTTCGGGGATCGCAGCGTCACCCTTGCGAGTTGACCTTCTCGCTGGCCTGTGATCGCATCGAGCAGATGAGTATGCGTCCACTGGTGCTCTCGGGCGGTCCTGCGGTCGGGAAGTCGACCTGCGGCAGGCGCCTCGCCGGAGAGCGTGAACGAGCGGCGTTCATCGATGCCGACGACGTTCGGCAGTTGATCGTGGCCGGTGACGCGACGCTCTGGAGCGGTCCGGAGGGTCGAGCACAGCACCTGCTCGCGGTCCGGAACGCCGCGGCGCTCGCTCGCAATCTCGGTGACGCCGGCTTCGACGTGGTCATCGCGGATGTCGTGCCGGCTGACGCGCTCGCGGCCTACCGTGCGGAACTCCCCGACTGCCTCGTGGTCCATCTCACGCTCCCGGTGGATGAGGCGCGAGAGCGTGCAGCGACGCGCCCCGCGTATCTGACGGACGGCGAGTTCGATTTGCTGCACGACCTGCTCGCGTCGCCGCCGGAGGTCGACGTCGTCCTGGACGTCTCCGGCTTCACGATCGACCGACAGGTCGAGGCGATCCGCGACGTGTGGTCGGCGTCCCGCTGGTCCCGCCGGGGGTTCAGTCCCGGATGAGCTGGTTGAGTGCGGCCCAGCCGAGCGTGGGCGGTGATGCGGGAGCCGCATCGGGCGTCTCGAGCATCGCCGTCGCCCACTGCTGCGCGAGGCTGTAGGCGGCCTCCGCGATCGACGAACCCGCGCTGATGCGACTCGCGCCGGCTCTCGCGAGCTCGCTGACCGTCAGCGTTCCCGGACCGAAGGCGACGTTGAGCGGCAGGGTCGTCGCATCGGCGAGCCGCTCGATCGTGTCGGCTCGGAGGGCACCGAGCACGAAGATCCCGCTCGCGCCGGCCCGTGCATACGCAGCGGCACGCGTCACCGTCTCGTCGAACCAGCGGTCGCCTCCGATGTCGCCGAGTCGATGCGTGTCGATCCGGGCGTTGATGAAGAGGGGGATACCGGCGTCATCAGCGGCAGACCGTGCTGCCGCGATCCGTCGTTCCTGTTCCTCGATCGGGCGGAGGGAGTCCTCGAGGTTCACCCCGGAGGCGCCCGCGTCGATGCAGGAGGCGATCGTGCCGGCGACCTCGTCCGGTGTCTCGCCGTAGCCGCCTTCGATGTCCGCGGTGAGCGGGACGGGCACCGCGGATGCGATCCGCCGCACGGCATCGAGGGCGACGTCGCGGGTCAGCTCGTTCCCATCGCGGTACCCGAGCGACCAGGCGACCCCGGCACTCGTCGTCGCGATCGCGCGGGCGCCGGACGCCAGGATGGCGCGGGCGGAGGCGACGTCCCAGGCGTTCGGCAGGATCAGCGGGTTTCCGGGGACGTGCATCGCCTGCAGGACGAGCGCGCGTTCGAGCGGTGTGGTCATCAGGCAAGTCCAGCACATCTCGCCTGGCCGTTCGACCGCGTGGGTGGCTGAGACCCTGGGGGTCAGCGGACGGAAGGCGTGAGGGCTGAGCTCAAGCGGGACATCGGGATCGCGCCGGGGAACGGCTCGCGCGTCGGCTCCCAGCCCGGTTCGGTGAGACGCCGCTCGGTGACGTTCTTCGTCTGCCCGTCCCAGATCCTTGTGAGGACATTGCCGGTGCGCCGGCTCAACATCGTGATGATCAGGTTGAGCGGCGAGATCGGGACGGGCATCTCGACGTCGAGCAGGATGCAGAGCCGACCCGAGTACAAAAACTTCGGATCGTGGTTCACGAACCACCCGCCGCCGCCGATCCGCAGGTAGGTCTCGCCGATGTATCGCGTGGCACCGTCGTTGAAATCGGTGTCCTGCTCCTGCGCGAAGGCGTGGCGGTCCGGCCAACGGTGGAGGATGAGCCGCTCGAGGGAGGCGAGCGAGTCCCGCGAGTAATCGGTGACGACCTCGCGCGGTGTGAGGAAGTCCCCGAATCGTGCGAGGCGCGGGTGCATGATCTCCAGCCACTCGATCAGCAGCTTGTCCTGCTCCGGTGCGGGTGATTGCTCGTCGGTCTCGGTGCGTCCGTCGTCGTTCATCCCTCGAACGTACGCGGTGGGCTACGGGCAGGGAATGGGGACATCTCCCCTCGGTGTGGTTGGCTGGGCCACACCTGATTGAATTCGTGACTCTAGGAGGTAGCCGTGCGTGTCTTCGGTGTCTTTGCCCTCGTGCTCGCCGCCGTCGGCCTCGTGGTCGCCTCGCTGATCGTGATCGGCAACCCGGATCTGGCCGCACCCGGTCCGCAACTCCTGCCGTACCAGGCGTACGACTCCTGGCGCTTCATCCTCGGCCTCCTGCTGTGGGGTGCGGGTGTCTGGCTCGCGGTCGGCATCCTCGCGGTGTCGCGTCAGCCGGGGCTCGCCTGGCTCGTCCTGCTGGCGTTCATCCCGCTGCTCGTGGTCGACCTCATCGGCGGCGGCCTGATGCCGAGCTTCGTCTTGGCACTCCTCGCTGTCGTCGTCCTCGGGCTGGTCGTCCCGGTGATCGTCGGGGTCGTCGGCGTCGCGATCGGCGGGGCTGTCCGCCGTCGGAAGCTGCGGACAGCACCGACGGCCTGAACCGCTCGGCTGGCGCTTCCGCTACCGCGCACCCTCGAAGGTCTGGGTGCCGAGGACAGCGAGGAGTTTGAGCTTGCCTGCGGCCTCGGTGTGCGGTGCGGCCGTGAGGACGAGGAGTGCCTGCGACTGGTCCTCGGTGAACAGGGCCTGACAGTCCAGCTCGATGGGGCCGATCTCGGGGTGGATGAGCACCTTGTGGTCCTCGAACCGCCGCCCGACCTCGTGCGTCGCCCACAGTCGCCGGAACTCCTCACTGTGCCCGGAGAGCGCCTCGACGATCTCGCCCGCCGGCGACTGTGCCCCCAACGAGCCGTAGGCCGCACGCAGCGACGCGACCTGCGCTCGACTCTGCCGGTCCCGGTCCTCGGCGGGGTATCGCTCGCGTTCCTCCGGGTGCAGGAACCAGCGGTAGATCGCGCTGCGCTCCAGGCCCCGGTACCGGCTCGCATCACCGAACAGCGCCCGGGCAGGGTCGTTCTGCACGAGCGTCTCGCCGAGCGCCGACAGGATGAGCGCGGGTGCGTCGGTGAGCCGGTCGAGGACGCGCAGGAGCGCCGGCGCGACGTAGTCGGTCGCTGCGAGGCGGGTCGGTGCGTTGTGTCCGGCGATCCGGTACAGGTAGTCGCGTTCCTCGGCACTCGGCCGGAGCGCCCGCGCGAGTGAACCCAGCATCTGCGTGCTCGGCTGCGGACCCCGCTGCTGCTCGAGCCGCGCGTAGTAGTCGGTCGACATCGCTGCGAGCTGCGCGACCTCCTCGCGTCGGAGCCCTGTCGTCCGTCGCCGAGGTCCGCTGCTCAGACCGACGTCCGCGGGCTGCAACGTCGATCGGTGTCGGAGGAGGAAGTCGGCGAGCGCTGGGCGATCCATCCCGCCAGTATCCGCCTCCGCGGCCAGGCGATCCAGGGATCGCGGATCCATGGATCGCCGGACCCTGGTGCGGCCGTCGTCACCGACGGAGACTCGATGCATGCAGATCACCGGAAACACCGTCTTCATCCCCGGCGCGACGAGCGGCATCGGCCTCGCTCTCGCACGACGCCTCCACGCAGCCGGCAACACCGTCATCATCGGCGGGCGACGCACCGAACTCCTCGAGTCGATCGCCGCCGACGAGCCCGGCCTCCACACCGTACGGATCGACACAGCCGATCCTGCGAGCATCGAAGCCGCCGCGAAGCAGGTCATCGCGGAGCACCCGGAGCTGAACGTGCTCATCACGATGGCCGGCGTCATGCGCGGGGAGGACTGGACCGGTTCCGACTTCGTCGCGACCGCCGAGGAGATCATCACGACGAACGTCCTCGGGCCCATCCGGCTCATCGGCGCGTTCATCGAGCAGCTCCGCAGCCGGCCGGACGCGACGATCATGACCGTCTCGTCCGGCCTCGCCTTCACCCCGCTGCGGGTGACGCCGACCTACAACGCGAGCAAGGCGGCCATCCACATGCTGAGCGAGTCGATCCGCCTCCAGCTGGCGGACACGGGCGTCCGCGTCGTCGAGCTCGTCCCGCCGGCCGTTCGCACCTCGCTCATGCCCGGCCAGGAGGAGAGCGACTTCGCGATGCCCCTCGACGCCTTCGCCGACGAGGTCATGGGCCTCATCGAGTCGCAGCCCGACGCCACGGAGATCCAGGTCGAGAACGTCAAGTTCCTGCGCTACGCCGAGGTCCGCGGCGAGTACGACCAGACGGTCGCGATGCTCAACCGCCTCGACCCGCACTAGGCGCGCTCATCCGCCCGGATCTGCGCGAAATCAGGCTGATTCCGTGCAGATCCGGGCGACTCAGCGAGCCGCTGCCTCCAGATCCAGGACGACGTCGTCGAGGCCGGCACCGCTCACCGTCACGGTGATGGCGCCGGCCCCGCTCGGCCGGACGATCGCCAGCGCCCGTCCGTCGAACGTGGTGCGTGTGGTCGCGTCGAAGCGCTCGGTCGTCTTCGGGGTACCGGTTCCGAAGCCCGCGAGCCGACCCGCGCCCGCGACGCTGACCGAGACCTCACGGTCGGCACCGGTCACCAGGACGCCGGCCGCGTCACGCAGCTCGATCGCGATGAAGGCGAGATCGGTGTCGTCGGCGCGGAGTGTCGTCCGGTCGGCGGTCGCCACGAGCCTGGTCGGGCCGGTGGCGGAGACGAGCGCGGTGCGGCCGACCTCCGCGCCCGAGCGGAACGCGGCCGCCTCGAGCGTGCCCGGCTGGTAGACGGTCTCGAACTCGGCGAGCTTCGGCCGGCGTCCACCCACCGGCCCCCGCGCCACCTCGACACCGTCGAGCAGCAGGGCCACTTCGTCGGCGTCGGCGGCGACCTCGACCGTCACCGGCGCGCCTTCGAAACCGGGCCACGTCCACGAGTCGACCGAGTCGCTCCACGCCCACGGGGACTGCATCGTGATCGTCTGCCCGTGCCGTTCCGGTCGGAGCACCGCGATGGCCGGCTCGGACCGCAGACCGAAGACGATCTCCCGGTAGTACGACACCGGCCGCCGCCAGCCGGTGATGTCGAAGTCGCCGCACCACGCGGTGAGGTACGGGAACTCGCGCTCGAGTGCGCCGTTCGCCTCGGGGTCCTCAGCGTAGGAGGTCGCACCGATGCCGACCTCGCCGAGGTAGTCCCAGCCGGTCCAGGTGAAGTCGCCGATCACGTTCGGGTTCGCCTCGACGAGCGGCCAGAGGTCGCCGATCTGTGTCGGGAACGTCTCCGAGCCGACGATCACCCGGTGCGGGAACCGCTCGGCATCGTTCGCGTAGCGGCCGTCCGCGTAGTTGAGACCCAGGACGTCGAGCGCCGCACTGGACTCCTCCGTCCTCGTCGTGACGGCGTCGGAGGAACCGATGAGGCTCATCATGTTCGCGCCCGCTTCGCCCATCAGCTCGTTCAACCCCTGGTCCGACGCCATGATGTCGTCCAGATCGTCGAGCACGGCCAGGGTCGCGTTCACGCCGTTCGTCACGAGTCGTGTCGGATCCAATGCCCGCACGTGCTCGGCGAGTTCCCGCGCCTGGATCGCGCCGTGCGGGGTGCCGACCTCGACGATCTCGTTGCCGATCGAGTACATGATCACGCTCGGATGGTTCATGTCCTTCGCCACCATCGACTCCAGATCGGCCCGCCACCACTGCGCGAAGTCGAGGGAGTGGTCGTGGTCCGTCTTGCCCCGGCCCCACATGTCGAAGGCCTCGTCCATGACGAGCATGCCGATGCGGTCGCAGGCGTCGAGCATGGCAGGCGACGCCGGATTGTGGGCCGCGCGGATCGCGTTGAAGCCGGCGTCCTTGAGGAGCTGGATACGCCGTTCCTCGGCGCGCGCGATCGACGCTGCACCGAGCGGACCGTTGTCGCTGTGGATGCAGGCCCCGCGCAGGAGTACCGGCTCACCGTTGATGCGGAGACCCTTGCGCGGGTCGACGGTGACCGTGCGGATGCCGTGGACCGTGTGGACGACGGCTGCCTCGTCGGCGGGTCGGTCGTCGACCTCGAGCGAGGTCCGCGCCGAGTACAGCGCCGGTGAGTCGACGCTCCACAGGGCCGGGTCCGGCACGTACAGGCGCTGGCGGATGAGCGCGCTATCGCCTGGCGCGACGGTGACCGGCGTGCGCTCGCCCTCGACCACGCTCCCGTCAGGGCCGGCGAGTTCCGTCGCGAGGATGCGTGCACTCCTGGTGAGACCCCGGTTGACGACGGTCGTCGCCACTTCGAGCACCGCCTGGTCGTCCTCGACCCGGATCGTCGTGATGCGGACACCGTCGGGCTCGATGTGCGTGGGTTCGTCGACGTGCAGGAGGACCGGGCGGTGCAGGCCGGCTCCGGCGTACCAGCGGGAGTCCTGCCCTGCGCGGGTCTCGATGCGCAGCGTGTTCGTCTCGCCGAAGCGGAGGAACGGGGTGAGCTCGACGAAGAAGCGCGCGAAGCCGTCGGCACGATTGCCGGCGAACTCGTCGTTGAGGTACACCATCGCGTGTCTGAACGCGCCCTGGATCTCGAGCCGGACGATGCGACCGGACCACTCGGCAGGGACCTCGAAGGTCTTCACCTGGCTGAAGGCGCCGGCGGGGAAGTAGGCGGCCCCGCCCTTGGCGAGTGCGTCCGGCGACCGCTCGGCGTCGCGCAGGGCGTCGTGCGGGAGGGTCACGGCTCGCGAGTCGTCAGCGCCGCCCTGGACAGCGGCGAAGGGGCCTCGGGGTGCGCGGACGATCCAGTCGCCGGTGAACGGGATGGTGGTCATGACGTGCTCCAGTGCAGATCGGGATGACGAAAGTCTTTCGGCATCGTGCGCCGTGATCCCGACGGTAAGCGAGACTGCGTGACGTCGTCAACGCGTCGATTCGAAACTGTTTCGCTAGGCTGGGCGCGACCGGCGGCCGCCCGCTGTGGGACGAGGGAGGGGACTCCATGGCACGAACACCGATGACGGGTCCGACGCTGGCGTCGATCGCAGAGCGCGCCGGTGTCTCGATCGCGACCGTCTCGAAGGTGATCAACGGTCGATCGGGCATGTCCGAGGCGACCCGTGCCCGGGTCGAGACGGCCGTGCGCGAGCTCGGGTACCGCCCGACACCCCGGTCGATCCCCGGTGCTCCACGAAGCATCCACGTCGTGTTCGACACCCTGCACAGCGTCTACTCCCTCCGTGTCCTCGACGGCATGGTCGCCGCGGCACAGCGGTCGGACATCGATCTCGTGACGCGGGTGCTGTCGCCCGGTTCCGGCTTCGGGTCCACGGATGCGACCGGAGACGAGGTGGCGCTCGACCGCGGCTTCGTCGACGGCGTCGCGGCGCGAGGGGCGATCGGCATGATCGTCGTCACGACCCCCATCGCCGCCGACGTCGTCGACGCGTGCCTCGACGCGGGCATCGCGCTCGTCGCGGTCGACTCGCCTGATCCGCTCGACCGCTCGGTCGCGAGTATCGGCTCGAGCCACGCCGCCGGCGGGCAGCAGGCGGTCGAGCACCTGCTCGATCTCGGCCACCGGCGGATCGCCTTCGTCGGAGGGAACCCGGCGAATCCAGGCCTGCGGGCGCGCGCCGTCGGCTACCGCGAAGCACTTCGCGGGGCCGGTATCCCGCTCGATCCGGACCTCGTCTCCGAGGAGGGGATGGGTACTGCCGGGGACGCCGTCGCGCGCATGCTGGCCAGCGCGGATTCACCGACCGCCGTGTTCGCGACCAACGACGCCGACGCCTTCGCGGTCGTGCGCACCGTCCTGCGGGCCGGGCTTCGCGTCCCCGAGGACGTGAGCGTCGTCGGCTACGACGACACCTACTCGGCCATGCTGACCGTCCCCCGCCTCACCACGGTCCACACGTCCATGCACGACATCGGACGCGCAGCGGTCGACACCCTGCTCCGCCTGCATGCCGGGGAGAAGCCGTTCTCCCACCACCTCGAGCTCGCGACCATGCTCATCGAACGCGAGTCGACGGGGCCCGCCCCGACCTCAATGCCCTGAGCTGCCCGAATCTGCGCGATTCCGCACGGATTTCGAGCAATTCCGGGCGACTCAGTGGGATGAGCGCGACAGGCGGAGGTCGCCGAGGGTGAACCGGCCCGCGGGGAGCGCGGCACGGATCCGGGACTCGTCGAAGCGGCGTGACGGACGGAGGTCCGCAGGGAGTTCCGGTGCGGGTGGAGCGGACTCGCTCACGCCCTCGGCCAGCATCTGCGCCTGCGCCTTCGCCACCAGTGGCGTCTTCATGAGGTGTTCCGTCGCGCGCGCGAGCAGGCGGATCGTCCACACGGGGACCGGGACGTAGAGCGGGCGGCGTCCGGCCACGTGCGCGATCCGGCGCACGGCCGCACCCAGCTCGAGTTCCTCGGCGCCCATGACCGCGACGGTCGGCTCCGACACCCGGCCCTCGAGTGCTGCGACGAGGACGTCGACGGCGTCCGCGACCGGCACCGGACGCACGCGGCGCTCGCGGTAGCCGACGGTCGCGAACACCGGGAAGGTGCGGACGGCCTTGGTGACGTGATCGACCATGTGGTCGCCTGCGCCGTAGATCATGCCGAACTTGAGGACGGTGTGCGCGAGGCCCGAGCCGCGCACGATCTCCTCGGCCGCCCACTTCGTCTCGTGGTACCCGGAGCCGCAGTCGGGGCGCGCGCGGAGGAAGCTCACCAGCACGATGCGACCGACACCGGCGCGGCGGGCCGCGTCCACGACCGCCCGGGTGCCGTCGACGTGCACGCGCTGGAAGGTCTGATCACCGAGCTCGCGGTTGATCCCGGCGCAGTGCGCGACCGCGTCGCAGTCGGCGAACGCGGCGGCCAATGCCTCGACGTCGTCGATCTCCACGCCGGTGCGTCGGGAGACGACGACGATCTCGTGCCCGTCGTGCTGCAGCCGCTCGGCCAGGTGTCGTCCGACGAATCCGGTCCCACCGGTGATGGCCACTCGCATACTGTCTCCTTCGCTTGTTAGCAATATAGCGAAACTGTATATCGCAATTGTGCTAGATTGCAAACATGGCAGATACAGCGTCGGACATCTTCGCCGCGCTCGCTCATCCGACGCGGCGGCAGATCCTGCAGGACCTCAAGGACGGCGAGCTCGCCGCGGGCGAGATCGCCGCACGCTTCGACGCCACTGGTCCGACCATCTCGCGGCACCTGAGCGTCCTGCGCCAGGCCGGCCTCGTCTCGGAGCGACGCGATGCGAACCGCATCCTCTACTCGCTCGTCGGTGAGCGCCTCGCGCTGTCGGTGGGCGACTTCCTGTCCACCGTGTGCCCGGAGCAGATGGTCCTGCGCGAGGTCCGGAAGCGCCGCACCGCGTAGCTCGATCTCGATCCGGCCATGAGTCGCCCGAAGATGTCCGATTCCGCCGCGATCTCGAGCCGTTTCGGGCGACTCAGCGCAGCCCGCGCGTGACGCTGCGGACGATCGTCTGCGTGGCGGCATGTCCGGCGCGAGTCGGCAGCAGTGCCCAGACGTGGAACTGTCCGGTGCCCTCGTGGTAGTCGACCGTGACGCCGGCCGCTTCGGCTCGTTCGACGAGCAACTCGGCGTCGGGGTTGAGGACATCGCGGGTCCCACTCAAGAGCGTGAGTGGTCCGAGCCCGGCGAAGTCGCCGAGGAGGGGGCTCACGGTCGGATCGGTGATGTCCAGGTCGCCGCGCCAATGCTCCGCGAACACGCGCCCACCCGGCGTCGCCAGCCAGGGGTCGCTCGGCTGCACGAGCGGGATCCGCGGGTTGCTCCAAGTGAGGTCGAGTGCTGGTGACAGCAGGGTGGTCATCGGGAGGACGACGCCCTCGTCCCGGAGTCGGAGCACAGCCGACAGGGCGATCTGACCGCCGGCCGAGTCGCCCGCGAGGACGGTCGGCCCGTGCCGCTCGATGCTGCGCCGGACCAGCTCGACGACGCCGTCCTGCGCCACGGCCGCGGTGCCGTAGGGCACGAGCGGGTAGATCGGCAGCGTGACCACCGCGCCGGTCTCCGCGGCGATGGTGGCGGCCAGCGTCCAGTGCTGCGGTGCGATCTCGCCGACCCAGCCGCCGCCGTGCGCGTACACGACCCCGCCGATCGCCGGTCGTCCCGTGGGGGACACGGTGTACACCGGCCAGTCTCCCAAACGTTCGACGTCGACCCGGACGTCGCTGCGGAGGGTGCTGGGTGGACCATAGGACGCCGGCCGGAGGGTGCGCTCCCGGATCCGGCGGCGCGCGCCGGCCTCGCTCACGAAGGCGCGGTTCGCGCGGATCAGTCGGAGCGCGGGGCCGACGACGGCGCCTGGGATGGTGAGCACGGTGCCTCCGCGGTTGACGGGTTCCTGGGTCTCGCCACGGTAGCAGCGCAGGCTGGGCAGGAGTCCCCATCGCCCGGTCTCCTCCGCGCAGCCATACTGGCGGCATGACCCGTCACCGCCTGCTGTCCATCGGTGCCCTCGTGGCGCTCCCCGCTTCGCTCCTGCTCGCCGGCTGCAGTTTCAGCGCCAGCGCGAGCCTCACGGTGCCGGCCTCGGACATCGAGGACACGGCCGCCGGCGCGCTGGAGGAGCAGGTCGGTACCCGTCCCGACCTCGACTGCGGCGACGAGCGCGTGAAGCTCATCGACGACACCACCGTCGACTGCACGCTGACCGATCCGTCGAGCGGCTCCGAGTACGACGCCGTCGTCACGATCAGCGACGTCGAGGGCACGAAGTACCACGTGGCGGTCCAGGTCGCCGACACCGCGAACTGATCCCGGTCGCTGGGTTCGGACCCTTCCTTGACGGCTCGGGCGACCGTTCGTCGTGGGACACTGGCAGACGGCGTCGACGTGCCGATCGCGCCGCCGCAGCCCGTCCCGAAGGAACCGCATGCCCGAGCTGAACCCCGTCGTCATCGAGCGAGTCGCCTGGGACGACGAGCGGGCCGTGCGGCTCCGCGCCGCGATGGACGAGGAGATGGACGCCCGGTACGCGTCGGCCTGGGAGGACTGGGACCCGGCGGCCGCCGAGCGAGCGCTGACCGCGTTCACCGTCGATCCTGCCGACATCAGCGCGACCTTCCTGGCCCTCATCGACGGCGAGCCGGTCGGCCACGCCGCCCTGCGCCGACTGCACGGCGAATGGGAGCTCAAGCGCGTCGTCACCCTCCCGGCTCACCGCGGCCGGGGTGTCTCGAAGCGCCTGATCACCGCCGTCGAGGACACCGCCCGTGCCGAGGGGGCGTCCCGACTCATCCTGCAGACCGGCGACCGCCAGCCCGAGGCCGTGCGGCTCTACGAGTGGCTCGGCTACGAACCCATCCCGATCTACTCGCCGTATGAGGTCATCCCGATGTCGCTCTGCTACGCCCGCCCGCTCCGCTGACGCTCGGCGGCGCGGCTGTCGCCGCTAGTGAGCAGCCTTCGCGGGCTGGTTCCGTGACCGCAGGCGCGAGATCCCGGTCACGATCGCGACGACGATCAGACCGAGGACGAGTCCGAACACGGCGGACATCGCGGTGTCGGCGATCCAGACGACGACCGGTCCGGCGGCCTCGATCGCGTGGGTGACGACGTGCAGGAGGTCGTACGGGCCGTGCCAGAACGTCTCGGCGAGGTTCGCGATCACGAGGTGGCCGCCGACCCAGAGCATCGCGACCGTGCCGACGATGCTGATGACGCGGAAGACCGCGGGCATCGACGCGACGATCCGTGCACCGGTGCGGCGGACGCCGCGTGACGGGTTCTTCATGAGTCGGAGTCCGATGTCGTCGATCTTCACGAGCAGGGCGACCGCGCCGTAGACGACCGCCGTCATGACGAGGCCGATGACCAGGAGGGCGCCCAGCGTCATCCAGATGCCGAGCCCTGAGTCGAGGCTGGCGAGGGAGATGAGCATGATCTCCGTGCTGAGGATGAGGTCGGTGCGGACGGCCCCGGAGACGAGCTTCTTCTCGTCGCGGACGTCCTCCTCCGCCTCGGCGTGGTGCATGCCGAACCACTCCATGACCTTCTCCGCGCCCTCGAAGCAGAGGTAGGTGCCTCCGATGATGAGGAGGAACGGCAGCACCCAGGGGGCGAACGCCGTGAGCAGCAGGGCGATCGGGATGATGATGACGAACTTGTTGATGAGGCTGCCGCGGGCGATCCGCCACACGACCGGCAGCTCCCGAGCGGGGGTGAGCCCCTGCACGTACTGCGGGGTGACGGCCGCATCGTCGATGACGACGCCGGCGGTCTTCGCACTCGCCTTGAGGGCTGCGCTGAGGATGTCATCGACAACGGCGAGCAGGCCGACCGACATGTGCTTCTCCTTGGCTCGGGGTCACACCGCTGCGGGCTCGGCGGGGACGGAGTCCACAGTACTGTCGCGATCGCCGAAGGGTGTACTGCTGGACACTCCCTCGCCGACGTGCACGGCCGTAGCGTCGTCCGTATGCAGATCCAACCGAAACCCGCGACGATCAAGAACCCCGCCGAGCAGTTCACCGGCGACGTCTACCTCGACCTGCTGGCCGCGCCGCAGCAGGACGGCCAGCACATGATGGTCGCGAAGGTACGGTTCCTCCCCGGCGCCCGCACCGCATGGCACTCCCATGCCAACGGGCAGACCCTCCACGTCACCGAGGGGGTCGCCCTCATGGGCACGCGCGACGGTGCCGTTCTCGTCGTCCAGCCGGGCCAGACGGTCTACACCCCACCCGGCGAGGAGCACTGGCACGGAGCCACGCCCGACGACTACATGGAGCACCTCGCGATGTTCGAACAGGCGGACGACCCGGCAACGAGCACGACCTGGCTCGAGCACGTCGCCGAAGCCGACTACCACCGCCCCTGACCGACTGCCCGACCGCGGCCCTGCTTCTCCGTTGTGGAGAAGCGGGGTCCTCCCCAGAGGTAGGGAGGCCTCCCTTCCATGCGGATGCCACCCCGGTACTGTTGGCACTCACGACAGATTGGGGATTTCGAATGGTCGAGACCACACCGCGCCGCTCACGGTCGGCCGTGCTCGCGCTGACCTTGACGATCGGAACGCTCGTCGCGGCGGCGATCATCGGCGGATACTTCATCATCGTCGGCGATCAGGCCGACATCGCTGGGCGGGTCTGGCTCACGCTGCTGCTGCTCGCGGCCTTCGTCGGGGCCGTGTCGCTCGACGCCGCAGCCGGCCACGGACCCAACAAGTGGTACCTCGCGGTGTCGACGTTGGTGAACATCTTCCTCGTCACCGTCGGCCTCCTGAAGCTGTGGAACGGGTGGCTCCAGCCGCCGAACACCTCCGACGGGTTCGTCTGGTCCACGCAGATCATGCTGTTCCTCGGCATCCTCATCATCGTGCGTCTGGCGCTCATCATCATCCAGGTGTACTTCCTCCACTTCGTCACCCGCGCCACGTCCACCGTGGTCAGGGCCACCGGCATCGTGACGATCGCGCTCATCATCGCCACGGTCCTCGTGCTCGTGCTGCCCATGGCGTTCCCCGAGGGCACCTGGGCTGACTGGTGGTGGCGCATCGCCGCGGCCACGACACTCGCTGCGGCGATCTCCGCCGTGATCCCCGTCATCGTCCGGGCGTTCTCGCCGAAGCCGGAGGGCGAGCGGGTGTCCTACGGGCAGCAGCCGTACCGTCCGGAGGTGTACCAGCAGGCCGCACCCGGCTACCCGGTTCAGAGCTACCCGGGGCAGCAGGGCTACCCGGGCCAGCAGCCGTACCAGGGGCAGCAGCCGTACCAGGGGCAGCAGGCGCAGCAGCCCTACCAGGGGCAGCCGTACCCGCAGCAGCCGCACCAGGGGCAGCAGCAGCCGTACCAGGGGCAGCAGCAGCCGTATGGCGGCCAGCCGAACCCCGGCCAGCCGAACCCCGGCCAGTATGGGCAGGGGCACCCCGGGCAGGGCTACCAGGGGCAGCCGCAGCAGGGGCAGCCGGCCCCGCAGCAGCCGGGCCAGCAGTGGCCCGCTCCGTCCTGGCAGGGCTCCGCGCCCGGGCAGCCTGCTCCGGCACAGCCCGCGCCGCAGCAGTGGGGGCCTCCGCAGCCGCAGGTCCCGTCGTCGCCGGTTCCGCCCGCGCCTCCGCAGCAGGACCAGCAGCCTCCGCAGGAACCGAAGCAGCCGACGGAGTCGCAGCAGCCGACGCAGCCGCAGAGCCCGCCGCCCGCCGNGTCGGTCGCACTCGAAGCCGGGCTCCGCTTGCGTACAACTGCGTAGCTATGTCGGGCACGTCTTCGCCCAGCGGCGGATGTGGCGATGCGCTCGCTCCGTGAGTATGGAATCGGCGCGGTGCGACCGCCCGCCGCCGACTCCTCACGATGGGTGACGATGCGCAAGCTCCTGAAGGTTCCACTGATCTCGATCGCCACGATCGCCGGCCTCGTCGCGGCGGGCCTCGCGACGACGAGCATCGTGAACGCCGTCGCGAGTTCGTCGGAAGCGAGCGAACTGCAGCCCTACGGGCAGTTGGTCGACGTCGACGGCAAGGACATGAACGTCGTCATCAGTGGTTCCGGCGCCGAGACGATCGTCCTGCTGCCCGGGCAGGGCACCGCGGCACCCGGCCTCGACTTCGAGCCGCTCGTCGACGAGCTCCGCGACCAGTACCGGGTGGTGGTCGTCGAGCCGTTCGGCTACGGCCTCAGTGATCAGACGGACGTGCCCCGGACCTCGGCCAACATCGCCGGTGAGGTGCACGCCGCCCTGCAGCACCTCGGCATCGGCCGCTACGTCCTCGCCGGACACTCGATCGCCGGCATCTACGCCCTCGAGTATCTGGAGCGGTTCCGCGCCGAGGTGACGGCGTTCATCGGGATCGACACGAGCGTCCCGACCCAGCCCGGAAGCGACGAGCCGACGCCGACCGACGGCGTCGACACGCTGCAGGCGCTCGGCATCCTCCGCCTCCTCACCGCCATCGCGCCCGACCCGTACGAGGGCCTCCCGTACGACGCCGACACGAAGCGCCAACTCGCGATCCTGACGAACCGCAATGCGATGTCGCCGACGCTGCTCGACGAGATCGCCCACACGCCCGGCAACTTCAAGGCGGCCCGATCCCAAGCGTTCCCGGCCGACCTGCCGATCCTCATGTTCGTCGTCGGCGACGACCCGGAACTCTCCGACTGGGTGCCCCTCCACGAGGAGCAGCTCGCCGGAGTCGACCGGGGTGAACTCGTCCGACTCGACGGCGGCCACTACCTGCACCACACCGAGGCGGCGGTGATGGGCGAGGACATCAAACGGTTCCTCGCCGACACGCCGGGAGACTGAATCCCCGGCCGATCCGGGCTGGCGTGTCGTCGGATGTCGGGTTAGGCTCACTCTCTATCAAACGTATGTTCGAACGACGGGAGGCCACGCATGTTGATCACGAGCACCGAGATCGCGGTCTGGACGACGCCGGCAGGCGTGCCGGAGCGACTGTTCTGGGATGGAGCCCGGTACCTCGTCACCGACACCCCGACCCCGCTCGAGCCGAACGTCTCGTTCGTCACCCATCCGCCCGCGGCGACCCCCGCCTGGCGGTTCCAGGCGACCGCTGCAGACGGCCGGTCCTTCGTCTTCGACATCCGACTCGACACCGCGCGCGGACGCTGGCAGCTCCTCCGAGCGTACGAATGAACCACCCGGACCGTTGCCCGGGTCGACGTCGCTCCGGGTGTCAGGCGGCCGGCTGCAACCGCACGACGATCGCCTTCGAGACTGGGGTGTTGCTGCGGTCTGCCGTCGAGTCGAGCGGGACGAGGACGTTCGCCTCAGGGAAGTACGCCGCGGCGCATCCACGGGCGGTCGGGTAGGAGACGACGCGGAAACCGCGGAGCTCCCGATCCGGCTGCCCGGCCCACTCGCTGAAGACGTCCACCGTCTGGCCGTCCTCCAGGCCGAGGTCGCGGAGGTCGTCCGGGTTGACGAAGACGACGTTCCGGCCCTTCTTGATGCCGCGGTACCGGTCGTTCAGGCTGTAGATCGTCGTGTTGAACTGGTCGTGCGAGCGCAGGGTCTGCAGGAGCAGCCGACCGGGCGGGCAGTGGATCGGCTCGAGCTCGTTGACCGTCAGCAGGGCGCGGCCCTCGGGGTTCGTGAACGTGCGGGAGTCCCGCGGTCCGTTCGGCAGGACGAAGCCGTCCTCGCGGCGGATCTGCTCGTTGTACCCCTCGCAGCCCGGCACGACCCGTCCGATGTGTTCGCGGATCGTGTCGTAGTCGTCCTCGAACGCCTGCCAGGCGATGCCCGAGTCCTCACCGAGCGTCGCTCGCGCGAGGCGCGTGATGATGGCGACCTCGGAGAGCAGACCGGGCGCTGCCGGCGGGATGCGTCCGTGCGAGGCGTGGACCGCGCACACCGAGTCCTCGACGCTGACCATCTGCGGTCCGCTCGCCTGCAGGTCGATCTCGGTGCGGCCGAGGGTCGGCAGGATGATCGCCGCCTCGCCCGTGACCGCGTGCGAGCGGTTGAGCTTCGTGGAGATCTGCACGGACAGCTGCGTTCCGCGGATCGCAGCCTCGGCGGCGGCGGTGTCGGAGATCGCCGCGACGAAGTTGCCGCCGAGCGAGATCCAGGTGCGGACCTCGCCCCGCTGCATCGCTCGGATCGCGTTCACCGCGTCGACCCCGTGCTCCCGCGGCATCGGGACGGCGAACTCGCGCTCCATGGCAGCGAGGAAGGATTCGGGCATCTGCTCCCAGATACCCATCGTCCGGTCGCCCTGCACGTTGCTGTGCCCGCGGATCGGCGACGCACCGGCGCCCGGCTTGCCGATGTTCCCGCGGAGGAGGAGCAGGTTGATGATCTCCTTGATCCCGTTGACCGCCGCCTTGTGCTGGGTCAGGCCCATCGCCCAGGTGACGATCGTCGCGTTCGACGCGATGTAGCGCTCGGCGAGTTCATCGATCTGCTCGCTCGAGAGGCCGGTCGCCTCGAGCACCGCCGCCTCGTCGAGGTCGGCCAGGTGGGCCGTGAGCTCCTCGAGTCCGAGGCAGTGCTCGGCGAGGAACGCGTGGTCGAGGATCGTCCCCGGAGCCGCCGCCTCGGCCTCCAGGACCCGCTTCGAGACCGCTTGCAGCAGCGCCATGTCGCCGCCGAGCCGGATCTGCAGGAACTGGTCGGAGATGACCGTGCCGCGCCCGACCATGCCGCGGACCGTCTGCGGGTTCTTGTACCGCTCGAGCGCCGCCTCGGGGAGCGGGTTCACCGAGACGATCGTCGCGCCCGCCTGCTTCGCGTCCTCGAGCGCCGTGAGCATGCGCGGATGGTTCGTGCCCGGGTTCTGGCCCATGACGATGATGAGGTCGGCCTGCTCGAAGTCCTCGTACCGGATGGTCGACTTCCCGACGCCGATGACCTCGCCGAGCGCCGTGCCGGTGGACTCGTGGCACATGTTCGAACAGTCGGGGAGGTTGTTGGTCCCGAAGGCGCGGACGAAGAGCTGGTAGACGAAGGCCGCCTCGTTCGACGCGCGGCCGCTCGTGTAGAAGACGGCTTCGTCGGGGGACTCCTGACCGCGCAGCTGCTCGCCGACGATGGCGAACGCCTCGTCCCAGCTCACCGGCCGATAGTGGTCCGAACCGGCCGGCTTGTAGACGGGCTCCGACAGCCGACCCTGCATGCCGAGCCAGTACTCCGACTTGTCGGCGAGATCGGTGAGCGAGTGTTCGGCCCAGAAGCCGCTCGGGATGACGACCGGTGTCGCCTCCCAGATGACGGCCTTCGCGCCGTTCTCGCAGAACTCGAGCTTCTTGCGGTCGTCCGGGTCGGGCCAGGCGCAGCTCATGCAGTCGAAGCCGCCGCGCTGGTTGATCGACGTGAAGAGCTCCGCGGTCCGCTTCGGTCCGAGCTGCCGGAGGGCGGGCTCCATCGAGTGCAGGATGCCGGGCAAGCCGACGGCGACGTGCTTCGGGTGGGTGACCTCGATGTCGGCGTCTGTGACGTCCTCGACGGGCGGTTCGGCGCTCATGCGTTCGCTCCGGTCTGGAGTGCTGCTGGTGCCGAGCCTTCGGCAGGGTCGGCGAGCCGGTGCGCTCCGCTGTAGACGACCATCGAGTCGCCACGGAGGAAGCCGACGAGCGTCATCCCGAGTTCGGTGGCCAGTTCGGCGGCGAGCGAGGACGGAGCGGAGACGGCGGCGAGCATCGGGATGCCGGCCATCGAGGCCTTCTGCGTGAGCTCGAAACTCGCGCGCCCCGACACCATCAGGACCATGGAGCGGAGCGGGAGCAACCCCTCCTTCGCCGCCCATCCGACGACCTTGTCGACGGCGTTGTGTCGGCCGACGTCCTCGCGGAGCACGAGCATCTCGCCGGTGCGGGCGTCGAACAGGCCGGCCGCGTGCAGACCGCCGGTGCGTTCGAAGACCGCCTGCTGTGCCCGGAGGCGGTCGGGGAAGGTCACGAGGAGTGCCGGGTCGAGGCGGAAGTCGTCGTCCGCGACGGAGTAGCGCGAGCTCGTCCGGACGGTGTCGATGCTCGCCTTGCCGCAGAGGCCGCACGAGCTGGTGGTGAAGAAGTTCCGTTCCAAGCTCGGATCCGGGGCGGGGACGCCGGGCGACAGGGCGATGTCCAGCACGTTGTACGTGTTGACGCCCTCGTCCGTCGCTCCGGCGCAGTAGCGCGCGGTCCGGACGTCGTCACCCCGGCCGATGACGCCCTCGGAGACGAGGAAGCCGATGGCGAGGTCGACGTCGTGGCCGGGCGTCCGCATCGTGATGGCGAGCGAACGACCACCGACACGGATCTCGAGTGGCTCCTCGACGGCGAGGACGTCCTCGCGGGTGCGCGCGGGCTGTCCCACGGTGATGCGGGTGACGCGTCTGCGCGCCGTGATGCGAGTCATGGCTCATGGCTATCACCCCCATCGGACGAGGGCAAGGTGCCTCACCGGATCCGCAGCCGCCTCGGGGGCTGGATCGCGGCCTAGGCTGGTGCCATGTCCGTCGACGCGATCATCCTCGCGGGAGGGCGGTCCTCCCGTCTCGGCGGCGTCGCGAAGGCGTCGTTATTCCGCGACGGCCGGACGCTCCTCCAGCTCGCGATCGATGCTGCGCGGGCGGCCGGCGGCCGTGTCGTCGTGGTCGGCCCCGAGGTCGAGACGACTGATCCAGTCCGCTTCGTCCGCGAGCGCCCCGTCTTCGGTGGCCCTGCCGCGGCCATCGCCGCAGGCTTGGACGCCCTGCGTGATGACGTCGCGGCCGAGGATCCCGCGCAGGTCGCCGTCCTCGCCTGCGACATGCCGGATGCCGCATCGGCGCTCGCCGCGGTGCTCGACGCCGCCACAGCCGCGACCGGGACCGACACCGACGGCTGGGTCGCGGTGGACGACTCCGGTCGTGAGCAGCCGCTGCTCGCCGTCTACCACCGGGAGGCCCTGGAACGCCGGGTCGCCGCACTCCGGGCGTCGCAGCCGAGCGGTGACCTCGCGGGTGTCTCCGTCCGCCAGCTGCTCGCCGGACTCGTCCTCCGCCAGGTGCCCATTCCCGACGGCGGCTCGGCCGACGTCGACACCTGGGCCGACGCGACCGAACTCGGGGTCGTCACCGCCGTCGAGTCGCCGACGCCGACCGCGTCCACCACACCGACCGCCGACCCTGAGGAGCGTCTCCGATGACCGATGACCTGCATGCCGTCCTCGCCGACTGGACCGACCGGGTGTCCGCCGAGCTGGAGCTCGGCGACGTCGCGGTCGACATCGACGCCGTCCTCGGACTCGCGGGCACGGCCGCGCACGCCGTGCGGCGTCCGGCCGCCCCGCTCACCACCTACCTCGTCGGCATCGCCGTCGGGAAGGCGCTCGCGCGCGGGGCGGATCCGGTCGCCGCCGCCGAGGCCGCGACCGCGGCCGTCGAACGGTTGGTCGCCTCGGACTCGACCGCATGACGAGGTCCTCCTGGTCGGACGCCCGCAGCATCGCGCATGCGGCGGGTGCCGCGCAGCGGTCCGACGTCGTCGACACCCTGGCGCTCTCCGAGGCTCTCGGACATGTCCTCGCGGCGCCGCTCGTCTCGCCCATCGCGATCCCGCACTACGCCTCCTCGGCGATGGACGGCTGGGCGGTGGCCGGGGTCGGCCCGTGGACCTTGCTGACCGGTGGAGACGCCGAGCACGCACGATCGGTCGGACTCAGCGACGGTGTCGCGGTCGACGTCCTGACCGGTGGACTGATCCCGGCGGGCGCCGAGGCCGTGCTCCAGCTCGAGCACGGCGTGGTCGAGCAGAGCGCGGGATCAGCTCGCCTCCACCTCGCGCCGTCCGCACCGAGCGAGGAGCCGCGCCCGGGGCGGCACATCCGGCCCGCCGGAACCGAGTCACCCGCAGGGTCGACCGTCCTCGACGCCGGCACGCGCCTGGGGCCCGTGCACCTCGCGGTCGCCGCCGGTGCAGGCTTCGACCGCGTGTCCGTCATGCCGCTGCCGCGGGTCCGCCTGGTCCTCACGGGTGACGAGGTCGTCACGAGCGGCGTGCCCGCGCCCGGGTTCGTGCGCGACAGCTTCGGCCCATCCCTCCCGGGAGTGATCGCCTCGCTCGGTGGCGTCGTCACGTCCAGTGTCCGTGTCGGCGACGACGCGTCCACCACGGCCGACGCCCTCGGGCTGACGAGTGCGGTCGGCGCTCCTGCCCGCCACCAGCGGGACCTCGTCGTGACCACGGGTGGTACCGGAGACTCCGCCGCCGATCATGTCCGAGCGCTGCTCCGCGACGCCGGAGCGGACTTCCTCGTGGACGGCGTCGACGTCCGCCCGGGTGGCCCTGCGCTGCTCGCGCGGCTGCCGGACGGCCGCCTGTTCGTCGGGCTGCCCGGCAACCCGCTCGCCGCACTGCTCAGCGTCCTCACGCTCGCGCACCCGGTGCTCGCGGGCTTCCAGGGACTCGAGCTCCCGGCCCTGCGACCGGCGGTGCTCGCCTCGCCCGTCGACGGGGCTCGCTCAAGGACGGTGCTGCGCCCCTACCGCTCGGTGCACGATGCGGACTCGGCGACGCCGCATGCGGAGCCGACGCCGTGGCACGGGGCAGCCATGCTCCGCGGGCTCGCCGACGCCGACGGCGTGCTCGTGTGCCCGGGCTCCGGCGCGGCCGCGGGCGGCCTGGTACCGAGTCTCGACCTGCCCTGGTGATCGGGCCTCGGGTCAGCGGCCCCGGACGGCTGCCGCCGTCATCAGCTGCAGCAGTTCCTCGCCGGCGAGGATGCCGCGCCGCTCGGTGACCGTCAACGTGTCGATCGTGAAGCCCTCGTCGTCGAGCTCGCCGTGCGCCGGCCGGAACGCGAGGTCGGCGGTCTCCAGCATCGACTGGTCGAGGAGCGAGTCACCGGCCGCGAGGACGAGTGGTCCGCCGAGGCGGCGGGCGACCTCACTGACCGCATCGTGCTTCGTGAGCGTCCGGGGTACGCAGTAGAGCTTGCGTCCCTGCAGGGACACCGTCCATCCGAGCCGTTCGCACTCCTGCTCGACCTGTTCGAGCCAGCCCGCCGGGATCGCGTCGCGCTCGACGATCGAGTAGAAGAACAGCGCATCCGCGACGTTCGTCTTGAGGATCCAGGTGGGCGACGCCAGCTCCTCGAAGCGCGCGAGCGCCTCGTCCAGCGGAGCGGTGTGGTCGGTGAGGTGCGCTCGCACCCGGTCGCGCCAGTCAGCGTCCGGGACGCCGTCGACGAGGATCTCGCCGCCGTTGCTCGTGATCGCATACGCGGGCGCGCCGCCCGGCAGCTGCACCCGCTGATACTGCGCCACCGTCCGCGTCGTGACCGGCATGAACACGGCCCGCGAGCGCAGCTCGATCAGCAGTCGCTCCGACTCGCGCGTCATGAACGAGATCGGCACGCCGTTCCAGAGCTCCGAGACGACGATCGACGGCGCTTCGGGGTCCGGTGTCTCGAGCCAGAACGCCTTCGGCGAGTAGATGAGGGTGCGGTCGAGGTCGCAGGCGACGAGGGCGCTCACTGGGCGTCTCCCGCCGCGGCGTCGCTCAACGGGTTGATGAGCCCGACACAGCTGTAGGGCAACCCGGGCACGACCTCGACCGGCACACCGCGCTGCTCGGCGAGCAGGAGCACGTGCGCGACGTCGTCGAGGGCGTCCGGCGACACGAGCACCTTCCACGGCACCCGGCGGAGCAGGACGCGGGTGGTCTCGCCGACACCCGGCTTCACGAGGTTCACGGTCGGGATGTCGTACTGTTCGCGGATCCGCTCGACGGCCTCCCAGCCGATCCAGCTCGGCTCGCGATCGGCCGCCGAGGCCTCCTCCACACCCGCGGCGACGTCGTCGACCACCTCGGCGAAGCGGCTCGAGACCGCGTCGAGGAAGGCGCCGGAGACGTCGTGACTGCTCAGCTCGCGGTAGAACTTGGCACCGTGGAACTGGTCGTCGGAGAGCAGCTCGCGGTTGTACACCGTGCGGGACACGAGGCCGGAGACGGTGGAGTTCAAGCACGCCGAGGGGATGAGGTAGTCGTCGCGGGTGCCGTACACGGGCACGCAGTGGCCGGGGTCCGCGAGGACCGCCAGTTCGTCGGAGAAGCGGATGCCGTCGGTCTCGGCGAAGAGTTCCAGCGCCGCCGTCAGTTCGCGCGCGATGGCGCCCTTGCCGGTCCAGCCGTCGACGAACGCGATCTGCTCCGGGTCGTGGTGCGCCGCGAGGTAGCGCAGCGCGGTCCCGTCGACGCCGACACCGCGCACGATGCTCATCGTGTAGTGCGGCACGTCGATCCCGCGGACCTCCTTCGCCCAGCGACGCATGAGGATCCCGATGGGCGTTCCGGCGCGGGCGAGGGAGACCAGCACGGGGCGGTTCGCGCGGGACGCCAGGACGAGGTCGGTGACGACACCGACGGCCACCGCGAGACGTCGGCTCGACCGCGCGAGGGCGTCCCGGTAGAGCTCCTCGTACTCGGGGGAGGGCAGGTACTCGACGGGCAGCGACTCGGCGTAGTGTGCGCGACCGCTCTGGATCGCGGCCTCGCGTTCGGAGGCGTCGGCCTCGAGGCGGGTGTCGCCGAGGTCGGTGAGCAGCCAGCGCACCTCGGAGGCGTCGTAGGACCCGAAGTCCGGTCCGGTGAGCGGCTCGGGGAGGGCGGCGGCGTCGATGGTCACGGTGCGGGGTTCCATTCGGCTGGGGTCGGGGCGGATTCGGTGAGGAGGACGACGATGACGTGGTCGGTGACGGTCCGCAGCGCTTCGACGACGCCGTCGGGCCGAAGCAGGAGCTCGCGGTCGGCGCCCGGCTCCGGGAACAGCACCACCGCCGCGAACCGTGAACCACCGCGGGAGAGGTTGTAGGCGAAGCGGGGTCCGAGGCCGTCGATCGTGCGGTCGTGGCTGGTGAAGGACACCGCGCTCGCGATGGCGTAGTCGTCACGGTCGATCACGGCGATGGGGGATCGCGTGGTGGTCGAGAAGCGCGTCGCTCCGCGGGCGCGGTCGAGGTGGGCGGCGACGGCCAGCGGTACCGCGATGAACTCCTCGGAGCCGAGCACCACGACCTCGCCGTCCGGCAGCTCCGGAAGGACTCGGTCGGCGATCGCGGCGGTCACCGCGTCGTCCAGGCGTCCTGGCGCACCGAAGCGCGCGCTCCGCACGGGCGGCAGGTCGGAGGCGTCCACGACGACGACGTCGCCGGCTGTGGTCGATTCAGCGGCCGACGTGGGTGGTGCAGCGTCGATGACCGCTCGCGCTCGGGCGAGGACGTCCTCCGGAAGGTCGACGGCACCCACACCGAGTGCCACGACGGTGATCCGGGTGCCGAGCCGGTCGGCGAGGTCGTCGAAGCGCTGCCGGTCCGCATCCGAACGGAGGTCGATGAGGCCCGCGACCACCCAGTGCGCCTGCGGCGTGGTGGCGTGCAGGGCGGTGATCGTGTTGCGGACGGTGCGTCCCGTGCTCAACTCGTCGTCGACGAGCACCGTGGTGCCGCCGACCGTGGCCCACACGGGGTCGCTCGGGTACAGGCGGTGGTCGCTCGCGTGCGAGTGCTCCTCCTCGAACGGCGTGAAGGGCACGTCCGCCTCGTGTCTCGTGGAGTGGAGGTACGGCGAGCCGAGCGCGTCGGCGACGATGTGGCCGAGCCCGGTCGCCGTCTCCGCGTAGCCGACGGTGACGAGCTCCGGCCCGGCCACTGGGGCCGCATCGCGGAGCTGGGCGAGGTGCTCGCGGACGGCGGTGAGGGCGGCGAGACCGTCAGCGTCCGGCCGTTCCCGACGGGCCAGGAGCTGCGCCACGGTGTCGAACGGAGCCGTCTCCGGATCGCTGCCGTCGAGCGCGCTCCGCACCAGCAGTCCGAGCAGTTCTCCGGCGGCGAGCGCCAGGCCGGGCACGGTCGGCACGTGTTTGGCGAGGACCGTCGACACGAGCAACTGCGCGCGTTTGGGGTTGTCGCGGAGTGCGAGACCGACGAGGTCCTCCACCGGGATCAGGCTTCGGGACGCGTCCGAGCGCAGGCCGATGCCGACGGCGTCACTGACGAAGCGGCCCGTCCATACGGTCACCGCATGCTCGTCTCGAGGAGGTCGACGAACGTCGTCTCCTCCGCTGCCACCCCGAAGGCCTCCGCGCGGAGCAGGGTCTTGCGCGCCCACGCCTGGTGCGGCTTCATCTCGTTCATCTTGTTCCGATACGGGGAGGCGTTGGCGCCGCCACCCACGTCGCCGACGACCGAGAGGGCGTCGACGTACTCCTCGTGGCTCACGACCGACATCGCGTGGACGACCGGCACGTGGCTCGGGTGGATGACCGTCTTGCCGAGCAACCCGTTCGCCTGGTCGAGCGCGATCTCGCGGATGAGGCCGTCGAGTCCCTTGAGGAGGAGCTTCTGACGCAGCTGCGCCTCGTTCGCGTCCTGGAACGGCGTCATGCGCAGCTGCGGGCGCATGAGCCGCTCCGCGTTGTGGAAGTGCTCCCAGACCGTGCCGGTGATGACGAAGTCGTCGCCCGGCCGACCGAAGACGTTGACGACGTCGGCGATGACCGAGGAGACGAGTTTCACGTCGTACACGGTGAGGTCGCGGGAGCGCCGGAGCGAGAAGGCGCTCGAGAGGTCGGTGGCGCCGATGCGGACCGCCAGGACGTCCTCGCGGTGGGCCTTGGTGACGTCGACGATCCCGGAGAGGGTGTCGTCGCGGGTCTCGCGGTGGATCATCCGCGGCGACTCGAGGATCGGCATGACCCGGAGGCGACGCGCGCCGTTCGACCCGTCCTGCCCGTAGTCGCGCTGCACGCGACCGAGAGCTTCGAAGAAGCGGTCCGCCACCCCGTCGCTGTTCTCGTACTTGGGGATGACGAAGCCGCTCAGGAGGTCGAGTCCCGGACCGAGGAGCCCGGCGACCCGCTCGAGCTGCTCGGGCGTGCGGACGCGGATGAACAGCAGCGGCAGCACGGGGCGCTTGGACCCCGAGCTCTTGGCGGCGAGCTGCTGCATCGCCTCCGCGACGTTCGTCTCGGCGAACTCGACCGCGTCGTCGGGGACCGAGTCCTCGAGGCACAGCACCATGCTCAGGCAGCCGTGCTTCGCCTGCTTCACGACGTCCTTCGCGAGCGTCGGGCGCGTGCCGGGACTGTAGAGCGTGGCGCCGAGTGCCGCCGCCACGTGTTCCGGCGGGGAGTCGATGCTGATGGGGCTCGGGAGCTTGTGGAACAGCCGCGACGCGCGCTTGTCGTCGACGTAACTGAAGTGGCGCATGGTCATCGTCTCCGGGGTTCGCGGGCGACGACGTACGGCGTCGGCTCGAAGCCGAACTGCTGCAGGAGCGTCTCGAGGGGGATCTCGGCGGGAAGGGGTTCGAGGCGGAGTTCGAGTCTCGACCCGATGCGCAACAGCGAGACGACCGGCGGTGCGCCGGTGTCGTCAGCCGCGGCGAAGCTCTCGCCGTCGAAGAGCTGCACCGTCAGTGGGTGGCCGGCTGTGCCGACGAACAACGCCCGCCGGATGAGGTGCACGTGCCGGAGCGCGAGGATCGCGTCGCCGCCGTCGAAGCCGAGCAGCGGCCGGTTGCCGGGCGTCGTCACCGGTGTGCCGTCGATACCGTCGGCGGTCGCGACCCCCGTCACGAGTTCGACGGTCTCCCACACGACCGCCGTCGCTCCGCCGACGATGAGGCTGCCGATCGCGGACTGACGCGGGTCGAGCCGGACCAGCGGGGTCTCGTCGTCGAGGACGCGGACCTCCTCGGCTGTCGGGGCTGGGAAGGGCTGCGGGGTCGTGGGAGCTGCGGCGGGTGTGGTGGCGGGGCGTCCCGACGGCGTAGCGGGAGCGGGCGACGAGGATCCGCCGAGCGAGAGTCCCGTCGACGGTGCCGACGGTGCAGGCGCTGCCGACGGCGCTGCCGATGCCGCCGGGGCAGGGGGTGCGGCGGCGGGCGTCGACGGCCCGCCGAGCGTGAGTCCCGTCGACGGTGCTGCCGACGCGGCGGGCGCTGCCGGAGCAGGTACCGCAGGGGTGCTCGCGACGGGCTCGACCTGCGCAACCGGCGCAGGCCTCGGCTTCACCCGACGACGGAGGTAGTCGATGTCCCGTCGCACCGGGGAGGTGTTGAGCGGCACGGCTCAGAGGTCGATTCTGAAGTCGCGCGCCACGCCGGCGAGCCCGCCGGCGTACCCCTGCCCGAGGGCGCGGAACTTCCAGTCCGAGCGGTGCCGGTACAGCTCGGCCAGGAGCAGCGCCTGGCTGCTGCGGACCTCGGCGATCGGCACGTCGAAGCGCACGAGCTCCCGACCGTCGGGCGTGGCGACGCGGACGAACGCCGAGCGCACAGGCGAGAAGTCGCCGGGGCCGCGGACGTCGGGGTCGATGTAGAGCAGGAAGGCGATCTTCGACACGGCGTCCGGCACGCGCGACAGCTCGACGTCGATCTCCTCGTCGTCGGCCTCGGACGAGAAGGTGACCGCGCCGTCCTGGCTCTCGACCTGGTTGAAGAACACGAGGTGGTCGTCGGACAGCGCCTTGCCGTCGTCGCCGCACATGATCGCCAGCGGCACGGGTTCGCTCTGCGGCCCGCGGCTCGCGATGACGTCCCAGCCGAACCCGATGAGCACGGCGTCGAGACCAGGGTTCTCGGCGGTGAGCGCGGCGTTCGCGCCCGCGATCAGCGACGCCATCAGTGCGCCCCCAGCACGAGACCGGCGTCGGGCTCCTGGAACTTGTCGGAGAGGAAGCGACCGTGCGTCGAGAGTTCGGCGATCGCGCCGATGCGGATCTGGTTGAGGAGGTCGCGGATGGTCTCCTCGATGAGCTCCAGCTGACGGGCGAAGACGATCGTGCTGCGGGAGTCGTCGGTGCGGTCCGCGGCCGGCAGCGCGAGGAAGGAGCGCAGCGGGCTCGGGAGGTAGTCCGTCACCATCGCGGCGAGGAGCACGCGCTGCTCGGTCGACGCACCCTGGTCGGCGATGGTCGCGACGACGAGGCGCAACTGGTCGTCGATCTGTCGGAGCTGCGAGGTGAGCAGCGTGGGGAGGTCGCGCCCCACGGAGCGCACCGAGTCACGGAGTTCGTCGAGGTGCCGGGCCGTCTGCTCGTCCTCGGTCTCACCGACGGGCGCCGGCGTGGCGTCGACGACGCCGAGCGGCTCGGCCCCGCCGGTCCGCAGTGCGTTCAGCAGTCGTCCGAATGCCATCCCTCGTCCCCCTTCGTCCTCAGCGACCCGTGCGCCCGGTCACCCGAGCGTGACGCTACCGCAGTTCGCGCTGCTCGGCCTGACGGCTGCGCTCGAGGTACGGCTTCGCCTTCTCGAGTCCCGACTCGAGCGCGTTGACGGTGCCCTCCATGTTCTTGGCGGCTTCGGCACGGAAGGTGTCGATCGCGTCCATGGTCTGGAAGACGTTGTCGAACGCGCGCTGCAGGGTCTCGACGCTGACACCCGCGGTGGAGGCCTGCTGGTGGATGCGCGTCGTCTGATCCTTCAGCATCTCGCTCGTCTGCAGGATCATGTTGTTCGTCGTGGTGTTGATCGCGTCGATCTGGTCGAGGACCATCTTCTGGTTCGCGAGGGCCTGCGCGACGACGACGGCGGTCCGCAGGGCGGCGATCGTCGTGGTGCGAGCGCGGTCGACGCCCTTGATGAGCTCGAGGTTGTTCTTGCGGATGAGGTCCATCGCGAGGTAGCCCTGCACCGAGACGGCGAGCTGCGTGAGGATGTCCTGGTGGCGCTGGCGGACGGGGAAGAGGACGTCGGCCTCGAGCTTCTGCGCCTCCTCGATGCGTCCGGAGGAGCGGGCTTCGTCGATCTTGGCGACGCAGGCGGCGTCGAGCGCCTTCGCGAAGACGGCGTACTCACTGAGCGCCTGCATCGTCTCCCAGAGCTGGACCTTCTCGCCGGCGAGGGCGGCGTTGTCCTTGAGGAGCTCGTCCTGGCCGGCCATGAGCGACTTGATGATCTTGTCGAGCTGGGTCTGCGCGGACTCGTACTTCTGGAAGTACTTGGCGAGCTTGTTGCCGCCCGGGATGAACCCGAGGATCTTGCGCCCGACGCCGAGGTCCGCCTGGTTCGGCGTGAGGTCCTCGACCGTGCTGCGGAGGTCGCCGAGCGTGGTCGCGACCTTGATCTGCGCGCTGTCACCCGAACGCTTCGCACCGGCGACCGAGGTCGACGAGCGGTCGAGCATGCGGGAGGAGTACCCGCTCGACTGCACCATCTCCTTGCCGCCGATCTGGGAGATACCCTCGATCTTCTGCGTGAATTCGGGCGAGCGCGGGTCGAGCGTCGCGACCTCCGTCACGAAGGAGCGCGCCTGCTGCTGGATCTCCGTCTGGCGCTCGGCCGGGACCGGAACCATGCCCGGTGCCTCTTCGGCCTGCACGACGTCCGGTGCATCCGGAGCGTGCAGCACGAGGGAGGCTGCTGCCTGTTCGTTGGCGTCTGGCGGAGTGAGTGGCGTGCTCATGCGGTCGACCTTGCTCTCGTGTGTGGCTTGCTCGTGGTGGAGGCGTCGGTGCTCAGCCGAGCGGGACGCCGAAGTCGCCGGCGATGCCGGCGAGACCGGTGGTGTAGCCCTGGCCGACGGCCTTGAACTTCCACTCGGATCCGTTGCGGTAGAGCTCCGAGAACAGCATGGCGGTCTCGGGGGCGGCGTCCTCGCTGAGGTCGAAGCGGACGATCTCGGTGCCGTCCTGGTCGACGATGCGGCAGTACGCTCCGCGAACCTGGCCGAAGTTCTGGCGACGCTCGTCGGCCTTGTCGATCGACACGGCGATGATCACGCGCTCGACGTCTGCCCCGACCGCGTTCAGGTCGACCGAGATCTGCTCGTCGTCGCCCTCGCCGTCGCCGGTGCGGTTGTCGCCGAGGTGCTTGACGGAGCCGTCCGCCGAGGCGGGCTGGTTGTAGAAGATGAAGTCGGCGGAGGAGCGCACCTTGCCGTTCGCGCCGACGAGCAGCGCGGAGGCGTCGAGGTCGAAGGCCTCACCGCTCGTGGTGCGCGGGTCCCACCCGAGACCGACCGTCGCGACCGTCAGGCCGGGGCTGGTCTTGGTGAGCGAGAGGTTGTTGCCCTTTTCGAGGGTGAGTCCTGCCATGGTGATCGCTTCTCCTTCGGAACTGCGCTGGCGCGCGGGGGACTGCTGCGGGTGGTGCTCAGAGGGCCTGGGCGGCCGGGCCGAGGAGGTCCATGACGGAACGCCCGTTGGCGCGCTCGCCGATCGCCTTGAAGGTCCAGCCGTCGCCCTCGCGCGAGACCTTCGACATGATCATCGCGGTGTGCGGACCGGAGTCGGTGAGCTGGTAGCGGGCGACCTCGGGCGAGCCGGGGGTCGAGTCGTCGATGATCCGGCTGAAGGCGTTCTGCACGGTGTCGAAGGTCTGGCGGCTGTAGCTGCTGATCACGAACACGATCTGCTGGACGGACGGGGCGACCCTCGAGAGGTCGACGAGGATCGTCTCGTCGTCGCCGTCGCCGGCACCCGTGAGGTTGTCGCCGGTGTGGCTGGCCGAGCCGTCCTTGCTCGCGAGCTGCTGGAACCAGATGGTGTCGAGCACCTTGCCGGTGGCGTCGAAGAAGATCGCTGAGGCGTCCAGGTCGATGTCGGGTGCGGACGAGCGGCCGAAGAAGCCGCGCTTCACCGGTGCGACGCCGTCCCAGCCGAGACCGAGGCGGATCCGCGTGAGCGAACCGCCGTCCTGCTTCGTCAGTGAGAGCGACTGGCCCTTTTCCAGACTCAGACCCATGGTTCCGTCTCCTAGATGCTTCATCGTGTTGCTGGTGGTGAGGTGTGGGACGTGCGCCCCCGGCCGAAGCTGGGAGCGCACGTCCACGTTATCGGTTCAGCCGGGCGAGCGCCCGGATTCCCGGCCCGTTCAGAGCAGGCCGCGGGAGTCGGAGCTCTTCGCCTGCAGCTCGTGGGCCCGGGCGAGCAGCCGCTGGAGCTCCTCGTCGTCGGCCGCCTTCGCCTGGTGCTTGGGCTTCAGGTTCGCGAACGACTTCTGGCGCTCGACCATGCGGGTGTAGCTCGTCTCGAGTTCGACCTCGTCCACGTGGTGACCGTCCGGGATGTCCTCCGGGGAGTCGGCGTGGTCGACGATCTTCTTCGCCTGGGTGCGGGCGTCGCTGATGATCGTGTGTGCACGACCGGCCGGGCTGAGGAGCGAGGCGAGGACCGTGACGGTCAGGATGCCGATGATGACGATGAGCGACAGGCCAGTGCTGATCTCGAACACCGGGATGTGCTCGCCACCGTTGAGGAACGGCAGGGTGTTCTCGTGGAGCGCGTGCAGGACGAGCTTCACACCGATGAATCCGAGGATCGCCGCCAGGCCGTAGCTCAGGAAGATGAGGCGGTCGAGCAGGCCGTCGATGAGGAAGTAGAGCTGACGGAGGCCGAGCAGCGAGAACGCCGTCGCGGTGAAGACGATGTACGGGTTCTGCGTGAGGCCGAAGATCGCGGGGATCGAGTCGAGCGCGAAGAGCAGGTCGGTGCCGCCGATGGCGACCATGACGAGCAGCATCGGCGTGAGGACCTTCTTGCCGTTCTCGATGGTGACGAGCTTGTCGCCGTCGTAGCGGTCGGTCGTCTTGAAGAGACGCTTGGCGAGACGGATGACGAAGTTGTTCGCGTCGTCGCTCTCCTCCTCCGGGCGGAGGAGCTTGATCGCCGTGAAGATGAGGAACGCGCCGAAGATGTAGAACAGCCAGGACCAGGCGTTCACCGCGGCGGCACCGAGGAAGATGAAGCCGGTGCGGGCGATGAGGGCGAAGACGATGCCGAAGAGGAGCACCTTCTGCTGGTCGGCCCGCGGCACGCGGAAGCTCGACATGATGATGAGGAAGACGAAGAGGTTGTCGACCGACAGGGCCTTCTCCGTGATGTAGCCGGCGAAGTACTCGGATCCGAGTGTGCCACCGCCGAAGAAGAGGACGCCGAGGCCGAAGACGATGGCGATACCGACGTAGAGGGCCGACCACTTCGCGGCTTCCGGCAGCGTCGGCTCGTGGGCCTTGCGCACGTGGAAGATGAAGTCGAAGGCGAGGAGGGCCAGAATGCCGACGATCGTCAGCAGCCAGACGTATCCGGGGATTTCCATGGGCTGTGTTCTCCGCAGCGCTCGAGGTGGGGGACGGGTGATGTTTAGTTGGTGCCGTCCCACTATATAGTTGGTATGGTCGAACCAACACCCGAACGCACGTATTCAGAAAGAATTCAGCTATGAGCGATGACGTCGACCCCGCCGAGGCGGGAGCCGTCATCCAGGCGTCCCTCGCGACGGTGCTCCGGTGGTCCACCAGGGCCGACAACCGGCGTTCACTGCACGACGCCGAGGGTGCCGCCCTCACCGCCACGGACGCGTGGCTCCTCGAATACGTCATCACCGCCGGGCCGATCCGCATGTCCACGGTCGCGGGCTGGATGGACGTCGACAAGTCGACCGCGACGGCCGAGGTGCGTCGCCTCGAGGAGGGCGGTCTCGTCGTCCGGGCGACGGATCCGAGTGATCGCCGCGCGGTGCTCGTGAGCGCGACGGACGAGGGACGGACCGCCCTCGAACGACACCGGCAGGCGGCGCAGCAGGTCTACAACACCCTCGTCGGCAAGTGGAGCGAGCGCGATCGAGCGGAACTCGCCCGGCTGCTCTCGCGGTTCGTCGACGAGTTCTCCTGGGTCAGCGACGCCGTCTCGCAGCACAACGCGAGTCGCTGACTCTACGGCCTCACGGGTCGATGCGCACCGGGATCGGTCCCGTCCGCTCCGCCCGCGGCCCGTACACCCAGAAGCGGTAGAGCACGAAGCGGAACGCGGAACCGAGGGCCAGCCCGACGATGTTCGCCGACACGTTGTCCGCCAGCGGCGTCGTCAAGTGCATCGCGTCGTGGGAGACCCAGAGGCAGGCCAGGGCGATCGCACCGCCCGCGAGACTCACCAGACCGAATTCGAGCGCTTCGCGGGCGACGTCCGAGCGCCGATGCGCGCGGAAGGTGAGGAGCCGGTTGCCCACCCAGTTGGCCACGATGGCGAGCGTCGTGGAGATGCCCTTCGCCACCAGCAGCCCGGAGGTGCCGGTGTGGAGGAACACGGTGTACGCGAGCAGGTTGAAGACCCCGACGTCGACGAGGAAGCCGGCGCCGCCGACGAGGCCGAAGGCGGCGACCTCGCGGACGATCGGTCGCCGGAGCAGCGCGCGCGCATCGGGAATGGATCGGATCACCATCGCGTCACGACCTGACCAGCTCGAAGACGATGCTGCGGTGGACGGGGATCCGCTGCTCGACGTGGTAGCCGAGCGCCTCGAGGTCCGCCACGTTCGGAGAGGTGCTCGAGCCCTCGACGACCCAGACGGTGTCGTGGCCGATGAGCCGGTCGTGGATCTCGGACAGCGGCGCGGCGAGATCCCAGAGCTCGGGGCGGTCGCGGTAGCTCGTCTCGAGCGCCACGTCGTCGAGGCCGGCGAAGGCCTGCGGGTAGAGGTCGATCGCGAGCCGCGACTTGCGCGAGGGCTTCACCGACTGGTCGAAGACGACCGCGTCGCCCGGCGAGGCATGGGCCTGGACGATCTCCGCGGTCTGCCGGAGGTCGCTGCCGTCGTCCTTCGCGAACGGGCCGCGCTGTTCCGCGAGGACCGGGATCGCGAGCGCCAGCACGAGCGCGACACCGACCGCGGTCGCCACCGCGCGGTCCACCCGCTTCGGCAGGAGGTCGACGATCGTCCGGAGTCCGAGCGCCATCATGATCGCGACGGCCGGGACGCAGAAGGTGACGTAGCGCAGGTTGTACATCGGCGTCACGAGGGTGTTGCCGATGATGAGCAGCGCGGTCGGTGCGAGCGCCCAGACGGCGATCATCGCCAGGGCGCGACGCTGCCGGGACGATCGGCGCACCACGAGGACCCCGATGGGAGCGAGCACGATGAGTAGCCACGCGAGCACGGCGAACACCGGCGTCTGGAACCACTGGCCGACGAGCACCGATTCCGGCGTCGCGTAGTCCCGCCTGCCGAGGAACGCGATCTGCTCGCGCTGCGCGATGCCCGCGATCACGATCGGAGCGCCGAGGACCAGTGCGCCGACCAGGGACCAGCCCCACGCTCGCATCACCCTCCGCCCGGGGCGTTGGAGCACCATCCACGTGGCGTGCACGAGGAGGAGCATCGCGAGGTACAGGAACAGGTACATCGAGGCGGCGCTCGCGATGGCGAAGAGCGCCCAGCTGCGGCGCGATGTGGACCGGCGGCGAACGAGCGACACGAACCAGACCGTCAGCCACACGACCGCGGCCATGCCCAGCGCATAGGAGCGCGTCTCGGCGCCCATCCTGGTGACCTGGGGGATGACGGCGAACACGAGGCCCGCCGTGATGCCGATCGCCGGGGTGAAGATGGACCGCGCGAGCACGACCGTGCCGGCCGCGGCCAAGCCGACGCCGATCGCGCTCGGGAACCGCGTGACGGCCTCGGCGGTGCCGAAGGCACCGGTCCAGACGTGCAGGAACGCGTAGTACAGGCCGTGGACGGCGTCGATGTGGCCGATCATCCCGAACATGACGGGGAGGGGGCGTTCGGCGGCGAGGACGCTCGCCGCCTCGTCACCCCAGTACGACGGCGTGCCGATGCCGATGAGCGAGACGAGGGTGGCGAACAGGCCGACGACCCAGGGTGCGGCGCGGCCGCCGAGGAGGGTGTGGAGGGCGTCCCACCGACGGCGCGAGGGCGCGGTCGGGACGGTGATCGTCGCAGTCATGGGTTCCCCTCGGACGCGACAACCTGGCGCGTCGTCTCATCGTCCGCCGCTCGGATGAACGCCAGCAGAGAGATTCCTGAGAGGCCGCGGGGGATCCTGCCGGGACCCGACGGCAGGAGCCCGGCCGCCCCGGTGGGGAGTTGTCCCCATCGCGCGGCAACGGCGCGCGGGACAGACTGCTGGAGTCCGCCGCCGAAAGGAATCCCGATGCAGCTCTCCCGCGTCACCGCCCTGATCACCCTCCCCGTCGCAGCCATGCTCGTGCTGGCCGGATGCTCCACGCCGTCGGCCCCCGACGCGAAGCCGACGGAGAAGGCTTCGTCGTCTGCGACGTCGAAGCCGACCTCGACCGGATCGGCGGACGGTGAGGTCACCGAGCCTGGAGCGCAGGTCGGGATCGATGAGCCGATCGTCTACGAGTCGCAGGGCACCGACGGCGTCACCGCGCTCATCAGCGCGAAGCTGACCGAGGTCACCCCCGCGACGGCCGACCAGGTCGCGTTCCTCAAGACGCAGTTCGACGGCGGGGAACTCGACGGCTACGACATCACGCTCATCCGGCTCGAGATGACCAAGGTGTCGGGCGACCCGGTGGCGTTCAACAGCGACGCGACCTCCTTCTCGCCCGTCGACGCCGATGGCGAGAAGGTCCAGGAGGCCACGCTCATCGGGTGGGACGAGTGCGGATCCGAGTCGTTCACCGAGGAGTTCGATGCTGGCGCGCCGATCACGCAGTGCTACGTCGCGGCGGCTCCCGCCGGTGGCAAGGCTCCGGCCGGCCTCATGTACGACGGCGGCTTCACCGACCCGAACCCGTACGACTCCTTCGACGGCGACCCGATCCTGCTCATCAAGGACTAGCTGTACTGCAGGCCTGAGTGCCCTTCGACAGGCTCAGGGACCGGAGCGTCGCGGGTGCTCCTCTCCCGGTCACGGAGGTGGCGCAACCGGAGTGCCCTTCGACAGGCTCAGGGACCGAATCGTTCCGGGTACACCTGTCCCGGTCACTGAGCTTGTCGAAGTGCCCACGAGGATGCCGTTCGGCACGTCGTCGGGCTCTGGGACCGGAGCGCTTCCGGGCCCACGTCTCCCGGTCACCGAGGTGATGCGGCCCGAACTCCCCTTCGACAGGCTCAGGGACCGGAGCGTCGCGGGTGAACCTCTCCCGGTCACGGAGGTGGCGCAACCGGAGTGCCCTTCGACAGGCTCAGGGACCGAATCGTTCCGGGTACACCTGTCCCGGTCACTGAGCTTGTCGAAGTGCCCATGAGGAACCCTTCGACAGGCTCAGGGACCGGAGCGTCGCGGGTGAACCTCTCCCGGTCACGGAGGTGGCGCAACCGGAGTGCCCTTCGACAGGCTCAGGGACCGAATCGTTCCGGGTACACCT
>NZ_JACYTU010000013.1:0-66633 GCF_014841225.1 Plantibacter sp. CFBP 8804
GGCCCCGGCGCTTCTCCCGCTCGGTGCACAGAACCCGCTGATCCGGCAACGGGCCGATCCGCACATCAACCGGCATCCCGACGGTCGCTACCTCTTCACCGCATCGGTCCCCGAGTACGACCGGATCGTCCTTCGGGCCGCGCCATCCCTGGCCGGGCTCGCCACCGCGACTGAGCGCACGCTCTGGGTCCGGCCGCCGAGCGGGACGATGGGTGGGTACATCTGGGCACCGGAGATCCATCAGGTCGGCGGACGATGGTACATCTACTTCGCGGCCGGCGATGCCGGCGAACCCTTCCGCGTCCGCCCGTACGTGCTCCAGGCAGATGGCCCCGATCCCATGACCGCCAACTGGACGGTACGGGGACGGATCGTCACCCAGTTCGACACGTTCTCTCTCGACGCCACGACCTTCTCGCACAACGGCCGCCAGTACCTCGTGTGGGCTCAGGGGGAACCCGGCATCGATGCCGGGAGCAACCTCTACATCTCGGAGATGTCCGACCCGTCGACCCTCACCGGACCCCAGACCCGCATCTCGGTTCCGACGGCATCATGGGAGACCCGCGGGTTCAAAGTTAACGAAGGCCCGTCGGTCATCATCCGCAACGACCGTGTCTTCATCAGCTTCTCTGCGAGCGCAACCGACGCGAACTACTGCCTCGGGTTGCTGACGGCCAACGCCTCAGCCGATCTGCTCTCGGCGAACTCATGGGTCAAGTCGTCAGGACCGGTGTTCGTGTCGAACGATGCCACGAGCCAGTACGGACCCGGTCACAACTGCTTCACGACCGCGCCGGACGGGCGTGGTGGGGAGATCGACGTGCTGGTCTACCACGCGCGTGAGTACCGGGACATCCCGGGAGATCCGCTGTTCGACCCGAACCGCCACGCGAGGGTGCAGCGCCTGTACTGGAACGCCGACGGCACCCCGGACTTCGGCATCCCCGTCGCCGCCGGAATCCTGCCCTCGCGCCTGCGGTCTCACAACTTCCCTGACCGTTTCGTCCGTCACGCCAACTACGTCGGTCGCCTCGACGCCGCGCCCAAACCCAGTGTCGACTCCTGGTTCCGCGTCGTCGAGGGCCTCGCCGGAGGAAACTCGCTCGAGTCGGCGAATTTCCCCGGCCACTACCTGCTCGCAGGACCGTCCGGCATCACATTGGCCAGATCCAACAACACACCGACGTTCGCGGCCGCGGCATCGTTCACGCTTCGTGCAGGGCTTGCGGACGCCGCCAAGACGTCCTTCGAGTCCATCGCCACACCCGGAACCTACCTTCGGCACCGCGACTATCGCCTGTACGTGGAGCGGGTGAGCGGCACGGTCGGTGCGGCCGATGCGACGTTCGCCATCGACTGATCAGGAGCGTCGGAACGCGACGCGCTCTCGACCCGACACCGCTCGATCACGCAACTCCTTGGAAGGAACCAGCATGCTCCCACTTCACACTCCGGACGTTCGGCGACAGCGTCAGCGCACCGGACATCTGCCGACCAGGCTGCGCCGAGGATCCCTCCTCGCGCTCGCCAGCAGCGTCGCGATACTTGCTGGGCTCGTGACAGCCGGAACCCCGGTATCCCCGGCAGCAGCTGCGGACGCCGATGCGGCTTACGTCATGACCTACTTCCGGGAGAGCCTTGACGGCACCGGGAACTCCAACAACGTCCATCTGGCCGTGAGTCTCGATGGCAGGCAGTGGCAAGCACTCAACGACAACCGGCCGATCCTCGACCCGACGGCCGGTACGGGCGGAATTCGCGACCCGTTCATCCATCGACTGCAGGACGGCACCTGGGTGCTCCTCGCGACAGATCTCGAGGTCGGTGTGCCCTTCGGCCAAGCGAATCCCAACCTGCATGTCTGGACATCACCCGACCTCGTCACCTGGTCGGGCGATCGGCTGCTGAGCGTGAACTCGGCAAACCCCGGGTCATATACCTGGGCGCCGGCGGTCCATTGGGACCCCGTTCGTCAGCAATATGGGATCACCTACTCCGCCTCGCCGGCAGGTGGGCCAGAAGGCGTCATCATGGTCTCCTACACCACCGATTTCCGGACGGCGTCACCGGCTGTCCGGTTCTTCGACAACGGTGGACGGGGCGGTGTGATCGACTCCGACGTCGTGACGGGTGTTGGGGGCCAGAACTACCTCTACTATCGAGGGCCGAACCCCGACGCAGGCCTCATGGGAGCGAGGTCATCGACGCTCGAGCCGGGCAGTTTCCGTCAATATTCGGAGGCCCCGAACCTACCCGGATGTGCTGAGGCTCCGACACTGGTGCGGTCGTTGACCGACCCTGGTTCCTGGACGTTGTGGGGTGACAACTATTGCCCCAACAGCACGTTCGTCAACTGGCAGGGCGACATCACGACTGGAACATGGAACGCCGTCAGCAGTGCCGACTTCACCGCACCGCTCGGGTCGAAGCACAACAGCATCAAGCCGATCACCCGTGCCGACTATGATCGCTTGCTCGGACGCTTCGGCGGATCGCAGAGCGAGCGACTGAAGTCGTTCAACTACCCCGGCTCGTACGTCAGGCATGCGGGTCTGAGAGCCCGTATCGATGCGGTTCCGTTCGACCCTCAGGCTGACTCGCAATGGCGGATCGTCGCTGGATTGTCGGACCCCTCGGCGGTCTCGTTGGAGTCCGTGAACTACCCGGGGCATTTCCTCCGTCACTCGGGATTCAAGCTGGTGCTGGCGCCGAACGACGGGACAGCCGCCTACCGCGCAGACGCAACCTTCACGAGAGTCCCGGGGCTTGCCGACGCTGGATGGGACTCCTTCAGGTCGGTGAACTACCCGGATCGCTACATCCGTCACATCAACGGTCAACTGGAGCTCACGCGGATCTCGACGGTGCTTGATCGAGCGGATGCCACATTCGACGTCGTCTACTGATCGCCAGTTTCTCCGGCGGAGTAATCTCCGACCACTCAGCGCGGCCCGCTAGGGAGCTCGACGGGTCGCGCTGAGGAGTCTGGTGACCTCTGAGACGACTCGAGGACGGGATCCGCACCTCAGTGGTCCCGCCTCCTGAGCCGCGCCAGACATCGGCGAAGTGATTCGGCGTATCCCGAGATCTCCTCGACGAACGTGGGGTCCGGCACGTCATCGTTCCTCGGAGGCGATCCCAATCCGATGAGGATGATGAGTCCAGAAAGGGCGATGAGCTGAGTGAGAACCAGGAGTATGGAGATACGGCTTCCCTCCCTGTCCGACGCGCGGTGGATGCCGAACAACTTCTACATATTGTAGAGGATGGCGGAGACTGCGATCAGGACGCTCAACCGCCCGCAACCATGAGCCGACGGCCAGCGGCACTCAGTCGCTTCGCCGGCAACTGGAGGAGCCGCTCGGATCTCACGGCCGTTCCGGCACTTCCGCTCAGCTCCGCAACGCGTGCGAGAGCAGCGGCTACCTGATCGCTCCCGCAGACGCGAGCCGCGCTGTCGTCTGCGATGAGTTCAATCAGCAGGTTGGTGGAACGCTTGAACTGTGTCGCGCCGCATACGGTCGGGAGGCAGGCTGAGTTCAGTAGCGCGAGGCGCTTGGCGAATGCATGCCGATGTCTGACATGAGCGCGCTCGTGTTCGATGACGGCCCGCAGCTCCCAAAGGGTGAGTGCATACTCCAGGCGCGACGAGACGATCACCTCCGGCCGACGTCCCGGCGTCGTGCACGCGACCGGCAGGGAGGAGTCGATGTACCTCACGGTGAGGTTGCCGACGTGTTCCACGCGCGCGAAGCCTGATCCAAGCAATTCCGAGAACGATGCCTCGGCCTCACGATCAAGCTCGAAGAGCGGCTCCGCTCTCGCGAAGACCAGCGCGATCAATCCGCCGACAGTCCCTAGCGCCAGCCATGCAGCAAGGACGATGACCGTCGGCTCCAGGACATTGGTCCGACCGTCGGGTACAGCGGTGTGGACTCCGACAGCAAGAACGACCGCGACGACCATGCTGATGAGAGCTGCCGCTATGCCGCTGAGGAATGCGCCATGCCAGAGCAAAAGTGCCGTCCGTGGAAATCGAAGTCGCCACATTCCCCGTGTGAGGACGAGCGGAGCCATGACGATCGTGAGAGCGGCATAGCCCAATAAGGCGAGAACGAGGAACATCGCTCAGGTCTGACGGCGTGAGCGGCGTGCTTTGGCGTCGAGCGCTGACCGGAGGAGCTCCACGTCGTCGTCATCGAGGTCTCCAGCGAAGTGCACCAGCGCAGCGGATCGATCGCCGACCCCGGTCAAGGCACTCAGCATGGCGTCTGCGGCGTACCCGGATTCACTGGTGCTGGCGGCGAAGCGGTTCCCTTTCGGCCCGTCCGCCTCTCGTAGGACACTCCCCTTCAACCGCAGCCGTTCGAGCACGGTCAGCAGCGTGGTGATCGCAGGCTGCTTCTCGGGGAAACGTTCCTGGATCTCGCGCACGCGCAGCGCCTCGTCACTCTCCCAGAGGATCCTGAGCACCGTGTTCTCCAGCTCGCCGCGCCCTCGTAGACGTTCTCCCGCCATGAGTCCTCCGTCGCTCGTTCGCCAAACCATTCTATATTTCTCAAAGCGGCCCGTCCGGTATGGGACGGGCCACATCCGTCAAATCACACCAGCTCCGGCAGCGTTCTGCTGACCACGAGCGGACGGTGCGACCCCCCGCTCAGGCCTGGTCGGGGGAGTCGGCTGGTAATTCCGCAGCCGCAGACTGTTCGAGATGACCAGGATCGACGAGACGCTCATTGCGGCCGCGGCGATCAGTGGGTTGAGCAGTCCAGCTGCCGCGATGGGGATAGCCGCCAGGTTGTAGCCGAACGCCCAGATGAGGTTGCCCTTGATGGTGCTCAGTGTCTTCCGGGACAGCTGGACCGCATCGACGACGACACCGAGATCATCACGCACGAGGATGATGTCCGCCGACTTCATCGCCACGTCGGTGCCTTCAACCATGGCGAGGCCGAGATCTGCGGTGGCGAGCGCCGCTGCGTCGTTGATGCCATCACCCACCATCGCGACGACGTGTCCCTCCTCTTGGAGTCGACTGATCGTGGCCGCCTTCTCAGTCGGGAGGACCCCGGCGATCACCTCGTCGACACCGACGAGCGCGCCGACCCGCTCCGTCGCAGTCGTCGCGTCTCCACTGAGGAGGATGGTTCGGAGTCCGAGGTTCCGGAGTCGATCAATCGTCGGTCGAGCGGAGCGCTTGACCTCATCCGTCAGCACGAATCGTGCAGCAGTCGTGCCGTCGATGACGACGTACACGGCTGTGTGTTCCGGGTCTCCGATCGGCAGGTCATCGAGACTCGCTCCGTGTGCGCGTACGAGCTTCTCGCTTCCGACAAGGACCTCCTTGTCGTTGACGCTCCCGCGGGCACCCAGCCCTGCGAGCGTCTCATAGTCGGTGACGTCGAGATGATGGGCGCCGAGTCCATCGGCGTACTCCACCAGCGCTTTCGCGATCGCATGCTCCGATGCGGATTCGACGGACCGTGCCATGGCGAGAACCTCACGTTCCATGTGAGAGCCTGCGATCACGGCGTCGGCAACACGCATTTGGCCCGTCGTCACCGTTCCGGTCTTGTCGAAGACGACGGTGTCGATTCGCCCACTTGCTTCCAGTGCGTCCTGTCCCTTGATGAGGATTCCGATCTGGGCCCCTCGACCGACGCCGACCATGAGCGCGGTGGGGGTTGCGAGGCCGAGAGCGCACGGACAAGCGATGATGAGGACCGCAATGGCCGTGCCGAAGGCGTCTCGAGGTGCTGCTCCGAACGCAAGCCACGCGAATCCGACGACGAGTGACAGTGAGATGACCGCAGGAACGAAGACGGTGATGATCCGGTCGACGAGTTTCTGTACTCGGGCTTTTCGTTCCTGGGCCTGTTCAGCCAGCGACGCCATCTGTGCCAGCTGCGTGTTGGTTCCCACGGAGGTCGCTTCCACTGTCAGTCGGCCAGAGGTGTTGATCGTGCCGCCGACGACGGGGGATCCCTGGACGACCTCTATCGGAACCGGCTCGCCAGTCATCATGCTGGCATCGACGACACCGGAACCGGCGACGACGGTGCCGTCCGCGGCGATCGTCTCGCCGGCGAGGACGATGATCGTGTCGCCCTTGCGGAGCTCGATGGTCGGGATGACGTGTTCCACGCCAGATCTCAGCACTCTCGCCTCCGTGGCGGCCAAGTTGCCGAGTGCTGAGAGGACGTCGCCCGCCCGTCGGCGCGAACGCGTCTCGAAGTATCGACCCGCGAGTTGGAAAGTCGTCATGCCTGCCGCAACGTCCAAGTAGATCGAGTCCGCCCCGGCCGGGGTCATCCCGAATCCGAGCCAATAGCCTGGCTCGTCCGATCCGCCGATGAGGAGAGTCGTCACCGCCCATCCGAAGGAGGCGACGATGCCGAGCGATACTAAGGTGTCCATGCTCACGGTGCCATGGCGCAGATTTCTGATCGTGGCACGGTGGAATGGCAATGCGCACCAGAAGACGATGGGCAACGCCAGCAAGATGCAGACGAGTTCCCACAGGGGAAATCTCAGATCGGGGACGAGGGCCAGGATGATGGTCAGGTCGCAGAGGGGGATGGTGAGTATCGCGGAGAGTGTGAGGCGCCGTCTCAGGGAGGCGATCCGGTCCGCCGTGGCACGGCGGTTCCAGTCGTCATCGCCCTCAGTGCGGACCACCGCGCCGTAGCCGGCCTTGGTGATGGCTTCGAGTGCACGTTCGGACTCCGCCGGCGTGAGTCCGGCGACCACGGCTCGTTCGGTCGCGTAGTTCACCGAGGCGGTCACGCCGTCCAACTTGTTGAGGCTTCGTTCGACTCGGCCGGCGCACGCGGCACAGGTCATTCCGCTGACGTTCAGTTCGAGGTAGTCGTCGCTGAAGTTCACGATCCAGTGTCCTTTCGTTGAGCGGATGCCGTCGGCTGCTGGGGCTGGAGCCGACCTCGGTCGGCGAGGTGTTTCAGCATGTCGTTGTACGCGTCGAAGTCCTCGTCCACCCCGGAATCGAGGTGTCGATCCTTGCGTTTCGCTTCTCGGTCATCCTGACGCGCCCATTGCAGGCACAGTGCGATCACCACGATGAGCAACGGGATTTCTCCCGCAGCCCAGGCGATGCCCCCGCCGAGGTGCTGGTCGGCGAGCAAGTCGTCGTGCCAGGGCGCCCTCATGTAGGCGTAGAAGTTTCCGGCGATCAGCGTGGTGCTCGTCATCACGATCACTCCGAAGAACGCGTGGAACGGCATCGCTGCGAGGACGAACCCGAGTTTGCCGAGGTGCGGTAACGGCCGCGGGGGGCGATCCACGCCGATGATCAGCGAGTAGAAGAGGTACCCGGAGACCAGGAAGTGAATGTTCATGAGTTGATGCGACCAGTGGAAGCGCATCGCCTCCTCGAACAACGGCGACAGGTACAACGCGTAGTACGACCCGACGAATACGAGGAAAACGAGTATCGGATTGAACACCAATCGGGCGATCGGGCTGCCGATGATGTCGATCAACCATTCATGTGGTCCAGCCACGTCTCGTCGCTTGGCGGGGGGCGTAGCCCGAAGGAGGAGGGTGACAACGCCGCCCATCGCGAGGAGGACTGGGCCGAACATGTTCAGACCCATGTGCACCATCATGTGGATGCTGAACGACGGGCCGGAATAGGATCCGAATCCGGAGGACGTCGCGAAAACGATGACGGCCCAACCGAGGACCCAGGCCACGGTGCGGCCGACTGGCCATGCGTCCCCGCGGCGGCGGAGCCTGATGACGGCACCGAGGTACAGGATGACCGCCACAGCACCGACGACGGCGAACAAGATGTTGCCTCTCCATTCGCCGAAGAGGATGGCAAGCGTCGGGGTCTTCAGCATCTCGAAGCCGAACAGCACTTCCATGGCGCTGACGGGCATGAAGTACTGGGGCGGGGGGATCCTCGTCATCGCGACGGTGACGCCGATGTAGACGGCGGCCGTCAGGGCAAGCGGCCAGAGGTGCCTGAGGGCGACCGCCCTCGACGCGTCCGGAGAGGAAGCATCCAGAAGCCGAGCAATGAGTGCTGACGCGAGCGCTGCGACGAGCAGGAGGACGAGGAGCCGGACGGCGATCAGTCCTGCTGTCGGTGTGAGGGCGAATCTCAGCAACACGGTCTTGAAGAGGAGCAAACCGATCTCCACCGCGAACGCGACGGCCCAGGCGCCTCGGAGTAGGGCTCGGGCGCGCCGCAGCGTCCGTGGCGGGAGCCCGAAGCCTCTCGCCGTGACGAGGATGAGTACGATCGGCACACCGATTACGATCCCGGCTGCCGGCACGCCGAAGGTTGCGAGATCACTGCCGAAGTCATGGCCGGGCCCGACCAGGACCTGATGAACCAGGACTGGACTGATCAAGGCGAGGACCGCCACGGCCGCTAAGACGAGTGTGGTCGTCCAGGATCGCGTCCACCACGCGCCGCAGAAGATGATGAACGCCGCGACGGTGACGAGGATCCAGGCTTTCGGGAGATCCATCGCGCTCACGAGGTAGGGCAGGCCGCCGGGAGACAGCACGCGCTCGAGCGTCACCCCGTTCGCGTCCGCTGCGTCGAAGACGACCAGCCCACCTCCGGCGAGCGTCCAGACGAGTGCGCTCACCCGAACGACGGAGAGCTCGGCAATGTTCTCGACAACGGTTCGTTCTCGCCCGCTTCGGACCTGCAGGAACGCCACGTACACGAGCGCACTCACGCAGAGGATGCCCGCCCACTCGGCGATCAGCCGAAGGACGCCGGTCCCAAGAGACACGGTTGGCCCCGGGTCGCCTCTGCTGAGGTCGACGTAACTCGAATCACCGACCGCCAGGATCACCCCGATCACGATGAGCGCCGACAGTGCCACCGCAGCGGTCAAAGGACGCCGAAGCGCCTGCACATGGCTCGGTCGCTCCCGCGCTGCGATGTCGTTCACGGAGGCGCCTCAGCTTGAGGCGAGGCCGTTGAAGGTGTAGCCGACGCCTTCGATGGCGTTCCGGATGGCGGCTTCGCTGAGCGGCGCGGTCGATGACACCTGCACGGATCCGGATTCGAGGTGGACGTCCACCGCGTGGACTGTGGAGATCTCGGAGAGCTCTTCGGTCACGGACGCGACGCAATGCTCGCACGTCATACCTGATACCGAGTAGGTGGTCGTGATGTCGGACATGAGGTACCTCTCTCAGTCGATGGAGGGCAGCTGCCCTCGTCTACTCTACAAGCAGTAGTACGCGCGTATGTCATCCCGCCTGTCCGATGTTCCGTTGCCACGGAGGGTCGCCGCATGTGCTCTACTATTTGTAGAGCACATGCGACAGCACGCTCTCGGTTTCCGCAGATCCTCATGGAACTCGGGGACTCCACGCGCCCGAAGGAGAAGGTATTGACCAGGTTGCACGACCGCCAGGACGCACGCGGCGCTGATGCGGGCCCTCCGGCGGGGCTGCCCCGCCGACGCAGCTGGTTTCCGTCCTTTCTCCTCCGCCTGCATTTCTATGCCGCCATCTTCGTGGGGCCGTTCATCCTCGTCGCTGCGGGCAGTGGGGCTCTGTATGCGTTGACGCCTCAGTTGGAGCAGATGGTCTACGCCCAGCAGCTGCATGCGCCGGTGCGTGGTCACACCGTGCCGCTTGCCGAGCAGATTGCTGCCTCGGAGGCCTTTGTCGGTGGGTCAGAGACCATCGTCGCAGTGCGGCCGGCACCTCGCCCGGGTGACACCACCCGCGTGATGTACGCGGACGGCCGTCTCGGGGAGAGTGAGACGAGAGCGATCTTCGTCGATCCTTCGACCGCGGAGATCCGCGGGGACCTCACCGCCTATGGGACGAGTGGCGCTCTCCCGATCCGCACATGGATCGATCAGTTGCATCGCAATCTCCACCTGGGCGATGCGGGACGACTGTACAGCGAGCTCGCCGCATCCTGGCTTGGCATCATCGCCCTGGCAGGCCTCGGGCTGTGGATAGCGCGTATACGGAGGAGTCGCTCCAAAAGAGACTTCCTCCGCCCCAATCGTTCGGCGCGCGGCTATCGCCGCATCTTCTCGTGGCATGCATCCACTGGAGTCTGGCTACTCATCGGCGCTCTGTTCCTCTCGGCCACGGGCATTTCGTGGTCGCAATGGGGTGGGGGAAACCTCAGCACGCTCCGTCAAGCGTTCGATTGGTCGACTCCGTCAGTACAGACGGACCTCTCCGACGGTTCATCCCCAAGCGGAGAGCACGCTGGGCATGGCGGGGGCGGTGCGTCCGACGGCGGCACTCCGGCTCCTGCACCCTCTCCCGAGGATTTCGAGCGAGCACTGGCTGTCGCCCGAGGCGTCAACGTCAACACGGGGTTGGTGGAGATCAGGCCCCCCGCAGAGGCAGGCTCGGCGTGGGTGGTCCAGGAGATTCAACGCAGCTTTCCGACGGAAGTAGACGCGGTCGCCATCGACGGTGCGACGATGCAAGTGACGGACCGCACAGATTTCTCGGAATTCCCACTGGCGGCGAAGCTTACGCGCTGGGGCATCGACACCCACATGGGATCGATGTTCGGGCTCCCCAATCAACTGGCGTTGTTCGTGCTCGCGGCCGGGATCATGGCAATGATCATCTTCGGGTACCTGATGTGGTGGAAGCGCCGTCCAACGGGCGGCGGGCGCCTCGTCGGGAAGCCGCCGGCCTCACAGGTGCTTGCACGCGCACCCTGGTGGGGAGTGCTGGCGATCCTGGCCGGGGGGCTGGTGATCGGGCTGTTCCTTCCGCTGCTCGGTCTGAGTCTCGCCGCCTTCGTCGTCACGGACGTGCTGGTCGGGGAATTCCAACGACGTGCGACGCGAGCGTGATGGTTTCAGGAACACCTCGATCCCAAGCGGCCACCTCCCGCAGCATCTGCTCGACGTTCGCCGTATCCACGTTCTGAAGGGACACCGTGCCGTATCCAACCCCCGTGGCGATCATCATGACCGTCCTGTTCTTCGTCACCGGCGTCGGCTACCTCATCCGGGCCGCGCAAGATCGCGACCCAGTAGGGCGGCTCAGCGACATCTTCCACGTGGTCATGAGCTTCTCCATGCTCGCGATGCCATGGTCCTGGGGTATGGCCGTCTTTCCTCCGGTCATCCAGATCATCGTCTTCTCGTTGGCCACCCTGTTCTATCTGGTGCTGCTCTTCGGCACTCCCGCTCCGGCTCATCACACGGACCCGGATTCGCCCATCTCGAGTCATCATCACGCTGGCTGGCCCAGGGTCGGGTTCCATGCGTTCATGATGGGAGCGATGGTCGTCATGGGCGTCCTGATGAACGGCATGTCCCACGACGAGGGGCACATGGATCCGCCGCAGGGCCTCATGTGGACGGCCGAGAACGTCATCAGTGTGTCGTTCATGGTCGCCTTCGGTGTGTCGACGATCTGGTACCTCGCGAGTTTCATCCGCCTACGACGGGCTCCCTCTGTCGTTCGTCTGAACCTCTCCCTCATGGCGCTCATGGCGATCGGTATGTGCCTCGGCTTCTGGCCGGTGTGGTGAACCTGCCGACGTCGCTTGTCGACCAATGCGCGAGTGTCAGAGGAAGTGGGTGAGGCCGATGAGTGGTCCGTCGCCGAGGTACATCGTGCACGGTGCAACAGGGGCGCAAGGAGCACCCGTCGTGACCGCGCTCACCGCTGCCGGCTTCAACGCGATCGGGGCTGTCCGAGATGTCACTCGCATCGGAGGCCCGGCCATGGTCGTAGATCTGTCGTCCACCGAAGCTCTGATACGGGCCTATCGCGGTTCGGGTGGCGTCTTCATCCACCTCCCTGAGGGACGGCCGGAGGACCATCGCGCGCAGATGACGGCGGTCAGCCGAGCCATTCGCGTCGCTCGACCCAAGCGCGTCGTCATGTCCACGAGCGGGCACGCAATTGGCCCCGGCTCCGGTTCGGCCATCGCCATCCTGCATCATGAGCTGCAGGCCATCGGTGTCCCGTTCGCCGTCGTCGAGCCGCAGATCTCGCTTGAGAACCTGCTGGCGCCGCAGATCTTCGACGCAGCGCTTCGCGAGGGGGTGCTCCGGCTCCCGATGCACCGTGACGTAAGGCTCCGCTGGAGCTCGCACCTCGATGTCGCGGACACCGTCACCCAGCTCTTCCACCAGCACGTCGGCGGGCGCGTATTGGTCGGCGCCTCTCCGGGGCTGTCTGGTCCCGACATCGCGGCTGGTTTCAGTCGCTACTTCGAACGTGAGATCGCCTACGAGGCCATCTCGCAGGACGCGTTCCTTGAGCTCAGTGCGTTCGCCGACGGGGGCGCGGTGTCCGGCCAGTCTGTCGTCGACCGCCTGCACCGTGCTCAAGTTCAGAGTCGGGCGACCGACGGTTCAGTGTCCGCTGTGAGCCTGTTGGGCCTGCGGCCTCGAGCGGTGCACGAATGGCTCGGGGACCTCGGCATCTGATTGCCGGCGTGGACGTGTCTTCGAACCTGGCCGGGGTCATCGTCCCTGATGCGCACCACCTTGAGGGAGGAGGCCGACCCGTGTGTCTCCGTGACGAGCGGAAGGGCCGGCCTCCGATTGAATGTGACGCTCCTCAGGTGACGACATCGCATCCGAGCTAATTCTACAACATGTAGAACAGACCCTCGAGCCCCGTGGACCGTTGCTCTACATGATGTAGAGTAGCGTCGTGAATCATGCACTCGTGCTCGACCTTGGCGTTATACGGGTGTTCTCCACGCTCTGGGTCCTTCCGTCGATCAGTGGTTGGGCCATCCACGCACTCGTGTCTTGTGAAAGGCGATCTCGCTCATGAACTCTCCCCGTCAACGACGCACCGCGCTCGCGGTCGGATCGGCATTCCTCCTAGCGGCACTGGCTGGTTGCTCTGCGCAAGCTGCAGCACCCGAGGCTGCTCTTACCGACGGAACGAAATTGACCGGGGGAGCGACCAGCTATCCCTTCACGATCGACAACTGCGGATACGAGCAGACGTTCGAGAAAGCTCCTGAGCGGGTCGTGCTCCTCAACGGCGCTTCGGTCAGCGAAGTCGAGTCGATGGTCATGCTGGGGCTGAGCGATACTGTGCTCGCCAACGCGCAGAACTACGGCATGTCGGACAGTCCCGAACTCGTCGAGCAGATCGACGCACTGCCGACAGCGAATCTCGACATGGGGAGTTTCGACATCCCGTCTGAACAGCTCCTGGCGCTCAAACCAGACCTGGTGATATCGACCTGGTCGGGAGGTTTCGACGCGGATGCCGGGCAGGCAACGCGGGAGGAACTCGCAGGTCTCGGTATCGAGTCCATTGTGAATCCTGCCAACTGTGCCATGGGGAAGGATGATGCGACTGACGCCGAACGAGAGACGTTCGCCTCTGCCACGATCGAGTCGTCCTTCGACTTCTTGAACCTTGTCGGCAACGTGTTCGACGTGCAGGCCGCGGCACAGGCACTCGTCGATGAACAACGTCAACAGATCAAAGCCGTCTCAGCGGCCGTGGACGGAGCGGACCGACCGACCGGGCTCATCGTGTTCCCAGGGATGTCGATGATGAGTGCGAACGGACTTCCGGCGGTCATGGCCGGCGGTATTTTCGACGATGTGCTCGAGCGAGCCGGAGTCACGAGTTCCTTCGCCAACGCGGACACCGACCTGACCGAGAACATCACTGAAGAGCAGTTGGCAGCAGCCGATGTGCAGCTGCTCGTCGTCGGTGGATTCATGCCGGGGGAGGACCTCGACGCCGCGGCAGCAAAGATCTTTGCCGCGTACCCCCAGTGGGAGGCTTCACGGACCAACAACTACGTCAAGGTCTCCGACGGGGTGTACGTCGGCCCTACGAACGCGGCAGCCATCGACAAGATCGCCCGTGCCGCACATCCCGACGCGTTCTAGGACGGTGCCGGCGGCCAGTGCCGCGCATCGTTCGGGGGGAAATGCGCCACTCGCATGGTGGTTGGCGGCGACGGTCAGCGTGACCGTGGTGGTGGCGCTGCTCGCGATCGGTTTCGGTAGCGTCAACATCTCCGCAGACCGGGTCATCGCCGTGTTGTGTGCGAACCTCACCGGTCGAGCGGCAGGGCTCGATCCGCTCGACCAGCAGATCGTCTGGGAGCTGCGAGTCCCCCGGGTTCTCATGGCCGCCGTCGTGGGCGCCAGCCTCGCACTGGCCGGTGCCGCACTCCAAGGGTTGCTCCGAAATCCGCTCGCAGATCCATATATCGTCGGTGTGTCGTCCGGGGCCTCGTTGGGGGCAGTGCTGGTCATGTCATTCGGCTCCGGCGCGCTGTTCGGACTCAGCACACCAGCGGCGGCCTTCATCGGTGCGCTGGTTCTCCTTCTCCTCGTCTTCGCGTTCGCTCAGCGGTCCGGTTCGTTCACGGACATCCGTTTGGTGCTGTCAGGAGTGGCGTTGGGATACGTCGCGATGGCCGGAACCAGCTTCGCGCAGTTGCAGGCCGAGCCTGGACAGGTTCGGGGCATCCTCTTCTGGATGATGGGCAGCGTAGCAGGGGCTCGTTGGGAAACGCTCGGCTTGCCCACTGTCGCTCTGCTCGGAGCTGGTGCTTGGCTGCTCATTCAAGCGCGCGGGTTGAATGCGCTTGCTCTCGGAGACGATGACGCCGTCGCCGTGGGAGTCGATCTCCGTCGATTCCGACTCGGACTGCTGCTTGTCGCTGCGCTCTTGACCGCCGTCACGGTGGCTGTCGCAGGCGGCGTCGGGTTCGTCGGGTTGATCGTCCCTCACGCGGTTCGAATGCTGGTCGGAGCGGACCATCGGCGGCTGCTGCCCGTCTCCGCGCTGTCCGGCGCAGTCTTCCTGGTCCTCGTCGATCTCGTCGCGCGGACCATTGGCAGCCCGAACGAGTATCCACTCACGATCTTCACGGCTTTGGTCGGCGGGCCCTTCTTCCTCTGGTTGATGCGTTCGCCGGAGGGGCGGTCATGAAGCTCTCCATCGATGAGCTCCAGGTGAGCGTGGGAGGACGGCCGTTCATCGAGCAGCTCTCGCTGGATATCGAGCCGGGCGCGTTCGTCGCGATCGTCGGACCGAATGGTTCAGGGAAATCGACGCTGCTTCGCGCCCTGTATCGTGCGCTGAAGCCTGACACGGGGCAGATCATCATCGGCACAACAGACGTGTGGGAGGCGTCACCCCGGGAAGCTGCGAAGTTGCGGGCCGTGGTCACGCAACACCAGACGAACAACGACGGTCTCCGCGTGAGTGACATCGTCGCCACAGGACGTCATGTGCACCAGCCGTGGTTTCGTGGTGAGTCGGTCCGAGATCGCGATGTGATCGAGTCTGCTTTGCAGCGCTGCAGAGCCGCTCACCTCTCGGATCGCCGCTACAGCACGTTGTCGGGCGGTGAGCGCCAGCGGGTACTCCTGGCTCGTGCCCTTGCACAGGACGCGCCTGTCCTCCTACTGGATGAGCCGACGAACCACCTCGATGTCACTGCGCAGCACGAGCTGCTCGAGCTCCTGGCTGCGGTGGAGCTCACCCGCATCATCGTGTTGCATGACCTGGATCACGCCGTCTCCCACGCCGACCGCATCATCGTCATGAAGGACGGTCGTGTCCACGCCGATGGTCCGCCGGCTCAGACTCTGACCCCGTCGCTGACCAACGACGTTTTCCACGTCGATTCGCGCATCATCGACCACCCCATCACCGGGCGCCCCCATATCGTCACCGCGTCGCCATGACCTGCCCGGCCCGAATCCGTTCTTCCCGTCAGCCGACAGTCCGCTCACCAGTGATCTTCAGGGCAGGCCCCAGGTATCGGCCTGTGACGCTTTCCGGGTTGCGGCAGACCTCCTCAGGAGTGCCGGTCGCCACGACCCTGCCTCCCTCGACACCTCCACCCGGCCCCATGTCGATCACGTAGTCGGCGTTCGAGATCACGTCTAGGTCGTGTTCGATGACGATCACCGTCGCGCCGGTGGCCAGCAATCGATCCAGGACGCCGAGGAGGACCGAGATATCGCGAGGATGCAGGCCGACAGATGGTTCGTCGAAGATGAAGAGCGTGCCTCGATGCTTCCGACCGAGCTCGGTTGCAAGCTTCAGCCGCTGAGCCTCGCCCCCGGACAGTGCCGGTGTGTCCTCGCCCAGCGTGAGATAACCGAGGCCGAGAGAGCTGAGCGTCTGGAGCCGCTGAGCGATGCGAGGACGGTCGGCCAAGATCTCTCCAGCGTCCTCGACCGTGCTGGCGAGGAGCTCCGGCAGGCTTCGGTCGCCCCGACTGGTGGTGATCCTGACGGTGTCGGCGTCCGGCCCGTACCGGGTTCCGACACACGTCGGACAGGGGATCTCGACATCCGGAAGGAACTGGACGTCGAGTACGACCTGCCCCGTACCCTCGCATCGGGAACACCGGAGGGACCCGGTGTTGTACGAGAAGTCACCCGCGCCCAGTCCTCGAGCCCGTGCGACATCGGTGGCGGCGAAGAGTCGGCGTAGCTCGTCGAGGATGCCACTGTAGGTCGCGACCGTCGACCGGACGTTGGTGCCGATCGGAGTCGCGTCGACCACCTCCGCGCTCGAGAGGCCTGCAGCACTCAAGCTCTGGACGTGCGCGGGTGTCTTCGTGCCGTCCCGGCTTGCATTGATGGCTGCTGCCAGGCTGTCGAGCACCAACGTGGTCTTGCCCGAGCCGGACATGCCGGTGACCGCGATGAGTCGCCCCTTCGGAATCGCGACCTCGAGCGCATGGACCGTGTGGACGGGCGTCGTTGCGATCTGGATCGTGCCCATCGAGAACATCTCATCGGCTTTGACGCGCTTCCGGCCGATGACGTCCTCATCCCCGACCAGGTAGCCCCCGATCAGTGAATTCGGATGTGCGCCGATCTGCGCGACGGTTCCCTGAGCGAGCACCGTCCCGCCGTTTCCGCCCGAACCGGGACCGATCTCGATCACCCAATCGGCTTCGCGGAGCACCTGAACGTCATGGTCGACGAGGAGGACCGAGTTCCCATCGTCCAGTAGGTCGCGCATCACCCCGACCAGACCGTCGATGTTCGCCGGGTGGAGCCCGATGGACGGCTCGTCCAGGACGTACAGGACTCCAGTCGTCTGGTTACGGACAGCTCGAGCGAGTTGCACCCGCTGGCGCTCGCCGGTGGAAAGGGTCGAGCTCGCCCGGTCGAGGGTGAGATACCCGAGACCAAGCTCGAGGAGACGCGTGCCCATCTCGGCGAATTGTTCGGCGATCAGCCTCGCCATCGGGCGAAGCTCGGACGAGACGAGGCTCGGGATCGTGGCCATCCAGTCCATGACGGCGCTGAGGTCCTTGCTGGTCGCGGCGGCCAGGTTGATTCCGTCGACCTCGCTACCGAGAGCGTCGTTCGACAGTCGGCTCCCGTGGCATGACCAGCACTCCTCCGCCGTGATGAACCGATTGACTCGTGACAGCCCCGTTTCGCTCGTTGCCTTGTCCATTGCTTCGCGGACCGCGAGTCGGGCATTGCGGTAGGTGAAGTTCAGGTCGAAGAGCTTCCCGGATTTCGAGGGCACTCGGATCTCGCGCTTGACCGAGGCCCCATCGAGGACAATGCTCCGTTCCGCGTCGGTGAGGTCGCGGTACGGCACATCGATGCGTACTCCGAGTTCAGCAGCGACCTGCGGCATCACGGACAGACCGAACATCCCCCAGGGTGCGACGGCGCCTTCGCTGATCGATTTCGTCGGATCAGGCACAAGCGCCGCGTCGTCGATGTCGCGGACGAATCCCGTCCCGGTGCACACCGAGCACGCACCGTCTGAATTGAAGGCGAGGGACTCGGCACCGGGGGGATAGAACGTCGCTCCACAGATTGGGCATTGTAGATCCAGGTTCGCAGCGACATCGATCGTCGGGGCGAGACGGTGTCCATTGGGACAGAGGTGCGACCCAAGCCGCGAGAACGCGACTCTCAAGACGTTCAGCAGCTCTGTGGACGTGCCGAACGTCGATCGTACGCTGGGCACACCCGGCCGTTGACGCAGTGCGAGCGCAGCCGGCACGTAGGTGACCGAGTCGACCGTGGCACGGGCAGCGTGCGTCATGCGTCGGCGGGTGTAGGTGGAGAGTGCTTCCACGTAGCGGCGTGATCCTTCCGCGTAGACCACGCCGAGCGCCAAGGAGGATTTTCCAGAGCCGGAAACCCCCGCGACTGCGACGAGCTGATTCAACGGGATGTCCACATCGACGTTCTTCAGATTGTGCACGCGGGCGCCGCGCACCAAGATCGCCGTTGGCCGAGTCTTTGACATAGTCGCCTCCTGGTTACGTGGATATGAAGTCTCGTTCGTCGTTCTCGGTCTCGTGCCAGCTGATCGACCCATGCCCGGCCACCAGTGCACCCGGCTCGGGGCGAACGATCGCTCAGCCCGCTGCGGAGGCCATCTGAGGTCCGTCGCGGAGGTAGGTGCCGATGTGCGTCTCCAACACCGCACGCACATTCAGACCTGGTTCTCGCAGCGCCCGGAGCTGGAGCCCGTGGACCAGTGAGATCAGCGACTCGACCGCTGCGTCCATATCGGCCCCTGATCGAAGTTGGCCCTCGTCGTGGCATTGCTTGAAGCCCAGGCGCGAGCACTCGCGGAGGGCGTCGGTGTAGGCGTTCGACGCCTGCTGAGCGTTGTTCGCCGACGACCCAGGTTCGCTGGTGCGCGTGAGGTAGAGATGCGCCAGGTGGGGGTCTCGCAGGCTGCAGTCCAAGAGATCCGACAGACAGAGCAGCTTGGCTCTCCCCGAGACCCGATCGCATGCTGCACACTCGAGAATTTCGGCCATATGGCGGTCCAGGATGGCTTCCAGCAGATCGCCTACTCCGGCGAAATGATGGAGCACTCCGGCCTCGCTCAAACCTGCCTGGGCGGCCGTCTTTCGGAGGAGGCCGGTCGAACCTTCTCCAGCCCGACACACTGTCAGCCCCGCCGCAACGATGTCGCGTCGACGATGTTCCGTTTTCCGGTATGTTCCGCGCATCATGTCACCGGACAGATTCCGTGCGTATCACGAGGTCTCGGTTGTCGTGCTTCCGTGTACTGCAGGACAACGTCCATAGGTCCATTCACTCACTGTAGCCGTGCCCCGAACCTCCAGCGCTGCGGCGGAGACGGTCGTCCGCTCCGCCGCAGTGTCTCTGGGATCAGGCGCCGATGTCGCGCAGCCAGTGCTCGACGGAGCGTGGTGCGAGGCCGAGAAGCGCCTGAGCGCTACGCGTCTCGTCGATGAGTTCGTCGTCGAGGGTGGCACGCCAGCGGTAGGAGTCGACGACGGGCGCGATGCCGTCTGCGCCGAAGATGGGGATGATCATCTCGCCGAACTCGTCTGGTGTCTGAGCGTGGAAGCGCACCTCGCGACCGAAGTGGTTGGAGAACGCCTTGGCGAGGTCGGGTCCGGAGAGTCCCGGGAGGGCGCCGACGGTGACGACGCCCGTCACGGAGGGGTCTTCGAAGAGGCGGAGGGCGACCTCGGCAATGTCGAGGTGCGAGCTCCACGAGACGAGGAAATCCTCCCGGATCGGGTACGGGAGGATCCCCTCCTCGCGGGTAGCGGTGATGACGGGCGGCAGGAGCAAGTTCTCGAGATACAAGCGCGGGGCGATGACGGCAGTCGGAACGCCGCTTGCCTCTAGACGACGCACGAGCACACCGTGCGCGCTGTCGTCCTCGTCGTTGTCACCGCCGAGAGTATAGCCGCTGGTGGAGAAGACGACCCGACCGGGGCGTGCCCGATCGACCGCGGTGGCTATGGTGGTCGCCTGCTCGAGTTGCTGGGCGGGGGAACCGAGCGGGAGGTGGACGAACACGCCGTCCGCGCCGGTGTAAGCGTCCACAAGGGAGTCGAGGTCGGCGGTGTCGACGGCGACCGCCGGCCCGGCGGTGTAGGCGGCGGTATTGCGGACGGCTGCGGTGACGTGGTGGCCGGAACGGCTGAGTGCGGCGGCGACGGGGGCACCCTGTGCACCGGTCGCTCCGTGGATGAGATAGGTCATGTGACTATTAGTGCATATGATGCACTGGTTACCTCAAGTTCACTAACGGAGATGGATCGAAACTCATGTCATTCTCTGCGGAAGCCTGGCCGGAATGCGGGATCGCGCGGTTCCTGACCCTGCTGGATGGGCCGTGGGCGACGCTCATCGTCCGTGAACTGCTCGGTGGTCCACTTCGCTTCGGTGATCTGAAGGCGGCACTCCCAGGCATCAGCGCCCATACCCTGACGAATCGCCTGCGCCGCTTTGAGACGTACGGGATCGTCACTCGTACGGCGTACGGCGAGCTCCCGCCTCGCGTCGAGTACGAACTGACCGGGGTCGGCCACGGTCTGCAGTCGGTCCTCGACGCGATGAACGCCTGGGCGGCCACTGTTCCGGCTGTCGACGCCGACGCTGACGATGTCGGTGCCGTGCCGCTTCCGGCTTCCTGTGTCGGCGATGGCCCCGGGGCCCGGAAGACGGACCGCAGCGTGGGGCAGTGAGCCGGGCCGGCCGGCCCGTGCATACTTGTCGAGTCAGTCCCTCGCCCTGGCAGCGTCGCCCATCCGCCGCAGCGCGAGCTCGAGAATGAGGGGATTGGTCGCAAAGTTCAGCCGGACGTGACCGTGGCCACCCGTGCCGAAGACGTGACCTGAGCTCAGGGCGACCCTTGCATGGTCGAGGAAGAATTGCGCCGGGCCCTCGAGCTCAGCAACGGTTGCGCGCTGGCCCAGGTGAGGCTCTTCCTCGAAGCCGAGCTTCGAGCAGTCGATCCACGCGAGATACGATCCCTCCGGTCGTCGCAACCTCGCTTGAGGCAGGTGGCGTGCAACGAGCTCCTCGAGCAGGTGTCGATTCTCGGAGAGTCCGGACAGCAGGCTGTCCAGCCACGTTCCTCCGTCCTGGAATGCTGCAGCATGGCCGATGACCGCGAGATGGCTCACACCGTGGCTGACTTCCTCTGGGAGCCGCGCGAGATCGGCGAGGCTCTCGTGTCCTGCGACGAGGAGAGCGGCTTTGAGTCCTGCGAGGTTCCAAGCTTTGGAGGCGGAGGCCAACGACATGCCGTTTTCGGAACCGGGAACGGACAGATACGGCACGAACTCGACTCCATCAAGCGCGAGCGGCGCATGTATCTCGTCGGAGATCACACGGATGCCATGGCGACGCGCGAGTGTTGCCACCATCCCCAGCTCCTCCCGCGAGTGGACGGTGCCCGTGGGGTTATGTGGATTGCACAGCAGGAAAGTGGGGGACGGGCACCGTCGCGCTGCTTCTGCGAAGGCGACCTCCAAGGCGGACGGATCCAACCGGCCCTCACCCGACAGCGGAGCCTCGAGGATCAAGCGATTCTCGTGCTCCACGAACGCGTAGAACGGGGCGTACACGGGAGGCGTCACGACGACGACGTCCCCAGGTCCTGTCAGGAGACGCAGCGCCTCCACGATTCCCAGCATCACGTCCGGGACGATGGCCGTTTGCTCCAGCTCGAGTCCCGCCCAGGACCAGCGATGGGCAGCGAACTGCTGGAACGCCGAGGCGTATCCGATGCCGGTCGCGTAGCCGGTGTCGCCACGCTCGAGGGCGGACCGAACCGCATCTCTCACCGGCGCTGCGAGAGGGACGTCCATCTCCGCCACCCAGAGTGGGAGAACGTCTGCGGGGTGCGTTCGCCACTTCATACTGGTTCGTGTGCGTAGCTCGTCCAAAGCGAGCTGCCCCAACGGATTCGTAGCGAGTGACACGCGATCTCCCATCCAGTTTCGGCCGTTCTGCGATCAGCCGATGCGATGGAACTCACGGTAGTGGTCCTCGGCTTCATGTTGTCCTACGCAGCACGCTGGCCTCCCCTGCGATGCACACCCATCGGAGGGGAGGCCGCCGTCACGGAACTCTGCGAACGCCGGTCACCGTGCTGCGCGGGAGCCGTCCGGCGCGCGAATCGCCAGTCATCCGGTCGCCGTCGATGGTCACGTCGAACGCGAGCTCCAACCGCATGGGTGTGGTGATCGTCTGCGTCCACATCACGTGGTCCTCCTGCGCATCGGTGGCGACTCGCAGATCGCGAAGCGGGACGTCCTCGGTCCTGCTGGTGGCGAAGCCTGACAAGACGCCCTGTTCGTCCTGGAACGTCATCACGGCGTTCAGGGTGCCGATCGGTGTGCGAATGGCGAGGTCCCAGGTGCCGATGATCCGATGCATGACGGTGTCCTTCGATATGAGCCTGTCGGCTGGGTGGGCTGAACCAGCGGCGGGGCTGATTCAGAGCGGAAGGGCGTCGAGTCCTCTGGCTGACCACACGGTTCCGCGCCGCTCGTACTCGAACAGTTGCTCGACGGCGTGCGCGATCCGCGGGCCGAATTCGCGTTCCAGCAGATAGAGCCCTAGATCCAGACCGGATGTGACTCCACCGGCACTGACCAGGTCCCCGTCGTCGACGACCCGCGCTCGCACCACCGTGGTGCCGGTGGCCTCGAGGACGTCGTTCCCCAACGTATGGGTCACCGCGGTCCGCCCCGCCAGGAGGCCTGCCATGCCAAGCGCCAAACCGCCTCCGCAGATTGTGGCGACCAGGGTGTCCGGTGATGCGAACGCGCGGCCCATGAGCGCCCGCAAGCGGCTCGAACCAAGCTCAGCGAGGATGACCGGAATCGTCCTCACGAAATCGGGGTCGCCGACGGTGGGGCCGGCAGCGCCCGGCACGATCACGATGCCAGGAGCCTCCGGCTCCAACACATGGGTTGCGGTGAGCTCCAAATTCCGCGTTCCGCTCACGACCGGACCGATGCGGTCGAGTGCCACCAGCCTGACGTCAAGGGTTCCTCCGAGAGCGTCCGAGCCGGCGCAGAGCACTTCGAAGGGGGCGATCACATCGAGTGGGTCGAATCCCTCGAAGAGGATGATCTGAGCGATCATGAGGTGCCTTTCGCGTTGAACTTGTCGCTGTCGCTGTCGCTGTCGCTGTCGCTGTCGCCTCGCGTCGCGGAGGACTTGGGCGTGTGTGGAGGGGACGCCGAAGTGCATCGTCGTCGCTCTTGCCGGACGTTGATCAAGGTGAATACTCCACCGAGCAGCGGGACGAGGGCCAAGAGCCGGGTGCGGAGTACGAGTCCACGCCCGAGCAACGCCGTGACTGCGACGGTCAGGTACAACGCGCCGTGGACAGGTCCGAGTACCGAAGCGAGGCCAGCCACATGTACGGTGAGGAGGTTCCCGAAGAGGACCGCGATGCTGCCGAGCTCGAGGACGGACAGCGCTTCAAGAGTGCGCAGGATTCGTGGCGACGCGCTCACGACGACGCGCCGGGACGCACGATCATGAGGATGACAACCACTGCCCACAGCAGGTTGAACATCCCGGTTAAGGGTCGTAGCGATCGCAATCGTGATCCGTCGTCCGGTTGGGACAGCGCTTCTTGCTGCATCGGGGTGATCCGGAGTGCGAGCAGGGCCCCCGCGACGGCGGTCAGGACCATTGCGAGGAGGATCCAGATCTCCGTGAGCCTGCCCTGCACCGCGGCGAGGATCAGGCCGAGTACTGGGACGACGAGTGCGATTCGGCCGTAGGCCCGCGTGATTCGTGCCAGGAGTCTGGCGACGGCGATGCTTCGGTCCGAGGCGACCACGGTGGGACCGATAGCGCGGTCTCGGCCGTGGAGGTGTTCATCGATGTCGCCTGCCGGTGCCGAACCGCTGATCGGAGCGAACCGGGGAAACAGACTGGCGGTCACCGCAACCGGGCCGATGAACAGAATGCCCGCGAGCACGTGCGCGGCGAGAAGGATGGATTCCATACCTTCAGCCTAGCTGAAGGTATCAGTCAGACTGAAGCTTTCCTTACTCACGCAGTCCAGGGGACTGCATCATCTGCAGCATGTGCTCAGCGAGCGCCGCGCGCAGAGCAGGGTGACTCGTCTCGAAATCGGCGTCCAGGCGAGCGACTACCCCGGCCGCTTCGGCGAGGATCCGGTGCCCCGCCGGTGTGATCTCGAGCTGTGCCGCTGAGCCGGCGCGGCCGGTGGAATCGGCGACGATGCCATCGGCTACGAAGCCACCGACGGCGACATGTGTGCTCTGGACGGTGATCCTCGATCGTCGCGCGAGATCGCTGAACGAGATACCAGGGGTGCTACGGATGTGTCCGAGCAAGGCATACTTGCGCGTCGTGAGGCCCAGCGGCTTCAGCGCTGAGGTCAGAGAGTCCTCCCAGATTCTGGACAGGGCGAGGAGGGTGACCGTCGGGCTGAACGGCGGCATCTCAGACATGGAGCACAGACTACCCGTGGAGCGGAGGCCGGGTGCTGAGGCCAGAGCCGAGAATCTTGTCCGTGCTGAAGCCGTCAGGGCCTCCGTGAAGTCGGGGGTCGACGTCGACCCCATGACTCCAGAATGTGGTGGCGCATCGCGCGCTCTGCCTGATCGGCATCGCCAGCTCGGATCGCTTCCAGCACGATGCTGTGCTCGTCTCGAGATGCCTCGAACGCTTCACGAGTGCCGTTCAACGTGAACCGAGCGGTGTCTCGTGCCCGGGTGTACAGGGTGCGGTTGATGCTTTCGGCCAGCGGAATGTTCGACGCTGCCATGACGGCCATGTGGAACATCATGTCCGCATCGCCGAACCCCTGTTCATCGTCCATGGAGTCGGACATCAACTGAATCGCGTACTCCATCGCCTCCAGCTCGGTGGCGGACCGGCGGACGGCCGTGGCAGCAGCCATGGCACCTTCAAGCGAGCTGCGAACGACCGCGAGTTGATCGAGCACGCCGAGCGAGTCGTCATGTTCGAGCATGACCTCGAGGACGACCGGGTCCAAGACGTTCCACGACTCCTGGGAGCGGACTGTCGTGCCGCTGCCCTGGACGACGCTGACAAGCCCCTTCTCCTCGACCCGCTTGATCGACTCACGGATGACGGTCCGGCTGACTCCGAAGTGCGCCGTGAGCTCCGCCTCGATGGGCAACATGGACCCCTCGGCGACCTCGCCGGTGACGATCGCGGTGACGAGGTCGTGCACGACGGCGACTCCGAGACGAGTAGCGGGCACCTTCGCCGCAGCGTCCGCGAAGATCGCATGCTTGGCGAATCGGGTGGCGGGCTCACTCATCCACTGCAGTATAGGTGATGCCCTGTAGCTCATCACCCGGCCCACCCGCCGGAGTCATCGACAGACCTGCGCGCTTCGGACGGACATGCGGTCCGGCGCTCTGCCGCCAGTCTCCCTGTGCGCTCGTCAGAGCGATCAGGTCCTCGTCCACGGTGATGCCGCCGCCCGGAGTGTCCCCGAGAACGATCCCACCGTCGCTGTACGTCTGGTCGATCGTCACGGCGAACGGGGCGTGCAGATCCTGGACTTCGGCCGTCAGGTGATTTGGAACCGCGGCGGCGGCATGTGCAACGGCCGGATTGCTCGTGAGGCCCACGGGGCTGATGGGAAGGTCTCTCGAATGAGCGGCGACGGCCAGCCGGAGGAAGTTCGTCACACCCCAGACGGCTCCGGTTTGGACGATGTCGACTGAGCCGTGGTCGAACAGGGGCCGATACAGTTCCAACCCCGTGAGGTTCTCACCGGTGGCGACACCCGCACGCACCTGCTGCGACAGGCGATGGTGGCCGGAAGCGTCCCAGCGTCGCAGCGGCTCCTCGATCCAGGTGAGGTCCAGATGCTCCTCGATCTCTGACACGTATCGCACACCCTGCTTCAGATTCCACGATTCGTTCGCATCCAGCATGAGCGCCGGCCGATCGGTGTTCACACTGAGGGTGTCGGCGATCAACAGCAACCGGCGAAGGTCGGCGTTGACGTCACGGCCACCCTTGAGTTTGCCTGCGGTGTACCCCCGCTCGGCCATCGTCGTGTAGAAGGAGACCAGCTCCTCGTCCGTCAGCGCGATGTCGAGGCCGGATGCGTATCCGGGCACGAAACGGTCGTCGGCTCCGAGCAGTCTCCAGAGTGGTTCGCCCGCGAGCTTCGCCTTCAAATCCCAGAGCGCGGCATCGAGTATGGCGATACCGCCGAAGGTCGTCCCCCCATGCCCGGCCTTGAAGGCATGGCTCAGCATCGCGTCATAGAGACTGGTCACAGCCCTCGGATCGCGGCCTTCGAGTGCAGGGAAGAGGAGCTCGACCGCGTGGTCAGAGCCCATTCCGATGCCTTCGACACCGGCGTCGGTCTCGAGGATGACGATCGCGACGTCGGTGATACCCGAAGCGATGAACCCGTTGACGTCGCCCACGGGCCGTCCCCAGTCGCGATGGGTATGGATGGTGCGGTAGCCGGTGATCTTCATGATGCTCTTCCCGAGAGGTCGATGGCGTTGCGGTTCGGCTGCGTCGTCGCTGCCTTGCGTGCTGGAGGTTTCATCCGATGTCGTTCGATCAGCCGTGCGCTTGGTTGGAGACAGGGCGCCGGGGACGAAGGTGTGTGACGCCACCGTCCACCTCGAGAGCGGTGCCGGTGGTCGAGCCGGCAGCGGGCGAGGCGAGGTAGAGAATGGCGTCGGCGACTTCGTCCGGGGTCACCATTCGCCCCGTCGCCTGCCGTTCGTCCAGTTGCGCCCGCTCAGTGATGGGATCGTCGAACCCCGCGAGCATGCGCTCGACGAACGGAGTCGCGACGGTGCCGGGGCTCACGCAGTTCACGCGGATACCTTCCGCGACGTGATCGGTCGCCATGGCGTAGGTCAAGGCGAGGATGGCCCCCTTCGAAGCGGCGTAGAGAGCACGACGCGGAAGTCCGTTGAGAGCGGCAATGGAGCAGACATTGACGATCGAAGCGTGACCGGACCGCCGGAGGTGGGGAAGTGATGCCGCGACGACCCTGGCCGTGCCGGTGACGTTCACGTCCAGTACTCGAGCCCAATCGTCGTCGTCGTTCTCCTCGACCGTGCCCACGGCGGAGATGCCCGCCGAGTTGACGACGATGTCGATGCCGCCCAACTCATCAGCGAGAGACTCGACCGCTGTCGTGACGCTCGACCGATCCCGCACGTTTGCGGCATGACCGACAACCGTTTCTGGAAGCCCGAGGACCTGGATGTCGAGGACACCGACTCTTGCGCCCTCGGCTCGGAGCGCCGAGACGACCGAGGCTCCGATCCCGGAAGAGCCTCCCGTGACGATCGCGCTGAGCCCGACGAACCGGCCGCTCACGCCGCACTCACCGTCTGCCGCGACGTGCCGAGACCGTCGATCTCAAGCTCGACGACGTCTCCAGCGCGCAAGTACACGTCGTCTGCCTGTCCGAGGGCGACGCCCGCTGGCGTTCCGGTGTTGATGAGGTCCCCGGGATGCAACACCATGAACTGCGACAGGTACCAGATCACGTACTCGACCGAGAAGATCATGTCTGCTGTGCTCCCGTTCTGCCGTTGCCGTCCGTTGACGGAGAGGCGGAGTCCCAGTTGCTGTGGATCGGGGACCTCGTCGCGCGTGACCAGGTAGGGGCCGAGCGGGTTGAACGTCTCGCAGCTCTTGCCCTTGTCCCACTGCCCACCTCGTTCCAGCTGGAACTCCCGCTCCGAGACGTCGTGAGACACCGCGTAGCCGGCGACGGTCGCGAGAGCATCCGCGGGGCTGTCGAGATATCGAGCGGTCCGGCCAATGACGACGCCGAGCTCGACCTCCCAGTCCGTCTTGCGTGAGCGTCGGGGGATCAGGATGGTGTCGTAGGGGCCGACCACCGTGGACGGATCCTTCATGAAGACCACCGGCTCCGTCGGGATCGCCGCCCCGGTCTCTTCGGCATGGTCTCGATAGTTGAGACCGACGCAGACCACCTTGCCCGGTCGGGCGATGGGCGCCGCCATCGATGTTCCGAGTCCGGAAGCGACGGTGCGGAGGTCCCCGGCGATCATCGCTGCACGCGCGAGGTCGATTCCTCCGCGTTCGTGGAACCCCCGGTCGATGTCTGTGGTGATGGGGGACAGGTCGTAGGTCACGTCCTGCTCGAAGAGCACGGGCAGAGGGCCAGTGGGGGTGTTCAGTCGTCCGAGTTTCATGAGTCCAGTCCGTGAATGTCGTAGAAGTAGGCGGCAGTGTCCGAGAGGACGGAAGTGAGTGAGGTTTCGCCTCGATCGCCGGCGGCTGAAGCGACAAGATCGAAGGCCTTGCGGTGGTCTTCGACGAGTTCGACGAGAGGCCAGTCGCTTCCGTACATCACCCGGTCCGCGCCGAACAGATCGAGCGCTGTGTCGATGAACGGACGCGCCGGATGACCTGCGCCAGGGGAAAGAGAGTCCGCGGGTCCCAGCAGACCGGAAGCCTTGGCGAACACCGTCGGTCGTGTCGCCGCGTCAGCGAGCGCCGACCTCCAGGCTGCGCGAGCCCTGGCGTCACCGGCCAGCGGCGGTTTGCCCAGATGGTCGATCACGATGCGCAGACCCGGATGGCGATCTGCGAGCGCTGGAACCTCGCAGAGTGCGGCGTGGTCCGCCGTGACGAAGTCCAGTGTCAGCCCGGCGTTCGCCAGCAGGTTCAGAGACTCGGTCTGCGCAGCACCAGCCAGCCATCCAGCAGCGCGTTCGTGGATGAGGTTTCGGACGCCCACGATGAGCGGATCGTTCGCATACTCCTGGGCGAGCTCGGCCACGAGGTGGGGTTGGTCCAATGGGACCCAAGCGACGATTCCGACCACGCGGGGATCGAGCTCGGCCTGCGCCCGCATGACAGCGGTGTCGGCCGCGTTGTCTGCTGCCTGCACGAGAATGATGCGAGTCGCGGGCCGGATGCTGGGGAACTCATCGAGCAGAACCGTGCGATCGAGGGGGTGGACGGCGTCGGTGAGCCAGGAATAGCTCGCACTGGAGAGATCCCAGACATGAACGTGAGCGTCGATGATCATGAGGTCACCCCGAGGTGTCGCCATGATTCCGGGGAAATCGTCGAGTCGTAGTAGGTGACGGTGCCCTCAACCTGCTCGGCTGTGCGCATTCCAACCACGACCGAGGCGACGTTGGGCTGGAGGAGCGGGAACTGGACAGCGGCTTGTGGCAACGTCACGCCCACCTCGGAGCACGCGGCGGACAGAGCCCGCGCACGGCGGAGGATCTCTGATGGAGCCTGTTGGTAGTCGTAGGTGGCGTCTGCCGGCACTTGTGGCTGGCTGAGGAGTCCTGAGTTGTAGACGCCGGCGGCGACGATGGCGACGCCGCGCTCGGCCGCCGCGGCTAGCAATTCATCCTCCGCGGAGCGATCGAGCAGGGTGTAGCGACCAGCGACCATGACGACATCGACGTCGCGTTCGCGGACCAATCTCGCGAGCATCGGGGCCTGATTCATCCCTGCCCCGACCGCCCCGACCACGCCCTGGTCGCGCAGCTCGATCAAGGCGTCCAGCCCAGTGGTCGATGCGCTGTCCCAGTGGTCGTCCGGGTCGTGCAGATAGACGATGTCCAGTCGGTCCATATGCAGTCGCGAAAGGCTGCTCTCGATCGATCGGAGCACCCCGTCGCGGCTGAAGTCCCACTCCCGACGATGGGTTGCGGGCACAGCGAAGCCGTCCTCGAGGTCGAAGTCACCTGCTGCGGCGCGTTCCGGTGTTGGAACGAGGCGGCGTCCGACCTTGGTGGAGATGACGAACTGGTCTCGTGGGCGACTGCGGAGGTACTCGCCGAGTCGTTGTTCGGAGAGGCCGAGTCCGTAGTGCGGGGCGGTGTCGAAGTAGCGGATCCCGCTCTTCCAGGCGGTGTCGACAGCTTCCTTCGCCTCTTCGTCGGTCGTCGGACGGAACAGGTTGCCGAGCTGGGCGGCACCGAAACCGATCTCAGTGACCTTCAGTCCGCGGAGTTGTCTCGTACGCATGGGTTCTTCTCGCAGTAGGTAGGGAAACGCATATGGGGCGGGGAGCGCTGACGGCCCCGCTCGTCAGCCGGCGGGCATCAATATTCAGTCGAGATGCCAGATTTCGGTGAAGAGCTCCCAGTTGTCAGCTGTGGAGTCCTCGCGAAGGGGGCGTTGGCAGGGAGCGGTGTAGGACCACCAATGTTGGGTGATCGGGTCCATCGCCATGCGACGTTGATCGGCCTCGTAGTCGGACCCGACGTACTCGTAGTAGCCGAGGATGTAGTCGTCCAGCGCGAAGATCGTGAAGTTCCGGATGCCGCTTGCGGACAGAGCCGTTTCGATTCGCGGCCAGACGCTGCGATGCAGCTCGATGTACTCGTCGCGTTTCGAGCCGACCAGGCGGGCAGCCATCCCGAAACGACGGACCGGCTGTTGTTGCTCGTCGGTCATTCCTTGGTCCCTCCGGCCGTCATCCCCGAGACGAGGAATCGCTGGGAGAACAGGAAGATCACGAGGACGGGCGCGACCGAGAGGATGGTCGCCAACGCGAGCACCGGCAGGCTGATGGTCACCGATGCAGCGCTGGTCGGGTTGAAGAGCGGAACGTTCGACAGCAGCTCGACGAGCCCGACCTGGATCGGCGACTTCCGTCCCGGAGCGGTGACGAACGGGAGGAAGTAGTTGTTCCAGTTCCCGACGAGGTTGAAGAAGCCGACGAGGGCGATCACCGGAGTCGCGAGAGGCATGGCGATCTGGGCGAACACTCGGAACTCGGTCGCGCCGTCGATCCGAGCCGCATTGAGCAAATCCTTCGAGACGCTCGTCGTGAAGTAGATGTACGTCAAGTACACGCCGAACGGGAAGAACGAGAACGGCAGGATGACCGCCAGGGGATTGCCGATGAGCTTCAGTGCCGAGAGTTCCAGGAAGACCGGGAGGACCAACGCCGTGTTGGGAATGAGCATCACGATGAGCGTCACGACCAGCAACGTCCGCCGCAGGCGGAACTCGGTGAGCGCCAGCGCATAACCTGCCGGGATCGTCACGACGAGCGTGATCACGAGCGCAACGCCGCTGTACAGCACGGAATTGCCGAGCCAGGTCCAGATGATGCCGTTCTGGAACTCGGCGAGGCTCGCCCAGTTCGCCAACAGGACGTCGACCGATCCGATGCTGAACGGCGCGTTCTGAACGAGATCGCTGGCGGACTTGGTCGGGGCGAGGAGGAGCCAGATGATCGGTATCGCGAAGAAGAGGGCGAAGACGGTGAGGACGGCGACGACCGTGACCCGCCCGAGCCATCGGCCAGGAGATACGTACTCGCGACCGCCCGAGCGGTTCGCCTTCTGGCTTTCGCGCCCGGTGGAGCGGGCGGATCGGATTTCAGTCGCGTTCAAAGAGTCCTCCTCGGAAGACGAAGATCGCCGACAGCGCCGCCGCCACTGCAAGGAGCAGGAGCGAGATCGCCGCGGAACCGTTGAAGTCGCCCTGTCTGAAGGCGTACAGGTAGGCGAGTTGATTGAGTGAGTAGTCCGGAGGGACGACACCCTTGGATGCTTGGGAGAGGACGCGGGGTTCGACGAACAGTTGGGTGCCAGCGGCCAGCGACATCACCGCGGTGTACGAGATCCATTTCCGAAGAAGTGGGATCTGGATGTACCAGGCGGCCTTGACCGGCCCAGCGCCATCGATTCGTGCAGCTTCCATGACGTCAGCGGAGATGTTGTTGAGTGCGCCGTACATGATCACGATCCACCCGCCGGCACCCGTCCAGAACGCGACGATGGTGAAGATGACCGGCAGGTTGTCGACGGAGACGGTCTGCACGAAATTCTCGAAGCCGAACGCGTTCAGGATGGCCGCCACCGGGCTCACGGAAGGGTCGAGCAGGAACAGCCAGAGCATCACACTCGACGCTCCTGCGAGGGCGCCCGGGATGTAGTAGACGAACCGGAGGCTGTTCGCCAGCCAGCGTCGCCCGATCGAATGGACGAGCAAGGCCAGCAAGACGACGAACACGAGAAGCGTCACCAGGTACACCACAAGGTAGACGGCCACGTGTGCCACCGCGGGGAGGAAGCGATAATCGCCGAAGATCCGGGTGAAGTTCGAGATGCCGGCGAAGGCACCGTCGGTCGTGAAGGCGAGGAAGATCGTGTACAGCGTCGGCACGACGCCGAAGGCGATCAACAGGAGGGCGTAGCCAGACGTGAAGACAGCTCCGATCCGGGCTTGCGAACGGTCTGGCCGGCGAGTGCGGGACACCCGCCGCCGCCCCTCGAGGGGGGAGCGGACGGCGGCGGGTGTCGGTGCTGGGAATGTGATGGGGTGTCCTTTGCTCGCGCAGGGGGACCTGCGGTGAACGGTGGTTACTTGACGGTGTAGCCCTGGACCTGAGCCTGGTTCTCGTACTCGGCTTGCAGTGCCGGGACCAGCTCTTTCAGGGTCTTGCCTTCGGCGAGACCTGGGATCACGACCGAGGAGAACCCGGTTTCCGGGCTGAACGACGGGAAGCCCCAGCCGTCCCAGACGCTGTCCGCGGCACTGGTGATGGCGCCCTGGAAATCACCCGCGAAGTACCCGGAGGCCGCCTGAGCGCCCAGCCAGGCGTCAGCGGTGGAGCCGTAGGCGGGAAGCCCGGTGGCAAGCTCTGCGGCCTTGTCGGAACTGCTCACGAACTCCAGGAAGGACGCGACTCCGTCCAGGTTCTTCGAGTGGCTGGAGCCGTACCAGATCCCGCCACCGACGTTGCCAGTGACCTCGGCCTCACCCTCCCAGTGCAGGGGAGCAGCGGCACCGACGGTGCCCGGCGCAGCGTTCAGGCTGTCGGGATTCTGGAAGAGAGCTCCAGCGAACCATGCCGGTCCGGGCGTCCCGAGCAGCTTGTCGCTGTACTTCGACACGAAGTCAGCCCCGAACACACTGTCCTGGACGAGCGTGCCGTTCGCGAGCATGTGGTCGATGAGGTCCGTCACCTGCTCCGACTTCGGATCCGCGAAGTCGCTGGAGAACGTCTGCCCGTCGACCTGGAAGACCGGAGCTTCGCCACTCCAGTAGTAGGTGAAGGGCCCGGTGAAGGCGTCGCCGACAGACCCGAGGATGTAGCCGGGGTGTTCGGCTGCCACCTTGTCGCTGAGCTCCCGGTAGTCCTCCCAGGTGGTCGGGACCTCATACCCGAACTGGGTCATCAGTGGTTCGTTGTACCAGTACACGACCGGAGCCAGGTCGTTGCGGACGCCATAGACGTTCTCGTCGATCGTCATCGGGTCCAAGGCGCCGGGCGTGAACCCGTCGAGGAAGTCATCGGAGAGCAGCCCCTTGTTCAGCACTGCTGCGAAGGCCTGCACGCCGTTCTGCTCGACGCCCGCCCAGGCGGTGTCGTTGGTCTGCGTGGAGAAGACGACATCGGGCCACCCTTCACCTGATTGGTCGAACAGGGCGATCTTCGTCTTGAACGAATCGCTGCCGCCGGCGCTACCGTCGTAGGTCTCGATGGTCATCTTCACGTCGGGGTTCTCCGACTGGAACGCCTTCGCGATCGGCTCGCGGGCAGCGTCGACCAGAACGGTGAGACCCGCGTTGGGGTCCTGCTCTGCGGCGGGGAAACCGTACTTGTCCGTCGTCGCGCTCGGGCCGGCGGTGCAGGCGGTGAGCAGGGCGAGACCGACGGCAGCGGTGGCTGACAGGGACAGGGCGCGTGGAACGCGACGGGGGTGACGACGGTGCTGTGTGGACATCGTGGATCCATTTCGGGTCGGCTTCATTGGCGATGGGGTCCGAGTTCATCTCGGCCTGACAGACAGTTCATCATACATAGTATGTATTGCCAACCCCCAGTTCGAGGTTCCGCCTACAGCCTGCCGCGCTCCGGGGTCGAGGGCTGGACTGAGGTGCCTATACGACGAGGTTGCGGCTCATCACCGCCGGCGTGGGTGGTGCCCTATCGAGCGTGCAGACGTGCTGATGACGTCGTTAGCTGTCGGTGCGCTGGGCCGCGGTTCCATGCACGACGTTGTCGAAGGTGTCGCGGGAGTCGAGGACCTCAGCGATGTGATGCTCCGCCCATTGGCCGAGAGCGGTCAGCGGTTCGCGCAGTGTCTGGCCGAGTGGCGTCAGGGTGTACTCGACGCGGGGTGGCATCTCGTCGTATGCGGTGCGAGTGAGGATGCCGTCGCGTTCCAGATCCCGAAGGGTGCCCGAGAGGACCTTGCCGCTGATCCCGCCGACCGTCTCGCGGAGCGTCCCGAATCGGAGGGGACCGTCGCTCAATGCGATGACGATCATCGCGGTCCACTTGTTGGCGATCCGGGCGAGCGAGGTGCGCGACGGGCATGTCGGCAGCATCACGTTCCAGACGGGTGCGTCGACAGGCGCATCAGAGTTCATTGCGAATACTCCTTAGTTACGTTGAGGTAACAGGTTACCGCCTGAAACTATGGTGCTACCACTCACCCTCACGAAGGAGACACACCATGATCGACCAGACCCCCGCAGCCGTCGCCGTCACCTACTTCGATGCCCTCGGACGCGGTGACATTCCGACGGTGATGGCGCAGTTCGACCCCGAGGTGGTGTGGCACCAGCCCGGAGCGAACCAGTTCTCGGGCGATCACCGCGGCGTCGACGGTGTCGGTGCGCTCCTCGGCGGCATGATGGCCACGAGCGAAGGCACCTTCCAGCTTGCTGTGACCGGACCTGCGATGGTGAACGGCGAGCTCGTCGCAGTCCCCGTCCGGTTCACGGGGACCCGTGGCGACGTCGTCATGGACATGCCCGGTGTCGACCTCCTGACCGTCCGTAGCGGGCGCATCGTCGAGGTGAGCCTGTTCTCCGCGGACGGCCCGGCGGAGGACACGTTCTGGGGGCCTGCTGAGAGCTGAGGTTCGGATGCGGGACGGGCGATTGCCCGCCTAGATCTCGCTCGTGACGACGAGCCGGAAGGTCATCGAGACGGTTGCATTCATGAGAATGCCCGGGAACGTGTACTGATGGTGCGCATGAAGATTGGCCGCGTGTATGCGTTGAGGACGTTCTTCGGCCCCGTGTAGCGGGCCCGCCCTGCGGCGCCTTCGGACAGGTCAGTCGAGCCAGATGTCCGAAGGCGCCGCTCTTCGAGTGGGGGCAGCGCCGGTGTGTCGACGAATACCAGTCGGGTCGCGGCGGGCCTCGTCGGTCAGACCGTCGGTGCTGTGAGCTCGACTACGAGCGGTGCGAGGAACTCGCGGGAGAGATCGGTGAGCTCAGCGCCGGCCCGCTCCGGGGTGCCGGTGTCGAAGGGCGGTTCCGGGGTGTATTCGGCTCCCAGGACGGCGAACTTCGCCAGCTCTTCGCCGGACAGGTAGGAGACGAGGCGGATGCCGAGGTCCATACCCGCGGTGACTCCGGCCGCGGTCAGCCGGTTGCCGTCTTCGACGACGCGTTCGTCGACCTCTATCGCGCCGTAGCCTCCGAGGAGGTGGCGGACGGACCAGTGCGAGGTGGCTCTGCGACCGTCGAGCAGTCCGGCGGCAGCGAGAGCGATGGAGCCGGAGCACACGCTGGTCACGTACTCCGCGTTTCGACCGATGCGCTCGAGGTTCGCCATGGCGCGGGTGTCGCGGAGGAGGATGCCGGTATCGCCGCCCGGGACGAGGATGACGGCGGGTGCATCGGTCACCTGGTCGAGCGTGAGCGCAGGTGCGAGGGTCGGCCCGCTCCCACTCGGCACGGGTTCAAGGGTGGTTCCGGTGGTCACGAACTGCACCGTCGCACCGGTTCCCGCGAGGAAGTGGAACGGGCCCACGACGTCGAGGAGTTCGAAACCCGGGTGCAGGACGATGAGGATTATCTTGTCCGTCGCAAAGCTGACTCCGGGTCGTGCGGCGAGCGTGTGATGGGCGGCGATGGAGCGGTCGACCGCCTGCTGCTTGGCGGGATCATCGCCGATCACCGTGAAAAGGGTGCTGGCGGAAGGGTCGTGCCCCACCGTGTGACCCGGGAGGGCGGTGGTCTCGAGGGGCTGGTCGTCGTCATGCATGCAGATACTCCTGTGCCTGGTTGTCGGTTGTCGGTGTCGTGTCTGTCGGACCGGTTCGATCAGCTGTCGGCGAAGACGAGCTGCATGCGCCCGGTGAGTGGGTTGACGAGGGTCTCGGCTCGGACGCCGAACACCCGGTCGAGCAGATACGGGGTGAACACCGCATCCGGTGTTCCGGAGGCGACGACACGGCCGTGCTCGAGCATGACGATCTCATCGCAGTAGGAGGCGGCGAGATTCAGTTCGTGCAGTGTGACGAGCGTGGTGACCTGGAGGTCGCGCACCAGTGCGAGCAACTGCAACTGATGACGGATGTCGAGGTGGTTCGTGGGCTCGTCGAGCACGAGGATCTGCGGTTCCTGCGCCAGTGCACGGGCGAGCTGCACGCGCTGCCGTTCGCCGCCGGACAGCGTGCTGACATCACGGTCCGCGAACTCCGCGACGCCCGCGGTAACCATGGCTCGCTCCACGACCTGCCGGTCCTCGGCACTGTCGGTGGCGAGGAGCCGTCCGTGCGGCAGGCGTCCGGTCGCGACGCAGTCGGCCACGGTGAGTTCGAGGTCTGCTGGGCTGTCCTGGACGACTGCGGCGATCACCCGCGCTGCCTTGCGGGCCGGCATTGTCCTGACGTCGCGGTCGTCGGCCAGAACCTGTCCCTCTGACGGACGCAGCATCCGATAGACCGTCCGGAGGAGTGTCGACTTCCCGCTGCCGTTCGGCCCGACGAGCCCGACGACGTTCGAACACGCCCGCAAGGCGACATCCTCGATGATCCGTCGGCCGGCGATGTCCACGCTGACGCCCTGGACTTCCAATGACCTGCCTTCGGCCGCGTTCATCGCTGGCTCCGACCGGATCGCCGCAGCAGCCACAGGAAGAACGGTGCACCGACGACGGCAGTGAGCAGCCCGACAGGGACCTCGGTGGGCGCGAGGAGCAATCGTGCCCCGATGTCCACGACGACGAGGAGCAGCCCGCCTGCCAAAGCGGACGCGGGGAGCACCCAACGGTGGTCGGAACCGATCACCATGCGGACAGCGTGCGGAACCACGAGGCCGACGAAGCCGATGGATCCGCTCACCGCGACGACGACGCCGACGAGCAGCGAGGTGATGATGAACAGCACGAGTCGCATCCGGCCGACGTCTACGCCGAGGCTGACTGCAGTCTCGTCGCCGGTGAGGAATGCGTTCAAGATGGGCGCGAGGAGGACGAGCAGGATGGTCGCGATGATCAGGACGAGAGCCGGGACGCCCAGGTCGCTCCAGGTGGCCGCGGCGAGGCTGCCAGCGAGCCAGGACAGGACTTGTCCGACGCCTTGGTTGGCCCCGCTGGATCGGAGGACGAGATAACTCGTGATCGAACTGAGGAGATATGACATCGCCACGCCGGCGAGCACCAGACGGCTCGGCGTCACCCGCCCACTCTGCTGCGCGAGAGCGAAGACGAGAACCGTGGTGATCAAGGCCCCGACGAAGGCCGCGACGGGAGTCGACACGGCGGCGAACAGTCCGCTTGTGAGCGTCAACGCGGCGACCGCGGCCACGGAGGCGCCTGAGGAGACACCGAAGACGAACGGGTCCGCCAACGGATTGCGCACGACGGCCTGGAGCACGGCGCCGGCGACCGCAAGCGCCGCACCGACGACGAACCCGAGCAATGCTCGGGGAAGGCGGAACTCCCACACGATCTGGTCGTCGAGCCCGGCGACCGGGCCACCGCCCCAGGGGAGCAGGCGCGCTCCGATCACTTCGACGACGCGCCCCGGTGCGATGCCCACGCTCCCCATGGCGACAGAGAGCACCACCGCGACGATGCAGGCGACGAGGAGGATGGCGATCAGCGGTTGCGGGTGCCGCCGGGCTAGGGTGTATGTCCGTGCTGGTGCGGGAGCTGCTGTCACGAGGAGGGAACCGGAAGATCCAGATCGGGGTGGAGGGCGTTGGCGATCTTCGTCAGACCCACCATGACCGAGATCGACGAGTCGGTCTCCTGCGTCGGCACCTCACTGATCCGACCGTTCTTCACCGCGGGGAGGTCGGGGAAGTTCTCCTCGAGGAACGCCTTCTGCGTCGCGAAGTCCTGGCCCGGGAACGTGCCGACGAGGATGACGTCGGCGTCCGAGGCGGCGAACTCCTCTTTACTGACGTAGACGGAGTCAGAGGAGAAGACGTTCTTGCCGCCGGCGGTGCTGATCAGGTCATCGTAGATACCGCCCGCCAGGACGATCACGGGGCCGGATCCGCCGTTGAAGTACGCGGTCTTCACCGTCGGCTCGCCCTGGACGGCCTTGACGACCTCCTCCTTCTCGGCATCGAGCCGAGCGATAACTTCATCGGCCTTCGCCGAGACGTTGAAGATCGTGCCGTAGTCGCGGAGCGTCTTGGACACGGAGTCGATGTTCCAGATCTTCGTGCTCTGTGAATCGGTCGCCCCACAGAGGTTGGCGCCGTAGACGGTCGCCCCGGCCTGCTCGAGCTGCTCGACCGACGCGTATCCCTGTGAGGCGTCGAACGCGAACCCTTCCAGCACCTGCCCGGTGACGAAGTCCGGCTTCTCGCTCAACAGAACCTCTTTCGACGGGAACCCCATCATGCTCCCGATGGTCTGCAACCCATCCGCCGCCTTCGTGACCGAGTCCGGGTAGGGGGCGTAGTCCGCCTGGACCGCGACGATCTTGTCCCGGAGTCCGAGCGCAAGGAGTGCTTCGGTATTGGACTGCCACAGGCTCACCACACGGTCCGGCGCAGAGTCGACGGTGATGGTCCGGCCGCAGTTCTCCAACGACACCGGATACCCGTTCGCGGCAGTGGCGCTCGTGGGCGCAGTCGAACCCGGTGCGCCGCTCCCGGCGCAAGCGGTGGCGACCAGGAGAAAGACCGAGGCAGCCCCTGTCGAGGAGATGATTCGTCGGGCAGGGGGTCGCATGGGGCTCCTTCACTAGCGCGGATACGCAGTTCTACGTCATGTAGAAGAATAGCTCGTTTCGCGAGAAGACGAGCCGCACGTTGGTCCGACGGGCTCCTGTGAGCGAGCTATTGCGCTGGACCAGGCGCTCGCCGATGGCAGGATCGATAACCGCGTGGCGGCTCATGCTGGTTCTCTTTCGATCGGAACGGGGGTCGGAGTGGTTAGCCGCGCCGAGCCTGAAACCATGGACCGCGCTTAGGCCTCGAGGTCGGTGATGATGTCCTTCACCGTCTCGATGTACGACGTGATGTCGTCGTCGGTCATCGCCAGCGACAGCGAGAACTCACCGCGAGCGACGGGGAAGAAGCCCCGATTCGCGAGTTCGAGCGAGAAGGTCTGTGTCTTCTCGGCGTCGACGTTGCGCCAGTGATCCCGTTGGGTCTCCACGGTCATTCCCGCCTCGAGGCAGTACGCGTAGGCGAGTGATGAGTAGCCGCTCCCAAAGATCGTGAACGGACTCCGCCGCGCCGCGGTCCACTCACCGACCTCGGACAGGACGCGCCCGGCCATCGTGTTGAGCCGGTCGTACGCCGCTTCGTCGAGTGCGGTCATACACGCGATGCCGGCGATCAGGGCGAGCCGGTGCCCGTGGTGAGTCCCGGAAATCGGCACCCTGCCGTCGGCGAGCAGGCCCATGACGTCTGCGCGGCCGCCGATCGCGCCAAGCGGTAGCCCGCCCCCGATGATCTTTCCCATCACGGTGATGTCCGCATCGATGCCGTATGTGTTTTGCATGCCGTGGAACGAGGCCCGCAGGGTCATCGTCTCGTCGATGACGAGCAGGATGCGGAGTTCAGCGGTGACCCGACGCAGCATCTGGACGAACCCCTTTCGCAGCACGACGTGGCCGCCCGCGCCGCTTTCGAGTTCGACGATCACACAGGCGAGGTCGTCGGCGTGCTCGCGGAGGATGCGTTCTGTGCCTGCTTCGTCGTTCTGCGTGAGCATCACCACGTGCTCGACGACCGCGTCAGGGATGCCCTCACTGTCGGCGACCGGACGGGGGTTGCTGTCTGACCCGTATTCCTCGCCACCGTGCGGGTGGGCGGACACACTGACCGGGTCGGTGAAGCCGTGGTAGCCCCCCTCGAACTTCGCGATCAGGGTTCTTCCCGTGAACGCGCGTGCAACGCGAATCGCACTCATCACGGACTCTGACGCCGAACACGAGAACTGCACCATGTCGATCGAGGCGACGCGGTCGATGAGAATCCGCGCCAGTGCCGCCTCCTCCGCGACCGGGTTGCCGAACGACGTACCCGAAGGAATGGCCGCGATGAGCGCCTCGCTGATCGCCTGGTTGCCGTGACCGAGGATGTTGACCGTGAAGTTGTTGTTCAGGTCCAGGAGCCGGTGTCCGTCGACCGTGTCGATGTACGCACCGTCACCGCCCTCGACGAACACGGCGTGGGGGCCGAAGTTGAAAGACGTGCGGCTGTAGCCGCCGGGGATCACCTCCCGTCCCTCCGTGGTGAGCTGGGCAGATGTGGCGAACCTCTCGCTGAAGCGACGAGTGGCGGATTCGAGCGTGAGCATTGTGGTCTCCTTGGTCGGTCTCGGTGAAAGGTTCGTGGGTAGCAGGGTCAGGGGGTGGTGCGACGGCGGGCAGGGAAGGTGAGTCCGTGACCGAACGCGAAGAGCGGGTCAGAGGTGTCGAAGGGCACGTCGGAACGAGATGCCACGACCGCCTCCATGCTGGAAGGGATGTCGAAGGGAAGTCGACCCCTGGGAGCGTCAAGTCCGATGAGGACGTCGAGGAGCGCGGAGGGATCGGCGCCGAAGTTCGCGATGACGGCAGCTGCCGACTCGACGATCGGACCGAGAATCGCAGGCCGGTCAAGGAAGACGTCGACGATGGTCGGCACTTCGGTTGCAACTCGATCGATGTGATCGATCAGGTCCGCGGAGAATTCGAGGGATCCGGCATGGAAGTAGTTTTCGAACGATGTCGAGCGCTTCTCGAACGGGGCGTGAATGCGCAGGATAGCGACGTCTGCTGCGGAGGGGTCATCGACCACGGTCCCGTACTGGGACGCTACAGCCGCGGTGATTCCTTCCACGTACAGCCGGAGTCCGGGCGCCAGGGGAAGGATCCCGTCGCCGGCCGACTCGCGGTTGGTGAGCAGTGTCAACGATGCGCGTTGTGCCCGGAGGCCTGCTTCCCGGAACTCGGGTGCTCCGACGATGCGGGCTGCGCGAGTCTCGTCCACGTACGGGTTGTCGAATAGTCCGAGGGTGAACTTCTCGCGCAGCAGTCGGCGGGCCGATTCGTCGAGTCGTTCCTCGGTAATCTCGCCCTGTTCGACCAGGTACACGAGCCCGTCGGGAGCGGCTTCGCCGCCAAGCTGGTCGACGCCGGCATCGATGGCCTTCCGCATCCGCTCGCGCGGTGTCAGATGCTCGACACCCCACGCCCGAGCAGGGAACGGCTCGCCGTCGACGACGGCATCGGTGAGCAGTCCCCAGTCGGTGCAGACGATGCCATCGAACCCGAGCTGCTCGCGCAGGAGCGTTGTGATGACCGACTTGTTGAAGCCGAAGCCGACTTCCTCGAACTCGGTCCCCACCGGCATGCCGTAGTACGGCATCATCTGCGTGGTTCCCGCTGCGATTGCGGCGATGAACGGCTTGAGATGGTGATCGAACATGCCCCCGGGGTAGACCTGCTCACGGCCGTAAGCGAAGTGGGGATCCTCACCGTCCTTCTGCGGCCCGCCGCCGGGGAAGTGCTTGGTCATCGTGGCAACGGAGGCGGGCCCGAGCTCCGCTCCCTGGAACCCGCGGATGTATGCGGTCACGAGCCTGCTGGTCAGCTCGGCATCTTCACCGAACGTGTCCAGTTGCCGTGCCCATCTCGGTTCCGTCGCCAGGTCGACCTGCGGATGCAAGGCGACGCGGATGCCGACGGCCGTGTACTCCTGGCGGGCGGTGTCGGCGAATTGCTCAACGAGGTCCTCGTCCTGCGTCGCGGCCAGACCGAGTGCCTCCGGCCAGACCGAGAACGATCCAGCGAGGAGGCCCGCCAGGGGGTTGTCGCTGTACGAGTTCCGCGGGTCGGTGGAAATGGTCACCGGGATGCCCAACCGGGTTCCTGCCGCCAATCGTTGGATGTTGTTGTTCCAGGTCGCCATCGCCTCCGGGGTGCCGCCCGTGAGGAGGTTGAAGTGGTTCATGTGGCGACCGACCACGTACTCGCTGTTGGAAGGGAGATCGAACTCCCTGTCGCCCGTCGAGAGCTCCCCGTCAGGACCCATCGTGATCATCGTGTGGAAGAACAGTCCAGCCTTCTCCTCGAGCGTCATCTGTCTCAGGAGGATCTCGACGCGCTCCGAGACGCTCCGGCCGGTGTCGAAGTAGCTCTTGTCGACTTCGGTCCCCTCTTGGCTGGTGGGTTCCTGCATCACTTGGTTCCTTTCACGCGGTAGACGACGAGTGCGCCAGCGAGTGCCGCTGCGGCACCCACCAGGTAGAACAGCGAGTACCCGCCGATCGCGGTGGAGGTGCCCAGTGCGATGACCGCCGGGGCAATGGCCGGCGCAATGGACTGCGGCAGTGCGTTGGCGATGTTGATCACGCCGAGATCCTTTGCCGTGTCCTCGACATCGGGCAGCACCTGGGTGGCCAACGCGAGGGAGACTGACAGGAACGAGCCGATGCCGAATCCGATCAGGCCCTGCCCGAGGATGACGATGCTCACATCGGGTGCGAAGGCGAGAACCACGAGCCCCCCGACCATGATGAGGCCGGCGGCGAGGACGAACGGTTTCCGGCGGTTGAACCGGTCCGACAGGTAGCCCGCGAGCGGACCAGAGATCGCCTGCGCTCCGACTGCGGCGAGGTTGGCGATGAGGATGACCGTGATCGCTTCGTTCTCGGTCTGGCCGAACTTGTCGGTCAGGTAGAGCGGTAGGAATGTCGCGACGCCGGCGTATCCGAACATCACGAGGAAGGTGGTAAGCCATGTCCAGCCGAAGTCTGGGTTCTTGCGTGGGTTGAACGCGAAGGAGCCGATGAACTCCTTGAAGCCGTACCGCTCGGCGGGACGAACGAGACGCACGCTGTCCTGCAGCAGTAGGGCGAAGAGGATCGTGAAGAGCAGTCCGACCGCGCCGGGCACGGCGAAGCGAGTGAGATCGGAATCGAGGAAGTTGACCGCGAACGTTCCACCGAGAATCCCGAGCGATGTCGTGATGCCGATGATCCCGGATGCAAGCCCGCGCCGCCAGACAGAGACCTTGTCAGCGATGGTGGCATTGAGTGCGGAAAGCGCACCGTTGAGGGACGCCTGAACAAGGCACCATCCGGCAAGCACCACCCACACGTTGGGCGCGAGACCGATTACGACGAGAGCACCGAACCCGATTGCGGTTCCACCAATCAACCATGGGCGGCGCATCCCGAACCGGGACATGGTGCGATCTGAAAGCCGCCCAACCAGCGGGTTGAAGATGATCGCGAACAGGCTCCCGACGCCCATCACCAGACTGAGCGCGCCGAGAGACTCCTCGCGACTCGACGTGATGTGCTCCAGCTTGAACGCCAGCGAGACGAACACCGGCGTAAGGACAGCCAGGTAGATGCCGAAGTTCGCCAGACCCAGCGTGGGTAAGTAGGCGGCGGATGTCGGGCCGACGGGTGTGGATCGGGTAGGGGATGGAGTGGACTTCTCTGTCACGACGGGCTCCTCAGGATGGCCAGATGGAAGTTATGGCTCTCAATGTAACTGAATCTCGTTGCTTATGTAACTCAAAATAGCCCCGAGTGTAACTTTTGAGTTTCGACCTCATGACAAACTGGTGCATGTGAGTAGTACGCAGGTGTCCCGAGCCGATGCTGCTTGGCGAACACGACAGAGCATCGTGCGCGAATCACGCCGCGCCTTCGCGGAGGACGATCTGCTGGCAGTGACGGTTCAGGACATCGCAGACCGGGTCGGAATCTCGCGTCCCGGTCTCCTGAAGCACTTCGCGTCGAAAGAGGCGCTGCTCGACGCCGTCGCACATGAATTCGATGACGAGACCGGTCAAGTCATGGGCTCCAGCCCACTCACGGTTGAGGTGGCGGCCCGGCTATCACGCAGCGTGGACGGATACGCCGCTCTGTCAGCGATCCTCCTCTCGCGTGCCATGACCGGGGGGAGCGATCAGGCCGCCTCGCATTCCCATCACCGACGACTGCTGACGGATGAGTCCAAGCCCATATCTGACGGGGTGCGCACTCGGGTGGCAGTGTGGGAGGGGCTGCTCGTCATCAGCCGGTATCTCCCGGAGCTGAATCCTCCCGGGCTGTTTGCACGTGACGCAGCGAGCGGGGATGGAGGCGGTTCTGTACCCGCCCTTCGCCCGCGGCCCCTGGCGATCGACACCGTCTTGACTGAACGCAGCGGATACGAGCCGGGGCATAGGCGCCGGGCGCGGATCGTGGCCGATGCCACGACAGTGTTCGCCGAAAACGGATTCGGGGCCACCACCATGAGAGAGATCTCCGAGCGGGTGAACGTCGCGCCCTCCACTTTGCGACACCACTTCCCCAGTAAGACCGACCTGTTCGCCGAAGTCATGCGACAACGCGACAACGACATGGTCACGAGGCGAGCGGGTGCGGTACTCGATCCGACGGAGGAACTACTCGCCGTCGGGGTGGAGGCCGCGCGAGATGCAGGAGCGGAAAGCGGGCTGATCGGTCTCTATGCCGTCTTGTCCACAGAGGCCGTGTCGCTCGAACATCCCGTCCATGGGTACTTCCGCGAACGATTCGTCCGTACGATCGCTTACTTCGAGAACCTCTTTGCTCGCGCGGCCTCGGACCAGAGTCTGAACCTGGATGCACGGTTCGAAGCGACACGGCTGATCGCACTGTGGGACGGCCTGCAGTACCAGTCGATACTTGAAATCGGGTTCGATAGCGCGTCCGACTTGCCCCGGATTCTCAACGCCCACGTCGCGGAGGTACTCCAGCACCAGTGAACCCCGTGCGCCTCCACCAGAACCCAGCCGATTGAACGCGTGGATGGCGGGCCATGACGCTCTGGAGAGATGACGCCGATCGTTCAACTGCCCCCACCTGCGCTTGCCGCCGCGCAACACCCCCTGTAAGCCCATTGCCGCACTTGCTCGACAGCCGTAGGCCACTCTCGATGTATGCGAGATGCTCGAGGGACCGCACCGGTGCAATGAACTGCAAGTTCAGGGCACCCCCGACACCCACGTTGTTGGGGGTGAACAAAGCTAGGACCGCGGCTCCGAGTAGAATGCCTGCGCCGACGATTAGGGCGGTCCTGTTCCCGTCTACGAGCACCTGTGCGCCTGTGCCACCGCTAACCGACGTGATGCTGTCGGCGACGCCGGCGAGGATTGCGAGGCCGAAGGCCATACCGATCTATTGGGCGGTGTTCAGTAGCGCTGACGCCATGCCAGCTCGATCAGGTGCGACTCCGTAGACGGCAGCCTGCATGAGCGAGGTCGTTCCCAGCCCGACGCCGAGCGCTACGAGAAGTATCGCGGAAGCCTTCAGCGTCCAGGAGCCGCCTGCGACGGCAATCGTCGAGAACCAGAAAACGCCGATCGCGCAAGACTGCATCGAGGGCGGCGACGTAGCGGGGCCGCTCCGCAGCAGTAGCTTCGGCCCTATTCCTGCGCCCACGACGGTGTGGATAGCGAAAGGCGACCATGGCAGTCTGGTGGGGAGAGGACTGAATCCTGCAAGCTGCTGCATATCCGGGGTGATGATGCAGAGGTGGGGCCGGTCGCTGTAAACGTGAGACCTCTCAGCCATGCGGCGAGTGCGCGCCGCAAACGAACGTTTCTGCCTCGTCACGCAAGGGGCGCTCGGGAACACTTCCAAAGGCGGTAGGTCGGAACTCGGTTGTGGCGGACCCTTTTGGGGCACGACAGTGCACTTGACGTAACGGGCATGTCGTGTGCGCTAATGGGCTGAGCCAAGTATGCGAGTTAGAGCGACCTCAGAGGTGGGAATGAACATCTTCGATACATTCGTCGTCCCGAGGGGCGCGGATGGAGAGCGGGGCGCTGATCTTATGGAGAAGACCGGATCCGCGCTGCGTGAGCTCGCGACGGCGGCACTGGATGTTCACGATGCGGCGCACGTGCTGGAGATCGGATTCGGGCCAGGACTGGGTTTGAAGGCGCTGCTCGCTCTCGTGCCCAGAGGACAGGTCACCGGTCTCGATCCTTCGCTGCTGATGCACCGTCGCGCGCGATCCAGAAATGATGACGCTGTTCGCAACGGGCGTCTCGAACTGGTTGTCGGTGAGGCGAACCAGATGCCCTTCGCCACGGGACGTTTCAATGCCGTCCTGGCCATAGATAACGTCCACTTTTGGGCAGATCGACCTGCTGCGCTCCAACAGATGCGACGCGTCATCGACGGCGCTCCTGGCTCGCTAGTACTGGCGCTCAGCCCACAATCGGGCGGTTCGGCTCGAGCAGTGACTCGCGACCTCGCCCGAGCCTCGTTCGAGGTCGACTACCAGAACGAGTCCCTCAACGGTTTCCTCATCCGTGCCACAGCGACGTAGCCCTTGGCATTGGTCGCCACCCTCCCAGACAAGGTGCGTCAAGAGAAACACAAAAGGCGCCGACGCTGAGGTCGGCGCCACCGCTTGCACCGGGCGCTGGATCTCCAAGTCGCGGAGCCGTTGCACGACGCAACGGGTGGTATCGCGAAGCAGACTCTGCGCGGAACGTGACTCGTCGATCCGCTCACCGCGCAATGACCAGCATGCTTAGTATGACGCGCCGACGGGTTCGACGCCGACGGCTCCGAAGGAGACCGACAGCGACAACCAGAACCAAACCGGTGATTCCGATACCTGAACGGACGGGAAGTAACTGGCCGCCGGTTCCTCTTCCGGGGGCAATGATCCGGCTGCCGTGTGACTGCTCCCAGCGGCTTGTGCTGCATACGGATGACCCCAGCGGATTGCGCAAGCTATCGGCGTTCAGATCATGGTTTTCAAGCACAACGATCAGCGCTCGCGGCGCCTGCGTTACTCACAGGTGACGGCCGGATCAGCGGACCGATTTTCGTTCCTGAACCAGCAGTGGGACGAGCCGCACGAACACGACCATGCCGACCAGCTCGACGAGCGTCTGCGTGACGACTACCACGGGCGCGAGCGCGAGTGACGCGGGTAGCGCGAGCGCGAGTGGGAGGACCACGAGACTGTTGCGGGTGGCACCGCTGAACACCAGGGCACGGGTGGCCGGGACGTCGAGGCCGAACAGGCGCCCGGCACCCGTGCCGATGAACGCCATGATGACGAGGAACGCGGCGTAGAGCGGCACGAGCACGAGCAGTTGGATGGCCGCGGTGCTAACGGCTGCCGCTTGCGAGGCCACGACGGTGAAGAGCGTGGCGACCATCAGCGGCACCATCAGCGTCAGCATGGTGCGTTCGATCCCGCGTCCGATCCGGTGCCGCTTGGCGAGCCACTGGGTCGCGGCGGCCGCGGTCAGTGGCAGCGCGATGAGCAGCAGGAACGCGCGCACGAACGGGCCGAGCTCGACGGCCGCGACACCGCTGGGACCGATGAACAGCAGCAGGTAGACGGGTAGCAGGAGGATCTGCGTGAGCATCAGCAGCGGAGCCGCCGCGAGCAGGCGCTCCGCGGCTCCTCCGGCGAGGCCGGCGAACACGATCACGTAGTCGATGCATGGCGTCAGCAGTACCAGCAGCACCCCGAACAGCAGGGCTGGTTGATCCGCGACGAACCGCGACAGTCCGTAGGCGACGAGCGGCACGATGACGAAGTTCACCACCGCGACCGCGGCGAGGAACCGGACGTCGCGGAGCGCGCGGCCGATCGCGGCGAACGGGACCCCGAGGAACGTCGCGAACAGCAGCAGCGCGAGCACCGGCTCGATCGCCACTTCCAGATGATGCGCGCCAGGCAGCATCAGACCGAAGACACCACCCACAGCGATCGCCGCGAGGTAGAGGACGATCTGGTGACGTTCCAGCCACGGGACGACCGCCGCCACGAGGGACCGAGAGTTGAGGGGCACGAGGCTCAACCGTAAACATTCGAGCCACTGGAAGGTCAAGCCGGGTTCCCAGCCGTAGGATCGGCGCATGCGCATCTCGGAGGTCAGCAAACGCACCGGCGTCGCACCGACCGCGCTGCGCTATTACGAGAGCATCGGGCTCATCGCGCCCGGCCGCACCCGCAACGGTTACCGCGACTATGACACCGCCGTGCTCGGGCGGCTCGACCTGATCGAAGCGAGCAAAGAACTCGGCCTGCCACTCGCTGACATCGGTCGGCATCTCCGGTCGCTGGAGGACGACTCCTGCACCGACGTTCGCGACCAGCTCCGCCCGCTCCTGGCGGAACGGGTGCGCCAGATCGACGAGAAACGCGCCCGCCTCGACGAGCTGCGCGCCCGCCTCGACCAGGCCGACATGGGACTCGCGAACTGTCCAGATCGAGCCGAACACTGCTCGACGGAATGCGTGTTTCAACCGTCTGAACGCATGGCCCGGGGCGAGAATTCCGGCAGGTTCTCGACGCCCGATTGACGTGAGTCGCTAGTAGTTGACCTAGTGTCGACATCCTGGGGAGTGTCGATCTTGCCCGTCGCGCAGAGCGGGCCGCTCTAGAGCTCCAGACCCCCGCCAGACCCGGGCTGGCGCAGCGGGTGAGCGTCGCGGTGGGTATCGTCTGAGTGCGGTCGGAGGACTCTGCTTGAGAACTTCCGAGCTAACTCGGTTAGGCGTCCCCTCGAATCCTGCGGCTGCACGTCTTCGGAGCGCTCGGGCAGACCCAACTCCAGTGCCTGTTGGCGATTGGCGCGAAGGTCCCGAAGGTACCCCGCGGCCGGGTCCTCGTCCGGAGTCCAGTCGATAAGACGGGGAGGCTCTCGCCAGCTAGAAGCGGAGGTCGACGGCGCGGTTTGTGGGCTCGCAGGCACGGTCTCTACCGCAGCTTGGTGAACCTCGTCTAACGGGAGGTACAGGTCCGGGCGCCAAAGCGGCCCGCCGGTCTGCGAAAGGACTCGGTCGACGCTCTCGAGCTGTTCGTCGATCCCTGCATCTCGACCGAGCCACTTGCCTGCCAAGGCATAGTACGTCTCTAGCCAGGAGTCAGGGTCTCGGTGGATGTCGTAGTCCGATGCCCCGGTGAAACGGAGGAGCAGGTCCATCTGAGTCTCAACGATCCTCAGTTGGATATCCTCCTCCATCCGAGGGCCGTCGCCGTGAATGTCCTCGTAGTCGTCGCGCACGTCGTCATAGTCCGGCTGTGGCTTGCGGAATCGTAACCCGTGGCGATACATCGCCACCCATTCGTTCTGGTCCTGGCTCAGGTCCGACGAGGGGCCAGTCTGTTCCTCGCTCATCCTGCGATCCCCTCGCTCAAGGCGGTCCGGCTGGCTCGGCGCCGCACGACACGACGAACGACGAAGGGCGAGGCACCGAGGAGCATCGTGGCAGCAGCGCCGGCGGCGAGCGTTGCACTGTCGAAGCCGGTGCTCGCGAGTGCCTGTCCGGGGCGGTCGATGAAGAGTGTCTGCTCACCCTCCTGCCCACAGACGCCTTCGCTGAGGAGCACTTGCTTCGTGCCGTCGGCGTAGGTGCGTTCTATCCAGTTGACCCCGGTGCTCATGTCGCGGGTAGCGGTGAAGGTCGGCCCGGGGACATCGGTGCGGCCGTTGACCAGGATCGGCGCCGACTCCGGAAGGTATTCGGTCGTGGCATCGCAGACGGGCTGCCCGTCGGTGATGCGGTAGGCGGTGAAGGTCTGCACGGCGGTGTCGGGGTAGAGGGCGACGTCTTCATGATGGGCGGTGTCGCCGTACTGCTCTCCCTCAATCACCGACGGCACAGCCTTCGTCGTGACACGGGGGACGACCGTCGTCTCGTCGGGCAGCCCGAACGCGTCGTGCCAGGATCCCTGCAGGACGGACTTGGTCATGTCGTACTGCTTGTCGAGGTCGAGCGACCAGACCGCGGTGATCGGGCCGTCGGCCTCGTCGGGGCGGGGGGAAGGAGGCTTCCATGACGTCGCCGACCTCGTCGCAGCTGGCGGTGGCCGTGCCGAGAGCTGTTCGCCCCTCTGGGACCTCGGGGAGACTGTCTTCGCCGGGGAGCTTGGCGTAGATGGCGACGTCCCAGATGACTTCGACGCCTTCACCCTCCCGGTTGCGCCGCCAAGTGGTGCTGGTGCCGTCGGGGGAGAGGTCGCAGGTGGCATGGTCGACGATGGTGCCGCCGACGGGGACGAGGCTCTGCTGCATCTCGCTCGTCACTATCGGCTGGAAGATGGTCGAGGCGGTGGTGCTGGCTTCGGAGGTGAACGGGATGGGGGAGCGGTTCTCGCTGCCGCGGGCGAGGCGCTGCTGGCCGGGCGTCTCGTACATCCACGCTTCGGACGCGTAGCCGCCGGGTGTAGTCCAGGAACCGTCGGCCCGGATGTCGTAGTCCGCGACGCCGTCGACGGGATCGCCGGTGATGTCGATGCGGGATCCATTGCCGACGACCACCGAGGTCGCACCGGTACTGGTCTCGTGCGCGCCGGTGAGGGTGAGCGTGCCGGCCGCCACGGCGGGGTCGACGGTCACGTCGATGTAGCCGGTGGTGCTGTCGGTCATCGTGATGGCTGTGGTCGCCGTGTTCGAACCGGCTGCGGCAGCCCAGTTATCACCGACCCACGCCCAAATGTTGTTGAACGCTGCAGTCACAGCGGCGCCGTGGCCGTCGGCTTTCAGGCTGATGTAGTGAATGGCGCCGTCGTAGCCGGGGTGGTTTTGCGAGGTGAAGGCGTAGACGAACGCGGCGACGGCCGCCGCAGTGTCGTTGTCGGTGGTCTGCCCGAACTGGGAGAGGCCGGCGTTGAGCATTGCAAGGTCCGTGCCGCCGACGTCGCGCGTCCCGGCTGTTGCTCTGATGCCGCCGACGAGGGTTCCGCCGCCGGTGGCGCCGGATGGCCAATCGGCTTGGACGTCGATGCAGTACGCGAGCGAGCCGTCCGGGGTGACGTAGTTCACGAGCTGGCCCCACCCGTATGCGGTGGCGGCTCGAGGGGATGGAGCGATGCTGTCCGCAGTCACTGACGGGTCCTCCGCGGCGGGAACCGAAGCGCTCGCCGAAAAGGCAGGCAAGCCCAGCGTGGCGGCAAGCAGGATCGTTGCGCCGGCTGCGCTGAGGATACGCCGGCTCATGCTGCCTCCTCCACCCGAGCGCGGCTTCGTCGGCTCCGTGCGGCGAGGGCCACGCCCGCCGCGATCGTGAGCAGACCTCCCGCCGCGCCGGCGATGAGGAAATCTTCATTCGCACCGGTGACAGCGAGCTGGGGACGTTTGGTCCCGACACTTCCGCCAGAATGATCTGCAACGACATCGATGGCGGTCTCTCTGTGCTCGTCCTCATGATCGACGGGTGGCTCGGTCTCATTGCCGTCCTCCGGATCGATGACGGCCGGTTCCGAGACATCGACGACCGACGCCTCATGGATGATCAGGTCGAGACCCTCCGGATCGTTCGGGTTGTCGAGCGTCCAGGCGTATCCGCCGGCCGCAGAGACGCTCACGCAGTCGCCGTCGTAGCTCCACTCGGAGCCTGTCCACGTCGCGGAAAACGAGCCGACCGTCGCTGCCTCCGCGACCGATCCGACCGGGGGCCAGCCGTCGTAGGGACCGGTGAGTGCGGCGGTGATCGGTTCGATCGCGATACCGTCCTGGGTGCCGGACACGTCGAGCGCGAAGCCGACACAGTCGCCCACTTCCGCTACCGAGGGGCTAGCAGAACCCGAGGCCGTGACGACGGCTGCGGAAGCTGGCGCGTCGAGAGGGATCGCTGGACCGGTTGTACCGAGCGCGGTCGCACTCAACGCGGTCGCTACGAGTTGCAGTGAGAGGAGCAGTGCCATGGTGTCCTTCCGTCGCTTGCGCGAGTTGAGATGAACGCTGGTGCGTCACCTCCTGCTCTTGTGGAGGGCACGACGATCAGGCGGACGCCTCCTGCGACTTCGGCGCCCTGTTCGGCGTCGGCCCATCCCCACCCCAAGGCCGTCGAGGCTGGCGGCGCGCGGGCACACCGCCAGTCCCGCATTCGGGCTGCCGCGCCTCGCTCCGCTCGCCTTGCCCTCGAACGGACGCCATAGCTCAGAGGGTTGGCACCAACAGAACTGGGATGAACCGTCGATGACGGGGCAGCCGATGACAGAAGGGTGAGGGGACACACCCCGACCGGGGCCGCAGGCGGCCGTGACAGGGGTGTCGATTCAGGGATGCACGCAGGCACCGGGGTGGCCCCGTCCGCGTCGGCGGTCCGCCAGCGGCAAGAGCTAGCGAGGCGGAACGGCCGCCTTCGGCATGGAGGTGCTCGTGCGTGGCGGCATGGTCAGGTGGAAGCGAGGCATCGCTTCGCAAGGACTCCGGCAGGCCGTCGACTACGCGCTCGGTGGTTCCTGCGACGCAACGCTTGGCACGCCCGCTGGCATCGCACGAGCGCTCGGCTACGCACCCGAGACCGTCACCCGCTTCATCGTCGAGAACGAACAGGTCACCCTTGACCAGCTCGACCGACAGAAGCTCGCCGCCTGGGTCGCCGGTCGTGATCCCGACACCGAGGTCATACGCGGCATCCGGAACCCTTCGCCTCGAGCGGATCTGCTCCTCGATGCCACCATCAACTCCTCGAAGTCGTTCTCCATCGCAGCGATACTCGATCCGGACGTCGCGGCAGCCTACGACGTACTCCAGGATCGCCTCCGTGAACGCATCATCCTCGCCTGGCAGCGTGAGCTCAACGCCCGTCGTGGGAAAGCCGGCCACCGCCGCATGCCGCTCACGCGCATCGAGATCGTGGAGCTCCGCCATGCTCGCTCGCGCGCACTCGATCCCCACCAGCACCGGCACCTGTGGCTCAACATCAAGGTGCTCGGAGAGGACGGGCGTTGGAGCAACATCGACTCCCGCGTAGCACTCCGCTTCCAGACCATCATCAACGCGGAGGGCGACCTCGCCGCGAGGACGGACCCGGAATGGATCGCCGCCCTCGCCAGGAGGGGTTTCAGTATCGGCGATGACGGTGAGATCGAGCAGCTCGCTCACATCGTGCGGCCGTTGTCGAAGCGGTCTCGTCAGATCGAGCGGAACCGAGCCAACCGACTCGAAGAGTGGCGGCTCGAACACCCTGACGTTGAACCTACGCCGCAGGACCTGACCGCCATCGATCAGTGGGCCTACGCGCACGAGCGCCCCGCGAAGCCTCCCGCAATCGACGAAGCGGACTGGTTGAACCTTGTCCGGGACGAGATCATCGAACTGGACCCGAGACTCGCTGAGAGGCGGGCCGCCGTGGCGCCGGTGGCGAGCAGCCTCGATAACCTCAATGTCGATCTACTCGCGAGGCGGGCGGTCGTTGATGCTGACCGACGCTCGACGCCGAGTGGAGGACGATTCAGCCGATTCGACATCCGCGCCGGCGTGCTCCGAGCCGTCGCCGCAACGGGAGTCGTCGCTGACCGATCCCAGCTCGAACCGCTGATCGAGCAGGTGATTCAGCGCGCCGTCGATGAGGGCTGCACGGACCTGCTCGGCGCAGACGAAGTGCCGCCACAGGTGAAGGGCTACCTCTCCAGCCACACCGCGACGCTCAAACGGGAAGTCGAGCGCCGCATGGTCGAACTCGCGTCCCCCGGACGATCTCTGACCGAAGAGGCGGTCCTCCGCGCCGAGCGAGCTTCACTTCCTGCCGGTCGGTCGCTCGATGAGGGCCAACGAGCCGCCGTTGCAGCGCTGGCGGGCAGCGATCGGCTCGTCACAGTGACCGGCCCCGCCGGAACGGGCAAGACGACGATGCTGCGCATCGCGTGCGACCTGCTCCGCCGCAACGGCCGTCGCCCGCTCTTGCTTGCACCGACGCGTAAGGCCGCCCAGGTCGCCTGTGCCGAGACGGGCGCCGATGCAATGAGCGTGCACGAGATGCTCCGAGCGCATGGCTGGACCTGGAAGACAGATGACGCTGGCCGCGATGTCTGGACATGGGAACGTCCAATCAACCCGATGGCTCGCTGCTACCGACTCCGCCGCAACGACCGCGTCATCGTCGACGAGGCCGGCATGCTCGACCTTGAGGCCGCACGCGCGCTCTGCATCACCGCAGAGCAAACCGGCATCGACCTGGCCTTCGTCGGGGATCCGATGCAGTTGCGCCCGGTTGGGCACTCGGGAGCAATGCTGCTGGCAACCGAGGCCGCGACAGCGCGCGTCGATCTCGAGGACGTCCACCGCTTCCGCGAGCCAGACGGAGCGATCGACCGCGCCTACGCGCAGCTCACGATTGCCCTGCGCGATGCACGGAGCGAAGATGATCGGCTTGCCGTTGCAGATGGCCTCATCGCCGGCGGCCATGTCGTCGAGTTGGAGCCCGGTCAGGATCCGACGGCCTACCTCGCCGAACGGTATCTCGCAGACACCGCGGCAGGGCTACGTGTTGCGTTGGTGACGGCGATGAACGAGGAGGCGCAGCGCATCAATGACACGATCCAGCGACTGCGGCTCTCGCGAGGCGAGCTGCAGCCAGGTTCCGTTCTCTTCGCGCAGGACTCGCAGTCCATCTACGAGGGGGACCTCGTCCAGAGTCGAGCCAACCAGAAGAACCTGGGCGTGAGTAACCGTCAGCTCTGGCGAGTCCGCAGCATCGCCGGTGGGCACGCCTCGCTCGAATCCGCTTCGGACCCAGGCCGTGTTCGAAACGTGCCCGCGAGCTACGTCACTGAGCACGTTCACCTGGCTTACGCATCCACGGCGCATGGTGCGCAGGGTGAGACCGCTGACGTCAGCTACACGTCGGGTGCAGTGAACGGCGCGGCCGTCTACGTCGGTCTCACCCGCGGAAAGTTCCAGAACACACTGGTGCTCCCGCCGAGGGTCTTCGAGCTCCGTGAGCAGATCGCCGAGTTGCTTGCGCTGGGCGCTTCAGAACCGACCGTGGACCTCGGAACGAAGGCTGCTCGGCTGGACCTCGCGCGGGCCGCCGCGCGGATCGATTCACTCGAGGTTTCACTGTGATCGCCGCTCGGCGCGCTTCTATGTGGGCTGCTGATCGACCAATCCAACGTTCGGTGCACTACTGTGTGCACACAGTTCAGTAGTGTCGACGGTATGAGCGACAGAAGTCACAAATCGAAGTCGAGCCAGGCCGCCAAGTGGCTGAGTGATCGGATCAACGCGGGCGTGTACGCCGTTGGCGATCGTCTGCCGTCACTGCGGGAGCTCGGCGATGAGTTCGGTCTCGCCTCGGTGCAGGGTCTGCGGAATGCCTATCGAGACCTGATCGACGCTGGCACGGTCCAGGCGAGGCAGGGCTCAGGCTATTTCCTCGTCCGGCAACCCTCGACACCTGGTCCGCGCATCTCGGAGCTCGAGGATCTCGAAGCGAATCTGCGATCAGCCCTAGCGGTCGTCGGTCGCCTCCGATCTGCCGAGAGGCGTCACGCCGACGCGGTGGATGCGTTGACCGGTCTCGCTCAGCACGAGCGGGATTTCCCGGCCGTGCTGGCCCAGATCGTGACGCGGGCCGTCGAAGAAGCTGGTGGGCTGGATCACGTGTTGCGCGGTTCCGAAGAGTCGAGACAGACGCGGCTTGTCCGACAGCTCGTGAGTGGGAAGGAGGAACTTCGGCCGCATCGAGTTGAAGAGGACCACGTGAACCTCGCAGCAGATGCTCTGGAGGAGGCGTCGAGGGATCTCGCAGAGGTGGAAGAGGACCTGGACTTCTGGGAGAGCTGGTCTCGAATGTACCCAGAGGTTGGCAGCAACACCGTCGCATTCTGGCTCGTCGAGCGTGCGCGTGAGATGCGAAACTTCGATCGAGACGACGCATCTCACTGAGTTCCGAGGTGATGCGCCCGCTGGTCGCCAGGCGCGAGTGACCAAGTACGGGATCCGAATGCGGCTCATGTCGCTGACACGACGTGTCATCTCGCAGGACATCGGTGACAGTTCTGTATCAGGACATCGGTGACAGATCTCGATGTATTAGTGGTGACACATGGGCGATGGCGTCACGTCCCACCGGTCTCCGCCAGCCCTGCACCGCATTCGGAGCGGTGTCGCAATGCCCAACGCGAAGGATTCGCCCTGCTAGTGCGCGGCTGGCGCAGCTGTTCGTCCAGCGTGAGGCATGACGGCCGGGAATCCGTTCCCGCTTCGCTATGCGTTGGGTCGGCGCCTAGGGTGGGGTCATCGAGCAGGGATCTCAAACGTCCGGGGGGACCATGAAGCATCTGCGTGCAGCTGCGTGGGCAGTGATTGCTTGCATGACGTGTGCTGGATGCTCCGCCACGCAAGCGACGCGTGATGCGGACGGAGCGTCGTCCAGTTCGTCTTCCTCAGGGGCAACATCTGTCGAGGTGAATGAGTGGAACATCTATGAGCTCTGCCTAGACAAAATCCTCAACGGAGGCCAACTTGCCGACGGCGACCACGCGAACGTGCGCTTCGCTCCTCAGACCGAGGCGACCATCATCACCCGAGATGACGGGTTGATCGGGGCGTACATCGAGGCGATGGATGGCAACAATCCCAACGGAGCGGAGGCCGGCGTGATCTGTGTCGCCGGGGGCACTGTGGCCGAGCCGTACTGGGAGAGGTACGGGGTCGGCCCACGCTACGAGACTGAAGCCGAGATCTTCCACATGCTGCGAATCGTGCCAAGAGACTGAAGGCTCAGTAGCTTTATTCTCATATCTTCCTATACTTGGAACCATGAGACGGAAAGCCGGCGCCCTGGTTCCACTGGAACTGAGCATCCTGGAGTCGGTCTTGGCGCTGCAATCGGATGGCGAACAGGCGTACGGGTTCATGCTTGCGAAGCACATCGCTGGCGCCAGCGGCAATGCCACGCTGACGTCGCACGGCACGCTCTATAAGGCGCTCGCTCGGATGACTGAACGAGGCCTTGTTGATTCGGCATGGGAAGACCCAGCCGATGCGGAATCCGACGGGCGACCGCGTCGCCGCACGTACACAGTGACGGCCGAGGGAGAAGTGGCGATCGCGCGGGAGCGTGCGCGTCTGACTGGACTTGTCACCGGGACCGGTGCGGTGAGTCCGGCATGACGAGTGTGACGCGCAGCGCCCCGTATCGCACGGTCGCACGCCGGGCGCTGCGGTGGTGCGCCTGGTACACCCGTGGACTCGATCCACACATTGCAGCAGAACGTCGCGATGAGATCGCATCAGACCTGCATGAGGAAGCCGCTTGGGCGGAAAAATCGGGCCTCTCGCCGAGGCGAGCGTCGCGTGCGATTGCGCTCCGCGCAATACGAGGCGTGCCCGCCGACCTGTCGTGGCGGTCCCATGTGCTTCGCGGCACAGATCGGGCTGCTCTAGCGGAGCTCCGTCTCGATCGTGCAGGTCGCGGTCTCTCGGCACTATTGATGTTCCTTGGACTCGGACTCACCGGACTCGGGCTGTTTGCACTGATCCGCACGCTCGATACCGGGAGAGCGTCGGCAGCCCCGGCCTTCGAGCTGATACCGGTCATCTTCCTGATGTGTCTCGCACTTCTCGGAACGATACTGAGCGCCACTCGCCGCACGAGGCTCATTGGGGCGACATCGTTGATCTTCCCCGCGGCGTGGATGATCCACTTCTCGGTCCAGCTGCTCTGGTACAGCAGCGCAACCGTGCAGATGCTCGTCACCCGTCTCGACACGCTACCCACCTTCGTGATCGCAGCGAGCCTGGGGTTAGTCCTGATCCCGGCGGGCGCCGCACTCTGGTGGCTACCGTCCTCGAACCGCCGTCAACGCCGATCAACCGGGAGCGCTCGTGGCTGACTCTGATTTGTTCACCCCGACCGAAGTCGAAGCGCCCACCGCTCGCGGTCGACGAGGCAAGATCCTGGCCGTGAGCATTGCACTCGCCGGCATCCTCCTCGTCTCTGGCACGGGTGTCTCCTTCGCGATCCAAGCGGGCCACACAGCGCTCGACAACCTCAGCACGGGCGAGAGCGCCGAATATGTTCCTCTCGCGGAGCGCGAGGACATCGACACCAGCCAGCTCGTCAACCCGACGCCCACCGTGACGTCAGTCGATGGCATTCGACGAAACGAGTTCGGCACGCCGCTCTACGACGTGAACTCTGACCGTTCCTTGATCACCGTGCCCGATTCGGTTGACGAGTACCGCAAGCAGCAATTTCCAGTGTGGATCGATCAGCAGTTCATCATCGCCAAGTGCATGGCGGACCTCGGGTTCGACTACGTTTTCGTCCTCGATTGGGAACGTACTCCCTCGGATCGAGAGAACGGCAAGCAGAACGAAGGGCCCCACGTGGATACACCGGAATGGGAAGCTCTGCAGGGGACCTGGGTTGAGAGCGGCGGCGAGTACCGATGGGAAGATGCGGGTTGCAACGGCTACGCCGTGCACTTGACCGGAATGGACGGACAGAACTGATCATGACCATCGACGACCTTCTCACGCCGACGGAGCAGCAGCAGCCACGCGCTCGCCGCTCGGTTACCCAGGTCGGCGTGGTGGTGGCGAGTCTGATGGCGGGGATCGCTGGGGTCGGCGGCTTGGTGATCCTGTTGGCCGGCTCGTTTCAGGGCACCTTCTTCGACGTGTCGACGTGTGGATACGCAGGCGTCGGATCGACGTGCCAGAACGATCTGCGGGAGCGAGTGCGCGACACGTTCCACATCCCACTGGGCGACGATGTTCGTGTCGAGCAGTTCAGAAAGTACGGGTTTCCCGACCCGACCTACGAAGCACGACTCGTCTTCCCCACCGCGCAGGACGCGGTTGAACACGACCTCCATGCCACTCAACCCCGCGCTGATGGAACCGTGCTCGTGACGATCACCCGCAGCGAGTAGCGAGCGGCTATGACCGATGATTTCCGATTCGTCGAGCTCTCGCCACGAGACCCGGCTAGCAGACGGCGCTTCGCGCGGACCGCAGCCTGGGTCGCAGGTCTCACCGTAATCGCTGCTGGAGCATCGATCGTACTCGGCCTCTGGGACACTCGTTGGACGCTCTCAGGCCACGAAACGACCTGCGCCGTGCAATTGTCCCTGCTGCCATGCCATGCGACTGCTCGCGCCGACATCGCCGACTGGTCGGGGATCGACCTCGGCGCCGACGTTCGAGTGCTCAGCTCGACCAGCAGCACGGCTCTCCTGCACGAGACTAAGGAGGCGACACTCGCCATACCCGACCCTGACGCCGTCACTTTGCCCTTCGGAATCATGCGACCCTCGACGGATCGCAGCCTACGCATGGTTGACGAACTTGCGGTCATGGGGGCTGAATCCGTCTCGTACTCATCGTCTCGATCGGGCTCGTACTGGTACTCGGCGGCGCAAGGCCGTTTGCCCGATGGAACGACGATTCTGATTCTCCGGCGGAATCTTTAGCGATTCGAGGGTGGCCGTGAGAGTCACTCACGTTCGCGCCCTCGGCGCAACGAGTGCGCGAACCGTGCACGCTTCCGCGGAGGCCTGAATGATGATTGCCCGTACACGATGACTGGCCGCAAACCTATCGAACCGCGCCTGCGTCTTGCGATCGCCCAGTGGCCCAGCGATGCCCCGCGTGGTGCGGTTTCGACTTTCTGCCTCGAGCACGGCATCTCTCGGAAGTCCTTCTACGAGCTCCGCAAGCGCGCCCAGATGGGAGGACCAGCAGCAGTTCTCGAGCCTCGATCCAGACGCCCTAGATCGAATCCGTCAGGGGTGTTGGAGGAGGTCAAGTCGCAGGCAGTGCAGGTGCGGGCCGCGTTGGAGGCTTCGGGGTTGGACCATGGACCGATCAGCGTGTACGACAAAATGCATGCGATGGGGATTGAAGCGGTGCCGTCGATCGCGTCGTTAGCTCGAATCTTTCGCGAGGCGGGCGTCGCCCGTCTTGAGCCGAAGAAGAAACCACGGTCGGCGTGGCGGCGCTTTGTCTACCCAGCACCGAACGCATGCTGGCAGCTCGACGCCACCGAGTACGTGCTCACCGGTGGGCGCAAGTGCGTGATCTTCCAACTCATTGACGACCACTCCCGCTACGCGGTCGCATCCCACGTAGCCTGGGGAGAGACCGCCGCGGATGCCATCACCGTCTTCGATAAGGCAGTGCTCGCCTGTGGGGTTCCCCAACGGCTACTGACAGACAATGGCGTCGCACTCAACCCCTCGCGCCGCGGATTTCCCGGCCAGCTCGTGAACCACGTATCGACGCTCGGCACCGAGGCCATAACAGGCAAGCCATACAAGCCGACGACGCAGGGCAAGAACGAGCGCTTCCACCAGACCCTATTCCGCTACCTCGACAAGCAACCGCTCGCAGAGACGCTCGCGATCCTGCAATCCCAGGTCGATGCGTTCGACCACATTTACAACACCGAGCGCCCACACCAAGGACTCCCGGGCCGCGTCACCCCCGAAGCGGCTTGGATCGCAACCCCGAAGGCTGACCCGCCACGCCCCAAACCACAACAGCCATTTTTCGCTCGGACAGGCGGCCGAGCCATCCGGCCCATCCCGGAACCGGCCGATCTGCCCGCGGACATCACCGTTCGCACGCTCAACAGCGCGGGCACCTTCACACTGGCAAGAGTCATCTACATCGTCGGCGGACAGCATCGACACAAGGAGGTGCTGATCATCGTCGACGGCGACAAGATTGCTGTCTCCAATCTCGACGGCGAGATCCTCATCGAGCACACCCGCCCACCAGCCGGCGTGACCTACGTCGGCAACGGCCGCCCCCGCGGTCCGAGGCCCAAGAACATCGAAGCGTTACCGATGTCCTGATGCAGATTCGTCACCGATGTCCTGAGACATCACACGTCAAGCGAGCAGCGCCCGTGGGTGGTCGTTGGTGAAGACCGCACGGCCTTCAGGGCTGACGATGGTGGTGTGCGCCGAGCGCCGCTCGTGAGGTCGGCTCGCTCGCGGATCCGCCAGACAGGCGAACGGGTAGCGCCCTGCCGCCCACGCTGGGGTGGAGTGTTCCACCCCAGCGGCCTCGGACCTGTCACGCGGCAGGGTGCCGACATTGGGCCGACAAGCGAGCCTCACGCCTTCTGGCCCTGGCGCTAGGGCCGGGCGAGCGACGTGACCACCGCCACGGCGATTAGACAGATTGCTGTCAGATCAATCCGGACGATAACCCTAATTGCGTGATCGACGCGTGTTGTTGCCTTTGGCGGTCTCCTATTGCGTTTTACACTCATCGTGTCTCCTTTCCTTCGAGATTCACCCTGCGAGGAACGAAGATTCTGGCCCGTCCTGCTTCCAACAGGGCGGGCCCCTTCGTTGGGACACATCGTTGCATTCGCCACCAACATGCAGGCCAAAAGTGCCATTCCCGGGCGTGTCGCGTATAAAATGCTTCTGATCAGGTTTTTTCACTGAAATTATGCGATTTATGCGGCGTGTCGCTTTGGGGGTCAAATCCACGCACTTGGGGACCAAACGCACCCACTTTTGGAGCTCGGACAGGGCGCGCGGTGACCAACGTTCAGCCTGGACTGAATGACGTAACGGTAGTTGCATGCCAAGGGTCCTCACGGCGCAGAGCGCGCGGGAAGCCGAACTGGAGGAGATCCCAGCCAATTGATGCGCCGGATTCTGCAGCGACAGGCACCGCTATGACACGCCTGGATGGGGTCCGAAAAGATCGCATCGCGTCGACGATCAGCAGGCGGTCGCCGATTCGTGTGCAGCAGGCCTTGGGAGGTGCTTGTCGACGCGACGTGTCGCCCTATGCCATGGATCGGTCGGGGCGAAATTGACCCGTCCACTGGGCTCTGATCAACACGCCGAAGGGCTTCCCGTGCATGTCGAGCGCGGGCAGATCCTGCCCTATTCGACCTCTCAATGACAGGATTCCGATGTCGTCGGCGAGGTCGATCATGTTCTGCTTGTCGGTGCCGCGTGTCGTCCCGTTCCGCGGACAGGTCCGGGCGAATGGGGATCCTCCTGTTCCAGCTGGAGTCGATGGCGAGTTCGGCGCGGTACTGGACAGACTGCAAGACGATCGACGCGGCCTTCACCCGCAGTGGGAAGCGCTTCGATGCGAACGTGACGATGAGGCCGCCATTCGCAACCGCGAGGATGCGTGAGTTTTCGTCGAGCTGCAGACCGTGCGGCAGTGCGGGCCGTCAGGTTGCCCGCCGGCGTCGCGGTCCTCGTGTTCACGGTCGCCAACTCCATCGGCGTCCCCGCGTCCTCGCCCATGCTCGAGTGGTTGAGCTGCGGCGTGCAGCGACCCAGCATCGCCGACTGGTATCGGGAAGCCAGTTCATTCAGGCTCCGCAGCGCCTGTCGCGCGAAGGACCCGATCTAGAGGTCGTCGCGCGCACTGATATCCACTACTGGAATGGCGACGGCGTGCTCGTCTAACGGAAGGGTGGTGGCGGGTCCAGGGAGACAAATAGGGCTGGGGTCGAGCGCCGCAACGAAGTAGAACTCGCTGTGCGCGCTCTGCCACAGCATGAAGCCACTTCGTGTCGCTTTATGAATGTCGCAAGTTGATGACAGTCCTTCCGCCGTACCCGATGGTGAGGTTCACGGCTTTCGCCTTCGTGTCGGGGGCCCGGAAGGTTAAGCCGGCGCGTTCGCGTCGTCGCCGCTGACCCGCTTGGCAGATGCCGCAGCCAGGGATGCTCGGTGCTCCTGATAGGCGAGGATGTCCTGCCGGCGCCACCAGTGGCTCTTCTTCACGTAGAAGGGCTCAGGGAACTCTGGATCGGCGCGGCTGTATTTCCGCACGGTCTGCGTCGTGACACCGAGGATCTCTGCGATGTCCTCGACGGTGACAAGCTGGGAGAAATCGATCTCGGAGTCGACCGGCTTCGGTTTGCGGCCTGATTCAGATCTGGCTCGCTTTGCTGCCGCTGCGTCGCTCAACGAGCGCTCGCTCTTGCGCTTGCTCGCGCGCCGTTCCTTGTACGCGACGATGTCCGCTCGCAGCCACACGGGAGAGCGGGTATCGGTGATGGGCTCCGGGAAATCTGGGTCCTTGATCTTGTAGATCCGCACCGTCTGCAGCGAGAGTCCGAGGATCTCGGCTGCCTCTTCGTAGTTCACGAGGTCGCGTGCACTGATCGTGCTCGCGGACTTGGCTGTGGTCACGGTGATCTCCCTGGATTGTCTGGGTTCGAGTCTAAACCCCACGTTTATTTTCATGGAGTGGGTGTGTGGTGTGTGTTCGCGACTGACTGAGCGTCCAGAAGATCCTCGAGGAGCATCATTCGCAGGTGTGCGTTGGCCTGGATCATCGCGGTCACTTCGCCATGCGTTGGTTCTCGAAGAGCACCCGTGAGAAGCGCGCGCAACTTGCCTGACTTCATTGCGTGCGTGGCGAGCGTTCCGTCGTCGAGAGAGAGCTCGCCGCGGTGCGTTGCTGTATCGGACCACTCGATGATGTACCGCATCGGCCGGCGTCATTCATCATCGGAAGCGAGGTCGCGAAGCAGCGCGGCTGTCGCCCGAGCTGTGGCAATGACGACCACGAGCGCCAGGACTGCTGTGCCGGCGACCTGCAGCGCCCGATAGACCGATGGGCCCAGCCAGACGCAAACGACGGCGAGCGCCGTCAGGGTGAGCAGGCCGATGGCGCAGGTCGTGGGGGTGGTTGTGGGTGTGGTGGTGCGCATGGATACTCCCCTGCAATAGTAAATCTGACGTTTATAACAGTATCAGAGCGCAAGAGGGAAGCAAAGGGTTTTGGGGTCGATGGTTTCCAAGATCTGCGTTCGGGGAGCGAAGTGGAGTATTACGCTCGCGGGATGACTTCATCGGAGCCTTTGCCGCTTGCGGATCGCAGCGTTCTTGCCGTCGCGTTGACGGGAACTGCCGACGCGCTGGTGGACGTGGCATCGGGCTTGTGGGAGGTTGTGCCCTCTGATGGGTCGAGGGCACAGGCTTTGCTCGATGGTTCGCTTGGTGATTCTCCTTTCGCTGACGTGACGATCAGTCTCGCTGCGGCCAGTGATGAGTTCAGTGCGTTTGCGTGGATCCTCGGCGGCGATGGGGCATATGGGCCGTCGCTGGGTTCGCTTCTCCGCAGCTGCGTCGAGACTTTGGGTCGTGCATGGTGGTTGGTCACCTCTGAAGATGCGGCGGTCCTCGCTCACAGAGCCGCCCTGCTGACTCTCAATGAGGCGGGGTACCTGGCTTCGAATGATGCTGAGGCTGGGATTCGCGGGGAAGACGGTGAGGTTCGACGGCTGCGTGGGTCTGAGATCTCGGACGAGGCGGAGCGGAAGTTCGAGGAAGTTCGGGTTACCGGTCTTTCAGCGAAGCCGCCGGGCTATCGGAAGCTGGCAATGGATCTTCTCGACGCGGTCAACAGCCCGAATTCTGGGCGCGATTATTCAACGATGTCGGGGGCGTCGCATGGGGAAAGGACGACTCTCGCTGCGTTTGGAAATGAGCGGCCGGGGCAAACGGGATTGGCGCGGGTCGGGCTCGGTTTGCCTATCAATGTCGCGAACTTGTTCATCTGGATCTTGCTGGAATCGGTCCATCGGGTGATGACGACGTTGTTCGACATGTGGGGGGAATCGAGTGACGAGCTGCGACGCCGGTGGGATACCGCGCACGACGACACCGTACGAATCGTGGCTCCGACCTTTGATCGACTGATGCGGTGAGGAACACTCCAGGGCGGGGCTTCGGCGAATCGTTACGTAGAGCCGCTGGTGGTCCGCGGCGACGCACTGAGTGTGCCTGTTCGTTGGCTTGTGGTGCCGACCATGAAGGTGAGGACGAAGATGCCGGCGAGGGTCAGGGTGCGTGATGCGTACCCTGCGGGGTTCCCGAGGAGCGCGCTGTTGCCGACGATGACCGCGTCCATGATGAAGTGGGCGAGCATCAGTGGGAGGACTGAGCGGTAGATCGCGAACAGGGCGAGGAGCCCGCTTCCCCAAGCCAGGGCCAGCAGTGAGGATGCCCCGCCCTGGTAAAGGTGGTCGATGACTCGTGTGATCAGGCCGATGCTGCCGGCGAGGAGTGCCCATCGCCACAGGGAGCCGGTCGTCCATTCCGGCCTGCCCGTCATCCGGCGATCGCGATTCAGGACGGAGAGCGCGGCGAAGGCGACGCCGACGGGTATAGCGATGTCGAGGGTCTCCTCGCTCAGGCCGGCGTGCAGAGCTCGCATGGCGCGGTCGGCGACGGTGAGCTCGTCCCAGGAGGTGGTGACGGGTCGGAACTGCCAGCCGAGGAGGGCGGCGATGGGGCGGTTGAGGAGGCCCGCGGCGATGAAGATCGACACGGCGAGGACTGTCGCTCGGACGAATCGGGCGAACGGTGCTCGTGGTTGCTGCCAGCGGAAGCCGAAGCCGCGCATCCCTCGGGCCCACCTGGACAGGACCATGAGCGCGACGATGAGCGCGATGGTCACCCAGCGGACGAGATCCTCGCTGCCAGAGCTGTCGTAGCTCACGGAGTCCCCGCGGGCGGCGGCGATCCCGCTGATCCAGTGCAGCAGGACCATGCCGGCCAGCATCACGACGAGGAGCCAGGCGGCGATTGTGGTGGCCCAGGTCGCGGAGCGTTGCAAGGAGTTCACGGTCGAACGCTATCGCTGGTCTCGGCCGGCGGCCGGCGGAGCCCTACGGGGCGTCGCATGTGGCGATCGTCGAGGCGAGGGCGTCGCGGTCGGCGGTGTTGATCGTGAGCGGGTATTTCGTGAGGAGGTACACCCATCGGAACGTGTACTCGCATCGGTATGAGTCGGCCGGCGGCATCCATTCGGCGGGCCCAGAGTCACCCTTGGAGGAGTTCAGGGCGCTGGTGACGAGTTCCAGGTTGTCGAGGTCGTTGGCGACGGTGATGCGCAGCTCGTCGGTCCACGAGGCGGCGCCCTGGCGCCAAATCCAGGACTTGGGCAAAACGTGATCGGCCTGGACGTCGGTGCTGAGCGTCTCGGTGGTCAACTCGAGGCGTTCGCCGGAGTAGGGGTCGATGAGTGTTCCGCTGGTGACTTTGCAGTCGTTGGTGCCGGGCTTGTGGGTGATGTCCTGGAGGACGCGATTGATCAGGTCGGATCGTTGATCGCAGCCGTTCCGATCGATGTCCTTCCACCGCTGACCAAATGCGTCGGAGTCGTACGTGTCGGCGTGGGTGGGGGCGGCCACGGGGACTGCGGCGAGTGCTGCTCGGGCGGCCTCGATGTTGTAGGTGGTGGTGCCGTCGACGACGGTGATGAGGCCTGCGTCCTGCAGGGCGGCCGCAGCGGTCGTGCTGGCCTGGGGTGAGCGTGTGAACGGGTTGTCGAGCGTGGTGAGGCCGGCGACGGTGGCGATGCCGGCGGCCGTGAGGACGAGGAGGGCTTTGAAGCGTTTACGCATGGTCATGATGACGATCCAGTCAGGGATGGCCGACGTCGTGGCGTCGACAAAGTGGCGATGATGGCGTGGGCGAAGCATCTCGGGGGCTCGGAGGGGACTCGACGAGCTGTGGCTGCCGGCGGGCGCGAAAAAGGCACCCGGCCCAGAGGAGAAACTGTCAGATTTACCCGCTCAGGGGGGCCGGGTGCCGGGTTCAAGGCTACAGCTTCGGGGCGGGCGGGTCGAGCTTCACGCCCCAGAGGGCGATCGCGCGTTCCGGCAGCGGGATGGTCGTGTCGAGGCCGGCCTGGTCTGCGAACTCTGCCGGCGTGAGGACGATCGGGTCTGGGTTCATTGGCTGGCGGAGCTCGTCGACGTAGTCGGCGTAGTCCTCAGCGAACCGGTCGACGTCGGTCCCGAGCGGCAGGTGGACCGTCGCCCAAGCGGCGGCCTGGTCGTTGGGCGTGGGGTACTTGGTGAGGGTGCGCATGTCTCTCTCCTTTGGGTTGAGCGTGTACTGCCTTCACCTAGAAGGGGCACGCCCGAGAGCGGATTTGGGACAGATCCAGCGGGAAACTGACCGGCGGGTCGACCCGGGTGTGCCGGGCCGACCCGAGGCCG